>QCUL01000014.1 GCA_003210755.1 Synechococcus sp. AG-679-C18
GAACCCTGACCGAAGGGGTAGACCAGGAAGACTGCAGATGCAGCAGCGACAGGTGCGCTGTATGCAACACAGATCCAGGGGCGCATGCCCAAGCGGTAAGAGAGTTCCCACTCACGTCCCATGTAGGCGTAGATGCCGATCAGGAAGTGGAATACAACCAGTTGGAAAGGACCGCCGTTGTAGAGCCACTCGTCGAGTGAGGCAGCTTCCCAGATTGGGTAGAAGTGCAAGCCGATGGCGTTGCTGGAAGGAACAACAGCACCAGAGATGATGTTGTTGCCATACATCAGGGAGCCAGCGACGGGCTCACGGATGCCGTCGATATCAACCGGGGGAGCGGCGATGAAAGCGACGATGAAACAGGTGGTAGCGGCAAGCAGTGTGGGGATCATCAAGACACCGAACCAGCCCACATAGAGGCGGTTGTTGGTGGAGGTGACCCACTCACAGAACTGCTGCCAGCCGTTAGCGCCGGAGCGCTGCTGGATGGTGGTTGTCATGAGAACGGAAAAGAAGGTCTCGCAAGGAGACGGTTACGGAAGGGCAGGATGCCCTGCCATGCGAATTGTAAAGCAAGTTTGCGCTGTGTAACCAGTTGTTCATGAAGCAATGTTGAAGACCTGGGGTGGGCGTTGTCGTGGATGTCGTTGTTAGCGTCCAAGCGATGAGCAACGCAGCTCCGATAACGACTTCAAGCGCGGCGGCCGAGAGGGTGCTGTTTGTTCGCTTGCCTTGCAATCCAATTTTTCCAATTGGCCCGATTTATCTGGCTGATCATTTGCACAAGTGCTTTCCAGACTTGCCCCAGCGCATTCTTGACCTGGCTGCACTTCCTGTCCTTGATGTGGAAAGGGTTTTGCTGAATGTGGTGGATCAGTTTCGACCCACTCTTTTGGTGTTTTCTTGGAGAGATATTCAGATCTATGCCCCGGTGGATGGTCGAGGGGGAAATCCGCTTCAAAACTCATTTGAAGTTTTTTACGCACGTAATCCTCTGAAAAGAATCAAGGGAGCACTAGGTGGCTTGCGGTTAATGACCAGTCATTACGGCGAGCTTCATCGCAATCAGAAACTGGTTCGTCACGGTCTGAAGAGGGCTCGTCGCCACCGTCCCGAGGCACGCGTCGTATTGGGTGGCGGAGCTGTCAGCGTTTTCTACGAACAACTAGGGCGTTCTCTTCCCAAAGGCACCATCGTTTCAATTGGAGAGGGTGAGCCTCTTTTGGAAAAGCTTTTGGCGAATCAAGCACTTGATGGAGAGCGTTGTTTTGTGGTGGGAGAGGCTCCTCGTCCAGGCCTGATTCATGAGCAACCCCAAAGCAGGCCTAAGACCGCTTGTGATTACAACTACATTTCTTCGATTTGGCCCCAGTTGGATTGGTATTTGGAGGGGGGAGATTTTTACGTAGGTGTTCAGACAAAACGTGGTTGCCCTCATAACTGTTGTTATTGCGTTTACACGGTGGTGGAAGGAAAGCAGGTGCGTGTCAATCCCGTGAAAGAAGTAGTGGCAGAAATGCGTCAGCTCTATGACCGTGGGGTGCGCGGCTTCTGGTTCACGGACGCGCAGTTCATTCCTGCTCGGCGATACATCGAGGATGCCAAACAACTTTTACGCGCGATTAAAGCGGAAGGACTAACTGGAATTCGGTGGGCAGCTTACATACGCGCAGACAATTTAGATCCTGAGTTGGCGCAATTGATGGTTGAAACAGGAATGAGTTATTTCGAAATTGGTATTACTTCAGGCTCCCAAGAGCTCGTGCGAAAGATGCGTATGGGCTACAACTTGCGAGTTGTTTTGGAAAGTTGTCGGATGCTTGCAGCTGCAGGTTTCCGCGATCATGTATCTGTAAATTACTCTTTCAATGTCATCGATGAAAGGCCTGAAACCATTCAGCAAACTGTTGCTTATCATCGTGAACTTGAAAAGATTTTTGGAGAAGACCTTGTAGAGCCAGCGATCTTTTTTATTGGACTTCAACCTCATACACATCTCGAGCAATATGGGTTTGACCAGGGGCTCATCAAGCCTGGATACAACCCGATGAGCATGATGCCTTGGACGGCAAGAAAACTGCTTTGGAATCCGGAGCCAATGGGGAGCACGTTTGGACGAGTTTGCTTAGAAGCTTTCGATAGAGATCCCAGTCGGTTTGGCAGAACTGTGATGGATCTGTTGGAGAGAGATTATGGCCAATCTCCATTAATTGAAGCTCTTCATGCACCAGTGCAAGGTCGAGCGGCATTAGCTAAGGCAGTGAGCTGACGCCACAGCAAAACCATGAGGGCGCCGATGCCAATGATTCCACCGAGTGGATTGGCATGAATGCCACCTGGGCCAACAAGCCAGGTAGGCGCGTCGGGTGAAAATTGTAATAAGCCAGCTCTTAATGCAAACCACCCACCAACTAACCCTCCATGGAGTCCAATGCATCCCCAAAGGGAGCCCTCGTCAAGGCGTCTTTGCATAGCCAATACGATCCCGAGCAATAACAATCCAGTTAGTAGAGAAACCATTGGCAAGAATCCGAGATTGAATCGGGTGTGTACCAGACTGAAGATCAAGGCCTGAAGTAGCACAGCAGTTCGTGAATCAAAGAAGAGTTTGAGCTCTCCCCAAAGCCAGCCACGGAAGAGAAGTTCTTCGGCAAGGCCCACCCCAAAACAAAGAACGAGAGCATTAAACAGTTCACCGAGGCTCAACTCCCCTAACCAGCGTCCCCAGGAGCCGATTAAAAGGGGCAGAAGCAAGATGAAAATCAAAATGGCAGCTCGTCCTAGACCGCCAAGCAATGCTTGCCAACCTGGGATGTGATCACGGCGAGATCGAAGCCCAAGACTGATCCATGGATGTGTGCTGTTCCATCGTTCGCGAACCCAGCTGGGGAGTACACAAAACAGGAGTACGAGGCTGGCGAGGGTTCCAAAAAGAGCCAATCGCTCTCCTGTATCGAATGGCAAAGCAAGCCTGAGTGGTTGTACAAGCAGCCAACCGAGGGCGTACAACAGCGGGATTAGTCCGATGGTGGCAATCCATCGTGGCCGAAGCCTGAGCGAGGCTCGCCATAGGGATGCCAAGGATGTGATCGTCAGCTTTCCGGTTCGATGGTGCTGGTCAGGCCCTTGTTCTTCAAGGTTTCGCAATAAAATTCTGCCGGTTCAATGTCGCAGACGATCACCAGGCCTACTCCCGTGTTGTGGGTTTCAAGCATCACGGCCATCGCGTCTTGCTCACTGAGCTGGGGAACCACCTGCTGAAGGGTGACAACCACGTACTCCATGCTGTTTACAGGGTCGTTGTGAAGCAAAACCTTGTAGCGGGGCGATGTCTTGCGCACCCGCTCGGTTTGCTTGTCAAGAACCGCAGCCCCACCGGGGCTACGGCTGGGTGTATCCACCATTGCCACTGATTCCCATTGCTTCCAATCTAGGAGTGATCAGGTCATAGGTTGCGAATGCGGGCCATGGCTTCGTCCACATTGCGACGGCTGTTGAAAGCGGAAAGGCGGAAATAGCCCTCTCCTGCAGCACCGAAGCCACTTCCTGGGGTCCCCACCACGTTGGCTTTCTGAAGGAGGTGATCAAAGAAGCTCCAGGAGTCCATTCCTAAGGGTGTTTTCAGCCATACATAGGGGGCGTGCTCACCTCCATGCACTTCGATGCCTGCAGCGCTGAGCTCGCGTCGGATGATGGCAGCGTTCTCCATGTAGAAGTTCACGAGCGCCTTCACTTCTTGTTGCCCTGCATCGGAATACACCGCTTCTGCGCCGCGCTGAATGATGTAGCTCACACCGTTGAACTTGGTGCTCTGCCGGCGGTTCCAAAGCCCCCAAAGCTCCACCTCTGAACCATCGTCGGCTTTGCCCATGAGCCCTTTGGGAACAACGGTTAAGGCGCAGCGGGTGCCTGTGAATCCGGCGTTTTTGGAGAAGGAGCGGAATTCAATGGCACAGTCGCGAGCGCCCTCGATTTCATAGATGGAATGGGGCAGATCAGGATCTTGAATGAACGCTTCGTATGCGGCATCAAACAGGATCAAGGCCTTGTTGGTACGGGCGTAGTCCACCCATGCCTTGAGTTGCGCCTTCGTCGCGACAGCACCGGTGGGGTTGTTGGGATAGCAGAGGTAGATCAGGTCAACAGGTTCACTGGGAATCTGCGCTGCAAACCCGTTGTCGGCGCTGATCGGAAGGTAGGTCAGGCCGCCATAACGACCGTCATCGCCAGACTCGCCTGTGCGGCCAGCCATCACATTGCTGTCGACGTAAACCGGATACACCGGATCGGTGACTGCAATGCGATTGCCACTCCCAAGGATGTCGAGAATATTGCTGCTGTCGCATTTGGAGCCATCCGAGACAAAGATCTCCTCGGCGCTGATCTCACAACCCCTGGCTTGGAAGTCATCGCGGGCAATCGCCTCGCGAAGCCAGGCATAGCCCTGTTCTGGTCCATAGCCGTGGAATCCTTCTGCTGTCCCCATCTCGTCGATGGCTGATTTCATCGCGTCACGGCAGGCCTGCGGTAGCGGCTCTGTGACGTCTCCGATGCCGAGACGAATCAGCTGGGCCTCGGGGTTGGCGCTACTGAAGGCCTTCACCCTGCGGCCAATCTCAGGGAACAGATAACCCGCTTTGAGTTTCAGGTAATTGCCGTTGACCTTGACCACGAATGACTGGGGTTGCTTCGGGCATCCTGCTACATACGATGAAAGAAGCAGGGCCTGGTGGTCGTGATTGTCGCCCCGTCCCACACGAAGCAGGATCCTGACCCCCACGCTGTCGTGGCGTTTGATCAGCTTGTGGATGCCTCAATCAATCGTCCTGCCCGCTACATGGGCCATGAATTGGGAGTAGAGCCACGGGATTGGGAGGCGGCGCGGGTGCGCTGGGCCCTGACCTATCCCGAGATTTACGAGGTGGGCTCCAGCAACCTCGGCCACATCATTCTTTATTCCATTCTCAATGCTGTTCCTGGTCAGCTGTGTGACCGGGCCTATCTCCCGGCGGCTGATCTTTCAGAGAGGTTGAAAGCGCGGAATCAAGCTTTGTTTGCTGTGGAGAGCAGAAGGCCGCTCCCCGCCTTCGACATCCTGGGCTTCAGCCTCAGCTATGAGCTGGGTGCGACCAATATTCTCGCCATGCTGGATTTGGCGAAGGTGCCGCTTTATGCGGCGGAGAGAGGAGATTTGCCCCTCTCTCACCCTGAGTCTCCTCCGCTGATTTTTGCTGGTGGTCCCACGGCCACCAGCAACCCTGAGCCTTACGCAGCTTTTTTCGACTTCATAGCTTTAGGCGATGGGGAGGAGCTCCTCCCTGAGATTGGATTGGTGGTGGCAGAAGCCAAAGCTGCGGGCTGGACTCGAACGGACTTGCTTCGTGATCTGGCTGTTGTCCCAGGGGTTTACGTGCCGTCTCTCTATGGACCTGATCAGCAAGGGATCAGCGTGGAGCCGCTGGAGGCTGGTCTTCCCGCCCGGATGTTGAGGCGTGTTGCCACTCCCATGCCCCATTACGCGATGGGACTCGTTCCGCATGTGGAGACCGTTCATGACCGATTGACGGTAGAAATTCGCCGTGGTTGCACCCGAGGCTGTCGTTTTTGTCAGCCAGGAATGCTGACGAGACCAGCGAGGGACGTGGAGCCTGAGGCTGTGATTGAGGCGATTGAAACGGGAATGCAGCGAACGGGTTACAGCGACTTTTCTTTGCTGTCGTTGAGCTGCAGCGATTACCTGGCGTTGCCCGCTGTGGGGGTAGAGCTTCGTAATCGTCTCGCTGATCGCAATGTCACGCTTCAGTTGCCCAGTCAGAGGGTGGACCGTTTCGATGACGACATCGCTCACATTCTTGGGGGCTCCCGCCAGTCGGGCCTGACGTTTGCGCCGGAAGCCGGCACCCAACGGCTTCGGGACATTGTGAACAAAGGTCTCACTGATGCAGACCTTGTGGATGGAATCCGCACGGCGATGCAGAACGGCTTCCGGAAGGTGAAGCTCTATTTCATGATCGGGCTGCCGGGTGAGACGGATGCCGATGTGCTCGGCATCGCCGAAACTTGTCAGATGTTGCTCGATCGGTGTCGCGATCTTGGACGCCTCAATCTCAACATCACCATCAGTAATTTCACTCCGAAGCCGCATACGCCGTTTCAGTGGCACAGCGTGTCAACAGCTGAGTTCTTAAGACGTCAGCAGTTGCTCAGAGAAGCCGGAAAGCGCCTCCGCGGAGTGCGCTTCAACTTCACTGATGTGAGGCTTTCCGCCATGGAGGACTTCGTCGGTCGCGGAGACAGGAGCTTGGCGCCTGTTATCGAAGCCGCCTGGCGTGCCGGTGCCGGAATGGATGCCTGGTTTGAGGCCCTCGATCGCACCTATGAGGCATGGACAAGTGCGATTGCAGCAGCAGGTCTTGAAGGTCGATACAGGACCCTTGAGCTAGGAGGTTGGAATCGAGTCCACTCTCTTAGTGAGGAGGGGCTTGATGAATTTTGCGCTCAGCCGCTGCCCTGGGATCACATCGATACCGGTATCGATAAGCGTTGGTTGGCTGAAGACCTCAAGAACGCTTTGGAGTCGACTGTCGTTCCGGATTGTTCGTTCGAGGGGTGCAGCAGTTGTGGGGTGTGTGGCCCAGACCTAGGCCACAACGTTGTGATTCCTCCTCCTGAAATCCCTGTTCAGAAACCAAGGCAGGCTCCGCCAAGCGATCGGGTGTGCCGGATCAGATTTCGTTTCAGCAAAACAGGCGCGATGGCCCTGCTCAGCCATCTCGATTTGGTGCGCTTGTTTGAGCGTGCGCTTCGACGTGCTGAATTGCCGATCAGTTTCACCGGGGGCTTTCACCCACTACCTCGTCTTCAGCTGGCTTTGGCTCTGCCACTTGGTGTGGAAGCTGAGGGGGAATGGATGGATCTGGAGTTCATTGAATCGGTTGATGCGATAGAGGCTTTAAATCGCTGGCAGCAGACCCTCCCCCCTGGCCTCTTGCTGAAGGAGGCCTTCGTCGTACCAGTGTCTAGCCAGAGCCTGTCTCAGCAGCTTGAGTCAGCGCGATGGAGCTTCGTTCTGAAGTCTCAGCCTGGCGACCCTTTCATTTCGTTTGATCAGTGGAAACAGGCGATTGATGATTTGATGTCGAGCGAAAAACTTGTTTGGGAGGACACCGATAAAAAAGGACGACCTCGTCAGCGTGATTGCAGACCTGTCTTAGGGAGTCTTGAACTTGTTGGTCCCGTTGCTGAAGAATCACAGGAGGGGATAGCGATTGAGTGTCAAGCTCAAATTGACAGCCAAGGTCGGAGCATTAAGCCTGCTCAGCTGAAGCACTGGTTCTCGGAAGCCTTGGCTCAACCCTTGCATCTTCAAAATGTTCGACGCCTCGAACTACGGCTTGTGCGGTGCTAACTTATAAACAAGACGAGATGCCACGGGCCTATGCCACGGTTTCGTCCCGACCTACTTATTCCCACATCCTGCGGAAAGAGAGGCCAGAATCTCCTGTTTCAAACAACGTCAAGGCGTTGCAGTTGAGCTTCAAACCAGAGGAGTAATTCACTCCGAATACTTATGACCAATTTGGTCGCTTGAATTCTTTCCATCCCGTGCGACATGCTGGATTGCTGTTGATCGGGCTCCAGTCCTGACGGGTGTCGTCAGTCATTGTTTATGCCCCAGAAAATTGTTATTGCGGAGCAACTGCGCATAGCCGCAGTTCTTTCAGAGGAGCGCGTTGATGAATTGATTGTTGCCCAGGGGCATTATCAAATTGGTGATGTCTACTTAGGAACTGTTGAGAATGTTCTGCCAGGGATTGATGCTGCTTTCGTCAACATTGGTGAAAGCGAGAAGAATGGCTTCATTCATGTCACTGACTTAGGGCCTTTGCGCCTCAAGAAAGGGGCTGCTGGCATCACAGAATTGTTGGAACCGCGCCAGAAAGTACTGGTTCAGGTGATGAAGGAGCCCACCGGCACCAAAGGTCCTCGGCTCACAGGAAATCTGGCTCTTCCAGGGAGATACCTCGTTCTTCAACCCAGTGGACAGGGGGTCAACATCTCCAGACGCATTGGGTCAGAAGGAGAGCGCAATCGGTTGCGTGCTCTTGGCGTTCTGGTGAAGCCTCCCGGTGCTGGGCTGCTGATCCGTTCGGAAGCTGATGGGGTCAGTGAAGAATCGCTGATTGACGATCTCGAATCACTTCTACGGTCATGGGAAGCCATTCAAAAGGCTGCCGAAACGGCCTCTCCTCCTGTATTACTTAACCGTGATGAGGATTTTATCCATCGCATTCTTCGCGATCACACGGGCTTGGAGTTGGTCCAGGTGGTGGTGGATTCCCCAGGTGCTGTAGAGCGGGTTCGCTCCTTCCTCGGGGAAGAAGGAAATCATGTTGTAGTTGACTCCCATTCGGAACCCTCAGAGCTGCTCGAGCATTACAAAGTCAATGGTGCGATTCGAGATGGTCTCAAACCGAGAGTTGATCTCCCCTCTGGTGGTTACGTGATCATCGAGCCAACCGAGGCTCTTACTGTTATTGATGTCAATTCTGGTTCGTTCACCCGCTCGGCCAATGCCAGAGAAACGGTGCTGTGGACCAACTGTGAAGCGGCGATTGAAATTGCGAGGCAATTGCGTCTACGCAACATCGGAGGAGTGATCATTGTCGACTTCATCGATATGGATTCCCGTCGAGATCAGTTGCAGTTGTTGGAACATTTCACTAGCGCGATTCGTGATGATGCGGCTCGACCTCAAATCGCACAGCTCACGGAACTTGGTCTTGTCGAGTTGACACGTAAGCGTCAAGGTCAAAATATTTATGAGCTGTTCGGGCGGGCTTGCACCAGCTGCGGGGGGCTAGGGCACATTGCAGTCCTTCCTGGCAAGGATCTGATGCAGCCTCTTGCTACGGCTACAGGGTTAGTGCGTTCTGCTGCATCAGCTCGAGCTGATGTTGCCACTTCTGCAGATGCCTCTAATGGCCGACGTCGTCGCGGTGGACGAGGAAAAGTTTTGGTGTCTTCCAGTCTTTCCGAAAACACTGATGTGCCTCTCGATGAGTTGGACATGGTGGCGGTGTCTGCGCCAGCTGCAATTGAGCCCGCAAGCGTTAGCCGACGTCAGGATCCTGAGCTAATTGCGGTGCCTATGGACGATGAGCAAGAGCAAGTTTTTGGATGGCTTGGTCTTAATCCGGCCTTATTGCTTGAGTCTCAGCCAGAGCTGGACAACTTGATGGTCCGCATTGTTCGCCCAGGCGAAGACGCAGATTCGGTGCTTGAGTTGGCTCGACAACAAATGGCGGCTAACTCAGGCCGCCGCCGTCGCCGTGGTCCTAAAGGAAATGGTCGCGGAAATGTACGTCCTCCTATTGCGGTCGGCGGTGAGGAGTTATCGGCAAAAGATGGAGTTCAGATTGAATCGGAAGAGAGTGATCAGCCTTCACTGGTAGAAATCACGCCTTTGGTAGAGACACCGTCGGCTTTAGTCACGCTCGAACAGGAACCGGTGAGTGAATCTGAACCCTCTTCTGAACTTGAGCCTGATGACACGACTGAATCACGACCTGGCCGTCGTCGTCGTCGATCGTCTGCAACGACAGCTGATAATGCCTAAATGTCGCAGTCACCTCTGAAAAAAGGCAACAGGAGCCAAATTATTGCTGGGGTGGATGAAGTCGGTCGTGGTTGCTTGTTTGGTCCTGTCTTTGCGGCGGCGGTTGTGTTATCTGCTGAGGCGGCAGATCGTTTGAAAGCAGCAGGTCTAACTGATAGCAAAGCGTTAACTCCGACACGTCGAGCTGCATTGGTCCCTCTGATTGAGGATCAAGCTTATGCCTGGGGATTGGGCCAAAGTTCTGCAAGGGAGATTGATCAAAACGGCATTCGAACTGCTACAGAAAAGGCCATGTTGTGTGCTATTCAGCGTTTACAAAGGCAACCGAGCATGGTTTTGGTGGATGGAGTGCTCCCTTTGCGCTTATGGATGGGGCCTCAACGCACGATCGTGCGTGGAGACAGCAGCAATGAAGCAATTGCGGCTGCAAGTGTGTTAGCGAAAGAGTCTCGTGATGCTCTGATTCGACGCCTTTCCGAACGATTCCCTGGATATGGCCTTGAACGACATGCTGGTTATGGAACGGCTCAGCATCGAGAAGCTCTCCTGGCCTCTGGTCCGACTTCCCTTCATCGACATTCTTTTCTGAGAAAGCTATTCACCTCCAAGTAGGGCGGACTCACTATCGGGAGGGACATCTAAATCCTTGGACCAGGCCTGAAAATCAGCAACAAGCTGACGACCAACTCGGCCTTTGATGGTGAGGAGAATTCCATTCAGAATGGACTCTCCTGTGCTTTCCAATACCCGTTTTGGGATGAGTCGTAAAAGTGAAGGCTGGCTCACTTCAACGCTCAGCATCGCCTCTCCTTGCAGCCCACGGGGTGTTGCCTCCAGCAGGGCCTCCAGGTTCAGTTGAAAGTCATCCACCAACCCCAATCCCTCAAGGTCCGCATCGAGAGCACGGATCCGGAGTTTGCCACCCACTTCATCAACTTCTAAAGACACCACAGGCTTCACGTACAGCTGAAAGACCTGCAGTGTCGTCACGGTGTAGAGATAGCGATCTGGTGTCAAAGCTGTGAGCTGGCTTGGGTCAAGCAGAGCTTTGACCACGCGGTCGTGCTCATGCAAATAGGCCCGAAGTCGTTCTGACTCTTCGGCGATTGGTAGATCGAGATGCTGTCTGGCTCGAAAGGACAGGGGCATGATCGTGTCCTGACGCGGCATGATCATATCCATCGATGTGTGTCTTGATCTGATGCCGATGCGTGTGGCTTTTCTCGGGCCTGAGGGGACCTACGGGGAGCGTGCTGCTCATAGCCTCATGAGACTTGAGTCCATCGAGGCACCAGAGCTAGTGGCATGTTCGGGGCTTCGCTCGGTGGTGGAACATGTCGTCGATGGTCGCTGCGAATCGGCAGTTGTGCCGGTGGAGAACTCCGTTGAGGGTGGAGTCACGGCAATCCTTGACGCTCTCTGGTCTTATACGAACTTGAGTATTCGCAGAGCCCTCGTTCTGCCGATTCGTCACGCGCTGCTTAGCAGCGGATCTCTTGATGATATTTCGGAAGTCTTGTCCCATCCTCAGGCCCTTGCTCAGTGCAGCGGTTGGTTGGCTCGTCATCTCCCTCGGGCCGTGCAACTTCCAGCTAGCTCCACGGCTGAAGCGGCCAGAATGGTTCGTGGAAGTCGTTTTCGAGCCGCCATCGCTGATCGCTCGTTAGCGGAGCAGCAGGGACTGCAGGAGTTGGCCTATCCAGTGAATGATGTTCCTGGAAATCGCACTCGCTTTTTGCTGCTACAGAATGGCGAGGTGAGTTGCGAAGGGGATGTCGCCAGCCTTGCATTTTCATTACATCAAAATGCTCCAGGTGCCTTGATTCAGGCATTGGAGGCGGTAGCCCACCTCGGACTCAACATGAGCCGTATTGAATCGCGCCCTTCGAAGCGAGAGCTTGGTGAATACGTTTTCTTCGTGGATGTGGAGTTGCCTGGTCAGCAGAAGGCAGAGTCACTTGAACGGTTAACACATAGGCTTAAACCCTTGTGTGAGCACCTCCTCCACTTCGGGGCTTATCCCAGCACAGTGCTGGAATGATCTGAAGATTTATTTGTTTGTCTTGAAAACGCCGAATTGCATCATCCCTCTTGCAAACGCCCAGCGCATCAGTAAAAGCGTCGGAGTTTCTCGCATGCCCTGAATGATGGCTTTTGGACCTAGGCGGAGAATCGCTTTTGGGCGCCTCACACCTTCAAGAATCGATTCATACCAGGAAGGCAAGGTCTCTGTTGTCCAGTCGTCAGTGCTGATGGCTCCTCGATGGTTCAAGCTTGTTTCCAGGTTCTGTCGAAAGCCTCGAATGCTTGCAAATTCAGGATGTGCCCATTGTGTGAGCAGTTGATGCATCACCCACCGTTCGCGGCGATCAAGAGCTCCATCCAGAGGATCTCGACGGTTCCAGTCAGCAACAGCTAGCTGACCGCCGGGTTTGAGAACTCGCAGGAGTTCATCGGCGTAGCGCTGTTTATCTGGCATGTGAGGGCCTGCTTCGACACTCCAAACGGCATCGAAGCTTTGATCATCAAGTTGCAGATCCAAGGCATCCATCACTGCGAAGTGACAGGACAGCGTTTCTGGTGTCAGCTGGGTGGCTCGTTTGATCTGAGCCGGACTGATGCTGATACCTAGTACGTCTAAGCCGTAATCACGAGAAAGAATCCTGGCACTTCCTCCGATACCGCATCCAACATCCAAGACGCGAGAGCCTGGTGGTAATTGATCCAAGCCACTCCATCGAACCAATTCATGGACGAAGTCAGCTTTGGCTTGTCGAAAGTCCCGACGCCCTGAGGTAGATCCGTAGTGCCCTAAATGAACATGTTCACCCCAAAGGGTTTCGAGCAATTGGTCGTTGGTCCAAGCGTCATAGGCAGCTGCAACACTCTCACTAGAGTGGTAAGCGCGATTGCGACGATTCCAAAGTTGATAGGCGCTCCCTAGCAGCAGTAAGCCCACTGCCGTTGGGATCAGGACGGTCGGGGAGAGCATCAGCCGTTGCTCGAATCGGACCCAGAAAAGGTGTCGCGTAACACTGTGCGAGCAGCGAGTTGACGACGGGTCTCATCCAACATGTCGAACTCGTGTTCCAGACGAATACGAGTGCTGGTGAGTTCCAAGAGATTCTGTTGTTGTTCGGCGACGGGACCTCCTAGATGAGCTCCAATCCAAAAGGAAAGTTCACGGGGAAGGTCTGGAAGATCGTCAGGCAGCGATGATTTTGAATCGGTGAGCTTACCTGTCAGTTCAACGACATCTCGTAAGGCTTGTGTCACATTTGTCGCTAGTGACTCCAGCTCGCAAACGTTTTCGACCGGTTCATCTTCAATCCAACTGACCATCGCTGAACGAAATGGTGTTTCGCGAGTGACGTTAAGCACTCGAAAACGTTGTTGACCAAGAGTCACGATGTTGCTGCGACCGTCATCTCCGGTTTGATGTTGGATAACCTCAGCGCAACAACCAACAGCAGCCATTGTTTGTTGGTGAGGGTCCCATCGAACTACACCAAAACGACGATCAGTTTCAAGAACGCTCTGCAGCATCATCCGATAACGAGATTCGAATATATGCAATGGCAAAACGTCACTGGGGAAAAGAACCACATCCGGCAGAGGAAACAGAGGGAGTTCTCTGACGGAGAGATCAACCACGCAGGAACAAAGCAGTGAGCAAAATACTAGGCAGATGGTCGTTTGATCGGCCGAGTATCAGAGCTTGACCTCGATGTCAACTCCGCTTGGAAGGTCAAGCTTCATCAGAGCATCGATGGTCTTTGCAGAGGGGCTGTAAATATCGATGATCCGACGATGCGTCCGCGTTTCGAAGTGTTCGCGTGAATCTTTATCCACGTGGGGCGAACGAAGAACGCAATAAATTTTGCGCTTTGTTGGTAGGGGGATGGGTCCTATGGCTGTGGCTGCCGTGTTGTCGGCAGTTTCAATGATTTTGTCGCAAGAGAGATCCAGCATGCGGCGGTCAAACGCCTTGAGGCGAATGCGGATCTTTTGTTGAGCGATTGCGGTGGACATGGAAACGCAAGGAAGTCTCTAAAGGAGACGGAGTGAATGGATTTTCGAGGTTCGAATAGGAAGAGAAACAAGCTCTGATCTCTTCCACCCTTTGACATTAGGGGACGGTCTGACCTCAGTCAGACCAATCCCTCAACATTGTTAAGCGTTAGGTCATTCGATGATCTTGGACACAACGCCTGCTCCGATAGTGCGGCCTCCTTCACGTATAGCGAAGCGCATTCCCATTTCCATAGCAACAGGGCAAATCAACTCACCAGTCATCTGGATGTTGTCACCGGGCATCACCATTTCAACGTTGGTACCGTCTTCAGCAGTGAAGGCGGTGATCTGTCCGGTCACGTCGGTTGTGCGGATGTAGAACTGCGGGCGGTAACCAGCAAAGAAAGGAGTGTGGCGACCACCTTCTTCCTTCTTGAGCACGTACACCTGACCCTCAAACTTGGTGTGAGGGGTGATGGAGCCAGGCTTGACTAGGACCATTCCGCGCTCGATATCTTCTTTCTGGATACCGCGAAGAAGCAGACCTACGTTATCTCCCGCCATACCTTCGTCCAACAACTTGCGGAACATTTCCACACCTGTAACTGTTGTTTTACGAGGCTCCCTAATACCGACGATTTCGACTTCTTCGCCCACTTTGACGATGCCGCGCTCGATGCGACCAGTTGCAACTGTGCCCCGCCCTGTGATGGAGAAGACGTCTTCAACTGCCATCAGGAATGGCTTGTCAATCTCGCGCTCAGGTTCCGGGATGCTTGCATCCACAGCGGCCATCAATTCTTCAATTTTGGCTTCCCACTCAGCTTCTCCCTCAATGGCTTTAAGACCAGACACCTGTACGACAGGGATGTCATCTCCGGGGAAATCGTAGCTGGAAAGCAATTCACGAATTTCCAGTTCAACGAGTTCGATGATCTCTTCATCATCAACCATGTCGCACTTGTTGAGAGCGACAACCAGAGCGGGAACACCAACCTGCTTGGCTAAGAGAATGTGCTCCTTGGTTTGAGCCATCGGTCCATCGGTGGCTGCACAAACCAGGATTGCGCCATCCATCTGCGCGGCCCCGGTGATCATATTTTTCACATAATCAGCGTGCCCAGGGCAGTCAACGTGGGCATAGTGACGATTATCGGTTTCGTATTCAACGTGAGCAGTGTTGATGGTGATGCCACGTTCGCGTTCTTCAGGCGCACCATCAATATCGGCATAGTCTTGAACCTCGGCCATCCCTTTCTTGGCAAGCACGTTTGTGATCGCTGCTGTGAGGGTGGTTTTGCCGTGATCAAC
This sequence comes from Synechococcus sp. AG-679-C18, assembly GCA_003210755.1. Classification (GTDB taxonomy): domain Bacteria; phylum Cyanobacteriota; class Cyanobacteriia; order PCC-6307; family Cyanobiaceae; genus Synechococcus_C. The sequence goes on from QCUL01000014.1 coordinate 14,945, forward strand.
GTGGCCAATAGTGCCGATGTTGACGTGGGGCTTGTTCCTTTCGAACTTCTCGCGTGCCATGTTGGTAAAGAATCTAGGGGTGAATTAAAGAGGTGTAGAGATCAGGAATTGCCCTGATTCTTGGAGATGATGGCCTCGGCCACATTGCGAGGAACATCCTCGTAGTGACTGAACTCCATCGAGAAAATACCCCGACCCTGGGTCATGGATCGGAGTTCGGTGGCGTAGCCGAACATCTCGGCCAAGGGCACCTTGGATGAAACTTTAGACGTTCCGTCATCGACGGACTGCCCTTCAACTTGTCCTCGACGAGAAGAGAGGTCGCCGATTACCGAACCGAGGAAATCCTCGGGAATTTCGACTTCAACTTTCATCATCGGCTCGAGGAGAACAGGATTGCACTTCTTGACAGCGTCCTTGAAGGCCATAGAGCCAGCAATTTTGAACGCCATTTCCGATGAGTCAACATCGTGGTAAGACCCATCGACCATCGTGCATTTGACATCGATCAGTGGATAACCGGCAATGACGCCGGATTCACAGGTTTCCTTCATCCCCTGCTCAGCAGGCTTGATGTACTCCTTGGGAACGATGCCACCAACAATTTTATTAATGAACTCGAAGCCTGATTCAGGCTCGCCAGGCTCCATTTCGATGACGACATGACCGTATTGCCCCTTACCACCGGTCTGACGAGAAAACTTACCCTCGCCTTTAGATGATCCACGAATGGTCTCTCGGTAAGACACTTGTGGTGCACCGATGTTGGCTTCAACTTTGAATTCACGAAGCATGCGATCCACCAATATTTCAAGGTGGAGCTCTCCCATGCCCGCAATGACAGTTTGACCAGTTTCCTGATCCGTACGAACGCGAAATGTGGGATCTTCTTCAGCCAGTGAAACCAGAGCTTTGGAGAGCTTCTCCATATCTCCTTTGGTTTTAGGTTCAACTGCCACTGAAATAACGGGCTCAGGGACAAAGAGAGTTTCGAGAACAATTGGCTCATTTGTTGAGCAAAGTGTGTCTCCAGTGGTGGTGTTTTTAAGACCTAAAACAGCACCTAAATCTCCAGCTCGTAAGGCATCAACTTCTTCTCGATCATCGGCTTTAAGTACAACAAGTCTAGAAATGCGTTCTTTGGTGTCTTTCGTAGAATTAAGGACATAACTTCCCTTTTCAAGAACCCCGGAATACATACGAACAAATGTGAGCTTTCCGTAGGGGTCGGCCATCACTTTGAAAGCCAGTGCGCTGAATGGTGCGTTGTCATCTGATGGGCGTACGGCTTCCTTTCCGTTGGGGAGAAGTCCTTGAATTGGCGGTACATCAATCGGAGCTGGCAAGTAATCAACAACTGCGTCGAGAACAAGTTGCACACCTTTATTCTTAAAAGCTGAGCCGCAAAGGACAGGGACAAGGCCGTGCTTGAGAACACCCGTACGAATACCTTTCTTTAAGTCTGCGTTGGAAAGTTCGCCAGTCTCTAAGAATTGTTCAATGAGAGCCTCGTCGGTCTCTGCAATTGTTTCCATCAAGACGTTGCGCCATTTATCAACCTCTTCTTTCATGTTGGCGGGTACATCAGATATTTCTATATCTTGGCCAAGATCATCTTTATAAATATGAGCTTTATTTTCAACTAGATCAATGATTCCACTGAGCTCTCCTTCAGCTCCGATGGGAATCTGAATTGGAACTGCATTGGCTTTCAGGCGATCTTTGATTTGACCATACACTTTTAAAAAATCAGCACCAGTGCGGTCCATTTTGTTGACAAACACCATCCGCGGAACGGAATAACGATCTGCTTGGCGCCACACAGTCTCAGACTGTGGCTGAACGCCACCCACTGCGCAGAAAACTGCAATAACCCCGTCGAGAACGCGCATAGAGCGTTCCACTTCGATGGTGAAATCGACGTGCCCTGGAGTATCAATAATGTTGATCCGATGGTCATTCCAGCTGGTGGAAATAGCAGCTGCAGTGATTGTGATGCCGCGCTCGCGTTCTTGTGCCATCCAATCGGTGACTGCTGCACCGTCATGAACTTCGCCAATTTTGTGGACGACACCGGAGTAGAACAGAATCCTCTCAGTAGTTGTTGTTTTACCAGCGTCAATATGGGCTGCAATACCAATATTTCTGACGCGTTCCAGGGGAAAGGCGCGTGCCACAGGATACTCCGGGGTGGGGCGTTAAAAGGCGGATGAGACTCTACAGGTCAACCTGAGATGTTCAGGTCTACTGAAGATCAGTAGCGATAGTGGGCGAATGCTTTATTGGCTTCGGCCATTTTGTGCGTTTCTTCCCTTTTACGGACAGCACTGCCTGCTTCGTTGGCGGCATCCATCAATTCGCCAGCAAGCTTTTGAGACATGCTTCTGCCATTACGAGCTCTAGAGAAATTCACGAGCCAACGGAGAGCCATGGCGGTACCACGTTCTTGACGAACTTCCATTGGCACTTGGTAAGTGGCGCCTCCTACACGACGTGCGCGCACTTCGACCAATGGGGTTGCATTCTTCACTGCTGTTTCGAAAAGCTCTACTGGGTCGCCTCCGGTGCGTTCACCAATCAGTCCGAAGGCATCAGACAAGATGCGTTGGGCAGTGGACTTTTTTCCGTGCTTCATCAATCGAGCCACCATCATCGTGGCGAGGCGATTGTTGAATTGAGGATCCGGCAGAATCGGACGCTTAACAGCTGCGTTACGGCGTGACATGAACCGTCAGGTGTGGAGAAACAGAATTGGGATGAAAAGAAGTGGAGATCACTCCTTGGGCGATTTAGCGCCGTACTTCGAGCGGGATTGACGGCGATCTTTCACGCCAGCGGTATCGAGAGTTCCGCGAATGATGTGATAGCGGACACCAGGAAGATCTTTAACTCTTCCTCCGCGGATCAAGACCACGGAGTGCTCTTGAAGGTTATGGCCGATGCCGCCGATGTAGGCCGTCACCTCAAAACCAGAGGTGAGACGAACTCGGGCCACTTTGCGTAGCGCCGAATTTGGCTTCTTGGGTGTGGATGTGTAGACGCGGGTGCAGACCCCACGACGCTCGGGGCAGGCCCTAAGAGCAGGTGATTTGGTTTTCGCCTTGAGCGTCTGACGCTCGTGACGAATAAGTTGCTGAATGGTTGGCATCGACGGTCGGGATGCGGCCGGAGACCCGACCTAGTTCGACAATCCGTCACCATACTGGTTCGCCTGATCTTTTATTTCTAAAAACGTGAAAATGCGCTGCCGCAGAGACAACACCGCACGTTTGCCTGGGGGCTAATGAGAAAGCCGCCGCCACTGAGATCACCCCTGTAGTCAAGGCACAGCCCCTCCAAAAGATGCAGTTGCTCCTCGGGAGCATGAAGAGTGACTCCATCCGCTCGAGCCATGGCAATGCCTGCGAGGTGACCAGGCCTTAATCGAATCACATGCTGTTCACAGCTGCCTGATACCAAGTCAAGGTGCATCAGCCCCGGGGTGCCTGCAACAGCGGCCTGCCGTCCTAGTTCCGCTGCAGCGGTGTCGCTGATAGAGAACGTGGCACCCATAAACCGTTCGTTTGCTGATTTGCTCATATTGCCAGTCTTGTCTTTTAAAAATTGATGAATCCGAGACCGTTTTGCACCCGCGGAGCAATCCCACGGCCTGTCATTACCGTTTTATTGGCAATCAGCATGGTGGTTGAGCTTCCACCGTCGAGATTGAGTGCATCGGTCATCCTGAACTGTTTTAAAGCCAGGATCGTCTCAAGCAGGGTGGGATCACTGCCATTGGCACCTTTGATCGCGAGAAGCCAGATCCGTTCTTTGTCTTGAGCGACGACCGTGCGAGGAGCCGAAACAGAGAGAAAGCCAGCACTAAAACCCTCTTGGCGGCCATTCAGCACAACTTTCCCTTTGGTCAAAAGAAGGGGACCTCCTCCCATGACCTGAGGAAGCTCCCCTAAGGGGTTTGAGCTGCGACTATTGATCGTTACGGAATCCCCCACAAGAGCTGGCAGGGCAGTGCCTGCTCGAGCGACGACCAAATCGCCTTCCTCTGGCAGCGGAACACCTCGAACTAGCGATGCCTGGTCATAAATCGCGTCTACGCGTCCTTCGCGAATAGTCAACGCTTGCTCCTCTCCGCTGAGGGCGCTGTACGTCGGCCCCCAAGACCTGTTGTAACGACTTAAACCGCGTTGAACGTAGCCGCTGTTCAGCATTCCGAGAGGCCACCGACGCTTCCCACTTACGATTAATTCCTGGATCAATTGCAGGCGCCCAAACAGCAGAGGACCGGACTGGTCCCAACCGATGGCACCTCTGTTGAGGATCGGTCCTGAAAGCCACCTTCCATCAAGACGAACGGCTCCCAGAGGCAATTGGCGAACACGGTTGAAAAACCCGCCGTTTACCGCCACTAGCGCTTTGGCAGGTTGCGCTAACTGATTGAGGTAGCGCAATCCTGGCTGGGCATGGCTTGGGGCGAGTGGTCTCAAAAGAAGTGATGACGACTTGTTTTGAACTCCGGCTCGGTACAGATGGATGCGCTTTACACCAACTTGAACAATGCGCTGATCAAGAATTACTCCCTTCTTGATTAGGGATTGAATGTCTGGGTTGAGTAATGCTCCCTGAAAAGATTGATTAGATCGTTGCCTTGAGGATGATCTAGTGGGGGAGATGCCATCAAGGACGATTCGCCAGGGCTCTTTCAGAGTCAAAGTGGAAATCTTGGTGGATTGGTCCACAAGACGCAGCCCTCTTGGTTCACGTCGAGCTTTTAATCCCAGCCTGCGCAACTGGCTTTCCTGCCTCGCTGTCGCCTGTAATTGAAGTAATAAATCATCTCCCTTGCGCTGGATCAGTGCAGGCCCAGTGAGGTCTAAAACGAGACGATTGGAGCTACTTCCCTTGCCTTGTCTGAGGGTCTGCAGTTGTGGCTGCGGGAGTTCGACTAGAAGCCTGTTCTTGGCTCGGTTGAGCTGAACACCCAGAGCGTTCAACCAGGGAGTCACATCGAGGGCGACTTCATCGCCGAGGGTGCGACGTTGAAGACCGCTGAAAGGCGATTGAATGCCGTACCACTCGAGAAATTCTTTGCCTAGTAAGAATTTGCGTTGGAATCCCATCTGCCCAACGAGTAGATCCAACGGCATCCACAACTGTCTTGGACTCGTGGTTCCTGGGCCTTGCCAGAGCCATGTGCTGGTCGTGTTGATGCCACCAATACTCAGCTGATCTCCTTTGAACTGATCGGTTCTGCGGACCTCTGAGATGGCCGAAGGTAGTGGAGGTGGCGTTGCAGCTTCCATCACTTAACGCTAGCTGGGGTAAGCGAATCCTTAGGATCCAAATCAGCTCAACCAGCTGCGGAATGCGAATGCCGTTGCTGTTGTACGTCCCGATTGCAGGTTATGACCCTATTCACCGGCTCCGATTGGCCTTACTGCGACAGCAGTGCACCTGCAGCAGTTGCCGGTGAGAAGGATGCATGTGGTGTGGGTTTCCTTGCTCAGCTTCAGGGAAAACGCAGCCATTGGGTGCTGCAGCAAGCCCTCCGTGGTTTGGGTTGTATGGAGCACAGGGGGGGCTGTGGTGGTGACGGTGACTCTGGAGATGGCGCAGGAGTGCTGTGCGAAATCCCTTGGGATTATTTGAGAGTGATCTGGCCCGATGCATTAAATGCCAATGGTCTCGGCATGATGTTCTTGCCAAGAGACTCAACTTCCCGAGCCGAGGCGAAGCGCCTTTGCGATGACGAGGCGACTGCTCTTGGCCTTACTTCAGCCGGCTGGCGTGATGTCCCTGTCGATCCTGAGGTGCTTGGTTCGCTCGCGCGTAAGACCGCTCCTGTCATTGAACAGTGGTTGATTCATGGGGCTGTCGAAGGCGATGCCCTTGAAGCATTGCTTTTGCGCCTGCGCCGTCGTGTTGGTGCGCGGGTAAGAAAAGAATTTGGAGTCCAGGGTGCTCGTGACTTTTATGTGGCCTCTCTGAGCGGACGGACGATTGTTTACAAGGGCATGGTCCGTTCCGAAGTTCTCGCCAAGTTCTATGCGGATTTGCGTGACCCTCGATTTGCGGTGAGTTTTGCGGTCTATCACCGCCGTTTCAGTACCAATACGCTTCCTCGCTGGCCATTGGCTCAACCGATGAGGTTGTTAGGCCACAACGGTGAGATCAACACTCTGCTGGGCAATCTCAATTGGGCTAAGGCATCAGAAGCTGGTCTTGAAGACGTTTGGGGTGATGCTGCGAACGACTTGATTCCAGTTGTAAATCCTGACTTCAGCGATTCCGCCAATCTCGATGCCACGCTTGAGTTAATGGTGCGCAGTGGGCGGTCTATCACTGACAGCTTGATCACTTTGGTGCCAGAAGCATTCCGAAATCAGCCTGATCTTGATTGTCGTCCAGAGGTGACGGCGATGTATGAATTCAATGCCGGGATTCAAGAGCCATGGGATGGCCCGGCGTTGTTGGTGTTTGCAGATGGGAAGCGTGTGGGTGCCACCTTGGATCGCAACGGGCTGCGACCAGCGCGTTGGTGCACCACTGTTGACGGATTCGTGATCATGGGGTCCGAGACAGGCGTGGTGGATCTGGACGGAAAAACTGTTGTTCACAAAGGACGCTTAGGTCCAGGTCAGATGGTGGCAGTCGATTTTGAACGCGGTGAGTTGTTGAACAATTGGGCCGTGAAGGAAGATGCGGCTCAGCGTTTTCCTTACGCCGATTGGTTGGAGAAACATCGGCGCTCGGTTTCGGCTCAGCCTTGGACTCAAAACTGTCAAATCAGTGAGCTTGATTTGCTTCGCTTGCAGACCGCTGTGGGATTCACAGCAGAGGATCTTGATCTTGTGATTGAGGACATGGCAGGCCTCGGGAAGGAGCCCACCTTTTGCATGGGCGATGACATCCCATTGGCGGTGCTCTCTAACAAGCCGCACCTTCTTTACGACTATTTCAAGCAGCGCTTCGCTCAAGTCACTAATCCGCCGATTGATCCCTTACGCGAAAAGTTGGTGATGAGTTTGGAGATGCACCTAGGGCAAAGGCGCACTTCCGTAAAGCCTTCAGCAGAGGCTGCGGCCTCAATCCATCTCGACAGCCCAGTGCTAAATGAGTCTGAACTCACAGCTCTGACCGATCGAGGCCTTTCGGTGCGATTCCTTTCAACCCAGGTTGCGGTGGAGGCCTGTGCAGGTGGACTGCAGTCAGCGGTCGATGCACTTTGCCTAGGAGCAGAAGAGGCAGTGCGCAATGGTGCTGAAATTTTGGTGCTTTCAGATCGAGTGAATGCAGATGAACAACCTGAGCAACTCACCGCCACCTCAGTGGCTATGCCAGCTCTTCTGGCAGTTGGAGCAGTGCATCACCACCTACTACGTCAGAAATTAAGACTCCAGTGCTCGTTGGTGTCCGACACCGCTCAGTGCTGGAGTACGCATCACTTGGCTTGTCTGATCGGCTATGGCGCAAGTGCTGTATGTCCATGGCTCACCTGGGAGACCACACGCCACTGGTTAGCGCATCCCAAAACACAAAAGAGGATTGAGCAGGGCAAATTACAGGCCTTAAATCCAGATAAAGCTCAGGCAAATGTGCGTCTTTCTCTGGAAAATGGACTTCGAAAAATTCTTTCTAAAATTGGGATTTCGCTACTAGCCAGCTACCACGGTGCCCAGATTTTTGAGGCAATCGGGCTTGGGGCCGATGTGATTGACAAGGCTTTCTCTGGCACCACCAGTCGGGTTGCTGGCATGACCCTTCCAGAGCTTGCCAATGAAACGCTTTCGCTTCATGCGAAGGCTTTCCCTGAACTGAATCGCAGCAAGCTTGAGTTCATGGGTTTCGTGCAGTACCGCACAGGTGGTGAATATCACCTCAACAGCCCAGAAATGTCCAAGACTCTTCACCGTGCAGTGAAAGCTGGGCCTGGATACGACCATTTCGCGACCTATCGAACGCTGTTGGAAAACAGACCGGTGACGGCTCTTCGGGATCTACTCGAGTTCAAGCTGGCTGCGACTCCTTTGCCGCTGAATGAAGTGGAAAGTGCAGAGAGCCTCTGCACTCGCTTCTGCACGGGTGGGATGAGTCTTGGTGCCCTCTCTAGGGAGGCTCATGAAGTGTTGGCTGTGGCCATGAACCGTATTGGCGGAAAGAGCAATAGCGGTGAGGGCGGCGAAGACCCTGCTCGTTTTCAGGTTCTCAATGATGTGGATGGAGACGGCCGATCGTCTTCCTTCCCAAGCATCGGTGGACTTCGCAACGGTGACACCGCATGTTCAGCGATCAAGCAGATTGCTTCTGGCAGGTTTGGAGTGACAGCGGAATATTTGCGCAGCGGCAAGCAACTTGAAATCAAGGTGGCTCAAGGAGCAAAGCCTGGCGAGGGCGGCCAATTGCCAGGGCCAAAAGTTGATGATTACATCGCAGGTTTGCGGAACAGCAAGGCTGGAGTAGCGCTCATTTCACCTCCCCCGCATCACGATATTTATTCGATCGAAGACCTTGCTCAACTCATCCATGATCTGCATCAGGTGCATCCGAAAGCGCCCGTCAGTGTCAAATTAGTTGCTGAAATTGGCATCGGTACGATCGCGGCTGGTGTCGCTAAAGCGAATGCTGACGTGATCCAAATTTCTGGTCACGACGGTGGGACGGGTGCATCACCGTTGAGTTCGATCAAGCATGCAGGTAGCCCATGGGAACTTGGTCTGACGGAAGTCCATCGATCTCTCTTGGAGAATGGTTTGAGAGACCGCGTTTTGCTGCGTGCTGATGGCGGCCTTAAGACTGGCTGGGATGTAGTTGTCGCGGCTCTACTCGGGGCTGAGGAATACGGATTTGGTTCTGTTGCAATGATCGCCGAGGGCTGCATCATGGCCCGTGTGTGTCACACCAATAATTGCCCAGTGGGTGTGGCTACTCAGAAAGAAGCATTGCGCAAGCGTTTCACTGGCGTACCCGAACACGTGGTGAATTTCTTTTGGTACGTGGCGGAAGAAGTTCGCCAACTCATGAGTGTCCTAGGAGTCGCTCGTCTCGAGGATTTAATCGGACGCAGCGATCTGCTTCAGCCCCGATCGGTAGAGCTTGCTAAGACCAAATGCGTCGATCTTTCCAGTTTGCTGGCTCCAGTTGGTGATGCCAGCAATCGCTCCTGGCTTCAGCACAGTTCTGAACCCCATGGGAATGGTTCAATTCTTGAAGATTGTCTTTTGAGGGACGCAGAGTTGATGGAGGCGATGGAGAACCATGGCTTTATCAGTCGCGACATTGACATCGTCAATACCGATCGCAGTGTTGGTGCTCGACTGGCGGGAGAAATCGCCCAACGTCATGGAAATCGTGGCTTTCAAGGACAGTTGAAACTTCATTTCCGCGGAGCTGCCGGGCAAAGTTTCGCCGCTTTTCTTGTGCAAGGCATGACGGTTCGCCTGGAAGGAGAGGCCAATGATTATGTCGGTAAAGGCATGAATAGTGGTCGTATCAGTCTCGTGCCTGGTGATGGAGTGGAGAATCCTGGAGATCAGGTGATCCTGGGTAATACATGTCTGTATGGGGCCACCGGTGGTGAGCTTTTTGCTCTAGGGCGCGCGGGTGAACGTTTTGGTGTTCGCAACAGCGGTGCCTATGCAGTGGTTGAAGGTGCTGGAGATCACTGTTGCGAATACATGACTGGAGGCGTAATCGTTGTGCTGGGAGGCACCGGGCGCAACGTGGGTGCGGGCATGACTGGGGGGGTTGCGTTTCTATTGGATGAGACTGGTGGTGTAAGGCCCCGAGTGAATGCTGAGATCGTTGAGGTTGTCAGCATCACCACCCCACAGCAAGAGTCATTGTTGCGATCACTTTTGGAGATGCATGTGAGCACTACCGCCAGTACTAAGGCCAAGGCTTTGTTGTCAGATTGGACTAACTCAATGTCGGCTTTCAAGGTGTTGGTGCCCCCAAGTGAGCGAGCGGCAATGGGGCTTTTCGAGCGCACTGCAGTGACGGCCTGATCTTGGAGTCTCATGGCCTGGTTCATTAAGCAGGAAACATTCACCGCAGCGATGACCTCACTCTCGGCAGAGGATCGTCTGATTCATCGCAATGCCCATCGCTGTTGGGTTGAAGCTCAGCGAAACTCAGGGGTTGCCATGGCAAGTGGCTTCCTTGTGGACGATCAACACAACCCTGGTGGTGGTGGTCTGTTGGTGTTTGAGGCCTCTTGCTATGAGTCGGCCGAAGCGCTGATCCGTGACGATCCAATGATTTCTAGGAACTTGGTCACTTGGACATTGCATGAATGGAACCCTGTGGTGGGAAGCCTTAGGGCTTAATCCATGAATTGTGACTTGGTTGAGAGTTCAGCGAGGGTGAGTAGCCATCAGTCTCTGCACCTCTCCTGCGTGATAACTGCTACGTGTGAGAGGAGTGCTAACCACTTGCAAGAATCCAAGCTCCTTTTCACCGTGATGTCTGTACATTGCGAATTCATCAGGGGTGACAAACCGGTCAACTGCCAGATGCTTGGGACCTGGAGATAAGTACTGCCCAATGGTGACAATGTCCACGTCGTGGCTTCTGAGATCGCTCAATGTCTTCTGTACTTCGTCATTGGTTTCGCCAAGTCCAACCATCAGGCCTGACTTGCTGTAAGACCTTGGCCAACTTTTTCTCACGCGTTGGAGAAGTTCCAAAGAACGTGAGTAATTTCCCTGCGGTCTTGCACGGCGGTACAAACGCGGAACGGTCTCGATGTTGTGATTGAGTACATCGGGAGCTGCATCCATCACGGTGGCGAGCGCATCCCAGTTTCCACACAAGTCCGGGATAAGCAATTCGATTGTGGTTTGAGGCGAGCGCTCACGCACTTGCTGAATACAGGAGACAAATTGAGAAGCGCCTCCATCAACTAGGTCATCACGATTCACGGAGGTGATGACAACATGCCTCAACCCAAGCCGGGTAACGGCCTCCCCAAGACGCAAGGGCTCAGTTGGGTCGAGTTGACGAACACTCCTGTCGAAATCAATGTCGCAGTAGGGACATGCGCGGGTACACCCTGGCCCCATGATTAGGAAAGTAGCGGTTCCTCCGGCAAAGCATTCCCCAATATTGGGACAGCTTGCTTCCTGGCAAACGGTGTTCAGCTTTAGGTCCAGCAGCAAGTCAGCCACCTCCCCAATGCGCTCCCGCTGGGGGGCTTTAACGCGCAACCAGTCAGGTTTCTGAAGGGACGTCATCTTCTAAAGTCGCCTCATCGGGATGTAGCGCAGCTTGGTAGCGCACTTCGTTCGGGACGAAGGGGCCGCAGGTTCGAATCCTGTCATCCCGACTCTATGAGTTGTGTTCAACTGAGTTCTGCGCCTGGGTAGCCGCGTGGAGTCACCATTCGACCTCCGTCCATCCTGCTGCTGCTGTTGCCGATAACCAGGATAGTGAGCATATCAACAGTCTCCACGGGCAGGTTGTCGAGCCGATGAAAAGAGACTTGTTCTTCTATTCGTCCTAGTTGCCTTGCAATCACAACAGGAGTGGAGTCAGGGCGTTGATTCAGCAGAATATCAATGGCACTTTGAAGCTGCCAATCTCGTCCTTTGGAGCGGGGGTTGTAGAGCGCAACGACGAAATCGCCTGCAGCAGCTGCTTCTAAGCGTCGTTCAATCACCTTCCATGGAGTCAGTCGATCGCTAAGGCTCACCGTGCAGAAGTCATGCATTAAAGGCGCACCCGCCTTGGCTGCCGCAAGCTGCAAGGCAGAGATTCCTGGATGCACGGCAAAGCGTGGCCGCTCGTCTTGGGGCAATTCCAGCCAAAGTTCCAGAGCGAGCCCAGCCATCCCGTAGATCCCGCTGTCGCCAGATGACACCAAGGCCACGCGAGCACCTTCGCGAGCAAGACTGAGAGCCTGCAAACAGCGTTCCCTTTCCATGGTGAGTTTCCCATCCAATCGGATCTGGTCCGGACGGCGCAGAGGCTCAAGCAAATCAAGGTAAAGCCCGTATCCAACCCAGGATGGGCATCGCTCTAGGGCGCTGCGGGCTTCAGGGGTTAGGAGCGCAAGGTTGCCAGGACCGCTGCCGATCAGGTGTAATTCGCCGCGCTGAGGCGCGAAAGCCTCCATGCTTTCGGCAATAGCCACGGTGACGGCTCCCTTTTCAGTTTTATCCGCGTGGGTGATCCGTTTGTGCAGTTTGAGATGCCCTTTGTTTCCTGCACTTAGTAAGGCTGCTGCTTCTGCAACAGATCTGGTTCCCATTTCTGCGCCAACAATCTTTGAAGGGGTTGGCACATCTACACCGTCAAGTGCTGTTGCGGTGTGCAATCGAAAGGGCCAATCATGAAGGGTTGCGAGTTCTTGAAGAGCCCTCTCATCGCCCTTTCGGTCGATGCTGCTGATGCCTGCAACGGCTGACTGTGCTAATCCGGCTTCTTCCAGTGCGTCAGCAACTGCCCGCTGGATCAGCTTCAAACTTGTGTCGCGTTCGCAGCCAATCCCAAGCCAAAGCAGTGGTGGATGCCACGTGCAGGCCCCAGAATTGGAGAGGGATGTACTGATTTTTAGGGTTGGTTCGTTGTTCTGTGAAACGACGTCGTTATTCAGCAGGAGGCTGGATTGAGCCGCCAAGCTGCTCTGCCAAAGCTTGTTACCAGAGTTCTGGACAAGTTGGGTGCGCTCTCCGCGTGCCTGGGAATGCATGAGTTGCGTCCAGTTGGCAATTGTTCCTCCGCGTTGCCATCCCCAAGCGTCTCCGAAGGCATCTGTGGCAAGTCGGCCTGAAACAGCACTGTCGCCGCTCAGCACAGCTTCCCCTCCAAGGGCGGAAGCGATCTCCCTGCTCAGCTGCTCGGCACCAGCTTGGTGACCGCCAATTAAAGGAATCACCCATTCCCCTGCTGCATCAAGTACCAGAACGGCTGGATCTTTCTCTTTGTCTGATAGCAGTGGAGCAATCAGACGGGTGGCAGCACCTGTAGCTCCGACCACCATCAGCACTGCCCCTTTTTTCCAGTGCTGCTTGAGCAAGACCACGGCGGATCCCACCAGACACGTTGCACCTCGATCAGGAATAGAGGCAGCCGCTCCGGGAGTGAGCGCAAGTTGATCCGTTAGGCCGCATTGCTCAAGTCTTTTCAACAAAAGCCAGGACCTTGGGGAAAGCCCTAGAGCCAATCGGCGGGAAGAGATTGGAGAAGATGATTCGTTCAGGATGGGAGTTCCGGAGATCAACGCTGGGTGCCATCGGCGTTCAATAGATCTCTAGCTGATCCTCCCAGGGTGCTACTGGGCAAGATCCTTTCTGGTTCCTTGGTGATTACTGGTGCTCTTGGTGTGGAATTTGGTTCTGTCTCGGCGACCTTGTTGGATTCAGGCGTGGGCTCTGATGCAGTGTTTGATTTTGAATCGAGGTCCTGTTGGACGTCGACAGTCTCATTTGGTTTGGCTTTATTCGCTACGGGTTCACCCATCACCAATCCTTCTGTCAAAGACCCCGCGTTTGAAGACGAGTCGCTGGGCCTCTCTTCTTCAGTCAATTCCTGCTCAGGGATGAACTCTTCGAAGGACTCCAGTGTCGAAGCGGTTGGTTGAAGAGGCTCACTGTTGGGCAGCGTTGCGCTCTGCTCATCGGGCTGGGCTTCACCAAGCAAACGGGAGATTTCGGTACCAGTGAGATTTGGTTGTAACCAGATGGGTTTTGGGTTCCGTCCCCCAGGGATCGCCCTTAATTGGTTGTTGAACACTGGGGCGATCGATTCACCAATTCCATTCAGTAATTCCATCTGCACACTATTAATGTCGTTGCCTTTGTCGATTCCCTTCAGCCAAAGGGCCTCTTGCTGGTCCACAACAAAGCTGTCGTTGTTGATAGTGATACGAAGACGCCATCGAGCATCTCCGGCTCTGAGGTTTTGAAGCGGAGCGTTCCAAACCAACCAATCGAGGAGAAGAGGGGTCTCACTTCCAAGTTCTGCTGGGCTCACAACGGCCAGCCACGGGGAATCAGGCTCTGGTTGAGTACCCGCCAAAGGGCGAAGCTGATCCAATTGCCAATTCAAGCTGGCACCAGGTGTTTTGACGGCTTCACCCCAGGGGTAGGCGGCGTAGGCCGAGAAACGGTGGCTTCCTGGAGAGAGTGCAGGGATTTGAAGCTTCAGGTAATTCTCTTCCCACTCACTAATACGTAGAGGGGGGTGATCGTCAATTTGAATTGCTACGTGAGGGCCGAGGCCTAGTTCGAGGTCGTTGGCCAAGGGCCAATCCTCGATCTTTAACTCCAGGTTGAGAGGGCCACCCTTGAGTTGGCTTCGATCCGCGGGACTGATGAGAGACAGGCGAGGATGATATTTAGCCAAGGCCTCATGAAGCTGTTGAACGCCTCCAGGGGGCTCAACTTCTCGAAGACGACCGGATGGGTTTTGAGTGGGGAGGGTCGTTCCGCTATCAAAAGCGGACTTGGAATCTGCGGATTTAATCCAAGGAATGCTCGGCATGGCCAGCACAGGTTGGCCGATGCCGAGCAGGAGCATCAGCCCGAAGAGTGCTGCAAACCATTGGATATTGGAGTGTCGCCGGCCCGATTTATCCATGAGGCTGGAATGCTATGCAGCCATTGTGAATGGCACCACTTCTCAGGTCTAGAGCATTGGTTGAGTATTAATTAGTAAAAGGAAATAACAGGATTGTTGATAGTTTTTTATCTTTATTGGGAGGTTCCTGCTGATACCCGCTGGAACCAGACCCCAGTTGCAGACTGGTGCGCTGCCGGATTGAACCTTTGTAACTCGATGAGGCTTTAGGCCCTCTCGCGACTCTATGCTCAAATCAGCGGTCCCCTCTTTGGGGCCCAAAGCACCAGTGATAGGCAGGGTTTTCCTGGCTTGAGCTGGCGCCCGGCTGCAGCCTTCGGGCCTTGGCCGGGGCCCCGGTGAACTATCCGGTTCACCGGAGGGGTGGCCCTCCACCTCGATCCCGTCCCTCGAGGAACGACTCGATGACCATCAGCCCACCAGAGCGTGGGAGCACCGCGAAGAGCCAAGTCGAAAAGGTTGACAAACCAGCAACCTTTGAATTGTTCGGCAAGCCCGGACATTTCGACCGAGCTCTCGCGAAAGGCCCCAAGACCACAACCTGGGTCTGGAACCTCCACGCCAACGCTCACGATTTCGATAGCCACACGAGTGACCTTGAAGAGGTCTCTCGGAAGATCTTTAGTGCTCACTTCGGCCATTTGGCCGTGATCTTCATCTGGCTAAGCGGTGCCTTCTTTCATGGAGCACGCTTTTCCAACTTCTCCGGCTGGCTCGCCGATCCCACCCACGTGAAGCCAAGTGCTCAGGTGGTGTGGCCCGTGTTCGGCCAGGAGATTCTCAATGGTGATATGGGTGCCGGTTTCCAAGGCATTCAGATCACATCTGGCCTCTTTCACGTTTGGCGTGCATGGGGCATCACCAACGAGACCCAGCTGATGTCGCTTGCCATCGGCGCTCTGGTGATGGCAGGTCTCATGCTTAATGCCGGTGTATTCCACTATCACAAGGCAGCTCCGAAACTCGAGTGGTTCCAAAACGTTGAGTCGATGCTCAACCACCACTTGGCAGGCCTGCTTGGTCTCGGTTCACTTTCCTGGACCGGACACCTTCTGCATGTGTCTCTGCCGACGACCAAGTTGATGGATGCCATCGACGCCGGCCAGCCGCTGGTACTCAATGGCAAAACCATTGCTTCAGTCGCAGACATTCCTCTGCCCCACGAATTCTTTAACCAGGATTTGATCGCGCAGCTCTATCCAGGTTTTGGTGCCGGTATTGGTGCCTTTTTCTCCGGTGATTGGGCTGCATACAGCGATTTCCTGACCTTTAAAGGTGGAATTAATCCGGTCACAGGAAGCATGTGGATGAGCGACATCGCTCATCACCATCTAGCCATCGCGGTGCTGTTCATCGTGGCTGGTCACATGTACCGCACCAACTGGGGCATCGGGCACTCCATCAAGGAGATCCTTGAAGGGCAGAAGGGTGATCCCCTTCTGTTCCCGGCCACTAAGGGGCATGACGGACTCTTTGAGTTCATGACTACCTCTTGGCATGCCCAGTTGGGAATCAATCTGGCCATGCTCGGTTCTCTGAGCATCATCGTGGCCCAGCACATGTATGCGATGCCCCCGTATCCATACATGGCGATTGACTACCCGACTCAGATCGGACTGTTCACCCATCACATGTGGATCGGTGGTTTCCTGATTGTTGGCGCTGCTGCTCATGCAGCCATCGCAATGATTCGCGATTACGACCCCGCAAAGCATGTCGATAACGTGCTCGATCGTGTGTTGAAAGCTCGTGATGCCCTAATCAGCCACCTCAACTGGGTGTGCATTTGGTTGGGGTTCCATAGCTTTGGCCTCTACATCCACAACGACACAATGCGTGCCCTGGGGCGTCCCCAGGACATGTTTAGTGACTCAGCGATCCAACTGAAGCCTGTCTTCGCGCAATGGATTCAGGGACTTCATGCTGCAGCTGCGGGTAGTACCGCTCCCAACGCACTCGCTGGCGTTAGTGAGGTGTTCAACGGCTCAACGATTGCCGTCGGAGGCAAGGTTGCTGCGGCAGCGATCCCCTTGGGGACCGCTGATTTCATGGTGCACCACATTCATGCATTCACGATTCACGTGACTGTCTTGATCCTTCTAAAGGGTGTGCTCTATGCACGTAGCTCCCGTCTCGTTCCAGACAAAGCAAACCTTGGATTCCGCTTCCCATGCGACGGACCAGGTCGAGGTGGCACCTGTCAGGTGTCTGCTTGGGACCATGTGTTCCTAGGCCTGTTCTGGATGTACAACTCCCTCTCCATCGTGATCTTCCACTTCAGTTGGAAGATGCAAAGCGATGTCTGGGGAACGGTGAATGCTGATGGAAGTGTTCAGCACATCACAAATGGCAACTTTGCCAACAGTGCAATCACCATCAATGGCTGGCTGCGTGACTTCCTGTGGGCTCAGGCCGCGCAGGTGATCAACAGCTATGGCTCGAACACCAGTGCCTATGGCCTGATGTTCCTCGGGGCTCACTTTGTCTGGGCCTTCAGCTTGATGTTCCTGTTCAGTGGCCGCGGCTATTGGCAGGAACTTATTGAGTCCATCGTTTGGGCTCATAACAAGCTGAAGGTGGCACCTGCCATCCAGCCCCGAGCACTCTCTATCACCCAGGGCCGTGCCGTGGGTGTCGCTCATTACCTTTTGGGCGGCATCGCGACCACATGGGCCTTCTTCCACGCCCACATCCTTGTGGTCGGCTGACCTCACTGACCTTTCCCTCTAATGGCAACGAAATTTCCTTCGTTCAGCCAGGGTCTGGCACAGGACCCGACAACCCGCCGCATCTGGTACGGGATCGCCACGGCTCACGACTTCGAGAGCCATGACGGAATGACGGAGGAGAAGCTTTACCAAAAGCTCTTCTCCACCCATTTCGGGCATCTCGCAATCATCGGTCTTTGGGTTTCGGGAAACCTGTTCCATATCGCCTGGCAGGGCAACTTCGAACAGTGGGTCGCCGACCCACTGCACGTACGCCCAATCGCTCACGCAATTTGGGATCCCCACTTTGGTCAAGGCGCGATTGATGCCTTTACCCAAGCGGGTGCATCCTCCCCAGTGAATATTGCCTACTCAGGTCTCTATCACTGGTTTTATACGATCGGCATGACCACGAATGCTGAGCTGTATCAGGGTTCCATCTTCATGATGATCCTGTCGGCTTGGGCTCTCTTCGCTGGTTGGCTGCACTTGCAGCCCAAGTTCCGTCCTTCTCTGGCTTGGTTTAAAAACGCCGAATCCCGCCTGAACCACCATTTGGCTGTTCTGTTTGGATTCAGCTCAATTGCCTGGACCGGTCATCTGGTTCACGTGGCCATTCCTGAGTCCCGTGGTCAGCACGTTGGTTGGGACAACTTCCTAAACGTGATGCCTCACCCAGCTGGCCTGGGTCCATTTTTCACCGGAAATTGGGGCGTATACGCCCAAAATCCTGACACGACTGGCCAAGTTTTTGGTACTGCTGAAGGATCAGGCACTGCGATCCTGACTTTCCTCGGTGGCTTCCATCCTCAGACCGAAGCCCTCTGGCTGACTGATATCGCCCATCACCATTTGGCAATCGGCGTGATCTTTGTGATCGCCGGCCATATGTATCGGACGAATTTCGGCATTGGTCACTCCATCCGCGAGATCCTTGAAGCGCACAACCCACCAACCGGCACTCCCGGAAACCTGGGTGCTGGCCACAAAGGTCTCTACGACACCATCAACAACAGCCTGCACTTCCAGCTTGGTCTTGCTCTCGCCTCTCTTGGCGTGATTACCAGCTTGGTTGCACAGCACATGTATGCAATGCCGTCGTACGCCTTCATTGCGAAGGACTACACAACCCAGGCAGCGCTCTACACCCATCACCAGTACATCGCCATCTTCTTGATGTGCGGTGCCTTCGCCCACGGTGCGATTTTCTTCATCCGTGATTACGACCCCGAAGCCAATAAGGACAATGTCCTGGCTCGGATGCTCGAGCACAAAGAAGCAATTATCAGCCACTTGAGCTGGGTTTCACTTTTCCTCGGCTTCCACACCCTCGGCCTCTACGTTCACAACGACGTGGTGGTGGCGTTTGGAACCCCTGAAAAGCAGATCCTTGTTGAACCTGTGTTTGCACAGTTCGTCCAGGCTGCTTCAGGTAAAGCGATTTATGGCTTCGATGTTCTTCTGGCTAACACCGGTGGTGCTGCTGCCAATGCCAATGCTGCATATATGGGCGGTTGGATGGATGCCATTAACGGTGTTCGTGGCAGCAATGACTTGTTTCTGCCGATTGGTCCTGGAGACTTCCTTGTTCACCACGCCATCGCTCTAGGTCTCCACACCACAGCACTGATCCTTGTGAAGGGTGCTCTGGACGCACGTGGCTCCAAGCTGATGCCTGACAAGAAGGACTTTGGCTATTCCTTCCCTTGCGACGGCCCTGGTCGTGGCGGTACCTGTGATATCTCTGCCTGGGACGCTTTCTACTTGGCTGTCTTCTGGGCATTGAACACTGTGGGTTGGGTCACCTTCTACTGGCACTGGAAGCACCTTGCGATTTGGCAGGGAAACGTGGCTCAGTTCAACGAATCCAGCACCTATCTCATGGGCTGGTTCCGTGACTACCTCTGGCTGAATAGTTCACAGCTGATCAATGGATACAACCCATTTGGCAGCAACAACCTGGCTGTTTGGTCATGGATGTTCTTGTTCGGTCACTTGGTTTGGGCGACAGGATTTATGTTCCTTATTTCCTGGCGTGGTTACTGGCAGGAACTGATTGAGACCATCGTTTGGGCTCATCAGCGCACTCCTTTGGCCAACCTTGTTGGCTGGCGCGACAAGCCTGTGGCTCTGTCCATCGTGCAGGCTCGTGTTGTGGGTCTTGCCCACTTCACGATCGGCTATATCTTGACGTATGGCGCTTTCTTAATCGCCTCAACGTCAGGCAAGTTCGGCTGATTCGGTTTCGATGTCTGACTGAGTGAAAAGTCGTTTCTCAGTGACTGTCCCGTCCGGTTCTCCGGGCGGGTTTTTTATGTAAATGAAATGATCAATTTGTCCTGTAAAAATTATCTCTCAACCAAAAATACTTTTGGTTGAGAGATAGTTGAGATGGAAAATTAAATTTTGCCCGTTTTTGGTTAATTCTCGCCGTTGAATGCAATGTCAAGGGTGCGTAAATAAGTATGCAAACCTGCGTCTTGAATTGGCAGCACATAGGCATGGGCTCCGGATTCATTGTGGTGAGAATGCCAATAGCCGGGAGGCGTTACGAAGGCTGCTCCTGTGGCCCAATCTTCACGGTGACCATTGATGATCATTCCGTTTGCATCCAGCTGGGTACCGATCATGGTGTAGCAGCCTGGTTGACAATCAACGGCGAAATCCAGAGCGATCGATTGGTGGCGATGCGGGCGCTGCATCTGGCCTGCTGGCAACACCCCGAGCATGGCCCAGAGCGTATGGGTAACAGTTCTGGTTTCGGGAAAGTTGCTGTTGCCCAGGAGAACGCTGACTCGGTTGGCGCGAGCGCCGTTCGGGCAGTTCGCAATGGCGTCCAGATGCGCTTTACTGTCCCGGTGGCTGTAGAAACTCGGCTCAAAACGAGCTTGAGCTGGCTCTACGCCTAAGTAACGCAGTAGAGGTGCATCATGTACCCAATAAAGCCCAGCTTTTTCATTGCTTGCGTGAATCGCGTCCCCTCCTGCAGGCAACACCAACATGTCTCCTTTTGACCATTTAAAAGTCTGGCCACAGGTTTGAGTTTCCCCTTCTCCTTCCGTGATGAAGAACAATTGGCTTGTGGCGAGAGCACTGGTGCGAAGCTGACCATGGTCGAGGCGCATAAAGTTTGCGCAAAGAGAAGGACCGGTGGCTGGCCCCGAACAACCCAGTTGATCACTGAGATCTAAAGCCAGTAGGTCACATCCAGATTGATGGAAAAAATCAGGAGGGAAAGATTTATATGGAATAGGTGAAATGAGACCACTTTGTTGGGGATTAGCGGCTGAGCGGTAATCAAAAAAGCGTGTTTGATCAGACGAAGCCTGATGCAATGCGTTTGTTACCAAGGATTCGACCTCAAGAAGACGCACAATTTATCGATAAGAATGAGAAATATTACATGGGTTTTCCATTTCATCAACTAAAAGTGAGATCGATAAAGCCAAATGATTTTGTGGCTGAGTTTTTCGTAGGAGGTCGGAATCGAGTGCTTGGAATTGGAAACGATTCAAATTTAGATAAATGGAGAAACAAGCTCCAATTGTTTACGATCCCATAGGATTAAAGAAAAGCAATCTCCAACTTGATAAAGATAAAGGCGGTGAACATCATTAACTAGGTGGATATTGGCTTCATGACACTGCCTTAGCCTGTAATTAGGAATTCTTTCTGATAGATGGTGGATATGGTGGTAGGCAATATCGGCAGTGAACCAATTTAATATCTCAGGCATTTGCAGGAAAGATGATCCAGATAACGCGCCTTTAAAATAACTCCAATTTTCTTGACCACTTGTATACGAGTCAGGAAAATTATGCTGAATGAAAAAGACCGCAATCATCACTGCCGCACTG
This sequence comes from Synechococcus sp. AG-679-C18, assembly GCA_003210755.1. Taxonomy (GTDB): domain Bacteria; phylum Cyanobacteriota; class Cyanobacteriia; order PCC-6307; family Cyanobiaceae; genus Synechococcus_C. The sequence goes on from QCUL01000014.1 coordinate 36,084, forward strand.
GAACTCATGATTAATACATAGAGTGTCCAAAAATGTAAATAACCAATATTGCTTCCTATCCACCACCATAAAAGACCAACGACTAATGCATTGAAAAACATGTCAATACACTCTCCGGAAGTATAAAAATAATTAGATTTATAATTTAAGCATATTCGCTTTGGTGATATCCAACAGCCACTACTTGCCATCTTGAAAATACTACGTATGAAATAGCTGACGAATTCAAAAAAGCTTAGAAGTAATGCCAAACGCGGTTTGATAATCAAATAAAAGAATCCACCTGGGAAAAGTAGCAATGGGTGGCGCAATGCTCGATATAGCCACTGCGAAAATGGAGAACGAGATTCGTATTCTTCACGTGTAATGAGAGCTGAGGGACCTCGATAACGATCCCAATTGCCGTTGTGTTGGTGATGAAAGGCGTGGCCTCTGGACCAAGGGTGTTGAGGCATGCCGTGGATCAAGCTCAAACCAAAAGCAGCAATTCGATTCGATCGTTTTGAACGGAAGAGGCTCTGATGACCGCAGTCGTGCATCAGAGAGAAGCTGCGACTCAGCAGCAGAACCATCAGCACCAGGAGTATGGGTGATAAAACGATGGATGAGAGGCTCAGGGATGTTGTGACAGCAGAGATGGCAACTGCAACTGCGATTATCGGAATCACAGTGTTCAAAATTTGCCAACTCGCAATGCGATCGTCACTGGCCATAAAAGGAGCGAGCTTGAAGTCGATCCTTTTGGGATAATCGCTTTTCGCCAAATCTTGACTTGTCGGCTTAGCGGTCGTAGTCATGCAGCTTTACCCGATGGGTGCCGCGATCGGCTTGATCTATGAATTTATTACTTTTTGAGCGTTGCTGTTAGCCATCCAGTTGTGGAGTTGGTGTGCGTTGCACACCTTGCCAGCGCTTGAGCTGCAAAAACATTGCTGGCACTACGAAGAGGGAGAGAAGTGTTGAAACCAATAAACCACTGAAAACCACAGTGCCAATGCTGATACGACTGGCCGAGCCGTTGCCTGTTGCGAGCAGTAGTGGAAGAAATCCGGCCAAAGACGTCACTGCTGTTAGCAAGATCGGACGCATCCGATTGATTGAGGCTCCTTCAATGGCTTCAAAAAGGCTGAGTCCCTGAGCTAAGCGCTGGTTCGCAAATTCAACAATCAGAATGCCGTTTTTTGCAGCGAGGCTGACAAGCACCAGCAGCCCCATTTGGGCATACACATCAAGGGGAAGACCGCGAAGTTTCAGGCCGATAAGTGCTCCCAGCAGCGCCATAGGAACAGTAAGAAGGATGATCAGGGGGTCTAAAAAACTTTCAAATAAAGCTGCTAGTAGTAGGTACACCACTGTCAGCCCAAGGCCAAAAAGCGTCCACGAGACCTTTTCGGCTTGAAGTTCCTCTTTGGCGAGACCTGTGAAAGCCAGCCCAAGATTGCTGCCTCCAGTGCGGTCATTGATGCTTTCCAGTTGATCAATTGCTTGCCCGCTGCTGACTCCTGAAGCAGGAATGGCGGTGATGCTGATCGAACGATTTTGGTTGAAATGACTAATGCTGCTAGCGCCTTCGATCTTTGTTAGTTGAGCCACGTTCGCTACTGATATCAGCTCACCACTGCGATTACGTACCATCAAACTGGTGAGATCAGCTGGTTCAGCGCGCTGGCTTCCTTCCAGTTGTACATAGATAGTGCGGATCCTTCCCCCTTCGAAAGTGTCGTCGATGTAGCGACCTCCTATCGCTGTGCCGATGTCTCTCAAGGTGTTTCCAAGAGGTAGGTCAAGGGCAGCCATTTGGCTGCGGTCGAAGTCAAGTTGCCAGCGTGGTGAACTGGCGTTGAAGCGGGTGCTGACTCGTTCAAATTGGCCTGAATCCAAGGCACTTTGAATGAAGCGCTGGGCTTGCACCTCAAAATCGGTCAAGCTGAGTTGTCCGCCGCTGCGGTCTAGCAATTGCAGCTGTAAGCCCGATTCGCTACTAAATCCCCGCACGGTGGGTGGTGTTGTCACTACCACCGTTGCACCGCTGATTCGAGACTTCAAAGCTTTGCTGAGGCGTTGTTTGATCTTTTCGCTGCTGTTTTCTCGTCCTGATCTCTCCTCTAAAGGTGCCAAACGCAGATAAAACGATCCCTTATCTTCTCCGCTTTGTCCAAATGAGCTCCCGGCATAAAAATTCCCTGTTCGAATGTTTGGTTCTTCTTCCACGACCTGACGAATCTGCTCCATCACCAATTCCGTTCGCGCGAGACTGGCTCCTTCTGGAAGAACGAAATAACCTCTTAACTGACCTTGGTCTTCATCGGGAATGAAAGCAGTTGGCATTGAAATTAGGCCGATGCTGGTCACAATCAGTCCGGTGATCAGGAGCGCGATAACTAATCGCCCTCGAGGCAGCCATCGTTCCAGTACTTGGGAGTAGCCAACTTGTAATCTGCCCATCCCTTTGCGGAGTGTGGCACTAAGACGTTTCAAAGGGCGAGGCAATCTTCCACCCCCTGGTCCGAGGACACGAGCGCAGGCCATCGGTGTAAATGTGAGTGCATTGAAGGTGGAGAAGAGAATGGCTCCTCCAATCGCTAGGGCTATCGGCTGATAAAGGCGTCCGATGGAACCAGGGATCAGCAATACAGGCACAAATACTGCAGCTAAGACAAGTGATGTGGCGATCACCGCGCCTGCGAGTTCTGCCATTGCATCTTCAGCAGCGCCCTTGGGATCAGCTCCACGCTCGATTCGCCCAGCAATGTCTTCGCTAACCACAATCGCGTCATCGACGACGATTCCTGTGGCCAGGACGAGACCAAATAAAATCAAACTATTGAGATTGGATCCACTGAGAAGAACCACAACCAAGCTGCCGATTAGGGCCACAGGCACAGCAATTCCAGGGATCATCGCGAGACGCCAACGCCCCAGAAACAGCAACAGAACCACCAGTACCAGAAGCACCGCATCACGAAGAGTGCCCAGGGTCCGATCCAGATTGGCCTGAACCGTTTCGCCCACGTTGACGATTAACTGCATGGTGAGGCCAGGCGGGAAGCTGTCTTGAAGGCGAGCAAGTTGGCCCAACACGGCTTTGCTGACGTCAAGAGCATTCGCTCCATCTCGTTGGTAAATCCCAACAGCAACGGAGCTTTCACCCTGCAGGTTCAAGGCGCTACTCCCGTAGTTCTCCTTGCCAAGCTCGACTTTGCCAACATCACTGAGGCGAACGAGTCCTCCGCCCTCCAGGCGCTTCACCACCATCGACTCAAAGTCCGAACGGCTGCGTAGGCGTCCTTCGGCATCCACCGGAAGACTCAACATCTGGCCGGCGGGTGCTGGGGCTACCCCCAAACTGCCGATCGCTGCAAGAACATTCTGTTCGGCTAAAGCTTGTGTGATGTCGTTTGTCGTGAGCTTGTATTGCTCCAACCGATTTGGGTTGAGCCAGAGGCGAAAGGCAAGCTCACTGCTGCCGAACACACGAATATCCCCAACTCCTGGAGTGCTTTGTAGTGATTCGCGCAGTGTCTGGTCTAGCCAGCCGCCAATAAAGGTTGGAACGTACATCCCTTTTGGGGCACTGAAGCCCAAAATCAGCAGGATGTCGTCAGATGAGCGGCGTACGTTTAAACCCTGCCGCGTAACGGATTGAGGAAGTCGGCGATTGGCAAGATTCACCTCGTTTTGAACTTTGATCGCGTTGAGTTGTGGATCGCCATCTTTAAACCGCAGGCTGATACTGGCCCCGCCTTGTCGACTACTGGAGCTCATGCTCTCAAGCCCTTCAAGGCCATTGAGTTGTCTTTCAAGGACGGCAGTCACGCTTTGTTCGACTACCTCTGGGCTTGCTGCGGGAAAGCTGGCACTGACGCTGACACGCGTCGGTGCCAGCTGAGGTAAATCCTCGAGCCCCAATCTTGTGAGTGAAACAATTCCCGCCAGCAGAACAAGCAGGCTGCAGACAATTGTCAGGACCGGCCGCCTTAGAAAGGGCTGGGAGATGGACCGCAAGGCGGCACCTGCTGCAAAAACGGCTTGATCTTGGCAGTTGAAAGCCCCGGTTGAGCAGAAAGTCGCTCAGCCGAGGCTTTGATGTTCTATGAAATCTCGGGCGTTATGGCTTAGCCAACGCTCCAGACTCCTCCTGCGATATCCACGAGCGGGGCGACCAATGCAGTCCCTGTCAGGAACCAGGCGAATGCCGCTCCACCACATCCGCCAAGCCAGAAGCCACTAGCAAATTCAGCCCAGCCTGCTTTGGTGAATAGATCAGCGGGCGGGTTGTCAATCGTGGCGTCAGGGGGTTGAACATTGGGTCCATTCCCCGCACTGCCGTAGATCGACATGCAGATGGTCAGGATCGAAACCAGTCCGATTGATGCCAAGAGCCCAGCAGTTGTTGCGTAGTCCGTTGAGCGCATCGGTCCGCAAACCGTAAATGGCCCATAAAGGAAGAACCCGTGGGCCATGCCAATTTCAAGACCACGCCGGTTGGGAGACAAAGATGGGCGATAGGCGGGCAAGGCATTGAGGAAGGCCTTGGTGAAATAGCTGCTGTTCACCGGGGTGGCCAGGTTGCCAACGGTGGGATCGGCGACGGGGGTCACGGTCATGGAAAGAAAGGCGAGTTGTTAGCGAAATGCAGAGGTGATCTGGGGGGCTCCGCCGATCAGTCAGTTGCTTCGATCACATTGAAAAGCAAAGCCATAGCAACGGCTGGTCCCATGATTCCGACAAGGGGGACAAACACCGAGGGCATCCAGGCAGCGACGAATTCTCCGGTCATGGCGACGCCAAAAGGTCCGTCATTACTGTATAGAAGGCCTAACGGGCGGTCCGTCTTCGATCCAGACGGTGACATAAAAGTTCAATCCCTGGTTTTGGTGATCTCTCTCTCATGAATCAGTTCCTTGCTGGTGGCGCTGCTTTTGTTTTGGTCGTTGTCCTCTGGGGACTAGGGCGACGCCCGTCAAAAATTCTTCTCAGCAGCACAGATGCAGGCATGGTTGCTGCCCTTAATAGGGCTCAGCTCGGTTTGGTTGAGGGTGAGTTAAACGAGGAGATTCTCTTGCCTGAGCCCATCAGCGAGGTCGAAAACAATCAGCCTCCTTGGCAGCGACCCTCTTCTGTGTCTCAAATAATTGCTCTAGAGATGCGATTGCGACTTGCGCTTAATCACGGTCATCCTGATGAGCGTTTGGAAGCGATGCAAATTGCCTCCGAATGGGGTCATCGGTCCATCCTGCCTTTACTGCGGAGGGGGCTTCGTGATGCTGATGCTCGAATTGTGGAGTTGTCAGCTGCAGCGATTGAGCAGCATCGTGGTGTCCCCAAGCTCACTCCAATTCAACAAGCACGGCCACCGCGCAACGTGGCGCGGATGCGGTAGATCGGTCTGCCTTGGCTTTCGTGATAAGTGCGGATAAGCAGCTCTGCCAATAATCCAAAGCAGAACAATTGAATTCCCGCCAACCCCAAAACAACAGCCAGAGTCAGCAGAGGACGATTGGCAATGTCTGCCCCTTGAATCTTGATCAGGAGGAGGTAGGTACTTGCAATCACGCTTAATGCAATCGCAATCAGGCCAGCGAAGCCGAATACGTACATCGGGCGAGTTAGGAATCGTTTCATGAACCACACGGTTAGGAGATCCATCAGAACCCTGAATGTTCGATCAATTCCGTATTTGCTACTTCCGTACTGTCGAGCCCGGTGATTCACCTTGACTTCGGTGATTCTTGCTCCTTCAATGAAGGCCAGCGCGGGGAGGAAGCGGTGAAGTTCTCCATAAAGCCGCATATCGGCGAGAACAGCTCTGTCGTAAGCCTTCAGTGAGCAGCCGTAATCATGAAGTTTCACGCCAGTGACTCTGCCGATGAGTCGGTTGGCGAGTCGGGAGGGTAATTTTCGCTGCAGTTCAGCGTCCTGACGTTGATGCCGCCAACCGCTTACGAGGTCATATCCCTCGCGAAGTTTCGCAAGAAGTATGGGTATGTCAGAAGGATCATTTTGTAGATCGCCATCCAAGCTGACGATGACGCCCCCCCTGGCCACATCAAAACCCGCTGCCATGGCAGCGGTTTGACCATAGTTTTTGCGTAAAATTACGCCAACGAGCTCTGGTACTTCTTCGCTGATTTGTTCCAGTACTGCTGCAGTGTTATCCGCAGATCCATCATTGACGAGGACTAGCTCAAAGCGCTCACCTGTGGGCCTAAGGGCTTTAAGCAATTGCTCAACTAGCTCGGGGAGGCTCTCTTCTTCGTTGTAGATCGGCACCACTACCGATAGGTCGAGACTGCTCCCCTCGTGTTCGGCCGCGACAGAGAGTGCTGCTGAGCTCAGAGACATCCAGATGGGGAGAGATGCGAGCAACTTAAGCCCGCATCAATGGGATCCCTTCAGGTCAGCGTGCTGCCGTCATGGCATCTCTCCACTCTGCCTGCACCGCGAAGTTCTGCGCGGTAGTGGGATGCCACAGGGTGCTGGTCTGAGGGGTGGATGCTGTCCATGCCAATCCCGTTGCGACCGTTCTCTTTCCCTGAACTGTGCAAGTAGCGACCGTCTTCGAGATGAATAGCCACGTGGGTACAGCGATGTGGCGTGCCAAAAAACAAAAGGTCCCCTGGCTGCAGCAGTTGATGATTGCCAGGGTGAACCGCCACGGGGGTGCAAAACCGTTCTTGTTGGTAGGCATCTCTTGGTAACCAGATGCTTTGGTTGGCAAATGCAGTTTGAACAAGACCTGAGCAGTCGAGATCAGGACCGATTGTTCCTCCCCAAAGGTAGGTATTTGGGATCTGAGCGGCATCCTCCAGCCAACGAAGCACAGAAGGAAGACGGATTTGGATGCTCGCCGCATCGAGTAGTCGGGGTCGCCAGTCTCGGGCTCCCTGTTGGGTCCCGTTGAGATCGTTAATTGTGAGCCAACAGGGATAACCATCCTCGATCAGAGCAGCCCTCACTCTGGGTGCACCAGGGATCGGATCCATCAGAACTCGGAATCGTCTACCGGCGCAGGCCTGTGTTGCGAGTCCGCTGCCATGGCTGCGCGAAAAGCCATTGACATCAGCATTCAGTATCCAACAGCTCCCCTTGATCAGCTGTTCGGGTGCGAGCGCTGTGCCTAGGGTCGGCATTGACTGATGCCAGGGCTATGGCGTTCTACCGTGCCGAGTCGGCGATGCAGGATTTTCTCTCCGGCTTGATCGATCGATTGGCTGATCAGGGTCGCCCCGGTTTGCATGAGCAGATCTCCGTCAATTGGGTGCGATACAACAAGGTCAATTTGGCAACAGGGAGCGGATGCGGGGCGGCATGGGCTGATCAAAAGTCTGTCTATCCAGCGAGCGTTGCGAAATTGGTTTATGCCGTCGCGGTTGAGGCTTGGCTGCAAAAAGGTTTCCTTTTGGAAACGATCGAATTGCGGCGAGCTTTGAACGACATGATTGCGATCTCAAGCAATGATGCAACTGGATTAATCGTGGATCTTCTGACTGGAACATCCAGCGGACCTGATCTGCAGGGAGAGGCCTGGATGAGTTGGCAACGGCAGCGTCAACTGGTGAATGAATGGTTATCGGATTTTGGTTGGGGTGAGTTTGACAGGGTGAATTGCTGCCAAAAAACATGGGGGGATGGGCCTTATGGCAGAGAAAAAATGTTTTACGGAGACAACAACAGCAATCGCAATGCCCTCTGCACTGCCGCGGTGTCTCGTTTGCTAGAGGCGGTAATGACCGATGGCCTCCTTTCCCCTCCGGCTTGCCAGCGTCTGCGTTCAGCGCTTGATCGGTCTTTGGATCAAAAGGAGAGGAGAGCGGATCCTGAAAATCAAGTTGATGGTTTCCTCGGGGAGGGATTGCCTGAAAACAGCAGACTTTGGAGTAAGGCAGGCTGGATGAGTGAGGCGAGGCATGACGCGGCATGGTCTGTTCAGCCTGCTGGCCAGACCCAGCTGTTGGTGGTTTTCAGCGTCGGAACTGAGCGTTCCAATGACAAAGAGTTGCTGCCAATCATGGCTAAAGAACTGACAGGATTTCAATTAGATATCTGAGCCTTGTATGTCAATAAGATGAATAAAATATATAAAAGACAGCTCATTTGTGGTGAGCTTTGCACAATAAATTTCTACTTTATTGTGTGAGCAGCTTGCCATAAGACTGGCTGTGCTTGAAAGTATTGGATTAAAATCTTGAAAGTATTGCTTGGTCGTAAAGAGTAAGCCCTGAGACTTTTAAAGCAAAAGAGCGAGTATTTTGTGATATTTTTTGTATATGAATAGTGACTGTCTCAGGCCTTCGATGATTAGCCTCAATGCCGTTAGACGCACTAAAGCTAAGCAACAAGCGGGGATTCTTGGTTATTTTTTCCTTCGATTAGTTGGGTCGGGATTCCATTTCTGCCTTGCTGTTTTATATAACTTAATTCGCTTAAGCCGCTGATTGGCCATGACATAAATGCCAAATATTTGCAGCGTATTTTAATTGCAATTTATCAACGTCATGCTGAAAGATATGGGCGTCTAAATGTATTGATGGAACGAAGAAGATTATGAGGTATTTAAGGAATAAATGAGATCCTTGTTTAAACTGAGCCTGTCTAGAATGTCCAATTAATATGGCTGATATACGATTCAGCTGAGTTGGCTTTTGCGCTTTGAAAAAATAAATTCTAGTATATTTTACCTGATCGGAAATCATTTTCTTCAGATTTTAGTTCCGAGGAGCTGCATGTTGATTGAGCGTAATGGACTAAATTTTTAAAGCCTGGTGGTACTAGTTTAGGGCATAATTGGCCCACTTCAATTGCTTGTGGGCAGAAATATACCCCTTTCCATCTATTAAGAAATCTCCCTTTTATCTCATCTGAAAATATAAAACCTTGCTTGTGTGCAAATTCAATGATTTCTGTGGGTTCAAGGTTCGATAGTTTTGAGCGAAAGTCTGAATCAGCTCTTGCTCTATCAATAAAGGCATGTAGTTGCGATTTAGTCATAGGCCTTTAAAGTTTAACTAGATATATACAGCAAGCGACTAGAGGAGAGACCAAAAACCAAATATATATTCATAATTAGCATAATCCTGGCGTAGAAGCATGAATTTACGTCAAGCATGATCAGCAAAACTCAACCGTGCCTCTTCTTTTTATGATTCAAATCAATCATTTTTTTCTCATTATTTTCCTTGCTTGGTTCTGTATAGGAAGGAGTACTAATCTTATGCGCTTCTGTCTAGCTTGGCATTCATAATTGGAATAAACATCCCTCCGATTTATGTATTCTTAAATGACGGTGCCTTTTCAAGCTCTCTCTTGCTGTAAGTGCAATTATTAATTATTTTTGTTTTGGGCTCAAAAACTCGGTCTTATTAGTAGTCTTGTCAGGAGATTGTTTTTTTTATGGCTGAGCGGTTTGACACCCTTGTGCAGGGATTAAGTGAGGAGTTCGCGCTTTCTATCTTGTTGGAAAAGACATCATTAGTAGATCGTCCCTCCGATCGTTATTTTGCTGCAACAAGGCTGGGGATAAGTGATACAGATGCATCGTTAAATGCTCTCATTGAAGCTACACAGTTAGACACGGTGGAGCTTTATGATCGAATTACAAGGCGTAAAGCAATTGAAGCTCTTGGTCGGAGAAAGAGTCTTAAAGCAATTCCTGCTTTGTATGATGTGCTGAAGTGCTCTGATTCCGAAGCAGTTATAAATTCACTGTATTCCATTATTCGTATTTCTCAGAAGCCAACCGTAGACGAGCAGCAACAAATATTAGATGTGATTGAAGGTGAGGTGACTCAAACACGTGCCGTAATACAGGCTCACACTAGGCTTGGTATTAATTCTGAGCAGGCAGTTGCAACAATAGAATTTTTATGTGATCACGAAAGTGCTCTTGTCTCTGGTGCTGCAAGGGCCTATTTGGCAAGAGTTTTGGGGAGGAAATCTCTTTTAAAGCCTTTGATTAGTCAGTTAACTGATTCTGTGGCGGGCAAGAGAAGGTCTGCTGTTATTGATTTAGGCGATGCTGAGTCTGATGAAACACTTGATGCCATTGTTTGTGCGCCTGTATCCATGTCTCTCAGGGCGAAAAGTGCTTTTCAAATTATCTCCTCTAATGAAAATCATGTTAACAGGAAAAGATTTGACCCTCTAATTAAAAAGCTTCTTATCGACAATCCATTGGGGCTTGAGTATAGGCCTGAATGGCAATGTTCTCAGAATGCCGAGCAAATAGAAAAAAATCTAAGCCACAGAGATGAAGCCAAACAGTATGGAGCCGCGGCAAGTTTGATGTTAATAGAGAAAAATGAATGTCTTGATATTATCTCAAGCATGGAAGAAAGGCTTTGGTCTGATTATGTAACACACTACTATCTTACGATGATTGTTGGCCTGAGAGCCTTTCATGAGAAGAGTTACTTGGTACGTTCGGCTCTCGCTGAGACTACACCCCAATATGCCAAATCACGAGTTGCAGCGGCTTGGGCCTGTTTGAGTTTAGGCCTCAATGATCAGTTAGAAATTCTTCATGAGTTGTCTGAGAACTCTCAGTGGATTCCGCTTAGATGGAGCTGTCAGCAGGTGATTGACGGTTTGGCAGAATGTTGAAAGAGTGCCGTTGGTTGATTTGAGTTCCTTTGCATAAAAAAAGTTTTTCTGAAAACCTGATCTTTTTAGTTGAGTTTGCAAGGACGATTCATGACCTCACTTAATAATAGATTGAGGTAACCTATGTTTCTTGTCGGCTGTCATTCCAATAACTTTTAAATAATACTTGTCGCTTTAAATTCCAAAGCTGAAATCTATTCTTGATAGATCTTTTAGGAAATTTATCCTTGAAGATTTTTTAATTCATTTAAAACGGAGAGGGAGGGATTCGAACCCTCGACAGAAGTTGCCTCCTGTAACTCCTTAGCAGGGAGCCGCTTTCAACCACTCAGCCACCTCTCCAGTAGCTGAGCCATCTTACCAAGGGGTCTGTCAAATGCTCAGATCACCAGGCGAGGGAGACGATGTTTAAAGCTGCATAGCACTTCCCATGGGATGGAATTTGCGAGCTCTGCCCATGATCTAGGGCTGATGGTGTGTTCACCGTCACGCCCTAGAAGCGTTACGACATCTCCGCTTTCCAAAGTCCTGTGCTCAGTGGCATCGAGGGTCAATTGATCCATCGTGATGGCTCCAACCTGGGGAAGCAAGTGCCCATCGTGCAACGCGTGAATGCGGCCTGAAAGGCAGCGACTCACTCCATCGGCATATCCAATGCTGACAACAGCCAGCCGACTTGGTCGCTGAGTGACGAAACGATGGCCGTAGCTCACACCTATTCCAGAAGGCACGTCCCTAATGAGGCTCACTCTGGCCTTGACGCTAATTGCCGGCTCTAGCTCGACGATGCCGTCGAGGTGTTGGCTAGGGCTATGGCCATAGAGAGCTAGGCCTACCCTTACGAGATCATGGTGAAGGTTTGAATCTCGCAAGGTTCCCGCTGAGTTTGCGAGATGCCGTTTCACTTTTGTTGAGCTGTTATTGAGTTCTCTTGTGATGCAATTAAAGCGTTCTTCTTGGAGTTTGGTGAAGCGTGCTGCTTCACCGTCCCGTTCGCCGTCAGCTAGTGCCAAATGGCTATAAATGCCGTTAAGGGTCAGTTGATCCAGTTGTTGGATTGCATCGGCAAGTCTGCTGCCATCCTGCCAGTCACATCCCAGGCGGGTCATGCCAGTGTCGATTTTGAGTTGAACGGCGAAAGGCCTACCGCTGCTGTCTGCAAGGTTCTGGCAGAGCAAGGCTTCGCGCATGCTGCTGAGAGTAGGCATCAACTGCCATTGCAAACATGCTCTTAGGTCTTCGGGTTGGGAGAGATGTCCCAAAACCAGCACAGGTTCATTCAGTCCTGCATTCCTAAGATCGATTCCCTCCTGAAGGGTTGCGACACCAAAACTAGTTGCACCACCACGGAGGGATGCTTTTGCCACAGTTTCTGCTCCATGGCCATATCCGTCTGCTTTCACTACAGCCATCAGCTCACAGGAAGGAGCAAGGTGGCGTTTCAGGGCACGGGCATTGGCTTCGATCGCTGAAGCTGACACTTCCAGCCAGGCTCGCTGGCGAGGGTTGGTCTTCGCTAGATGTATTTCCCTGTTGGAGGGTCGGTCGTCGGCGATCTGATCTCGCATGAGAGCAGGGTAGTGAAGATCACAGAGACGACAGAGTGATTCTCGTTAAAGTGAATCTTATTAAGGGAGCTGGCATGGGCCAGGTTCTCGTTCTCAACGCCTCTTATGAGCCATTGAACATCACCACTTGGCGTCGCGCCATGGTGATGATGATGAAAGGCAAAGCTGAGGGTTTGGAGCATGACCAAAATCGGTTGATACGTCAAGGGACTCATTTGCCGACAGTGATCCGTCTGCTTCAGTTTGTGCGGGTACCGTTTCGCCAACTTCCTCTGACACGGCGCAACGTGTTTCAGCGTGACAATCATTGCTGTCAGTACTGTGGCGCACGCACTGAGCAGTTATCCATTGATCACGTCATGCCTCGCTGTCGAGGTGGTGGCGATTCATGGGACAACATCACCACCGCCTGTTTGAGCTGCAATGTTCGCAAGGGAAGTCGAACTCCAGAAGAGGCTGAGATGCCCTTGAAGCGCGTTCCACGTCGTCCGCATAGCAGTCTTAGCTTTGAAGCGGTGCGTCAGATTGACTCAGGACGCTACCTGGAATGGGCTAAGTACGTGATTGGCGCTTAATCATCCTGTTCGCTGAGATCAGCGAGTTTGCCCCGTTGTTCTTCGGCTATGCATGCATCAACGACATCGTCCATCTGCCCTTCGAGTACTGGATCAAGGCTGAAATTTCGCCCTAGTCGGTGATCGGTCATTCGGTTGTCTTTGGCGTTGTAAGTTCGAATTTTCTCGCTTCGATCTCCTGTGCCTACCTGGGCGCGTCGGGCAGATCGCTCGCTGGCATTCGCTTCAGCGAGTTGGCGTTCGTAGAGCTTGGCTCGCAGAATTTCAAGGGCTCGCTCGCGGTTTTGCATCTGCGAGCGTTCTTGGGTGCAAAACACCCTGATGCCGGTTGGTTTGTGCATGAGGTCAACCGCTGTTTCTACTTTGTTGACGTTTTGACCACCTGCACCGCCTGACCTGGCTGTACTGATATCAAGGTCTCGCGGATCGATTTGTACTTCAACTGGATCTGCTTCCGGCATCACGGCGACTGTTGCCGTCGATGTGTGAACTCGTCCTTGCGATTCGGTTGAAGGCACTCGCTGCACCCTGTGAACGCCTGCTTCGAATTTGAGTTCACTGAACACGGCGTCTCCCTTAACTGAGAGGATCAATTCTTTGTAGCCGCCTAAATCAGCTTCGCTGGCGCTAACAGGTTTCACACTCCATCCACGTCGACTGCTGAAGCGTTCATACATACGTGCGAGGTCACCCGCCCAAAGACAGGCCTCATCTCCTCCAGCACCTGCACGGATTTCTAACATCACGCTGCGCTCGTCTCGGGGATCCTTTGGCAGTAAAGCCAGGGTGATCCTTTGAATCAGGTCTGAATGATGACGATCGAGTTCTTTCAGTTCCTCTTGAGCTAACTCCTCCATGGCTGCATCGCCGCGGCTTTCTTTGAGAAGTCTTTTTGCTTGAATCTTCTCAGCTTCTACTTTTTGAAGGCTTGTGTAATCGAGAACGAGAGGTTCAAGGCGAGAACGCTCACGCGCAATGGTTTCTAGTCGTTGAGGATCAGCGGCCACATCGGGGTCGGCTAGCTGACGTTCCAGATTGTGGAAGCTACTGCTCGCAGCTTCCAGGCGGCTAATCAGAGTTGTTAAATCCATCCCCTCAGGGAGCAGTAATCAAAAAACTCCAGGCGCAGAGCGAACGCCTCGAGTGAAGGTTGGGATTCCAGGAATTGAGAGGTCAAGGGAGCGTTAAGCAATCAAGACTCTTTGGGACTTTCCTCATTTGAAGGCTTCGCCTCAGATGTGGCGTTGTCAAGACTACCCATGCCGTATTTGCGCATGAAACGATCAACACGCCCTTCGGTGTCAAGAATTTTTTGGGTACCCGTGAAGAAAGGATGATTTCCGCTCCAAACGTCCACATTGATTTCAGGTTGAGTCGAGCCCGTGGTCATAACGACCTCTCCGTTGCAAATGACCTTCGCTTCCGGATACCAAGTTGGGTGAATGTCGGGTTTAGGCATGTCTACCAGGATAAGTGAATAAAAATGTGGAGATGATCAACGCTTGGAAAACTGAGGTGCTTTGCGTGCCTTCTTTAGGCCGTATTTACGGCGTTCCTTGGCTCGTGGATCTCGGCTGAGATGACCCTCGGTTTTTAAGGGCTTGCGATTATCAACAGAAAGTTCGCAAAGAGCGCGAGCTGCACCCTGCTTGATTGCATCAGCCTGACCTGTCAGGCCTCCTCCTCGAACATTGACGAGGACGTCGTATTCGGTGCTGAGGCCCAAGGTCTGAAGTGGTGCTTTGACAGCAGCTAAATAGGCTGGGTTGTAATTCAGATAATTGTCGCCAGGACGGCCGTTGATGGTAATTGTGCCGTTACCAGGCACTAAGCGGACGCGTGCGACCGAGGTCTTGCGGCGACCGGTGCCCCAATAGACGACTGTGTTGTTTGAACTACTCATTGTGCGGAAGCTGCAGGGTCGAGCTGGAGAGTCTTGGGTTGTTGAGCGGCGTGGGGATGCTCGGTGCCTTTGTAAACCTTGAGTTTGCGGAACAATTGGCGACCCAAGGCATTGTGAGGAAGCATTCCTTTAATCGCTTTCTCCACGATGCGCTCAGGGAGGCGTTCCTGGAGATGCTCAAAGGTTTCAACCTTCATTCCACCTGGACGGCCTGAATGACGGCGGTAGAGCTTTTGCTGTGACTTTTTGCCGGAAACACGAATTTTGTCCGCGTTCACCACGATCACAAAATCGCCGGTATCGAGATGAGGAGTGAAGCTGGCTTTGTTTTTGCCACGAAGCACGGAAGCCACTTCGGTCGCCAGGCGACCGAGGGTTTGATTCTCGGCATCTACCAGGTACCACTGGCGATCGATTGAATCAATGGAGGGAACTGAGGTCTTGTTCATCGCGCCGGCATGCCGGTTCTTGTATACCCCGTCGCGAGCGGCGGAGCTGGGCAGGGAGCATCAAATCACCTTGGTGAATTGATCAAAGCTCAAGGGTCGAGTTTACCTTGTCATCAGCCTTGGAATTTGATGTCCAGGCTCTCTGAAGGCACACTCCCAACAATTGGGCTCATTTGTTTTGCGGCCAAGGTTGCGGATCCGGTGGTGGATCACACGCCCCTAAAGAAAACCGCGGTTGGCAATCGTACCAGCCACCCTTACTGAACAAAATCTCGGGATAGCCCGCTCTTAGTAGACAGAGTCCATGAGGAGGGGCTGCTTCTCTAACTTCATCTCTTCTACGTTCTCGCCAACGTTGCTCAAATTGATGTGGTGTTAACCGGTGCTCTCCTACGGCAATGAGCTGTCCCATCAGGAGTCGAACCATTCCGTAAAGGAAGCCGCTGGCTTGAATCTCCACAGTGATGAGATCGCCGTTTCGTTCAACCTTCGCGTCATGAACGGTTGTTCTTGAGTGCGCTCTCCGACTACCTGCTCGTTGAAAAGCTGCAAAATCATGCTCTCCCATTAGTTCCGAGAGGGCTTGATTCATAGCGGTGTCGTCCAATTTCTTCTGGTAGCGATGCCAACTCCATGGCGCCAAAAATAAGTTGGGCCTGCGTCCGTTGTAAATCGTGTATCGGTAGCGTCTGTATACAGCTGAATAACATGCATGCCAGCTCAATGGGCGTTCAATGGCTTCCCTGACGCGGATGCTGGAAGGAAGACGACCATTCAGAGCAGGTGCCCATCGACTGGCTGGTATCGGCCCGCTGCAATCGAAGTGAACGACCTGACCTGAGGCATGTACGCCTGAATCTGTGCGTCCAGCAGCTATGGCTTGAATGGGCCGGTGAGGATCAAGGGCAGCAATCGCTTTCTCCAGTACGGCCTGCACGCTTGGTTTACGTCCTTGCTGCTGACGCTGCCATCCACAAAAAAAAGACCCCTCGTATTGCAAGCTGATCGCAATTCTGTGAAGAGAAGCGTTATCAGCCTCGGGAGAGGGGGCTTTGAACACAGACGGAGAAGAGAATTCTGTGTTGATTAGATGAATTAAACCAATTCAATAATGGCCATTTCGGCATTGTCTCCACGACGAGGGACAGTGCGGGTGATGCGGGTATAGCCACCGTTACGATCGCCATAGCGCTTAGGTGCCTTGTCAAACAAGGCATGGACTAATTGCTTGTCATAGACGTAGCCGAGAACCCGTCGTCGGGAAGAAAGACTGCCGTTCTTTGCCAAGGTGATCATCCGCTCAGCTTCATCACGTAGAGCTTTGGCTCTCGCCTTGGTTGTCGTAACCCGACCTTCGCGGATGAGCTGGGTTGTAAGTCCGCGAAGCAACGCCTTACGTTGATCAGCCGGGCGGCCCAGCAGGGGAACTCGACATTGGTGGCGCATGGTTCTAAAAAAGAAACTGAGGAAAGTGAGGGTCAGACGCTGGTGCGACTTTGGGGGATCGAAATGCCGATGCGCTCGAGCGCTTCGATCACTTCATCAGCAGACTTGGATCCGAAGTTTTTGATCTCCAGAAGATCTTCGTAGCTGAAACCCATCAGATCAGAAACTGAATTCACCTGTGCGCGCTTAAGACAGTTGTAAGCACGAACGGAAAGATTAAGCTCCTCAAGTGGGATTTGAGCCTCTGCAGAGGGTTCGGGCTCCAACCCAGGCTCTTCCACCATTGTGACGGTGGCTAAAGGTTGGAATAGCTCAATGAGTTGATTTGCTGCTTGAGCAATTGCATCATCTGGTGTCATGGAGCCATCAGTGACCACTTCCATGCGAAGTCGCTCACGAGCCGATCCACCTTCAGCAACAGCTGTCTCATCTGTCGTGAAATTCACCCGGTGAACCGGCATGAAAACAGCATCGATCTGCAACAGATCAATGGCGCTGGTGTCTTCGTTGTGGCGATCAACAGGTCGATAGCCCACACCGCGCTCAACATGAACCTCAAGTTCGAGGCTATGGCCTTCACTAACAGTTGCAATCGGACGGTCACCGTCTACGACTTGCACCTGGGACGAGAATTGAAGATCCTTCGCCTTGACTACTGCAGGTCCAGAAACAATCAGACGGCCAATTTCGAGCTCGTCAGTACGACTGTTAACAGTGAGCTGTTTGCAGTTGAGAAGAATGTCAAGAACATCCTCCCGTACACCTGGGATGGTGGCGTATTCGTGGTTGACTCCAGCAATGCGAACGGCAGTTACTGCCGTCCCTTCAAGGTTGCCCATGAGCATCCTTCTAAGAGAGTTTCCAAGAGTCGTGGCTTGGCCGCGCTCTAATGGACCGATGAGAAAAACACCGGTCTGTGAGCGATCATCAGTGATCTGATGCTCGATACGGTCGATCTGGTATTGCAACACGGGCTGAGGCAGAAAGAGTGATGTGGGCCTGGACGGATTCGCTGAGTTATTCAGACACGACGCCGCTTGGAACGGCGGCAACCGTTGTGAGGCAAAGGAGTGACGTCGCGGATCAATGTGATTTCGAGTCCTGCAACTTGTAAGGCACGAATAGCCGTTTCGCGTCCGGATCCTGGACCGCGTACGAGGACTTCAATTTGCCGCATGCCTTGTTCGAGCGCACGACGTGCAGCTGCTTCAGCAGCAGTCTGAGCTGCAAAGGGAGTGCCTTTGCGAGCTCCTTTAAACCCACTGGCTCCAGCAGATGACCAGGAGATGACTTCTCCGGTGGTGTCTGTGATGGACACGATCGTGTTGTTAAAAGTGCTCTGAATATGGGCAACGCCGTTGGGGACATTGCGTTTGGTCTTTTTGGCGCCTGATTTTTTTGCGGGCTTGGCCATGGGCTAGAGCCTGTGGGGGAGAGGGCTGTGAGTAATGAATCGAATGAACGATTGGAGTCTGTTGAGCTTATTTTTTCTTGCCGGCCACGGTCTTTCTGGCACCACGGCGAGTTCTTGCGTTTGTTCGAGTCCGTTGTCCGCGTACGGGAAGGCTCATCCGATGACGGCGGCCACGAAGGCATCCGATGTCTTGCAGCCGCTTGAGAGCCATTCCCTCCTGACGACGCAAGTCACCCTCGATCGTGAAGGATTCAGCGGCGTTGCGCAATTTCTGCACATCGTTATCTTCTAAATCCTTCACTCGGATGTCAGGGTTGACTCCGGATTTAGTAAGGATAGTTTTGGCGCGCGTCGAGCCAATTCCGTAGATGTAGGTAAGTGCGACTTCGATCCGCTTGTCACGGGGAATGTCTACACCAGCAATCCTTGCCACTGAACGATTAATCGAAGGTTATTAAAGGTGCCGCTTGTGGGCGACGAGATGCAATGAGAGGCAAGTAGGGACTAACCCTGACGTTGCTTGTTTCTTGGCTTCTTCTTGTTAATTACATATATTCGCCCCCTTCGTTTAACGATTTGATCGTCAGGGCTAATCTTTTTTACTGATGATCTCACCTTCATGAAGTGCCTCGCTCCAAGTTGCCAAGGGTAGAACTTACCATACCGATCAATTGAGAACTTCCTTTACGCGAGACGCGACGGTTTCGACACTTCCCTGTGCCTTGACAGACACAAGGAGATTAAGGTTCTCGTAATGGCGAATTAAAGGTGCCGTTTGCTCTCGATAGACCTCGAGTCGGTTGAGAATCACTGACTTGTTGTCATCAGCCCGGCCCCGCAAGAGCATCCGTTCAATTAGGACAGAATCATCAAGTTCTAGTAAAACGACGGCCTCGATCGGTTGACTGAGCTCCTGGAGAAGTGGATCGATGGCTTTGGCTTGAGCCACATTGCGTGGAAATCCATCAAGAAGCCATCCTTGATTTTTAAGGGCTTTGAGCTGGGTTTTGACAATCGCAAGCACAAGTGAGTCACTCACTAGTTCTCCGCGGTTCATCACCGCTTCTGCTTCCTTTCCGAGCTCAGAGCCAGCAGACACTTCTGAACGAAGTAAATCTCCAGTTGAAAGATGGCGTAAGTCTTGGCTTTTGCATAGAAGTGATGCCTGGGTTCCTTTCCCCGCTCCGGGGGGGCCTAGAAAAAGCAGTCGTTGTTTCATTTGGAATGCGGTTGACTCGTTTGTGTGACCTATTGGCGAACAAGACCTTCGTATCGCTGAGAAATCACATAGGTCTGAACTTGCTTTGCTGTATCAATAGCTACACCAACCAGAATGAGCAGTGAAGTTGCCCCCAGCCCCTGAAATGTTGTGACTCCAGTGGCCCTTTCCACAGCGGATGGAATGATGGCCACAGCACCGAGAAACAATCCGCCGAGAAGGGTCAGTCTGTTTTTGACTCCTTCGAGGTAAGTGGCTGTTGCACTTCCAGGCCTGACCCCAGGAATCGCCACACCGCCTCGTTTCAGGTTGGTAGCGATGTCGTTCGGATTCAGTGAAAGTGATGAATAGAAGTAAGCGAAACCCAGGATGAGTGAGAAGAAGACAATCGCATAAGGCCAAGGATTGGCTGCGCTTGGATTTAATGCGCTTGCTGCTCTGATCAGGATTGGATTATTGGTGATATTCGCGATTGTGATTGGAAGGAAGATCAGGGCTGAAGCGAAAATGATGGGCATCACTCCGCCAGCATTGAGTTTTAAGGGGAGATAACTCTGCCTACTTGGTAAGAGTGCAGTACCTCCAACCTGCCGCTTCGCGCTAACGATGGGAAGGCGTCTTGCTCCTTCCTGCACAAAGATGATTCCGACAATGGTGATTAGGAAGACAAGGACAAGCACGATGATGCCAACAACATCACCACGATCTCCGGTTTGAGCCTTTTCTATGGTTGATCCAAGGGCTTTCGGAAGCGTGGCCACGATGTTCAGAAAAATCACAAGGGATGCCCCTTGCCCAATCCCACGTTCTGTGATGACTTCACTGAGCCACATCACAATCATTGATCCAGTAACCAGTGCCAAAGCTGTCTGGATGACAAAGACAATTTCGCTTAATTCTTCAACGGCGTATTGGCGGAGGATCATCGCAAAGATCACGCTCTGCACAAGCCCCCATCCAAGGGCGACATAACGGGTGATCTGGGCGATTTTTCTTCTTCCCGCTTCTCCTTCGTTTTTCTGCAAGTCTTCGAGCTGGGGAAGCGAGGCTGTCAGAAGTTGAATGATGATTGAGGCATTGATGAAAGGCAGGATGCCCAAGGCAAAGACGCCAAGGGTGGAGATTCCTCCTCCCGTGAAGATATCGAGGAACCCAATGAGGGTTCCTCCTTGCTCAATAAATTGCTCAAAGGCAACTCGATCGATTCCAGGCATTGGGATGTAAATCCCAAGCCGAACAAGCATGAGCAGTCCAAGAGTTGTGAGAACCCTGCCGCGCAGCTCTGGGTTCTGCACCAACTGGGTAATCACTTCAGTGGCGCTGGGGTTACGGCCCCGACTGACAAGCATGGAGAAGGAAGTAAAGGATTGAGCTAATGCAGCAAAGCCGTCCCCGGACCAGAGTCCAGTGGGACGGCTCAGACCTTAGATCTACGAGGAGCAGATCTCATAGCCGAGTTCAGTCGAGAACCTCACAAGTCCCACCGGCTGCTTCAATTTTGGCGCGGGCTGATGCTGTGAAAGCAGCGGCCTGCACGGTGAGTTTTGTTTTTAGCTCACCATTGCCAAGAATCTTGAGAGGACTCTTTGGACTAGTGACAATCCCATCCTTAACGAGTGAGTCGAGATTGACGGTGCTTCCAGCCTTGACCTCATTCAGTGCACTCACGTTGAGGACAGTGAATGCCTTGGGATTCACCAGTGGGAAATGCTTGAGCTTCGGGACCCGGCGGTATAGAGGCATTTGTCCGCCTTCAAATCCAGGACGGGTCGGTCGACCTGAACGAGATTTTTGACCGCGCATGCCAAACCCGCAGCTTGCGCCCTGACCAGCCGCAATGCCCCGTCCTTTACGCAACTTGCGTCGTCGGGCGCCTTTGTTGGATTTGAGTGAATCGAGTCTGAGAGTCATGAGGGGAATCAAGAATAGATCTGCTCGAGGGAGATCCCCCGTTCTTTTGCTGTCTCCTTATGGGTGCGGAGGAGTTGTAGGGCCACCATGGCAGCCCGTGCATTGTTTAAAGGGGTTTTACTGCCGAGGCGTTTAGCCAAGACGTTTTTGATGCCAGCGAGTTCGAGCACCGTACGAATTGACCCACCGGCAATTACTCCAGTACCTGGAGCAGCAGGACGGATGAGCACACTCGCTGCACCGTCACGACCGTTAGAGAGGGTGGGGATCGAGTTGTGGCGTGTGAGAGGAACTTTTACTAAGTGCTTTTTGCCATCGGCGACACCCTTGCGCACGGCACCGATGACATCACCTGCTTTGCCAACACCAACGCCGACCTGACCTCGCTCATTGCCAACAACGACGATGGCGCGAAAGCTCATTTTTTTGCCGCCTTTGACGGTTTTTGAGACTCTTCTGATCTGCACGACGCGCTCTTGCCATTCGGAATCGCGTTCTTGGCCGCGGCGGCGGTCACCACGGCCTCCGCGACGGTCGCCTCTGCCGCCTCCGCGGCGCTGCTCCTGTTGTTGACTTTGACCTTCAGCCGCTGCAGGAACATCCGAAGCAGCTGGTACGTCGTTGGAGGTGGTCTGGTTGTTGGGGTCGGTTGTCATAGTGAGGGCAGGATCAGAACTGAAGGCCCGCGTTCCGGGCTGCATCGGCGAGAGCTTTCACCCGGCCGTGGTACATGTTGCCGCCTCGATCGAAGACAACTTGTTGAATCCCTTTGGCAATAGCACGTTTGCCCACCAAATCACCAACGGCAATCGAGGCATCACAGCTACTGCCATCAGCTTTAAGGCTGGTACGCAAATCTTTGTCGATGGTTGAGGCAGAGCAAAGGGTGCTCTGGGCCTCATCATCAATCAACTGAGCGTAAATGTGGCTGTTGGAGCGGAACACGGCCAATCTTGGACGATCTGCAGTGCCACTGAGATGGCGACGCAGACGCCTGTGGCGCTTTTGAGTTTGTTGTTTGCGAGAGAGATTAGACATAAGTATTCGGAAAGTAAGGAATGTCCAGAGAGGGGACTATTTCTTGCCTGACTTGCCTGCCTTGCGAAGAATCCACTCACCTTCGTACCTGATCCCTTTGCCCTTATAGGGCTCAGGTGGGCGGATCGATCGGACTTTGGCTGCTTCGTTGCCAACAATTGCCTTGTCAATCCCAGAGACAATCACTTTTGTGTTGTTCTCTACTGAGAAGGTGATCCCTTCAGGGGGGACCATTTCAATTGGATGGCTGTAGCCAGCATTAACTACCAACGTCTTACCTTTCACCTGCGCGCGAGAACCCACGCCGATGATTTCAAGTCTCTTGGTGTAGCCATTGCTGACTCCCTCAATCATGTTGGCGACAAGCGCACGACAGAGACCGTGACGTTCACGGGAGGTGCGTTTGGTGCTGGTTGGTGAAACCACAATGGAGTTGTCCACCTGGTTCACACTTACACCAGTAGGCAAAGTGCGTTTGAGCTCGCCCTTTGGCCCTTTCACCGTGACGTCGAGGCCATCGAGCGTGACATTCACCTTGTCGGGAATGGGGATTGGGTTTTTACCGATACGTGACATTGTTCAGGTTCCAGATCAATAGACGTAGCAGAGCACTTCGCCGCCCACGCCTTGTTTGCGGGCATCGCGATCACTCATCACCCCCTTAGAGGTGGAGACAATGGCGATCCCTAGTCCGCCAAGGACCTTGGGAAGGCCGCGTGTGTTTTTGTAGATGCGCAGGCCAGGCTTGCTAACCCTTTGCATGGAGCGGATTGTGGGTTGGCGATGTTTGCCGCTGTACTTCAGTGCAAGCACCAATTCGGTGCGTACACCCTCGCCTTGCTCACTGATTTCAGCGATAAAGCCCTCTTGTTGCAGCACTTTGGCAATGCTGCGGGACATGCGAGAAGCGGGAACTTTCGTGGACTCGTGACGTTTCTCACTCGCATTGCGGATGCGGGTGAGCATGTCGGAAATTGGGTCGTGATTAGCCATAGTGGTTTCCGAGGGGGCTCAATTGCTGCGGAATGGCATTCCCATCTCGCGGAGGAGGGCCCTGCCCTCTTCATCCGTGCGGGCAGAAGTCACAATTGTGATATCCATGCCTCTGATGGCGTCGATCTTGTCGAAAGAGATCTCAGGGAAGATGATTTGCTCTCTAACTCCCACCGTGTAATTTCCTCGACCATCGAAACTTTTCGGGCTCACACCACGAAAATCTCGAATGCGGGGCAGCGCTAGGTTGATGAAGCGTTCGAGGAACGCGTACATGCGCTCACCCCTGAGGGTGACGGCACATCCAATCGGCATTCCCTGACGGATTTTGAAAGCTGCAATAGCTTTCTTGGCTCTGGTGATGACAACTTTTTGGCCAGTGATTTGGGCCAATTCGTTGACCGAAGCCTCAAGAGACTTTGCATTGGTGGCGGCTTCGCCGAGTCCTCGATTAACGGTGACTTTCACCACCTTGGGAACTTCATGAATGTTGGAGAGACTTAGATCTTTCAGCAATTTTGGCTGAATGGTCTCCCGATAGCGCTGTTTTAGTGACATGGCTGGGGGAAAGGACTTCTGGGCTTGGTCAGAAGAAGGATTGAAATGATCAGTCGATCACTTCGCCTGTTTTCTTAAGGCGGCGCTTTTTGCTGCCGTCTTTTTCGGTAATCAGTTCAATGCGACTGGCGAGCTTTTTCTCGGTGGAATAGAACATCACGTTGGAGGCATGCAGTGATGCTTCCTCGGTGAGGATCCGTCCAGTTTCGCCTTCTTGAGTTGGCTTCACGTGACGGGTTCGAAGGTTGATCCCTTGAACGATCACACGATTTTCGTTGGGCAAAGTGCGTAGCACTTCACCTGTTTTGCCTTTGTCTTTGCCAGCAATCACCTGAACGGTGTCACCTTTGCGAAGGCGCATTTTGATGCGCTCAGTTGTAGCTGTTTTGGATATTGCGGGAGCCATTTCAGATCACCTCCGGGGCGAGGGAGACGATTTTGGTGAAGCTGCGTTCACGCAATTCACGGGCGACCGGCCCGAAGACGCGAGTGCCCTTGGGGTTTTTGTCGTCATTGATGATTACGGCTGCGTTGTCATCGAAACGAATCGAGTTACCCGTGTCGCGACGCATGGTGGCTTTGGTCCGAACCACGACAGCTTTCACGATGTCTGATTTTTTGACACCCATGTTGGGCATCGCATCCTTGACGGTGGCAACGATCACGTCACCAACGTGGGCGTAGCGACGGTTGGTGCCCAGGACACGAATACATTGAATGCGCTTCGCGCCGCTGTTGTCAGCAACGGTGAGGAAGGTTTCCTGCTGAATCATTTGGTAACCTCCTCAGCCTTTGGGCTATGGCTGAGAACTTCAGCAATAGCCCAACGCTTGTGACGGCTCAGCGGACGGGTCTCGGTAATCCGAACCCGGTCACCAACCCGGCAAGAGTTGTCTTCGTCGTGTGCTTTGTAACGGGTGGTCCGGCTGACAGTCTTTTGATAGACGGGGTGAGGGAAGCGGTTTTCCACCGCTACCACCACCGTTTTGTCCATCTTGTCGCTGACGACGGTGCCAACCCTTTCTTTGAGTGCCATGGAAGGTTCTCCTTAAGGATCAGGAAGCAGTGGAGCGCTTGCGCTCCGATTGCACCGTCAGCAACTGAGCCAGTTTGAGACGGCTCTCCTTGAAGCGGTGCGTGTTGCCCAGCTGACGAGTGGCCTGCTGGAATCGGAGTTCGAACAATTCACGGCGGAGGCCGTCAATTTGTTCGGTGACATCTGCGTCAGTTAATTGGCGCAGATCTGTTGCTGTAGAACGTGCCAAGGTCAGGACTCCACGGTTGAAGAGGCAGCAGCCTTTGTGCCGGCTGGCTTTTCCTGTTCATCGAGAGAGATGAACTTTGTTTTTACGGGGAGCTTGTATTGCGCAAGGCGCATGGCTTCCTTAGCAATTTCAGGGGTGATTTCCTCACCACCCATCTCGAAAAGAATCCTGCCCGGCTTGATCACAGCAACCCAGAACTCTGGGTTCCCCTTACCAGAACCCATTCGGGTTTCGGCGGGTCGCATGGTGACTGGTTTGTCAGGAAAAATTCGAATCCAGATTTTGCCGCCACGTTTGACGTAACGGGTCATGGCGCGCCTGCTGGCCTCGATTTGACGCGAGGTGATCCAGCCGCATTCTTGGGCTTGCAGAGCAAACTCACCAAAAGCAATGGTGTTGCCTCGGGTGGCGACGCCGCGCATGCGGCCTCGCTGTTGCTTGCGGAATTTGACTCTTTTGGGACTCAGCATGGTTTAGGCCTCCTGTTCAACCCTCGTTTGAGCGGTCTTCGAACTGTTGGGGCCTCCGACCGGCCCGACGGCGGGGGTTCGCACCCACCGGGATCTGCTGTTGGGAGTCGTCGCTCAAAACTTCTCCCTTGAAGACCCAAACCTTGATGCCCAGAACGCCATAGGTCGTGCTGGCCACTTTGGTGGCGTAATCAATGTCAGCGCGCAGGGTGTGCAAGGGCACACGTCCTTCCCGTGTCCATTCAGTTCGGGCGATTTCGGCACCGTTAAGGCGTCCGCTGACTTGGATTTTTAGACCTAGTACGCCTGCTCTTTGCGCTCGCTGAACGGCCATGCGGATGGTTCGACGGAATGCCACACGTTTCTCTAATTGCTGAGCGATGTACTCGGCTAAGAGAAAGGCGTCTGCATCAACACGCTCGACTTCAACCACGTTGATGCGAACCTGGCGGCTCGAATCTCCAACGGTCTTTTGAATGCCACTGCGAAGATCTTCGATCCCGCTGCCTTGACGGCCAACCAGCACTCCGGGGCGTGCCGTTTTGAGTTCAACCTCAAGTTGATCGGCTTTGCGGGCAATCAGCACATCGCTGATGCCTGCCGAGCCGTACTTCTTGTGGATGAACTTGCGAATGCGATCGTCCTCCTGTAAGAGGGCGGGATAGCTTTTGCTGGATGCGTACCAGCGTGACCGGTGCTCCTGGGTGATACCCAGGCGTAAGCCGGTTGGATGGATTTTGTGTCCCATTCAGACGGTGTGCTCGGGGGGTCAGGAGTCGGTCTGAGCTGCCACAGCAATGCTGATGTGGCAGGTCTGTTTTTTGATCGCGTAGGCGCGACCTTGAGCGCGGGGCCGATACCGCTTCATGGACGGACCCATATCAGCAGTGGCCTTGGAAATGACCAAGGTTGCTGGGTCAAGTCCGAGGTTGTGCTCAGCATTGGCCACAGCGGAGCGAAGCACTTTCGTGATCGGGCCGGTGGAGCGGTAGGGCATGAACTCGAGCATGATCAGCGCGTCGCGATAAGTGCGGCCGCGGATTTGATCGAGTACGCGGCGCACCTTGGAGACGGATCCGCGAATGAAGCGGCCGTGCGCTTGGGCAGTGGTTGCCGTTGGGGATGACGTTGTCATGGTCTCAGCGGCCTCCTTTCTTGTCTTTGATGTGACCCTTGAAGGTGCGTGTGGGTGCGAATTCACCCAGCTTGTGCCCAACCATTTGTTCAGTCACGAAGACTGGAACGTGGGTCCTGCCGTTATGAACGGCAATGGTGTGGCCGATCATCATTGGAAGAATTGTGGAGGCCCGAGACCACGTTTTGATGACCGACTTGTCGTCAGCGGCGTTTTGCTTTTCAACCTTGCGAAGCAGGCTGTCAGCAATGAAGGGGCCTTTTTTGAGAGATCGTCCCATGGCGGATTAAGCGAAATGCAAAGCGGTGAGTGACATCAGGAATCGCGTCCGCCACGGCTCCGCTTGGACGTCTTGCGACGTTTCCGGAGGACGAACTTGTTGCTGGGCTTGTTCCGCTTGCGGGTTTTAAGGCCCAAGGCGGGTTTACCCCATGGAGTGACAGGTCCAGAGCGCCCAATAGGGGCACGACCTTCACCACCACCGTGAGGGTGGTCGCAAGGATTCATTACGCTGCCACGGACCTGGGGACGACGCCCCAGCCACCGGCGGCGACCAGCTTTGCCCAAACTGGTGTTGCGAATTTCAGCATTGCCAATTTCGCCAAG
>QCUL01000015.1 GCA_003210755.1 Synechococcus sp. AG-679-C18
GGTTGTGATGTTGCTGCTTGTGCAACTCATAAACCCTGCTGTTGGGAACCACTCTTGCCATAACGCGCAGGGTCTCAAGGCCATTGCGATTGGTAGCTGGCGTGGGTGCTATGGCTGTTTTTCTTGTGCTGGCGGGAGTGCAGCCATCCGTTACCCGCGCTGTGTTGATGGGAGCGGCCGCCCTCCTGATCCGTGAAAGCGGCTGCCGTGCCAAACCATTGGGTGTGCTGCTCACCACCTTGGTTCTGATGTTGTTGGTTCACCCCGCGTGGGCCCGCTCCATAGGTTTTCAGCTCAGTGCCGCTGCTACGGCTGGATTAGTGCTCAGTTCGCAGCCTTTTGAGTGTTGGTTGGTGCAGCGCTGTTCTCAGCGATGGATGCGGGCTCTTGCACCGGCTCTAGCAGTGTCTGTGGCGGCATTGCTCTGGACGCTTCCGTTGCAGCTCCTTCATTTCGGGTCTGTGCCCTTGTATTCACTGGTCAGCAACATGATCGCTGCGCCCCTGCTGGCACCGCTCACTCTTTCGGCGATGGCGATAGCGCTGATGCTCTTGATGCTTCCGGCGGCAATCACCGAAGTCGTGATGCCCGTTTTGTTTTGGCCGGTTCAGACTTTGGCGTCTCTTTTGATTGCTTTGGTGCGTTGGATTAGTGGGTGGCCCCATGCTCAACTGCTCACGGGTCAGCCACAGCCCTGGATGGTGTTGTTTGTTTTGGTGGCGATGCTCCCATGGCTTTTGCCTTCGTTAAAACGCTGGCGCTGGCAGGCCTTTCCTCTGATGCTGATGGCCATGTTGGTTCAAGCCAAAGTCCAGCTCAGCGATGAAGTGGTGTTCGTTGAGCAATGGGGCAGGCAGTGGTTGCTTGCCCGTCATCAAGGCCGTGCAGCACTGATTAGTAGTCACGGAGATCTATTGAGTTGTCATCTGGCTCAAAAACTTGGCCATGGTTTTGGCCACCAACGCTTTGACTGGTTGGTGTTGATCGATCCAGTTGCGAGTGATCATTTGCGCTGTTGGAACACATTGGCTCACACAGTGAGCGCTGAGTCTCAGGGCCAGCCTCCATTGCTTCCAGGTCAACGCCTTCAAAGTCCTGGTTTGATGCTGCGCCCGTTGGAAGGGCAAGACCGGCGTTGGCAATTACTGGTGAATCGGCAGATCCATCACCTCAAGCGAGCAGGTCATGGAGCCTTAAGATGGGAGGGCGCTGGTGAAGCGTTTGGAGAGGTGGCAGAGCCCGGTTGAATGCGCACGACTCGAAATCGTGTAGGGGTAACACCCTCGTGGGTTCGAATCCCACCCTCTCCGTTTTAAATATTATTCTAGTGGTCTGCTGAGTGTAGGAACTGCGATGGTCGTAATGTTGTTGAGTTCAATCACGCTCTCTATGTTACGAATTCTCCTGGAACAATTGAAACTTTTAATTTAGAAAAAGCGCTTTTTGGGAGATTCTGTTTTGGGATTGAATTCGAATTGTTTTGATAAATTCTTGGCCTTCTATTGTTGCTTGCAGCCTATTCTGGATGATTATCTTGATGTATAAGTGATTTTGGACTTTTCAAGGCTAAGGTCATCTCGCAAAATATATTATGCAATGACAGAATTATCTTCGCTGACAGTGCTCTGCTGTAGAGCTGCAAGTAATCGATAGCCATTGTCTAGCTCAGCGCCAATTTCAATCAGCCCTGCTGTTCATCCCCCAAAAGATCTGTAGCAATTGCCCACTGAGTTTTGGTTCCAGAAAATGCTCCAAGATTGGTTGCATCAACTCCATAAGAAAATAAAAGAGTATCTAGATTTGCGATGGGTAAAACCTCAGCCCCATCTGGCAAAGTAATTCCATCATGGGAGTTCTATCTATCCCTAATTGATATCCAATTTGAGCCATTAAAGAATCGTTAGATACGTCCCTGCGAACGAGGCTTTTATTTGCAGATAGTGTATCTGATACAGATAAGTTAAGGGTTAGATTGTTGTAGTGTGTATCACCTTTTAGGATGTACAAATCTTGGCCTTCTTTGCCATCAAGAAAGTATGTTTTCTCTCCTGCCCAAAGAACATCATCTTATTCTCCTCCCTCAATGATTTCAAAGGACCCAATCTTTAGATCATTTACCTTGCCTAGATTGGCGTCAATGACAAACGGTTTTTTGCTCCCATCAAAGCTTAATGTATCAAGTCAAGAGCCTCCTAAAACTCTTCCCGTTAAACCTGCAGGGTCAATCATTAAAACGACATCATTACTACCTCCCATCGATATGTTGGACCGATCGATATCACCATTAACGGTCAGGTGATCCTTATCTTTTTCAGTGCGAATCATAGATTTGACTGTATCTCAGTTAACAAAAATATCATCCTATTCAATTTTTGAATAAATTGTAGATCTTACGATGTCACCATTGATGGTAATAGTATCTTGTCCACCGTCGGAACGTACTGTTGATCTAACGACATCCCCGTCTAGTGTTATTTCATCATCTCCTTTCCCGGCATGTAAATATGAACGCCGAATTGATATTGCGTTTTGATTTAATGAGGCATTTGATCTACCAAAGTCTTCAATGCCGTCCGTCCATTGCTCTATCAGTTTTTGATTGACACTTGCTTGAAGAGTAATTCTGTCATTGCCATCTCCTGGGAGGACTGAGTAGTTATCAACGGCCACAGACTCGACAGAAAATTCTAAAGTGCTAATGCGATCTTCCTGGTCAGGACAATCACAATAAAGATCTGAATTGTGCATTCCAGGAGCTATTATTGTCAATATTTGTTATTACGTTAAAGATATTATTTCCGTTATCAAGATCTAAGGTATGTTCAGGAATTGATTCAATGTTGTCAACAAAGTCATCTTCAATTGTCTGCTGTTCAGTGATTTCTGAATTTATAGAAATATCAATGTCTAGATCCTCATTGAGATGACTGTGAGGATTGGTTTCTGATTCTTGTTGTTGATCAGTGGCCAGAATTAAGCTGCTCTGTTCAGCGGAAGGTGATTGAGATTGCTGAATAGGTGGAGTTGATTGAAGCTGATTGCCAGATGGTTGAGGTTGAGTTGATGCAGCAGTAGGGAGAGTATCTGTAGATTGAGTGACTGCGTCTGAAGGGAGCAGGGAATCATCACCCGGACCATCAAGGGAAAGCTCTGTGAGAAGATCAGCCTGTGTATTTAGAGTATTGCTCGGGTTTAGGTCCTCGTTAAGAAAAACCTGGTCATAATTTGTCTCTTCATAAATTAAGCCTGCAAAAGTTTGCTCCTTGCCAAGTAATTCAAATGATTTGAGATTTATATGCTGATTCCATAAGCCAATATCTGATTGCCCTCTAAATATAATATCAGCAGCAGAAGAGATATCCACAAAGTCTGATACTGGGGTCATATTAACCTCAATGAGTGAATCTTTTGAATGTCGGAATTATTGACTAATCTTGTCTAGTTTTTTTCTCCATCGCCCGCTGTTTCGAGACCCTGTGTATGCCTTTTCTATCGTTGTCATTTCTCGAGATGAATGAGCAATAATCTGGACAGCGCTAGCTGTTTGATGGCTGCTTTATTTATTTTGGAGGGAAGTTACTTGTTGGACTATAGGTATTTGATGGTTTGCTGTTTGTCAGAATTCCTTCATAGTATTTAACTGTGTTGGTGCTTGTAGTCGCTATGTAGATGAGAAGATATACTCATATCGTTTAAATGGCTGTATTTCAAGCCACAATTTTGGTCGTGTTGCGCAATTTTTGGGTTCAAAGCGCAGCTTTTGTCGACTGAGCGACTTGTCGTCTTTATGGTAAAGAGGTCAGAAAGTTTATGAGTCACACCCACTAATCCTAGTTCTGCTCTTACCTATTATGAGGATATCTATTTAGTTTCTGATACCTTTCGGGAGGTTCTTCTGGACCATTCTTCCCCTGTTGTTTTACACAATAGGGCTATATATGAGCCCAAGACTTTAGGTGAATTCCCGTCCAGTGTTGAAGAATCACACTATCCTTTTTTCGATTCTGAGTCTTCGCCATCAGTCGCTCGGCCTAGCCCCGCTCCTGCAAGGCCTTCATCTAAAAGTGATTGTTCTACTCCTAGCTCTAGGCAGAGCAGGAGGCTTTCTCTTCAGGTTTCCAATGATCTTCACAGACAACTCAAGATTATTGCCTTAGAGGATGTGGAAACGATGAACTCCTTGATTGTTGGCGTTTTGCGTTCCTATTTGTCCGACCGAGACGAAGCTTTAAAGCGTCTTCAGCGGGCATCACGCCGCTAATTTAATTTCGATTCAACTGATCTCCTCTCTTTCTTGTCATGACAGCCTCCGCACACATTGAATAAGTCCGTAAGTTGTCTGTACTTCTCCCTGAGCAGATGCATTATCAACTTAAGAAGGCGGCCGTTCAAGATGATCGTACGATTACGGATGTTATCATCGATTTGATCACTAGCTATTTAAATCCTGACGAGTAAATCCTGCTATCGCGTGAATCATTCCTTTTGAGCAGTCTTGTCGCTTGCATTTGATCTTTGCGGATTGATTTTAATCTTTAGTTTGATTTGGTTGTACTGTCTTCTGTTTAAGGCATAGTTTTTTGGCTTCATTTTTGCCAATTGATTTTATTTGATACCTGCAATTTATAATTCCGTATGTTTATTTGTTCGTGAATAGATGCTATTAGGAGTGAGTGATTGTTGCTTTTATGCGTATTGTTTGGCGTCTTCGTTGAGCATCTTTTGTTGTTCATTCTTTGATTCTCTTTCCTGTTGATGCTGACGTTAATCGAGTGGGTCTATTGCAATCCTGGCTTATGGGACTAGCTGTTTTATAAATTGTTGTTCACTCTGGCTTTTGATATTCCGATTTTTCCTTGTATTGATGTGGTACTATTTTATTATTTTTTTTAGATTGACAGATTTTCTTTGTGAATTCTTATTGTTAATGTGAGGTCAAGTATTTCCAATAATCTACAATGTATTGAGCGATTTGATCGACGATCTGACGTGTCATGAATTCAGTATTATGCTAAATCTGATCCTTTGAAAATCTTTCGAATCGCTTAGATTAAAGCAGTATTTCTGATTTTCTCCAATCCGCAAGGATAAGGGAGGTGTGATCATTCAGTTATGGGCCGTCCATTTAAGGGTTTGTATTTGAGATTAACAGGAGCGCCTCTTTTCTTCTCGTTTGTCACGTATACCCCTCAGTCAAAGGAGCAAATGATTACTTGTGGCGACCTTCTTGAAGGAGAAGAATTCTTGAGTCAGGTTGTATGTGATTTTCTTTTGTTTGTATCGGAAGGGATTCTTGAGTTGTCGTTTAGTTCTGACTTTCCAATTCATTACGACGATGTCGTTGTTGTTTGTTCGCGTCAGCGTGGTGATGGCGTTCAGCATGAATATCTAATTCGAATTAAAGAGAGAGATTGGACGCAGGGCGAGAGAATCCTTCTCGATCAATTAACGGGTCTTCTTTCTCAGCAACTGTAAGTCTTAGTGCTATTTCTTTGTTCCCTATTCTTCTATTCTGTTTGAGTTTTGTACTTCCCTTTAATCGTTGACTGAATTGTGATTTTGATTCTTTCTGATCTATTTCATTTGTTTTGTAGGAACTTTTCGCTAGTTGTTGGCACAATGTTTATGAGTGAAAAAGGAGCACTAACCCTTCGCTCACTTGGTGGAACTCTCGCTCTTCTCTGCTCAGGTCAAGCCCCACCTCTAACCCTTCTTTGATGGCTTCGTCGAACGGTGGTGTTGTTGGAGCGGACTCTGCCTGCCACAGCGCCGCGATTCCGATTGCTGTGGCGTGCCATCGGAAGTTTCCTGTAGCGCCAATCGACGGCTGCTGTAGAGCCTCTTCGAGCATGGTGCTGATGGGAGTGTCGGTGAATGCCATGCCCCAGCTTCGGAATTCTTGCCTCTGGCCGCAATTGGCTGAGAGACTTCTTGATCTGTTTGTGTCAGCGAATGCTGTTATCTGCTCTAACTATGACCCATGCTGGTTTGTTTGCAGTCAGCAGTTTTCCCTGTGCCTTTGGGGTGACTGACCCCTTGAGCTGTCTTGTTCTGCCGTCTTGCGGTTCAGTGGAATGAGACTAAAGGGACTCTGGATGCAACAAAGCCTGCGTCGCTCGTCTTTACAGGCAAGTGGGTCCAGCCTGAGTCGGCGGGCTACCAGGCGTCACCTTGAGTTGTTGTCTGCGCCTCCATCGGTGTTGACATCTGTTGCTCTGGTCCGCAAACAGAGCCGTTTGGGTCGCTCTCTCAAGCGCAGTGGGGATATTGCTTTCTCTCTCCTTGTTTTAGGCGTGGGATCACCAGCGTTCCTGCTCATTGCAATTTTGGTCAAATTCAGCTCTCCAGGCCCGCTCTTCTACGTTCAGCAACGCGTCGGCCGAGGTTATCGCCGATTTGGTTGCGTCAAATTTCGAACCATGCGCGCCGATGCTGATGTTGTTCTTCAACGCGTGTTAGCGGAGTCTCCGGAGTTGCGTGCAGAGTTTGAGCGTGATTTCAAGCTTCGCCAAGACCCTCGCATTACGCCGATTGGTCGTTTCCTACGTCGTTCCAGTCTTGATGAGTTGCCTCAGTTCCTCAATGTTTTGCGTGGTGAAATGAGTGTGGTTGGTCCACGTCCGATCGTCAATAAAGAGATTCAGCGTTACGGACCTTATATGGATGAGGTGTTGGCCGTGCGCCCTGGTTTAACAGGGTTGTGGCAGGTGAGTGGTCGGAATAATCTCAGTTATGCCAAGAGGGTGAGGCTTGATCTGGCTTACTCCAGGGGCCGCTCGTTCCTGCTTGATATGGCGATTATTTTGCGCACCTTTGGGGTCTTGCTGTTGCCCATGGATCGCGGAGCTTATTAAACGAGTGACCAGCCAAGGGCCACCGCTAACCACAAAATCTCTAGCTTGAGACTCAGAT
The DNA here is from genome assembly GCA_003210755.1 of Synechococcus sp. AG-679-C18. Classification (GTDB taxonomy): domain Bacteria; phylum Cyanobacteriota; class Cyanobacteriia; order PCC-6307; family Cyanobiaceae; genus Synechococcus_C. The sequence goes on from QCUL01000015.1 coordinate 6,913, forward strand.
TCAGAAGGATCCGCACACCTTCAACGGATGCCTGCTGAGATTTGGCAGAAAGGATGGGTTTGTTGATCCATTGGTTGCCGTAGCGATTTCGTCCACCCATCTGAACTTCGGCGCAGTGGGCAAAAATTGATTCCGATAATCCTGCATTTGGTGATGGGTCAGGTTGTCCATCTTTTTGAGCAGCAATCACAGTGGTGGCCCATCGGTTCCAGCGTTTGCTCACGAGTGGAAGCGTCAGCAGCACTAACCGGCATGGCAGCCAGGTGAGGAGATCGTCGAGTCGAGCCCCGGCAGTCCCAAGCCAACGCAGTCGGCCCTGTTTGTATCCCAGCATGGAATCAATCGTGCTACAGGCTTTGAATGCCCATGCCAATGCCAGAGGACCTGGGGCTTGGCTGAAACCCGCCGCCCACAATCCAGCTCCGATCAGCATCCAAAACAAAGGGGCAAAGAGTCCGTCCACAGCATTTTCACTCGCTGTTTCGGCACTGGCGCGGAGAATCCCATCGTGATCTAACTGGGTTACATCCCTGCCAACGATCCAGCTCAACCGATGCTTTGCAGATGTGAGGTCAGGCAGAGCCTGAAGGACTGCCAACACACTGTCTCTAAGACTGCGCGCTGCAAGGGCGCTTGCCATGGCAATGACTAGCACTACGGCCGCTATTGGTTGTGGTATCGGGGACTCGGGCAAGAGCAGACGCTCAAGCAGCCAACCAACGCCACCGCTTCCAACAACCAAAACAAGCGTGATCATTCCACCGCCGGCCCGCAGTGGCCATGGCTTGTCTCCAGCCCACTTTTCAATGGTGTGGCGCAGCCCAGAGATCACTTGACCCATGGCCACTATTGGATGGGGGCACCAGCGGGGATCGCCGACTAGCAGGTCGAAGCCTGCGGCAGCGATCACCAGCAGTACGGGATTGCTCAGGCTGCCTTGAGCCAGCTGAACATCGAACGAAGACCCTTACCCACTTCTTCGATCTTGTGTCCGCGGTCGCGCTCACGGATTTTGTTCATCTCGGGCTTACCGGCATCACATTCGGCTACGAAGTTCTTAGCGAAGGTTCCGTCTTGGATGTCGGAGAGAATTTTTTTCATTTCTGCTTTGGTTTCAGCAGTGATCAAACGGGGACCACTGACGTAGTCGCCGTATTCAGCGGTATTGGAAATGGAATCCCGCATGGCGGAGAGTCCGCCTTTCACCATCAAGTCAACGATCAGTTTCACCTCATGTAGACACTCGAAGTAGGCAAGTTCGGGCTGATAACCAGCTTCTACAAGTGTTTCAAAACCAGCTTTAACCAATTCGGACAAGCCTCCACAAAGAACAGCCTGCTCTCCAAACAGATCGGTTTCAGTCTCTTCCTTGAAGTTCGTCTCAAGAATGCCGGCACGGGTACCTCCGATCCCTTTGGCGTAGGCCATCGCCAATTCGCGTGCGTTGCCAGAAGCGTCTTGTTCGATGGCGAACAGTGCCGGAACACCTTGTCCGTTTTGGTATTCCCAGCGAACGGTATGGCCTGGACCCTTGGGCGCGATCATCACGACGTCCACGTCCTTGGGCGGTTCAATCAAGTTGAAACGGATGTTGAATCCGTGGGCAAAGCTGAGCACCTTGCCGCTTGTTAGATGAGGGGCGATCTCCTTGTCGTAGACCGTCTTTTGGAATTCATCTGGAAGAAGCACCATGATCCAGTCGGCCTTTGCACAGGCATCAGCCACGCTCAGGACTTCCAGACCATCTGCTTTTGCCTTTTCGGCTGAGCGGCTTCCTTCATAAAGGCCTACCAGCACGTCAACGCCACTGTCTTTGAGATTCAGGGCATGGGCATGGCCCTGGGATCCATAACCGATGATGGCCACCGTCTTGCCACTAAGCAGCGAGAGATCGGCGTCTGAGTCATAGAAAAGCTGGGCCATCCGGTCGATACCTACTGAAGACAATAATGAAGTTTACGGATGGACTGGATCGCCCTTCAGGCTTCGTTGGGGTGAGAAATCACCCGATCGATCAAGCCGTAATCCTTTGCTTCATCCGCACTCAGGAAATAATCGCGATCGGTATCTTTTTCGATTTTTTCAAAGCTCTGCCCTGTCATGTCAGACATCGAACGATTGAGCATATCCTTCATTCTCAAAATCTCTTTGGCTTCGATTTCGATATCACTGGCCTGGCGTTGAGCGGTGCCACCCATCGGCTGATGAATCATGATCCGACTGTGCGGAAGTGCCAGGCGTTTGCCTTTGGTGCCAGCCGTCAAAAGGAAGGCACCCATTGAAGCGGCAAGTCCCACACAGATAGTGACAACATCACTTTTGACGTACTGCATGGTGTCGTAAATCGCCAAACCAGCAGTGACTGATCCACCAGGGGAGTTGATGTACAGATAGATCGGCTTCGTGCTGTCTTCTGAATCGAGGTAGAGCATCTGAGCTACCAGGCTGTTCGCGACTCCGTCATTAACTTCCTGGCCTAGAAATAAAATTCTTTCAACACCTAGGCGTGTGTAAATGTCGACCCATCGCTCCATTTGGCTGCCGGGGAGGCGATAGGGAACACTGGGAGTACCGATCGGCATGGGTCCTTAGGGAGGGGTGTGCGGAAAAAAGATGAAGCTATTTAATCTAGATTGCTTCAACAACACAGTTGTTGAAGCAATCTTATGGGTTAACTAACAGCTGTAGGTAACTCTTTGCGGCTATCTAAAACTTTGTCAATGATGCCGTATGTTACGGCTTCTTGAGGAGTTAAGTAACTCATCCTGTCCGAAGATTCGGATAGTTCTTCAACACTGCGGCCTGTATTTAACGAAAGAATTTCGAGCATGGCCCGCTTGTTGTGCAAGACCTCTTTGGCACGGATCTGAATGTCAGTTGCCTGACCGCGAGCTCCACTTCGGGGCTGATGCAACACGATCGAGGAATGGGGTAGTGCTGCCCTCTGACCTTTCGTTCCAGCGGAGAGGATCACGGCTGCCGTTCCCATCGCCTGACCAATGCAGATGGTGTGAACGGGTGGTTTGACGTAACGTAGCGTGTCGCAAATAGCGAAGGCTTCCGTTTCAAAGCCGATTGATTCTCCTGAGTACCAGCTGGTACCAGTGGAGTTGATATAGAAATAAATGGGTTTTTCTGGATTGTCGAATTCCAAAAACAAGAGCTGAGCAATGATTAGCTCGGTGACATCGAGTCCGAGCTGACGTTTGGTGTCTCCATCAGAGAAAAGAGGCAGACCCAAGTACACGATCCGCTCTTTCAGCATCAGAGAGGGCAAATCGGGCGGTGGAGTGCGCATCACGCCCGAATCTCCGTAGTAAGGCGCTGATGTAGTCATTCGTCTAACGATCCCTGTCGTGGAGGGAGCCTAGCGGGATCAAGTGGAAGGCTGCTCTTCAGCTGCATCGGTGCGTGAAACCTTGGTCTTGCTGCTCTTGCCGCTGCGATTGCTCCGTGGCCCGTTTTTATCGCGGCGTGCGAACACCATGCGCCCTGTAGGGGTCTGAAGAGCTCCGGTAACAACAACCGGTTGGCGAGACCCGATCAATGTTCGACCCTCCTCAACGACCACCATTGTTCCGTCTTCGAGGTAGCCGACTCCCTGGCTCTCCTCTTTGCCTTCGCGCACGATTTTGAGCAACAACTCATCACCGGGTTGAACCTCTGGGCGCAAGGCAATCACCAACTCGCTCAGATTCATCACCTTGATTTCTTTCAGTTCGGCAACCTGCGCCAAGTTGAAATCAGCGGTGACGAGGGTGCCTCCAGTGTCTCCGGCCAGCAAAAGCAATCGATCGTCGGTTCCAGTGCCCTCATAACGCGTGCTGTTGATGACCAGACGCCGTCCATAAGTGTCGCGAAGATCGCGCAGAAGCTTCAGGCCACGGCGCCCCTTCGCTCGCTTCTCCAGGTTGGTTGAGTCTGCGAGCTGTTGCATTTCATCGATCACCGTTTGAGCGACAATCGCCTGACCTTCCAGCAGACCGCAGGCCAACATTCCGCGGATACGGCCATCGATGATCACACTCGTATCAAGAATCTTGGGTGTGGCAGGAGTGAGGACCCCGTCTGCCACCAATAAAGCCTCTGTGCTGGTTGGGTTGAACAGCCGTAAAAGGGTGCGGCCATGAACCTCGGCCAGGTTGTACCCCAGCACCCCAAAAAACACGTTGCTGAGGACGGCAGCTAGAGGTTTCACCAGAGTTACCCCACCGGAGAGAGGAAGTAACAGGATGGGGGCCAGCAATAAGTTGGCAACGAGTAAACCAAGAATGAGCCCCACCGATCGACTGATCAGCAAGTCGGTGGGCATGGTGCGCACCTGCTGCATCAGTTGCAGGCGAAGGCGCTTGAACACAAGGCCAGCAACCGCCCCTACTCCTGTTCCTATGACGGTGAGCGCAAGCCGCACGCGTTGAACATCAGTGACATCGTCCAGCATCTCCTGAGGCAGGAGATGAACTCCCATCCATCCGGTGGCTCCACCGGAGATCAGAAACAGGACCAGGATGAGAACTTCCACCATGGCAATAGGTCGTGGCCGTTCACTCCGTGTGCAGGCAGCATGCATCATCTTCCGTCGCTCTGCCTGAGCTGATGACCGCATCTGCACCTCGCAGTGCCTATCTACACATTCCCTTTTGTCATCGACGCTGCTTCTATTGCGACTTCGCAGTAGTGCCTCTTGGCGATCGTGCGAATGCTTTTGGAGGGTCTGGTAGCGCCTCAATTGAGGCCTATTTGGATCAACTCATAACGGAGATATCCCTTTCTCCGCGCGGGGTTGCACTGGCAACAATTTATGTCGGTGGCGGAACGCCATCGCTGCTCAGGCCCGATCAAATTGCTGTCTTGCTTCAAACGCTCAGAACTCATTTCGGATTCCAGAGCGGTGCCGAAATCACCTTGGAAATGGACCCGGCCACCTTTCAACCCGAAGATCTCGAATTACTCATTGCTGCTGGTGTGACGCGAGTGAGTCTTGGAGGTCAGAGTTTCAACGACGAAAGGCTTGCTGCCATAGGGCGTCGTCATCGCAGGACGGATGTGGTCAACGCCTGTCATTGGCTCCAAAGAGCTATGCAGGACGGCGGACTGCACAGCTGGAGCTTGGACTTAATCCGAAATCTTCCCGATCAAGATGATCAGGAATGGGAGGCGCAGCTGGAGCAGGCCGTGGCTTTGGACGCTCCCCACTTATCGATTTACGACCTCAGCGTGGAGCCAGGCACTGTTTTTGCTTGGCGCGCGAAACGCGGTGAGCTGATGTTGCCGGAGGAGGATGTTGCCGCCGATCGCATTGCCTACACCACCTACAGACTCCGGAGCTCTGGCTATTGCCGTTATGAAATTTCAAATTTTGCTCGGCCTGGCCATGCCTCTCGGCATAACCGCGTGTACTGGAGCGGAGCTGGATGGTGGGCTTTTGGGCTTGGTGCCACGAGTGCTCCCTGGGGGGAGCGGATGGCCCGTCCTCGTACCAGGGAGGCCTACGCAGCGTGGTTGATGGAGCAGCAACTTCAGCTTGATTCCAGCTTGCTCCAAGCGTCTTCATGGAGCATGCCGCTCGATGATTGTCTTCTCGTGGGGTTGCGTTGCCACGAAGGCGTGGATCTGGTCGATCTTGCGAGACGTTGCGGTTGGAACGAATTGCGCCTCAGCCGTGATCTGCCCGGTCTTGAAGCTCGCTGGCAGCCGTTCGTGGGCCTTGGCCTGATGGAACGCATGGGCCGCCGCTGGCGCCTTAGCGATCCGAATGGCATGGCCCTCAGCAATCAGGTCCTCTTGGAGGTTGTGGAGTGGTGGGAGTCTCTCCCTGATCCCGTTGCTCCTTAAGCCAACTTTTTAACGCCGTGATGCTCAGCTCACGGCCTCGCATCCTGGCTGAGGTGAATGGCGGTTGGGTTGGCGTTAGCCCCAAAAGATCTGCGGTCACGCTGACCTGTCCGTCGCAATCGGCTCCAGCACCGATACCGATCACCGGAATCGACAAGCTCCGTCTGAGACGACCGGCAAGTTCGGCGGGAATATGTTCCACAACAAGAGAAAAACATCCGGCGCTCTGTAGGGCTTGCGCTTGCCGATGCAGTTTGTCTTGACTGCGTGGATCAACGGCTTGCCGCTTGTACCCGAGTTGATGCACAGCCTGAGGGGTGAGTCCGAGATGTCCCATCACTGGAATCCCTGAGCGCACCAGTCGGTCGATTACGGCGACAACCTCTGGCTCACCGCTCTCAAGTTTGACAGCTGCTGCATCCGACTCCTTCAGGATGGTGCCCGCAGCTGCGACAGCTCGATCGAGGCCACAGTGATAACTCAGAAACGGCAGATCACAGACCACAAGCGGTTGCTGCGCGAGCGGTTTGGACAGACCACGGCATACCGCTTGGCTGTGATGAAGCATGTGTTCAAGGGTCACCGGAAGGGTGGTGGCGTGCCCAAGAGCCACCATCGCAAGGGAATCACCCACCAGCACCACATCAGCGCCTGCTTCCTCAACCAAGGCAGCGCTGAGGCCATCCCATGCAGTGAGCATCGTGATTGCTCGCCCTGACTGCTTGAACTGAATTAATTCAGCTGGGCGCATCCACCCTTCCGTGACGAAAGAGGTTCATTGCTAGCATTCCATCGATTCGGATCCATGCGGTCCAGACGCCTAAACCTGGTCAGAACCGGAAGGGAGCAGCCACATTGGATGCTTTGGGCAGGCGTGGACTCCGGGTCACCACATTTCAGCTGTTGTTCTGACGTTGTTGGCGCTGCCTAAGAAAATCAGGAATTCGAGCTCCTGCTTCAGGCTCTGCGCTGGTGCTGACTTGGAAATCTGAAACAGCAGGTCGCATTTTACTTCGTTCTGAACGGTAAGGATTCCCATTTTCAAAGCCGGTAGCAATCACCGTGACGTGGATCTCACCCTCTAAACGTTCATCCACGACGGCTCCAACAATGATGTTGGCTTCTGGATCGACGACGTCGTAGATCACTTCAGACGCTGTTGTCATGTCTTCAAGGGTCATGTCTCGACCGCCGCTGATATTGATCACGCAGCCATTCGCACCATCAATGCGAGCGGCTTCGAGCAGGGGACTGTTGATAGCGGTTTGTGCTGCTTCGATGGCGCGCGATCGGCCTGAACCCACTCCAATTCCCAGTAGGGCTGTCCCTGCTTCCGTCATCACGGAACGGATATCAGCAAAGTCAACGTTGACGAGCCCTGGAAGAGTAATGATGTCGCTAATTCCTTTGACCCCCATTCGGAGAACGTCATCCGCACTGCGGAAGGCTTCTTGAAGCGGAGCACCGGCAATGGCGTCCCGCAGTCGATCGTTGGGGATGACGATCAGCGTGTCTACGTGCTCAGCGAGGCGTGCAATGCCTTCATCGGCCTGACGCATTCTGCGACGGCCTTCAAAACTGAATGGTTTTGTGACGATGCCTACGGTTAGAGCACCGCTTTCTTTGGCAACTTCAGCAACCACGGGAGCAGCTCCTGTACCCGTACCACCTCCCATGCCAGCAGCAATGAAAACAAGATCAGCTCCTTGGAGCGCTTGCTGCAGATCAGCACGTGACTCTTCCGCCGCTTTTTGGCCAATGCTGGGATTCCCTCCAGCACCAAGTCCACGGGTGAGTGTTTGACCCAACTGAACTCGATTTTCGGCAGCTGATTGAATCAGGGCCTGTGCATCTGTGTTTAAAACGCGATAGGCGACTCCTTCCAGGTCGCTCAAAATCATGCGATTAACAGCGTTGCTGCCACCACCACCAACGCCGATCACTTCAATACGTGCTGATTGGCTAGGCGAGATACCCTCCGGATTCATAAATGAGGAAGTCTCACTGCTCACAATCTCCATTTCTGGATTTAAACCGTAGAGATCAGGAGCATTATGTCTGTGAGTGTGGCATTTGCCGACAAAACTGATACAGGAACTTGATTGTCACGATCATTTTTTGCAATCGAGCGTTAGCCATCACTGGCCTTTGTGCGGGGTGCTGGCTTAAGTGGTGGCCGTAGCTTTAGCTCCGGTTGGCTTGGGTCACTGAGATCGAGACCCGCATTTGACACACCGCGCAGGTTGGGGGGGAGGCTTTCATTCAATTGCACAATCGTTTTGAATTGCTGATCTAAAAGTGCATCATTAGCCCCAAGATAAACAAGGCCCAGCGTTTCAATGCGCAAGCTGATGCCACCAGCTGGCTCCACCAAAATTGTTTTAAGAGGCCTACCTAACCGCTCTTGTTGTTGCAGAACGCGAGCAATGACTGCTCGCCTGCTGGAAATCCAGCCTTCAACCTTGACCGCGCTCTCTGGTTTTTCGCCTCGCTTAGCCATGGTCATCGACATCCATTGGCCCTCTCGATCCACCATGCCCTGTTCGATTCCCATGGGACCTGTGCGGGTGGCAGCTGCAATTGGCCTGCGTTCAACGAGTGTGATGTCTAAACCTGGAGGCAGAAGGCGCCTCTGCACCGAAGCCTCTTGAACTGGAAGCTCCTGCATCAATTTCTGCTCGATCTGAGCAGGTTCAATGCTTAATAGTGATTCCGGAAAGGTCAGGCCGGCGGCATTGACAACAACGTTTTGCCCCATCCGCTGGCTACCTCTGATTTCGATTTGTTCGGCTGATCGAAGGCTCCAACCAAGGGTCAGCAACAGCCAACTCAATCCCGTTGCTGCTGTTAAAAAAAACACAAGTCGCCAGAGTTGGATCAATCGCTCTTGTCTGCGCTCTTGACGCAGCCTTCGGCGGCGTTCTACGCCAGGGGGAAGTTGGCCTTGGCTTTTCCCCTTGCTGAGCTTGGTGCCCTTGTTGCGTGACTCTTCAGGACTCACAAGTCGCAGCGTGCACGAGACATGAGCTGATCCATCCAGCGGCGCGCGCGATCGGCATCCGAAAAAGGCACATCGAGCTGTCGGCCATTCCCAATGAGTCGGAGACGGCATCGGCCTTGCGATTCGCTCGCTAAGGGAGCTTCACCTGAGGCCAACGCCATGAGCTCAACGAGTTCAAGGCCTTTGATCACAAAGTGCCCTTCGTCTTGAAATGAGCCTGCTCTGAAGCTGCTCCACCGCAGTTCTCCATCCTTGAGAAGTGCGGCACCGCATCCGTCTAATTTCGCAATTTCAGAGCCTTCGCTCCAGATGCGAAACAGGTTTTGACGCCGCCGCTCGAGCCAGCCCAGTGCCACGAGCAGCACAAAGGCGAAGAGGAGGGGAAGCCAGAGCAGACCTTGGATCATCGCTTGTCTGGATGTTGATTCATTCTCGCGCCGTCTTGACCAGCTGGTCCACTAGTTCGGGTAAAGCGACACCACTCGCTTCCCACAGCATCGGATACATGCTTTGAGAGGTGAACCCTGGCAACGTATTGATCTCGTTGAGCCAGATCTCGCCACTGCTCTCGTCAAAAAAAACATCCACCCGTGCCAATCCATAGGCATTGACAGCGTTGCAGGCTTGAATGGCAATGGCTTGAATTTGAGCGCTCACCTTCTCTGAGAGTGGGGCTGGAATCAACGTGTGGCTGCGCCCCTCGCTGTATTTGGTCTCGTAGTCATACCAGTCGGCATCGAAGCGGATTTCGCCAACAACGGATGCTTGAAGCTTCCGCCGCCCAAGAACGGCGCATTCCAACTCTCTTGCGGCTATTCCACGCTCCACAACGAGGCGAGTGTCATGGTTGGCCGCTTCTTTTAATCCCTCTATGAGCTCCTCTCGGCCACGGGCCTTGCTGATGCCAACGGATGAACCCATATTTGCTGGCTTTACAAAACAGGGGTATCCCAACTCAGATTCGATCCTGGCGACCAAGGCATCCAGCTGTTCGGGCTTGTTGAGGTCTGAAGCATTGAGGCCCAAGTAGGCGACCTGGGGGAGGCCAGCGGCCGCAAATGCAGCTTTCATTGCCAGTTTGTCCATCCCTACAGCTGAACCCAACACGCCTGAGCCCACAAAAGGCTGCCCCATCAGCGTGAATAAGCCTTGGACTGTGCCGTCTTCGCCGTTTGGACCGTGAAGGACTGGGAACCAAACGTCAATGCTTGTTGCTTCGATCGGCAGCGAGCGGAATCCTGATGCAGGAAGAGGCTGGGGAAGGCTTTCGTCTTCGAGTGGGAGGGCTTGCTCGAGAACTTTTGCCGCAATAGTTTCAGGCCACCAGCGTCCTGCCTGGTCGATGTATAGCGGAACTACCAAAAAGCGATTGCGGTTCCGCCCCTCTTGAAGGGCTTGAGTCACCGTGATTGCTGAACGAATGGATACGGCATGCTCACCGGATGCTCCTCCGAACACCACGCCAACGCGAACGGGAGAAGAGGGCATGATGCGGCTGTTCATTCAAGAAGCGAACCCGAAAGGTATCAGTTGATCACCGGTGTGCCAGTCAAAGAGAACGGACGTACTTGATCGATTCGAACATCGACTAAGTCCCCGGCTCGATAGGTCGTTCCGTTCGGGGATTCAGCTGAGAAAAAGGTCAGCCTGTTGGTGCGTGTTCGTCCCATCAGCTGGGTTGGGTCTTTGGGATTCACCCCTTCGGCGAGTATTTGCTCGATGCGACCTATGTAACGAGCGTTGCGCTCTTTTGCAGTGGATTCCACCAGAGTATTGATCTCTCTAAGGCGTGCCACTTTCACCTCTTCAGACAGCTGATTCGTCCAGTTGGCTGCTGGCGTGTTGGGCCTTGGTGAATAGGCAGCAGTGTTCACTTGGTCAAAGCCAATGGCTTCGATTAACGCCAGGGTGCGTCTGTATTGCTGATCGGTTTCTCCAGGAAAAGCAACGATCACATCAGCGCTGATCGCTGCGTCAGGCATGCGATCTCGAATGCGATCAATGATGCGGCGATAGCGCTCCACGGTGTACCCGCGAGCCATGGCTTTCAGTAGATCATTGTCGCCACTTTGAAAGGGAATGTGGAAGTGTTCGCATACTTTTGGGAGGTCAGCGCAGGCATCAATCAGCCGCTCGGTGAAGTACCTGGGGTGACTCGTAGCGAAGCGCAGTCGTTCAATCCCCTCTACGTCATGCACCTGATGAAGCAAGTCCGTCAGGGTGTGTTTACGGCGGCCTTCGGGGGTGATCCCTGGTAAGTCGCGTCCGTAGGCATCGATGTTTTGGCCGAGCAATGTGATCTCTTTAAAGTTGCGAGCCGCTAATCCCTCCATCTCCAAAATGATTGATTCAGGCAAACGAGATTGCTCTTTGCCGCGCACCGATGGAACCACGCAGTACGTACAGCGTTCGTTGCAGCCATAGATCACATTCACCCAGCCACAGGTGCTGCTGTCACGTCTGGCGGTGGTGAGGTCTTCGAGGATGTGATGGTCTTCAGTTGCGACCACCTGTTGCCCTGACTGCACTTGCGTGAGCAGGGTTTCGAGGCGATTCGCATGCTGGGGTCCCATGACCAAATCCAGCTCGGGCACTCGGCGCAGTAAGGATTCTCCCTCTTGCTGAGCAACGCAACCGGCCACCACCAAGGTGAGATTGGGATTGATGCGTTTGCGGATCGCCTGTCGTCCTAAATAGCTGTAAACCTTTTGTTCGGCGTTATCGCGAATGGTGCAGGTGTTGTAGAGAACCAAATCTGCATCCAGTTCTGCATTGGCTTCCTGATAGCCCATGGTTTCCAGTATTCCCGCCATCCGCTCGGAATCGGCCTTGTTCATTTGGCACCCAAAGGTGGTGATCCAATAGCTCCTGCTCTGCTGTTCCTCAAGGCTGGAGGCGGGAGGGCTTGTCCTGACGGGACTGGTGCTGGCGGGACTGGAAAGAGCCAAAGCGGGTGGCGATCCTGGAGACCGACGACGGTGAAATCTTCTTTCAGTGTGAGTCACCGCCAGCTTTGTGCCAGCTTGGGGATTGCCGTATTAGGGCAATGGGCTGGTCTGTTCGGCGCTTTCCTCTCACCAAAGCGGTTCCTCTGGCGATCAGCCGGGGAGTCACGGCACAAGTGGAGCATCTCGAGCTCACCTGCAGCAGGGATGGCTGCATCGGTCGAGGAGAAACCGGCGGGTTTGATACCGGCCATCGTGGGTTCAGCACCGATCAACTGGCCTTGGAGCTAGAGGCTCTGATGCCAAGCCTGGCCGATGTTGACCCAGCTGATCGGCAACAACTTGCTCCTCTGCTGCTGCCGTTGTCTCCCCCTGCCCGTTGCGCCGTTGATTTGGCTCTTTGGGACTGGTGGGGACAACGGTTGGGTCAGCCGGTTTGGCGTGTATTTGGGCTTGATGGCAGCCGTTGTATTGCCACCAGCGTGACGTTGGGGCTTGGTTCTGTGGACGAGGTGCTCAGTCGCTTAAAGCGTTGGTGGCGTCAGCTGCCGGCAACGCGTATCAAGCTCAAACTCGGCAGTGCCGATGGCTGCGATCACGATCGGGTTCTCTTGGCTGCTGTCGCCCAGGAACTCCAGGAGTATCAGCAACAGCACCAGCAAGAGTTGGAGCTTCAGGTGGATGCCAACGGTGGCTGGACTCTTGAGGAGACCAAGGCGATGCAGGTGTCATTACAGAGTGCTGGTGTGGTGCTGTTAGAGCAGCCCATGGCGGCTGTACTCGATCCCGACCAAGACACCGCAGCCTTCGCCGCTCTTAAACCTCATTGCGCCATCCCTCTTGTGGCGGATGAGAGTTGTTGGGATCTACAAGATGTGCTGCGCCTTGCCCCTCATGTGGATGGGGTCAATCTCAAGTTGCTGAAAACCGGAGGGCTCACCGAGGCTTGGCTGATGGCACAGGTGGCTCAGCGGCTCAATCTGGATCTCATGATTGGTTGCTATTCCGACAGTGTCTTGCTCAATGGCGCTGCAGCGCAGCTTCTGCCATTGATCCGCTGGCCTGATCTCGATAGCCATCTAAATCTTCTGGATGATCCCTACGTGGGGCTTGCCCTCGAGGGGGATCAACTTTGTGCACCAATAGCCCCTGGTCTGGGCATCACTCGCAGAGGGACCGATCCAAACAATCGTTCGTGAATCTCCGTGCGGGTCTCAACACTCGATGGAGACGTCCATGAGGTCAGGCGTTCTAGGTGGCCACGCCCAGATCAGCTTTTCGTTCGGTCTGCAGCTTCAAGTATTGCTAGATGCATGGGTAGGGACTTGCTGAGTTGGCTTTGTCAGGTCTCGTGTTCATTGCAACGGAATTGGATTGCCTACCAAGTGTCCACAGGGGTTTGAAGCGATGCCTGTGGTGCTGCTCCAGCACGGTGGCCTGACGTCCCTGACCGGCAAGACGGGCTTGGCGATGTTGCGCCATCGACCGGGCCCGATTGCTGTCGTCATCGACCCTGCCCATGCCGATGGATCCCTGGCTGAAATCACAGGAATTGACCGTGATGTGCCGATCGTTCGGGATCTGGCCGAGGCCTTGCCTCACCAACCTGCCGTCGCCGTGGTGGGCTTGGCTCCCTCAGGTGGGGTCCTGCCAGATCCCTTGCGGCGAGATGCCTTGGCTGCACTTCGGGCAGGGTTAAGCCTGGCTAGTGGGCTGCACACCCAGTTGGGAGAGGATCCCGAATTTAAGCAGGCCTGTCAGGCCGGGCAGTGGATCTGGGATTTGCGCCGTGAGCCCCCAAACCTGCAGGTGGGTCAAGCTCGAGCCGCTTCTCTTTCCTGTCAGCGGATTTTAGCTGTTGGAACCGATATGGCTGTCGGAAAAATGAGTGCCTGTTTGGCACTTGAAGCGGCCGCACAGCACCGAACATTGTCCTGTCGATTCGTTGGAACTGGTCAGGCTGGATTGTTGATCAGCGGCCGCGGCATCCCCTTGGATGCGGTGCGGGTGGACTATGCCGCTGGGGCGGTGGAACAGGCTGTGCTTGAAGCTGGGGCGGGTTTGTTGAAGCAGGATCTGTTGTTGGTTGAAGGACAAGGCTCTCTCTGCCACCCAGGATCGAGCGCCACTCTTCCCTTGATCCGCGGCAGTCAGCCAACAGCGTTGTTGATGGTGCATCGGGCAGGTCAGCCCACGATCGAACGTTTGCCACAGGTGCCATTACCTCCGCTGAAAGAGCTCGTCAGTTTGTGCGAGGCGTTAGCCGCGATCGCCCGGCCGCTGGGAGGGGGCCCTACGCCAAAGGTCAAAGCGATTGCTCTTAACACCGCACGGCTAACAGCTGAAGATGCGGAGCTTTCCCTCGAGGCCGTTAGGAGTGACCTCGGTCTTCCCTGTGAAGATCCAATCCGAGGCCATGCAGATCGGTTACTTCAGGCGCTTCTTGAACGTTGAGGGCGGATGAGGGGATTCGAACCCCCGGATGGCGGCACCACAAGCCGCTGCCTTAACCACTTGGCGACACCCGCCGTGTCGGTAAGAATCTACCAATTCGCCCAATTTCCTCTGCCGACGTTTTTCAGTCATTTCCGCAAGCCCTCAGCTAACGCTTTGGCGACCGTTATGGCACTAGCTGCTTCAGCGGTGGCCCTTGCTTTCACCAATCCCTCCCCCGAAGAGTTCAGCAGTTATGCGGGTGGTCGATTAGTCACTTTGGCGAGCGACGAATTGTGTGGTGATGGTGGGCTACCGATGATGCTCCAGCTTTGGGTGAAAGATTGTCCGCGTCTGATCCATGATCAGCAACCAGCTTTGGCTGCTCTGGCTGGTCAATTCAGCCGACGGTTCAACCTTGGCTTGGCGAGTATTTACACCACTGAGCTTGGTGGACAGAATCTTTTACCAACGTTGCGGCTTCCTCAGTACTCGGTCACGACCCTTGGAATCGCTGGGCAATTTGTAACTCTCAAGGCCGAAACTGACGCTGGCAAACTCGAATGATGGTGCGGCGTGGAGATGGCAGTCTCAGTGTCTGGATTCCACGCGGTTTGGTGGAACTAGGCAATGAACGCGTGGGTAGCCCAGCGCCTTTCACACGAGCTGATGGCCTTTGTGCCTTGCATCTGACATGGCGTGAGGGTCGGATTGTTCGACTGCAGACGCCGGCTGAGGGAACAGCTGAACCAGAGGGGATGTTGCTTCCTCGTTTGCTGGAGCCGCATGCCCATTTGGACAAGGCGTTCACCTGGAACAGCTTCCCCAACCTCAGTGGAACCTATGCGGGAGCGATGGCGGCCAATTTGAAAGAACATCAAACTCGCAGCGTTGACAAGGTGCGGGGGCGCTTTGAGAGAGCTCTGCAGTTGGCGTGGCGTCATGGCCTGCGTGCCATTCGCACCCATATCGACAGCCTTGGCCCTGGGGCAGAGTGCAGTTGGGACGCCATTCTTGAGGGTTCTTCCCGCTGGCAAGACCAGGTCACGATCCAGCCTGTTGCACTCGTACCGGTTGAGCACTGGGAGACCCCGGAGGGAGAAAGGTTGGCTGCTCGGGTTGCAGCGGCTGGAGGGTTGCTGGGCGGTGTGATCTCTCCTCCCTGTTCTGGTCGAGCCCCTCGAAGGGCACTGTCTCGCCTTCTGGCATTAGCCGATCGGCATGGGTGTGCGGTGGATTTGCATATCGATGAAGCCAGTTCACATCCTGCTGCCGGTCTGTTTCAACTGATGCGCGTCCTGAAGCGGATGTCCGTGTCCGTACCGATTACTTGCAGTCATGCCAGCAGCCTTTCTCTGCTGAGAACCTCTGCGTTGCAGCGACTCGCTGAACGCATGGCACATCATGGTGTTCAGGTGGTGGCTCTGCCTCTGACCAATGGTTGGTTGTTGGGGCGACGAGATCTTGGAACATCTCTGGAGCGACCTCTGGCTCCGATTCGACAGTTGCAGCGAGCAGGGGTTTGTGTCGCTGTAGGAGGTGACAATGTGCAGGATCCATGGTTTCCGGCTGGCAATTTTGACCCCTTGGCTCTGATGGCAGCGAGCTTGCCGAAGGCCCATCTCGCGCCCTGGGAGCGTTTGGGTCTCTCGCCATTCACTACTGCGGCAGCCCGATTGATGGGTATGACCTGGGACGGAGTGATTCGAGAGGGCGCTCCTGCTGATGCCATTTACCTTCCTGTTCAAAGCTGGACTGAAGCGCTAGCAGCCCCTCCGGCGCGTCGGCTGTTAGTTGGTGGAATTTGGGTGCAGGATTGAAGCAAGGGATTCCTTCAACAAACAGCCTGTCGTCAACAGTCATGGGTAGTGATGCATTGCAGAACGAGTTGGCAGCCATTGCCGATCTCAGCTTGTTGACAAGCCAAGCGGATTTGGATCGCTATTCCAAAGACGCCTATGACTATTCACCCGTGCTGAGAAAACAGCTCAGCCAATGCCGCGCTGATCTCGTCGTGAGTGTTCGATCGGTGCAGGCGGTACAGGGCGTGGCCGCAGCTTGCTTTCGCCATGGTGTACCCCTGACTTTGCGCGGATCGGGAACGGGGAACTACGGCCAGAGCGTGCCTCTAAAAGGTGGCGTGGTGCTCCTGATGGATTCCCTGCGGGAGGTGCGATCTATTAATCCTGTTAGTGGTGTGGTGACTGCGGAATGCGGTTGTTTGATGCGGGATCTAGACCGATCTCTCGCAGTTCATGGTCGCCAATTGCGGCTGTTTCCAAGCACCTGGCGCAGTGCCACGATCGGTGGCTTTATTGCTGGTGGCTCAGGAGGGATCGGTTCCGTGCGCTGGGGATTTTTGCGAGATCCAGGGCATCTCCTTGGCCTCGAAGTGGTAACGATTGAGGCATCGCCGCGGCTTTTGCAACTCGATGCCGCCGAGGCGGAAGCCCTGAATCACGCCTATGGAACCAATGGCGTCATTACGGCGCTCACGCTCACCTCGGCCGCGCGAGTGGCCTGGCACGAGGTTGTTGTTGACTGTGCCGAGTGGAGTGTGGCTGTGCAGCTTGCCCTGCGCTGCGGCCAAGCTGCTGTTGAGATGAATCTCTGTGCAGTTTTGCAATCAGAGATTGTGAATCGTCTTCCATCTTGGAGCGGACCGGCACGAGGACAGCACCGTTTGCTTTTGTTGGTGGCTCCTGATGGTGTGAGCACCATTCAACGGCTTGCAAGTTCCTTTCAGGCCGAGGTGCAGGTGCTCGGTCAAGAGGAGAACCGTCAGGGCAATGGCCTGCGCGAACTGAGTTGGAATCACACCACCCTGCATGTTCGCAACCAAGATCCCAACTGGACGTACTTGCAAATGCTGATTCCTCAGCCTGAGCAGGCTTTTATGGATTCGCTTGATCAATGCTGGGGAGACGATCTCCTCTGGCATCTTGAGGCGGTTCGTCAGCAGGGCGCTTTTCGATTGGCGTCTCTTCCAGTGGTTCGCTGGCGAGGAAAGCAAGCTCTTCAGGATTTAATTGATGATTGCAGAGCACATGGGGCTTTTGTGTTCAACCCGCATGTGATCACTGTGGAGGGAGGAGGGCTAGGTGTGATTGATGGAGATCAGGTGGCAGCCAAGGTTCGCCATGACCCCGCCGGACTCCTCAATCCAGGAAAACTTGGTGGATTTCCCTGTTGATCAGCAATCAAGGCTGTCTCGTGTGGACACACCGCTGCTGGAATTCACGCCATCGGCGTCCTGACAGAGCCGGCGTTGATCTTCACGATCCAGCAGCGCATCACTGAAATCAGCACCCTCGATTTGCGCTCCAGCAAAGCTGCTACCGGAAGCGATCACTCCAATCAGCAGAGCATCGCGTAAATCAGTTTTCGAGAAATCGGCACGATCCATCAGGGCATCACTGAGATCGGCGCCATGGAAATTGGCTTCAGGGAATTCCGCTTGGGTGAAAATCGTGCCTTGCAGGTTGGCGTCACTGAAATCTGCACCTCGGCCAGTCGCTCCTGCGAAGGATGTATTGAACAGGTTTTGTCCATGGAAGTCACCGCCACTCTGGTTGGTGAGCGTGTAATCAACACGTTCCTGAAATAAGGCTCGATCTTGGAGCCCCACACCAGTGGAGGTATCGAGCGCGATGACAGGCAAAGGACTTGCGGTCATGAGCATCAACAGAGCAAGCGCGAATAGTGAGCGCAGAGTCCGGTAACGCATGACAGATGAATCCATACCTCACCTCACTCTGCCTTTAATCCGACAGCTTTGATGGAGAGGGGATCAGAGATGGGATCAGGGACGCCATTAAGGGCTTCAGTGACGTGCTTGGCGACAACGTGCCAGACCTGAAGGCTTGATCAGTTGAAATCGGTCTCCTGCTAAGCAAGGACTCCAGCTTCTGTTTGTTTGTTGTTTAAACATCTGGATCTGGATTCACCATGTGTACAACAGCTTGTGGGAAAGGAATCTCGATACCCTTTGCTTTGAATAATTCCCAAATTTGACAGTTGATCTGACTAGAAATTGTTAGCCCATCACTGATTTCTTTGATCCAGAATTTGAGGCAAAAATTAAGTGATGATTCGCCATAATTTGCAAAATAAGCTTTTGGTTTAGGCGTTTTAAGAATTCGCGGGTGTGCACTCCCAAGTTGCTCTAGGAGTTCGATTGCGTAGATTGGATCAGTTCCGTAGCTAACTCCAACCCAGACCTTTCGAGCAATCATATTTTGGCTACGCGTATAAGTTTGAATTTGGCTTGTGAAAAATGTTTGATTTGGAACGATGCGCTCTGAGTTATCACTTTGAACCACGATTGTTGCAGCACGTAGCCCGAGATGTGAAATAGAACCAATTTCGTAGGGATCTTTGGATTGATCAATACTGCTTAAATTGATAATGTCTCCAGGCTTTAATGCTCCTTCTATTAAAAGCCAGATGCCGCTGGCAAAATTACTGACTACTTCTTTCAGCCCAAGCCCAAGGCCAACTGAAAGACCACCTGTAATTAATCCAAATACAGTTGGATTAATACCTAAGTAGCCAATGATGGCAAAGCCCCCGAGGCCAATTAAGGCGTAGCGGATAAGGATATAAAAGCCCTTGTTACTTTGTACACTTTCCGAAAAGCCAAGTCCAAAAGACCATTGCAGAAACTCAGTAAGTAGCGATGATAAAATAATCCACCAATACAGGCCGAAGGTGATAAGAAACAAGTCCCCAATCGTTATGTCTGTGCTGAATAGCTCAAATAATCTTGCATTGAAAACCTGAGAACTATTGCTGATGAGATTGGTTAAGCTGAATGCAGAAAAAGCAATAAAGGCAGGCAGTATAAGACGACGTTTGTAAAAGCCAATGCGAGTTGATTGAGTGAAATGGTGAAGTAGCATCAGCAGCAAATTGATTGCTAATAGCAAGGCTGTGAGCTCCCCAACTTTGTTAATCAGCCCAAATTTTGCATCGAGAGTTTTGTAAATAGACCCCGTTAAAAACAGCAGAACGATGCTGATAGTGATTGGAAGGAGTGATGTAATCCTGGGGTCGTGTTTTTTAAGCCAGGGCTTAAGCCACCGGCTCAAGAAGCTAGCAATCGCAATCGCGATTGCAATAATGGCAACCTGCCCAAGGACGGAGGGGCGTTCAAGGGCGTGTACCAGTTCAAAGCCGAGAGACTGAATTGTATTTAGGTTGCTAGAAGAGAGCTCGTTCATTGGGATGGAATTGCCTTTTGGAGAGCATTGTTAATGCGTTTAATGGCTAGATCTGTCTTGATTTCACCATTAATGGCTTTTTTATATGAGTCATTGATAACTTCGAAATTGCCAACAATTGCATTCCACTCATTCATCGTAAAAGCTGTTGAATTGTCGTAGATCTCGGTGAGTTGTTTAAGCTCAGGAAATAGATGCTTATTAAAATCAATCTTTGAATTGACGGGAAGGAGAGATTTCCATTGGACGGCCATAATTTGTTGAATATCCGGGTTTGTCATATGAAGCAATAGCTCCTTCGCTAAGGTTTCTTGTCTTTCGCTCATGATGGGGCTTAATGCAAGCATGAGGCCAGCCACTTCCGGCCTCGCTGGTATTCCATTGATGCTGGGAAGTGATGCCACTCCAAGTTTTTCTCCACCCAGCTTTTCTCGCAATAATGGGAATTCATGCGAGCGACAGGGAATCATGCTGAGCTCTCCCTCGATGAAATATTGACGCATGATTTGAGGATCCTCCATTAGAACAATTCCCGGTTCAAGATCCAGAGATTGCAGAACGTTGATCCACTGGCCCCAGCTCTCTTCATTCATTGAAGGTTCTCCTTGTTTATTAAAAACTTCTGCCCCGAAGCCCGATGCTCCCCAGATGCTCTGGATGAAGCTCATGCTTAAACCAGTAGAAATCCCTTCGCTAGCTAATTGCTTCAGTTGTTTTAAACTTTTTGGAGCTGCTGATACGTGATCATGGTTGTAACAAAGGGCCTGTACATCCACCATGAAAGGTAGGCCATAAAGCCTTTCACCTTGCTTCGCTTGCTTTAAAAGTTTTGGTCTGAAGTTTTTGCTTTCGATTCCCTTAGAAGGGATTGGCTTGATGAGATTGTCGCGGGCGAGGCTACTCAACATCAGGGTATGCACCAAGATTACATCAGCACCTAATCCATATTTCAAGCTCTCTTTATGTTTCTGATAAAAAATCGTGTCTGGATATTCCTCCACTACGACTGTTACTTCAGGATGGATTTTCTCAAAAGACCGCGTCATGGTGCGAATGCTGTTGTTCAGCATTTGTTGGATCATCGGCTCTAAGCCCTGATATTGCTGCGTCCAAACCAGAAGCGTTCCCTTTAGTCCTAGTTGTGATTGCACCAATTGGCGGCGCCCCGCGTACAAGGGATTTGCGTTGATTTCGGCGCTATACGTTTCGATCATCGATGGTTCTGATTCCGAGCCCTTAGGGCTGCAACCCACAAGGGTCGCCGCACTGAGAGCTACCAAAACACTCGCGATTGAACATCTTGCTCTTTGGGCTTGACCTGGTCTGCCAAGCATTGCCTGACCTGATTTTCGTCAACTTAGGAAGGTTTAGAGCATTCAGCCTGATTTGAATAATTTTGTTTGGCTTGATCGAATTTCAGTTCTGATTAATTCTCACTTCTGATTGATTAGGGGGTGTTCAGCTCTCCTTCCGCTACCAAAGCGCCGATCAAGTACAAGGAGCCTGCGATCACTGGTGGCGGGTTTTGCAATGCTGCATCTTGAGTGAAAAGTTTGTCGAGAACTTCGTAAACGCTTTGAGCACTTTTCAGTTGATGTGAATGGCTCGAGCAGCGTGCTCGCAACTCTTTTGCTGTCCAGCTGACATGCCCAGGAACAGGCACAATCCAGGCTTGATCGCTTGGCTGCAAAAGCCTGTTGAGCATCTCTGGGGCTTTTTTGTGGGCCTGAATGCCAAGAATCCAGATCTGCGCTTGGTTGTCTTTGCACCACGCTTTCCTTTCCTTGCCCAGCTGCTCAGCAGCATCTGGGTTATGCGCTCCGTCTAAAAGTACGGGTTTGTTCTTCCAGTGCATCGTTTGAAGGCGACCAGGCCAACGTGCGAGAGCCAGTCCCTGCCGAATGTGTGTTTCTTTGATGGAGCTGCCCAGTGTGTTCATGTGGCGCAATGCAGCGCAGGCCACGGCTCCGTTTTGTCGTTGCAGTTGTCCAGCAAGGCCAAGATCCCAATCTTCAGAGAGTGGTTCAACCCACTCCAGCGTTGCTCCCATAACTTCGCTCCGCATTTCCAAAACCTCTCTCACTGCTTCGCTCTGGGTGGCAGTGATTACATGTGCACCGGGTCCAATGACCGCTGCCTTTTCGCTGGTAATGGCAGCTAATGAGTGTCCGAGATGCTCGCAGTGATCCATCCCAATGGAGCCAATCGCAATCAGAGGCCGATTCGGATGGGCTGTTGTGGCGTCCAGCCGTCCTCCAAGCCCGGCTTCGAGGACGAGCCACTCCAGGGCGTTGGCCTCAAAGTGAACAAGGGCTGCAGTGATCAGTTGCTCGAATGGGGTCAGGTTGTGTAGCAGCGCAATCGGTTGGAGGCGGTGCAACAGTTGGCGCAGTTGCGGCAGCTGGATCTGATGCTGGTTCACGCAAATCCGTTCACACCAACTTGTCAGATGTGGGGATGTGGTCAAACCGGAGCGAAGCCCGGCTGCCGCCAGGCCGCTGTGAATCATGCAGGCGATCGAACCCTTGCCATTGGTACCAACCACTTGAACGGCGGGGACTTCAGCACAGGGGTTGGTTAGATCAGCCAGAGCCCCATGCATCCGATCAAGGGATAGATCCATCCCCCGCTGCTCAAAGGGAGAAATCAAGTCCGCCAGTTCATCGATCGATTCGCCCTTGGTGCAGGTCACGCGTTCAAGAGATTCAGTGCGCGTTCCAAGCGAGTGAGGAGTTGTGCCACTTCTCGGCGATCAATGACCAAAGGGGGCACCATCCGCACCACTTTGGTTCCCGCAGGCACGAGCAATAGTTTTTGAGCCAAGGCGGCTTTCACAACGTCAGCAGCATTGAGATCGCAATCGTCTCGAATCACCAAACCCTGTAGCAAACCCCAGCCTCTGGCTTCAAGAAGTTGCTGCGGAAAGCGTTGGATTAATTTTTGGAGTCCAGTTTTCAATTGCTCGCCTCGCTCAGACACATTGCGAAGCAGCTGTCTTCTTTCCAGTTCGTGGGCCACTGTTAGGCCTGCGCGACAAGCGAAAGGATTGCCTCCGAATGTGCTGGCGTGATCACCAGGTGTGAAGAGATCAGCTTGTTTGGTCGTCAGTAGGGCACCGATCGCATGACCTCCACCAAGCCCTTTAGCCAAGGTGATGACATCTGGTTGAACATCTAATTGCTCATAGCCCCAGAGCCGACCGCTGCGTCCCATTCCCACCTGGACTTCGTCAAAGATCAACAGGATGTTGCGTTGATCACAATGACGACGAATCGCGCGGAATATTTCCGGATCGCCTGGATTGACCCCTCCTTCGCCCTGCAGCGGCTCAATCAGAACAGCACACACTCGAGGGCCATCAGCTTCTAGCCGAATCAGCAGGTTCTCAAAGCTGTTGAGGTTGTTATAAGCGAAGGTTTCAAACCCTTCGACCATGGGCTCAAAGCCCACGTGATAGCGGGGTTGTCCTGTGGCGCTGACCGCTGCCAGAGTGCGTCCGTGGAAACTCGCGGCTGCCGTCAAAATGACAGGCCGTTCGATGTTCTTCCGTTGATGGCCGTGTTTGCGTGCCAGCTTGATTGCGGCTTCATTCGCTTCTGCCCCGGAATTGCAGAAGAAAACACTGTCTGCGCAGCTATGGCTGACGAGCCAGCGGGCTAACTCTTCTTGTTCAGGAATTTCATAGAGATTGGACACATGCTGCAAGCGCCTCAGCTGATCGCTCAGCGCACGACGCATGGCGCGGTTGCTATGGCCGAGTGTGCACGTAGCAATGCCTGCGACGGCATCGAGGTAGCGATCGCCTCGGTGGTCGCGAACCCAACACCCTCGACCACTAACAAGGGTGAGTGGATAGCGGTTGTAGGTCCCCATCACTGCAGTGGGAGGGGCGGGGCTTGAATCCGCATGCCCGGAGGCGCTCAATGTTGAGTCAGCCTTTAACTCAGTGACGCCAGTGGTTTTTGGGGATGTGTCTACCATTTCGCCCGACTGTTTACCAGTGGCCTTCGCTCCCCTATTGAAGCTGACCGCCTTCTACGGCGTGGGACAGGGATCTGCAAACAATGAAAGTTCCCTTGCCCGTATCCCAATAGCGGATAACCAATGCCTGCAGCACTTGGTCAGGAGCTCTGCCAGGGGCAACTGAAGCAGGTTAAGGATTCAGCCCAAACCCTCTCACACTCCTCGCTATCACTTCGAGTGCATCAAGTCTTTCGCCCATTCAAGGGTCAGGTCATCCCGGTTAGGTCATACAGGTGGTCGGACTTGAACCGACAAGGGTTTCCCCGCCGCATTTTGAGTGCGGTGCGTCTACCAATTCCGCCACACCTGCTTAGTCGCGCCTTCTGACGCTCGAGGCCCCCTCCATTAAATCAGGAGACTTGAGTTTTACCCTACACGTTTTGTCTCTGAGTCTCAGTGAAGAGATAAAGAGCGTTGGCCTGGTTCGTTTGCCGAGATTCCTGTAAAAACAATCACTGGACTAGGGATTTTGAGTCAAGTCGTCTGCTAATTCGAGGCCATTCCCAGGAACTCATGTTGTGTAAAGCCCTTGCCTACAGAAGTTTCAGGGTGAAAGTCTGCTGAGTGTGGCGCCTGCTTTCCCAAGCTTGGTTTCGAGATCGGCGTAGCCACGATCAAGATGCTCAAGTCCGCTCACTTGGGACTTCCCTTTTGCAACGAGGGCTGCCAAGACCATGGCGGCAGAGGCTCTGAGATCTGTTCCATTAACAGGAGCGCCACTCAGCAAAGCAACTCCTTCAACAACGGCGGTGTTGCTTTGCACTCTGATCGAAGCACCCATGCGCTGTAGCTCTGCCACGTGCTGCATGCGGTTTTCATAGATCTTTTCCGTGATCACACTGGTGCCTTGTGCCGTGGCCAGCAAGGCCATGAAGGGAGCTTGGAGATCGGTTGGGAAACCAGGAAAAGGTTGTGTGGTGATATCGATTCCGCGGATCTCACCTGGAGTAATCGTGATCCCTTCCTCATCGATTTCAAGTGAGCAGCCGCAATCGCGCAACTTTTGGAGGACGGCATTGAGATGGTCAGGGATGACCGGTGCCACTCTCAAGCGCGAGCGAGTGATGGCTGCAGCGAGCAGGAAGGTGCCGGCTTCTATCCGATCGGGGATCACTGTGTAATCACAGCCATTCAGACGTTCCACGCCTTCAACGGTGATGGTTGGACCGCCAGCCCCACTGATCTTTGCGCCCATGGCGATGAGTAAATTGGCAAGATCTTGGACCTCTGGCTCTTGAGCGGCGTTTGAAATGACACTTGTGCCATCAGCTAAGGCCGCAGCCATCAAGATCGTTTCTGTTGCACCAACACTCGGGCAGTCCAACACGATCGATGCACCTTTGAGTCGTTGCTGAGTGCCTGGAATAGAAGCGCAAATGATGCCGTGTTCAACATTCACTACGGCACCCAGAGATTTCAATCCGCGGATATGTTCCACAACTGGTCGTGCACCAATCCGACACCCCCCTGGAAGAGGGACACGGGCATGTCCCATTCGGGCGAGGAGAGGACCAATTGCAAAAAAACTCGCTCGAAGGCCATTCACTAATTCATAGGGTGGCTCAGCGCCTGTCATCTGATCAGCGTGAAGATGAACCACTTCGCCGCTGCGTTGCACCTTCACACCAAGTGATGAAAGGATTTCAGCCATCCCACCGATATCGGTCAGGGGTGGAACATTCCTGAGGGTGAGCTGTTGATCGGTAAGAAGTGATGCCGTCATCAGCACGAGGGCTGAATTTTTCGCGCCGCTGACGCGAAGTTCTCCGCGAAGTCTCCCTCCACCATCAATTTCAAGGTGCGGCTTGAGAATGTCTTGAGACGCAAGAGCCGCAGCCTTCATGCCCGTGATAGCTAAAGTCACGACCATATTGACCATCTAGCGTGAGACCGTCTAGACGGCCGGAGGTCAAACTGGTTCGGCCGGGCCGATCCTGAGCCTTCAACGCCAAAACATGATGTCGTATGGTCACTGGGTCACACTTGTGACATCAGCGGTTGTGGCGGAATTGGTAGACGCGCATGTTTCAGGTACATGTGTCTTCGGACGTGGGAGTTCAAGTCTCCCTAACCGCATTATCGTGAACGGATCAGGACTCCCAACTCCTTCATGATTGTGCTCAAGATCTCCAACTCATCGGAGGTAGTGGCTTCCAAAGTTGGCAAGTTTCTCGAATTCCTCACCCCAGATTCTGTTGATCAATCAGCAGTGGAGGATCAAGTCATCAAGAAATTGGTTGAAAATTTGGCGGCAGAGGGAATCAAGGGTGAGATTGCTGCTGTTCATGGTCTTGATATTTCTGATCAGGAACTCAATATTCACGACGGTTTAAAAGTTCGTAAGCACACAAGTTTTTAAGCCGTGTCCTTTGAAGCTCAGTCAGATGAGCTGATCACAAGCCGTCGTAATCCTTTGGTGAGGAGACTTCGTTCTCTTGCGTCCCGTTCAGGACGAGATGAACATGGTCTTGTGCTGTTGGAGGGAACACATCAGCTTCAAGAATTACAGAAACGCCCCTGGCGTCATTTTGAGCCCCTTCATGTAGTTGCCACGCCTTCATGGTTGGCGGCGCATTCGAGCTTGATTCATTCTTTCCCTGGGCCAGTGCTTGTTCAGAGGCTGAGCAACGAAGCGTTGCAGGCCTGCTTAACAACGGTTCAGCCCGATGGTGTTGCCTGCCTGTTGCCATTTGCTTGCTTGCCCCCTCAGGTTCAATCACCAACTTTTGCTTTGGCGCTTGATCGCATTCAAGATCCAGGCAACCTTGGAACCTTGCTAAGAACTGCCCTGGCAGCTGATGTGCAGCAGGTGTGGATGGCGTCAGGTGCAGATCTATTAGCCCCAAAAGTAGTGCGATCCTCTGCTGGGGCGATTTTGAATTTGCCGGCCGAGCGCTTTGGTCCTGATTCAACAGACGGGGTTGAGAAGTTGGCTGAACGACTGAATCAAGCCCGTGTTGCTGGGCTTCAAGTTGTGGCCTCTTTGGTGCCGGACGCGGTGACAAATTTCCAGGTTCAGCCTTATTGGGAGCTGGACTGGACGCAACCCACAGCACTCCTGCTCGGCAACGAAGGGGCTGGACTGGATCCGTTGTTGCTTGCCTGCTGCTCCCATGGGGTGACCTTGCCGCATAGCTCAGTTGTTGAATCTCTGAATGTGGCAGCTGCTGCGGTCCCACTCCTTCTGGAGAGGCGCCGAGCGACAATGACGGCTTCAACGCAGAAGATCGGGTGAGCGACGCCAGTTTCGACTTCGATGTGATCGTCATCGGCGCCGGTTATGGCGGCTTCGATGCAGCCAAGCACGCAGCTGATCATGGCCTCAAGGTGGCCGTCCTTGAATCCCGTGAGATGGGCGGCACTTGTGTGAACCGAGGCTGTGTCCCTTCAAAAGCCTTGTTGGCTGCCAGTGGCCGAGTGCGTGAGCTGGCTGACGCGGAACATCTCGCTGGGTTTGGAATCCATGCAGCACCTGTGCGGTTTGAACGCCAGAAGATTGCTGATCACGCCAATCAATTGGTTGCCACGATTCGGGCCAACCTCACCAAGACTCTCGAGCGTGCCGGAGTCACCATCCTTCGCGGTCAGGGTCGGCTTGAGGGGCCTCAACGCGTTGGAGTGCGGGAGGTCAGTGGCGTGGACCGAGTACTCACAGCTCGTGATGTGATCTTGGCGACGGGGTCTGATCCCTTTGTTCCCCCTGGCATCGAAACGGATGGACGCAGCGTGTTCACCAGTGATGAGGCGATTAATCTCGAGTGGTTGCCGCGATGGATTGCAATCATTGGCAGTGGCTACATCGGTCTTGAATTTGCTGATGTGTACACAGCTCTGGGCTGTGAAGTGACGATGATTGAGGCATTGGATCGAGTGATGCCCACCTTTGATCCGGATATTGCCAAGATTGCCGCTCGCAAATTGATCGACGGCCGCGACATTGATGCTCGCGCTGGGGTTCTAGCTCAATCAATTCAACCTGGCTCTCCGGTGCAAATTGAGTTGGTTGATATGAAAACAAGAGAGCCGGTTGAGACGTTGGAAGTGGATGCTGTACTCGTCGCAACCGGCCGAGTGCCAAGCAGCAAGCACCTCAATCTCCAGTCTGTGGGTGTTGAGACCAACCGCGGATTCATTCCTGTCGATGAGAGCATGCGTGTTGTAGTGGGTGGTAGTCCTCAGCCCAATCTCTGGGCTGTCGGGGATGTCACAGGAAAGTTGATGCTGGCCCACACGGCTGCGGCACAGGGTTCAGTTGCTGTAGACAACATCCTTGGTCACGCGCGTCAAATCGATTACCGCAGCATTCCTGCAGCAACCTTCACGCATCCGGAAATCAGTTCTGTAGGCCTGTCAGAAGTCGATGCCAAGCAGCTTGCAGTCGAGGAGGGCTTTGAGTTGGGAACAGTGAGGAGCTACTTCAAAGCCAATTCAAAAGCTCTTGCCGAGTTGGAGAGTGATGGTCTGATGAAGTTGTTGTTCAACAAAAACACCGGCGAAGTTCTTGGAGCGCATATTTATGGCTTGCATGCAGCTGATTTGATTCAGGAGATTGCCAATGCTGTTGCCCGTCGTCAAAGCGTTACTCAGCTGGCCAATGAGGTGCACACGCACCCAACTTTGAGTGAAGTGATTGAGGTTGCTTACAAGCAGGCTGCTTCAGCGGTGGGGGCCTGAATCATGGACATTCGTCGTCGTCCACCCAATCACAAAGTTCAGGTTGCGCATCTGGAGTACGCCATTCCTCATCAGGACAGCGAACCGCGCAACTTTCTGGAAAAAATTGTGTGGGAAAAAGATCGGGAGGTCGCTGTTGCCCGTGAGCGTATGCCGTTGGAACAGTTGCGTTGCAAGGTGGCTGAGTTGCCTCCAGCCCGTGATTTCCTTGCTGCATTGAGAGCTGCAGTCGTGCTGCCTGCGGTGATCGCTGAGGTGAAAAAAGCGAGTCCCAGTAAAGGGGTGATTCGTGAAGATTTCGATCCAGTTGCGATTGCGCGGTCCTACGCAGCAGGCGGTGCAAGCTGTCTTTCAGTCCTCACGGACAAGTCGTTTTTCCAAGGCGGTTTTGATGTGTTGGTTGAGGTTCGAGATGCCGTTGATCTTCCCCTTCTTTGCAAAGACTTCATTCTCAGCCCCTATCAGCTGTATCAGGCCCGAGCCGCGGGGGCAGATGCTGCTCTGTTAATCGCAGCGATCCTGACGGATCAAGACCTTGCCTACTTAAGAAAAGTTGCCGCAGCAATCGGCCTCACGGTGTTGGTGGAAGTTCATGATGCTGAGGAAATGCAACGGGTGTTGACTCTGGGTGGGTTCCCTTTGATCGGCATCAATAACAGAGATCTCACCAGTTTTGAAACGGATTTGGTGACCACTGAAATGCTCACGGCACGTTTCGATAAACAGCTGGCTGATCAGCAGATCCTTCTGGTGAGCGAGTCAGGTTTGTTCACCCGTTCTGATCTCGATCGCGTTCAAACCGCAGGAGCAAAGGTCGTTTTGATTGGTGAAGCCCTCATGCGTGAAGTGGATGTTGAGGCTGCCCTCAAAACTTTGATCCACGGTTGAGATTGCTTTGTGTGCACTAGTCACTGTCAGAAAGACCTGACGCCTGTGTCCAAACTTCAGGTTTGAGTGACATCAATGGTCACAGCCCGATCTCTGTCCGGCAGAATTGAACGATCTTGGGATCGCGACTTGCTGATCAGTGTTTTGACGGGCTTTGCAGCCGGTGCTGTGCACGTTGTTGGTGGTGCTGATCATCTGGTCGCGATGGCCCCTTTTTCTCTGAGGCGTCCGCTAGCGGCCATGAAGGCTGGAATGGCTTGGGGAGGCGGCCACTCTCTCGGTGTGGTGGTGCTCGGCGCCATTGCAATTTTTTTTAAAGATCTGATCCATGCCGAAAGCATGTCTGCATGGGCCGAATTTCTAGTTGGTGTGTCGTTGCTGGTGATCGGAGCACTTGCTATCCGAACAGCATTTGGTCTGGAGTTGCACACCCATGACCATCACCACGATGGTTCGGCGCTTCATCGCCATCTTCATCTTCATCTTCGCGGGCAGGACAATCATCGCCGGCACGCTCATGCAGCGTCAGGTCTTGGTCTTCTCCATGGATTGGCTGGTGCCGGTCACTTGTTGGCTGTGATCCCTGCCCTTGCCTTGCCGATTCATGGAGCCGTTCTTTACCTGATCGCCTATCTGTGTGGATCGATGGGAGCGATGCTCGCTGTCGTGAGCACGTTGTCGATGCTCACGATGCGTAGCAGCGCTCGTTTCCTTCCCCTCCTTGTGGGCTCAACAGGTGGGCTGTCGATTGTGACGGGAGCGATCTGGCTTCAGAAAACATCAGCTGTCTTGTTTTGATGGAGCCGTCACAATCCCTACGATTTCCCCGATCAAGCTGCTCCTAGGAATCGTGCCCCACTGCCGACTGTCCGTGCTGGCATCTGGGCAGTCACCAAGAACGGTGAGCTGATCATCAAGAACAGCGTTCAGGCGTTTGATCACCCTGCGCGATGGCTGCTGGGGATGCTTGCAGACGATGATTCCACCAATGGCGGGGAGCGGAGCGTCTTGATTGAGAGGGCGAAGGATGACTCGGTCCTTGGGTTTCAGGGTTGGCCACATGGAGTAGCCCTCAACCTGCATCACGCATCGACGACCACAAAAAAGCAGCAGAAGGTCGAAGAGACTCACTGCTGCTGGAGTTGATAGAGATTCTGATGAAGAGGTCAGAATCAGGCTCAGGATGCGGTGACCCAAGCATCATTGCGGCCTTTGGACTGCCAGAACATGCCGTGTACTTTTTCAACTGCCGCCAGAAGATCTTCAGCCTTGGCTTGATCAACGTGCACCTTGCAAGCGCTGCACAATTTGGCAGCTTTCCAGAAGGTGTCGTGAAGGTCTGGGAAGGTCGCTAGATGTTCAGGCTTGAAGTAGTCAGTCCAAAGGATCAGAAGTTCTTTCTTGGTCTTCTGAGCTTCTTCCTCCTTAATGGCGACGAAGCGTGAAAAAGTGTTGTTGTACGCAGCCAGGGCAGCTGCGTTGCCTGCATCAGGAGCCTCAAGAGCCTTGATTTTTTTGGTCATTGAAAGCACTGCTTCAGCGGCAACACGAGCTGAAGCAGGGTCGTACACACCACAGGGTCCGTCGCAGTGTGCTTCAACAGTTGAGGCGGGGAGGGAGCGAACGATCGCTGATAGAGCCGAACGAAGCATCGAGTTTTAAACAGAATTTTTCGTTAGATAAGCCTACCTACGAATCACCTCTTAATGCCTAGTAGCTCAACTTCAAAAATAAGAGTTGCGTTCGGAGGAATGACTCGGCCCGCACCACGGCTTCCGTATCCGAGATCTGGGGGAATCACAAGCTTTCGCTTGCCACCAACTTTCATGCCTTGGACACCTTCGTCCCAGCCCTTGATTACCCGACCGGCACCAAGAGGAAATTCAAAGGGTGTGCCTCGGTCATAGCTGGCATCAAATTGAGTTCCATCCTCGAGGGTGCCGCGGTAGTTCACCACCACGTTTTGTCCCGAGCTCGCTTCATCACCAGTACCGACAACGAGGTCAGTGATTTTTAGTCCACTCGCGGTGACCTGAGGCTTCTCTGCTTCCATCGGACCTCCAAGGGCTGAGGCATCAGCCAGGTTGGTATCGGGAGCCATGGCAAACAAGGTGGGGTTGGGATTGTCGGGGTCGAGTTCCATTGGATTCGCCACGGCCTGAATGGTGGCGGGTTGGGCACTGATCGGATTGCTGCCAGACATGGCCGAAGGTGTGGCCGCGATCACCGTGGACGGAGCCACGATTTGGCTAATGAACGCCACCAACAGGCATGACACAAAAACGGCTGAACTGATTAAGATTTCGCGCACGGAATTTTGCTCGTTTCCAGCTAATTCTTGCAGTTCATTCCTCTCGGTCTCGCTGGCGTAATTGCTGCTCAAGGCGATCAATTCTCCCTCGCAGCTCATCTAGTTCTCGCTGACTGCCTATGCCGAGATCTTGAATAATGTTGTCGCGGTTGCGTTCGAGGTTGCGTCCCATCTGCTGTTCGAGTTCAGGGGTTTCTCCGCGCAGAGCCTTGAGCACATCATCGACAAGGGCAGAGGCATGGTTGGAATCAAGACGGCCGCTGCTGACCCATTCTTGAGTCACATAACGAAGTCGGTCAGCGACCAGAGTGGTGGTCCCAAGTCCTCGCAGCAGCAATTGCTGCAGTGGATTAGCGGTATCCATAGCCATTCGGGGTCATCTCGATTCAGGATGGCTGTGGATACCGCCACTGACCATGGGCAATGACCGATCCCTGGTGCTCCTGCAAGGTCTGATCGGTGGACTGCTTGCAGGCGTTGCCCTGAGCGTCTCAGGCCCGTGGTGGATGGTGTCGGCTCTTGCTCTGCTCTGGGCTGCCTCCCGTAGTTCTTTCGCCTCGGCGATCTGGGGTGGGGTGGCAATTCTGGTGAGCCATCGCTGGCTGCTGGCACTGCATCCCCTGATGTGGATCGGAGTTCCTGCAAGGCTCAGCCTGCCTACTGCCATTGCAATCTGGCTGGCCTGTGCATTGTTGGCAGCGCTGTTATTGGCCAGCTGGAGTTATTTGGTTCAACGCCTCCCCTTGAGGGGAAGCTTGCCCCATGCATTGCTCGTTGCCTGTGTATGGGGGTTGGCTGAAGTGCTCCTATCCCAAAGCCCTCTTTTTTGGATTGGTGTTGGTGGCAGCGTGCTTCCGGCTGATCCCCCTTTGGCTGCTCTCAGTCGTTGGATCGGTGAGGGCGGTCTTGCAGCCCTACAACTCCTCTTCGGTTGGTGGGTGTGGCGCTTGTTGACGGTGTCTCGACGTGAATCGGGCTGGCTCGGACTGCTGGCAGGCGGCCTGACAGGTGTCGTACTCCTTCATGGGCTGGGGGCTTGGCTGCTTGCGAATCATGGGCCTGTTCAGCAACGGTCTGATCAAGTGACCAACACCGTTGCCCTTTGGCAGCCAGCAATTCCAACTCGCGAGAAATTTTCTGCACAACGTCAACGTGACTTACCTGGTCGGCTCAAATCCGTTCTTCAAGAAGCTGAATCGGCTGATGCGGACTGGCTGATGGCTCCAGAAGGGACTCTGCCTCTTAAGGATGTTTTGATCGAACCTTCGCCTTTACCGTTGCTGAGTGGGGGGTTCCGCTGGTCGAGGGGGCGACAGCACAGCTCCATGCTGTTAGTTGAAGCTGGCGCAATCACTACGGCGAATCCGATCGACAAGCATCGTTTGGTGCCATTAGGCGAATGGGTTCCATCCTGGCCAGGTTTAAGTGGCTTATCTGCCGTTGGTGGATTAGAGGCTGGAGATCCTTCCCGTTTTTGGCGATGGGGCGGTCCACCAGCGGCAGTCGCCATCTGTTACGAAATCAGCAATGGAGTGGCCCTCTCTCGGGCGGTTGCTGATGGAGCTCAGTGGATACTCGCTGCGGCGAACCTTGATCCTTACCCCCTTCTTCTGCAGCAGCAGTACCTGGCATTGGCTCAGCTGCGCAGTACGGAAACGGCAAGACCGCTTCTCTCAACGGCGAATACAGGACCAACGGCAATGATTCGGCCCGATGGGCGGATTGCAGCGCGCTTGCCGCCTTTTGATTCAGGCCTTTTGATCGTGCCGTTTTCACCCTCTAAGTCTTCGACGGGATACGTCCGCTGGGGAGAGGCGCCACTGTTTGTGATGATCGGGGCATCTGCCTTGGTGTTATTCAAATCGGCGAGTCGATCAGGCCTCCGCCAAGTACGACCTCGCCGTCGTAAAACACTGCCCCTTGACCAGGAGTAATCGAAAACTGTGGTTCTTGAAAGGTCAGCTTGCAGCGGTGAGGGCGCTCGCTTTCCCCATCGTCATCATTGGCTTCGATGCAAGTGAGATTGGCGGATACGGGTTCGCTTCGATACCGCACTTGAACATCAACGTTCATCGACTCTCCGAGTTTCGGAGGCCCGATCGAGACCCAGTTCACAGCGCCTACGTCACAGCCTGTGCGTCCTGCCTCAGCCCTTGTGGCTACCACCACCCGGTTCATCGGGGCATCGAGCTTCACTACGTGGAGCGGTTCACTCCAGGCAACTCCTAACCCTTTGCGCTGCCCAATCGTGAAATGTTCGATCCCGTCATGCTGCCCGACCACAGTTCCGTCTTGCAGAACAATTTCACCATCGCGAGGGGGAAGGTAGGCGTCCAGAAAAGCGCGCATGGAGCCATGGTGATCGGCCAAACAGAGGTCCTGGCTTTCTGGTTTGTCCGCAGTGCGTAACCCGTGCCGTCCGGCCTCAAGACGCGTGTCCGCTTTGGTGAGCTCACCAAGAGGGAACACCACACGAGCTAGTACATCTTGTGGAAGGTCGTAGAGAAAGTAGCTCTGGTCTTTGCGACTATCCAAACCTCGCAATAGCTTCCAGCGACCATGCTCACGGTCAAGACGGATGCGGGCGTAATGCCCAGTCGCGATCCTGGGAAGATTGCGTTCGCGTTTTGCCCAGGAGAGCATCGGACCGAATTTCACAGCCCTGTTGCATCTGGAGCAGGGAAGAGGAGTAATGCCCGCCTGATAGCCCTGAACCAATCCTTGAACGATCTCGCGGACGAACGTGTCACGAGAATCCACGACATGGTGAGGGACACCGAGCTGTTGACAGATTCCTGCAGCGTCTACCAGACCTTCAGCGCAACATGCCCCCTTCCCACTCATCAGCCAGAGGGTTAGGCCCTCCACTTCCCAGCCGGCTTCCACCATTAAGGCCGCGGTGAGAGAGCTATCAACTCCTCCCGAGAGTCCTACGGCCACGCGATGTTCTCCAGGCCACTGGCGCAATCGTTCCAGGGCTTCGGCTCCGGCTGGGGTTGCCGTGAGGGTCTGAATGGTGGCCTTGGCCGACATGGGCGGACATCGCTGTCTGTCTCCATAGTGAGGGGCCAGGGGAATTTGGCTTGATTTGGCCCCCATCAGATAGCGATCACTGGTTGGTCAGTGCTGAGCAAATGCTTGCGTTGGAGCAGGAATGGCTTGGAAGTGGTTTGCCTGTTGCCGCATTGATGGAGGCGGTGGGACAGGCCATGGCCAGCTGGTTCCTTCAGCGCCGGAATCGTCTTGAAAACGGTGTGTTGATTCTGGTTGGACCTGGGCACAATGGCGGGGATGGTTTGGTCTTAGGCAGGCGCTTAATGCATGCCGGCATTGCGGTACGGCTTTGGGCAGCCCTCCCGCTTCGGCGCTCCCTTACTCAAGAGCATTGGCGCCATTTGGAATGGCTAGGGGCTGACGTACTGAAAACAGAGCCCGATCCAATGGATTCGGCTCTCTGGGTCGATGCGCTGTTCGGCTTAGGGCAAAAAAGGCCCTTACCTGAAACCTTGGCGTTGTTGCTGCGCAAACGGCAGCGTGTTTGTCCGAGGCGGTTGATCAGTTTGGATGTGCCTTCAGGGATGGATTCCAATACCGGTGTGAGCTATGGCGGTGGCTCAGCGGTGGCCTCCGACACACTTTGCGTGGGTCTGATCAAAAGAGGTTTGGTTCAGGATGCGGCTCTGGCCAACGTGGGTTGTTTGCATCGCTTGGATCCTGGGGTTCCAATCCGATTGATTGCGCAACTGAAAGACTCCCCCGTGCTGAGAGTCAATGCGAAGGATTTAGTCACCCTGCCAGTTCCTCCAGAACGTCCAGCAGCAATGAAATACGAGCGTGGTCGTGCACTGCTTGTGGCTGGCAGCGAGCACTATCCCGGAGCGGCTCTTTTGGCGGCACGTGGCGCCTTGGCGAGTGGAGTGGGAAGCCTCAAAGCGGTTTTGCCTGAGACAGTGGCGGACAGCATCTGGCAGTGGATGCCAGAGCTGGTTTTAGCCGCTTCATTAGCAGCAACTCAATCGGGAGGATTGGACTGGGGGCAATGGCTCGCCAATGCGGATTTATCACGCTTGGACTCTTTATTGCTCGGCCCCGGGGTTGGAGCACTTGACGGGAAGTGGGATGACTGGGCCGAGCCCTTGCTTGCCTTTCAGGGATTGTTGGTTCTGGATGCCGATGCGCTCAACGCTTTGGCGGCCTCTAATGAGGGCTGGTGCTGGCTTCGTCGCCGTCAGAGTCCAACGTGGATCACTCCACATCGGAGTGAATTTGATCGGCTATTTCCCGATATGAGGCAGCTCGAGCCTCTGGAGGCGGCTCGAGCTGCCGCTGCTGGAAGTGGCGTTGTTGTGTTGCTCAAGGGTGCCCATACGGTGATCGCAGATCCGAATGGCGCTCTCACTCAAATTGTTGAGACCTCAGTGCAGGGTGCTCGAACTGGCCTAGGCGATCTACTTGCTGGATTTGCCGTTGGCTGGGGGGCACGCATCGTGGCTTGTGAACAGAAGCCCGATGGCATTGCCCTAACGGCAGCAGCCTTGGTTCATGCACAAGCGTCAATCACCTGTGAGACTGGGACGAGTGCTGGTTTGATTGCTGAACGTCTTGCTGTAATGACGCGCAAAATTTGCGGAAATTAATTGTTAAAAAATTGCGTGAATTCTTAAACCCACACAAAACAATATCGGAAATGTGTCGTTTTCCTTTCACGAATCTGAAGGGTTGCTGAAGTCATCTGGCTTTATCGTTTTTTCATAGGAAAGTCTCACCACGCCAATTTACGAGTTGCCATGGTTTCCTCAACAGCTCGGACCTCCGAGACTCAGAGACGCAGAAGTAGTGATCCCATTAGCTGGTATTTGGCAACCATTGGCCGAATACCACTCCTCACTGCTGCTGAAGAAATTGAGCTTGGCAATCAGGTTCAGAAGTTGATGCAGTTAACGCAGGATGGGGTTGTTTCTGCGGATAGCGAAGAATTCAGTTCGAAAGATCGCCGCTTGATTCGTGTTGGTCAGCGCGCGAAGCAAAGAATGATGAAAGCGAATCTTCGCCTTGTCGTGAGTGTGGCGAAAAAGTATCAAGGAAAAGGTCTTGAACTTTTAGATCTCATCCAAGAGGGATCCCTTGGTCTCGAACGTGCAGTTGAGAAATTTGACCCCACACGTGGTTATAAATTTTCTACTTACGCCTTTTGGTGGATCCGCCAGAGCATGACTCGAGCGATTGCTTGTCAATCGCGCACGATCCGCCTACCGGTGCATTTGAGCGAGCGCCTTACGACGATCCGGAAAGTGAGTCTTGACTTGGCTCACAAGCTTGGCGCGATGCCCAGCCGTCTTGAGATTGCTGAAGCACTCGATATGCCTGTGGAAGAACTTGACTCCTTGCTTCGCCAGGCTCTTACCACCAGCAGTCTTGATGCTCCTGTTAATGGAGAGGATGGACGGAGTTTCCTTGGCGACTTGATTGCCGATTCTTCGGCGGAAGAGCCACTCGACAAGGTTGAACAGCGGATTCATCACGAGCAGCTTGGTCGCTGGCTGAGTCATCTCAGTGAGCAGGAACAACACGTGCTCACTCTTCGGTTTGGATTAAACGGAAACGAACGTCACACCCTGGCCCAAATTGGCCGTTTGCTCGATGTTTCCAGGGAACGGGTTCGGCAGGTGGAATTGAAGTCCTTGCGGAAGCTGCGCAATCTCACCCGTCGAATGTCTCCCACGTTCTGATTGATTCATCGATGAGACTGCAGCTGCATTTGAGCCAGCTGTGGTCATCCCTCTCGTCTACCACAAGGCCTACAGCGTTCCACTACCGAGTAGCCATCGCTTCCCGATGGCGAAATTCAGGATGTTGTTCCAGGCCCTTGGCGAGATGGGCTTAGCGAGACCCAGTCAGATTCATACCCCTCTTCCAGTGCCAAGGCGTTGGCTGGAACAGGTTCATCAACGCCCGTATCACGAGGCTTTTGCGAGAGGCACCCTCGATCGACAAGCTCAGCGAAGGATTGGTCTTCCTGCAACGACACCGTTGGTGCAACGCACTTGGCTAGCGGTTGGGGGAACGCTTCTAACAGCCAGGTTGGCTCTTGAATACGGTGTTGCCTGCCATCTTGCAGGTGGCACCCATCATGCCTTTCCTGCTTACGGAAGTGGGTTCTGCATCTTCAACGATATCGCTGTCACCGCAAAGGTTCTACTCGATGAGGGGAGACTCAAACGTTTGATGATTGTGGATTTGGATGTGCATCAAGGTGATGCCACCGCCGTGATTTTCGCGAATGATTCGCGAGTGTTTACGTTTTCAGCGCATGCTGCATCGAACTTCCCCTCACGGAAGCAGTCCAGCGATTGTGATCTTTCATTTGAGGACGGGGTAGAGGATCATGCGTATCTGGCCCTGGTTGGGGAAGAACTTCCTTTGCTTTTAGAACGCTTTCAGCCTGAGTTGGTGCTTTACAACGCTGGAGTCGATCCGCATCGAGAGGATCGATTAGGCCGGCTTTGTCTCTCTGATTTGGGCCTGTTGCAGCGCGACCATCTCGTTTTTGATGCCTGCCTGCGACGTCAAATTCCAGTAGCCACCGTCATTGGTGGAGGATATGACGCGCTTGAACCGCTGGCCAAGCGCCATGCACTGGTCTTTCGGGCCGCGGCAGACCAAGCAAGATTGCATGGTCTCTAGTCGTTTATCCCTAGGGATAGGAACTAAATCAGAGAGCCCAGATGGGGGAAGGCGGAATGTTGTTCAATCTTCAGCCCAGATATAGCGAGTCAGTTCTGAACCATCTGGCTCGGGGGCATTGAGTGCAAACTCCACGCAGTCTTGAACCTCAACATCGATCTCTTTCTCGATGGCCCTTAATTCATCAGCACGGACCAAGCCGTCAGAGATGAGATCTCGCTCAAAAGCCTTCAGAGGATCGCGTTTAGCCCAGAATTGTTTCTCTTCCTCGGCTCGAAGCTCGTCAGGGTCGGCAAGTGAATGGCCACGGAAGCGGTAGGTCAGACATTCAAGAACAGTGGGACCTTCACCAGCCCGTGCGCGCTCGATGGCTCGCTCAGCCGCGGCCCGAACGGCGAGCACATCCATACCATCAACTTCTTCTCCAGCCATTCCGAAAGCGCCAGCTTTCCGCCAGATTTCTGGATCGCTTGTCGCGCGGTCGTGGGCCATGCCGATGGCCCACTTGTTGTTCTCAACGACAAACAGGATGGGAAGCTTCCATAACTGAGCCATGTTGAGGCATTCAAAGAA
The DNA here is from genome assembly GCA_003210755.1 of Synechococcus sp. AG-679-C18. Lineage (GTDB taxonomy): Bacteria > Cyanobacteriota > Cyanobacteriia > PCC-6307 > Cyanobiaceae > Synechococcus_C. The sequence continues at coordinate 45,502 of QCUL01000015.1, forward strand.
TTGCCCGTTATTGCAGGTGCCATCTCCGAAAAAGGCTGCTGTCACAGAGTCACTGCTGGCATCACCAAGAGCATCACGTCGATAACGACTTGTGAAAGCTGCACCTAAAGCAACGGGAATTCCTTCGCCGATAAAGGCAAAGCCACCCAGCAAGTGATGCGCTTTAGAGAAGAGGTGCATCGAGCCGCCACGGCCCTTGCTGCAGCCGGTTTCTTTGCCAAACAGCTCACTCATCACTTCCCTGGCGGGGACTCCTGCGCTTAAGGCATGAACGTGGTCGCGATAGGTGCTGCAAAACCAATCGTGCTGACGTTTCATCGCGCCAATGACGCCAGTGCTTACCGCTTCTTGGCCGTTGTAGAGGTGAACAAAGCCAAACATTTTTCCGCGGTAGTACATCTCCGCGCATTTGTCTTCAAAACGACGACCGAGAGTCATGTCGCGGTAGAGCGCTAACCCTGTTTCGCGGTCCACCCGGGCCCTCTTCGCCGTAATGAGAGACGACAGACGCTCAGCGTGATCTCCTATCTGGGAGGTCCCATTTGCAACGTTGTGATCGATGTCCACGTCGGCGCTTACTGCGATGTCCTGACTCATGGCATCACCTGTTTGAGAACGAACTTTAAGGGGCCGTGTTGAGGCAATGGGCAAAACCCCTTTCACTGCCTAAGATCTCATGCTAACGACCGCAACGCTGGTGGAATTGCCCATCGATCATTTTCGCCTGCTGGGCGTAAGCCCTTCAGCTGAAACCGAGTCGGTGTTGCGGACACTGCAATTACGTCTCGATCGTTGTCCTGACCAGGGATTCACCCATGAGGCCCTCATGCAGAGGGCCGAATTATTGCGACTTTCTGCAGACCTTTTGAGTGATTCGCTTCGTCGGCAGGACTACGAAAGCACTTTGCTCAAGCTTGGTCGTGATCATCCTGAAGAGACGGCTGGGCTTGAAATGGCCTCGAGTCGGGAAGTCGCTGGTTTGATGCTGCTGTGGGAAGCCCATGCTCCTCACGAGACCTTTCAGTTAACGCGTCAGGCGCTGCAACCGCCTCAAGCGCCAGCCCTGGGGAGTGGTCGAGAATCAGATCTTGCTCTTTTGGCAGCATTGGCTTGCCGCGATGCGGCTCGCCAAGACCAGGACCAGCGACGGTATGAATCGGCTGCAGGTTTATTGACTGAGGGGCTGCAGCTGCTCCAGCGCATCGGCAAGCTCCCTGATCAGCGACAGCTCCTTGAATCAGATTTAGTTCAGCTGACCCCCTATCGAATTCTTGATCTGTTGAGCCGTGACCTGGCGGAGCAATCAGCACGAAAAGAAGGGTTGGAAATGTTGGAAACCTTTGTTCAAGATCGAGGCGGTCTCGAGGGGGGAGATGTCGAATCAGATCCAGTTGGAATGGACCAGGGCAGTTTTGAGTTGTTTTTTCAGCAGATTCGCCGCTTCCTCACGGTGCAGGAACAGGTGGATCTTTACGGTCGCTGGGAGCGGTTTGGTTCATCGGATGCCAGCTTCTTATCGGTTATGGCTTTGGCAGCTGCTGGATTTTCCCAACGCAAGCCTGAGCGGGTCCAGGACGCCCGCAACAAGCTTCAATCGTTGGTACTGGTTGGCCTGGATTTAAACCCATTACTGGGGTGCATGGATCTCTTGCTCGGCGATGTGGAACGGGCGTTGGAACACGTTCATTCCAGTCCTGATGATGATTTGCAGGAATGGCTGGCAAACCACCCCAGCGACGATCTCGCAGCTCTCTTTGACTACTGCCGCAGTTGGCTTGGAAGGGATGTTCTCCCTGGCTATCGCGATGTTGATGCTCAGGTTGTCGACTTAGAAGCTTGGTTTGCTGATCGTGATGTTCAGGCCTATGTGGAGAGGCTTGAGCGCAAAGAGGGCCGCAGTCTTCTGACAACTGATGCGCCCGTCACCACAGCCTCTGACTCGGATTGGACCTTCGGCAATCTTCCACCGCTTGGCCTTGACCCGGAGGGATCTTTGCCGCTCTCTCTTGGTGACCCTCTCCCTTTGCCAGAGGAAAGCTTCAATCCTGAGTCGGATGACCCCACTCTTGATGATGTCTCCCGCTTCACTTGGATGGGCTGGAGAAATTTCAAGCTTCCTCAGATGCCCCGGGCCCCGTTCTCGTGGCCTCGACGCTCACTTTCGCGTTTATCTCGGTCTCGACTGTCACGGTCCGGCCGGTCCCTGTCTCGATTGTCAATGTCTCGTCTGTCGATGTCTCGGCTTTCCCTTTCAAGGCTCTCGATGAACAGACCTGCATTGCCGCAGCGAAGGGTTTCGTTGTTGATTGGCTCAGGAGTTGTTGTGGTTCTTGCGGTAGCCGTGTTCAGTCTTGTGGGGCTACGAAGGGAGGTCCAACAGGAAGCGCCAATCCCAGTTCCTGCTGTGGATGCATTGCCACCTCAGCCCAAGGCCACGCTTAAGGAGGAGCTTCCCAAAACCAACGAGCCCATTGCTCCCTTAACGGCTAAATCGCCTAGCGAAGTACAGCTGCAAGTCCTTCTCCAGACTTGGCTTGATCTCAAAGCAACAGCATTGCGCGAGCGGTCCGGTGTCGAACCCCTGGCTGAGGTGGCGCGTCCAGTTCTTGTGCGTCAGGTGCTTGACCAGCAAGCCGCTTTGCTTCGGGGTGGCCTCCGACAACAGGTGCAGGCCTCGATTACGTCCATCCAGATGGTGAGCAGCACTCCGTCACGCATTGAGCTCAGGGCACAAATTGCCTATCGCGATCAGACCTTGAATAATCGGGGTGATGTCATCGCTGAGACTCCCGCTGGCAACCTGCCCGTGACCTACATTCTTGGCCGAGATGTTGATGGTTGGCGTCTGCAGGCCTACATCCCAGGTTGACTTGGATCTTCATTTTCAACGAAGGAGCATGACTTTTACAGTTAGGTGAAGTGCTGCACGGACTCCATCCATGTTTGATGAGCTTTCAGCCCGTTTTGAAGATGCCGTAAAGGGGCTGAGAGGCCAAGACGCGATCTCAGAAACCAATGTGGAGGGAGCGCTCAAGGAGGTCCGACGGGCTCTGCTCGATGCGGATGTGAGTCTGCCGGTGGTGAAAGATTTCGTCTCCGAGGTGCGCGAGAAAGCTGTTGGTGCTGAGGTTGTGCGTGGCGTAACGCCTGACCAGAAGTTCATACAGGTCGTTCATGAGCAGCTTGTTGATGTGATGGGTGGCGGGAACTCCCCACTCGCCAAGGCTGGCCAGACCCCCACTGTGGTGTTGATGGCTGGTTTGCAGGGGGCCGGTAAAACCACAGCCACGGCCAAGTTGGGGTTGCACTTGAAAGATCAGGGTCGTAGAGCCCTGATGGTGGGAGCCGATGTGTACCGTCCAGCTGCGATTGAGCAGTTGAAGACGCTTGGCGGTCAGATCGGTGTGGATGTCTTCAGTCTTGGGTTAGAGGCCAAGCCTGAGGAGATCGCAGCTGCAGGTTTGGCCAAAGCCAAGGACGAGGGTTACGACACCCTTTTGGTTGATACCGCTGGTCGTCTCCAGATCGACTCCGACATGATGGAGGAGATGGTGCGGATCAAGACTGCCGTTCAGCCCGATGAGGTGCTGTTAGTGGTGGATTCGATGATTGGCCAGGAGGCGGCCGATCTCACCCGTGCGTTCCACGATCAGGTTGGAATCACTGGAGCCGTACTCACCAAGCTCGATGGTGATTCACGAGGTGGCGCAGCGCTGTCGATTCGCAAGGTGAGCGGACAGCCGATCAAGTTCATCGGCACAGGTGAAAAGGTAGAAGCTCTCCAGCCGTTTCATCCAGAGCGGATGGCAAGTCGAATCCTCGGCATGGGGGATGTCTTGACGCTGGTGGAGAAGGCGCAGAAAGAGGTCGAACTTGCTGACGTCGAAAAAATGCAGAAGAAACTGCAGGAGGCGTCATTTGATTTTTCTGATTTCTTGCAGCAAATGCGCCTGATCAAGCGCATGGGTTCCCTCGGGGGGCTGATGAAAATGATCCCAGGCATGAACAAGATTGACGACGGCATGCTCAAGCAAGGGGAGCAGCAGTTGAAAAAGATTGAAGCGATGATCGGCTCGATGACGGCGGCGGAGCGTACGCAGCCAGAGTTGCTGGCGGCGCAGCCCTCTAGGCGACGGAGGATTGCTTCCGGGTGTGGATATCAGCCTGCTGATGTGGACAAAGTGCTTGCTGATTTCCAAAAGATGCGTGGGTTCATGCAGCAAATGACGAAGGGTGGTGGGATGCCAGGGATGCCAGGAATGGGAGGCGGATTCCCAGGAATGGGCGGAGGAATGCCGGGAATGCCAGGGATGGGAGGAGGAGGAATGCCGCCGGGGCGCCCCGGAGCTGCTCCTCGCAGACAGCGTCCCTTCAAGAAGAAGAAGGGTTTTGGTCAGCTTTGAGTCCTCGGCAAGGTAAGTTGGGACCTCAGCGCGCTGAATTGCTGCGCTGAATTGTTCCACCCTTAAGCAAGCGCCACGATGATCAAGCTCCGCCTGAAGCGGTTCGGTAAGAAGCGGGAAGCGAGTTTCCGCCTGGTGGCCTGCAACAGCACGTCGCGCCGAGATGGCCGTCCCCTGCAGGAGCTGGGTTTCTACAACCCACGCACCAAAGAAACCCGGCTCGATGCCGAAGCGCTGCGCGTGCGACTCGGACAGGGGGCTCAGCCCACTGATGCCGTTCGCTTCCTTCTCGAGAAAGGGGGATTGCTTGAAAAGTCTGTGCGTCCAGCTGAGACGATTGGAAAGGTTAAGCAAGCTGCCGCCAGAGAAGCCGCCAACAAAAAGGCTGCAAAAGAGGCTGCAGAAGCTAAGGCGGCGGCGGCGGCAAGTGAATCCGCTGATTCAGATTCTGAAACTACCGAAAGCTGATCGATCCCATGCCCGAAGCTGCCGCAACGGGTCGCTTCGTCCTTGATCTTCCTCATCCGGCTGCTGCTCTTGCGTTAGCAGGGTTGGCGGAAGAAACTCTGCATCAATTAGAGGTACTGACCGGTGCCTCCTTAGTGATGAGGGGTCTCCAGCTTGAGATGTGTGGGTACCCTGCCCAAATCGAGCGAGCTGCGGCCGTTGTTGAGCTGGTACGTCCGATCTGGCAAGACGGTCAGGCGGTGTCTCAAATTGATTTGCAATCAGCGCTTGGGGCTCTAAGCACCGGCCAGGGTGATGATCACTTTGCAATGGGTGATCAGGTGCTCGCCAGGAACCAAAAGGGCAACCTTTTGCGACCGCGCACGCTGCGTCAAAAGAAATACGTGGATGCGATGGAGCGCCATGACCTCACGTTTGCTCTTGGGCCAGCTGGCACGGGGAAGACTTTTCTCGCTGCTGTTTTGGCGGTCCGTATGCTCACGGAGCGAAAGGTTGAGCGTTTGATCCTGACAAGGCCAGCCGTTGAGGCAGGTGAGCGTCTTGGCTTCCTTCCTGGTGATCTACAGCAAAAAATAGATCCTTATCTCAGGCCTCTTTACGACTCCTTACATGCTCTCCTTGGGCAGGAGAAAACAACCTCTCTGCTCGAAAAAGGTGTGATTGAAGTTGCTCCACTGGCTTATATGCGAGGACGTACCTTGGCTGGTGCATTTGTCATTCTTGATGAGGCTCAGAACACCACTCCGGCGCAAATGCGCATGGTCTTGACCCGCTTGGGGGAGCGCTCACGCATGGTTGTGACCGGTGATGTCACCCAGCAAGATTTGCCCCATGGTCAGCTGAGCGGTCTAGTTGAGGCGGCGACTGTGATGGAGGGGGTGGAGGGTGTTGCCGTTTGTCATCTCACCGCAGCTGATGTTGTTCGTCATCCACTCGTGCAACGCGTTGTGGAGGCCTATGCCAGCTTTGATGAACAACTAGGAGCTAATGAAAGGAGCCTGAGTGGTGGTGACTTGTAAATCACCTATGGCACCAATAAGGAGTCATGCTGACTTTTTTCGCTCTGCTTGTTGCTTGCTTCAAGGCATTTGAGAGGTCTCGTCATTCGATAGGGGGATCCACACTTTGGTTGCAGGTCATTCCCTTTCAGCGCTGGCAAGATAAAGGGAGTCTTTTATAAAAGGCATGCCAGCCAGCAGTAATTTTCAAGAGGCCATCCGCGAGGCACAGTCAAGTGCCCTTGTTGGCCCCAACGTTGTCAATAAAGCCCTGCCTTACGTAGGCGGTGGCATGGTCCTCACCGCAGCGGGTGTTCTTGGTGGAATTTCAACCCTGTCCTCCATGGGCGGGCAAACTTTCCAGACGTTGTCACTCGTTGCGATCATCCCTTGGTTCATTCTGTTCTTTGTTGCTCAAAACGCTGCAAAAAAAGGCAATAACGCCACAGCACTGCCCCTGTTAGCCACCTTCAGTTTGTTGACGGGCTTCACCCTCACAGGGTTGGTGCTTCAAGCTGTTGCCGTCGCTGGTGCTGCTTCTATTGGCATTGCAGCGCTCGCGACAGGCCTGACTTTTGCGATCGCCTCAGTTGTAGGCAGACGGATGAGCGACAGCGTCGGTCAGGCTCTTTCTGGTGTTGTGGGGCTTGGCCTCATCGGCCTGATTATTGCCATGGTGGTGCAATTAATCGGCAGTTTCTTTGCACCTGGAATCTTTGCAGTTGGCACATTTGAATTGATGATTGCCGGTTTCGGCACAGTGTTGTTTGTGGGCATGGCATTTGTAGATTTCTACACAATGCCTCGTACTTATCGCGACGAGCAATATCTTGCTGGTGCCTTGGGAATGTATCTCACTTATATCAATCTGTTTATCTTTATCTTGCGTTTGATCATTGCAATACAAGGCGGTGGCCGTCGTGATTGATTAACCCTCAATCTCGTAGTTATTTTCACTCAGTTTTTCACAAATCCCGGCCGTTGCCGGGGTTTTTTATGGTTGTATGTTTCAACCTGTATGGAATCAAAGGGGAATGATGATTGATCTTCGTTTTGCTCTATTGAATGCTTGAGGTTGCAGGCTATTCATGGGAGAGAAGGGTGCAGAAAACAAGGAGAGCCAGCGTATTCAATTCATTTTGCGAATTGCAATTGCTGCCGCCTTGGGCGGCTTTTTGTTTGGTTTTGACACATCAGTGATCAATGGGGCTGTGTCCTCAATTCAGTCCACATTTAATGCTTCATCGATTCATCTTGGACTCACCGTGTCTTCAGCCCTTTTGGGGTCTGCTGCTGGAGCCTTGGGGGCTGGCTGGCTTGCCGATGGGATTGGACGTCGCAGAAGCATGTGGCTTGCAGCGATCTTGTTCATTTTGAGCGCCATCGGTTCTGGTTTGGCTCCTCGATTGATCGATCTAGTGTTCTGGAGAGTGGTTGGTGGAGTGGCGGTTGGTTTTGCCAGTGTGTTGGCGCCGGCTTATATCGCTGAAATCTCACCTGCTGAGATGCGTGGCCGAACGGGATCTTTGATGCAACTGGGGATTGTTTTTGGGATTTTATTTGCACTCCTGACTAATTATTTATTAGTGCTTGCGACCCAAGATCAAGAACCATTGTCAAATTTAGGGCCGATGGCAGCATGGAGGTGGATGTTGATATCGGAGCTGGCTCCTGCTGTGATTTACGGGATAATGGTAATTAGAATACCGGAAAGTCCTCGCTATCTGGTACAGAAGGGTCGGATTGAGAAGGCCCGTATTGTCATCAGCAAAACCTTAGGTGAGCCAATTCAGCCAGTGATTGATCGGATCCAGGCTAGCCTTGGAAATCGTGATAACAGCACAATAGTTGATCTTTTTTCGAGGCGAACATTGTTTCTGCCTATCGTTTGGACTGGTCTATTACTGGCAATCTTTCAGCAATTCATAGGCATTAATGTCATCTTTTATTACTCGAATACCTTATGGGAATCTGTAGGCTTCAGTACTACGGATAGCTCGCTGATCACTGTTGGCACTGCGATTACTAATGTGGTGACAACATTTTTGGCAATTGCCACGATTGATCGATTGGGGCGGCGACCATTGCTTTTGATTGGTTCAGTTGTGATGACCATCAGTTTGGGACTGATGAGTTGGGCCTTTGCTGGTGCACCCATTGTGAATGGTGCGCCTTTGCTTTCAGGAGCTTCCTCTTTTGTGACATTGATTGCAGCCAACGTTTTTATCTTTGCCTTTGGCTTTTCTTGGGGGCCTGTGATGTGGGTCCTCTTGGGTGAAATGTTCAACAATCGCATTCGTGCCCTTGCATTGGGTTTGACTGCCACAGTGAATTGGTTGGCCAATTTCATCATCTCAACCACGTTTCCTGTTTTCCTTGAATCGTCAGGTCCCTCCTTTGCTTTTGGCCTTTATGCAACGGCTGGAGCCATGTCATTTTTCTTTGTTCTGTTCATGGTTCGCGAAACCAAGGGCAGAGAACTTGAAGATATGCTCTGAACAACTGAACGGTTGAGTAAAGATTAAGAATGTTCAGAATTTTTCTTAAGGTAGTCGGCTGTTTTTCTCCTTTCGTTAACAATTAAAATGTCATAGACTGCACATAAGTTTAGGGAGTGCAGTGAGTTCAATTACTTAAAGTTAAAAATTAATTTTTCGTCTTTCTCTATTTTTTATATAAGAACTAATTGTTTATCAATAGATGCTTGCTTCATCCGGCTCTGATGGCAAGATGTTGAATTATTCCGCTACTGCTTCTACTGCCATCTGGATCGCTGTCTTCTGTTTCGTGTCGTATCCCCAGCGATCCAGGAAGGCAACATCTTCACCTTGCTGATCTCTTGCTGCAGCAAGCAAGATCTCTAATCGTGTTTTGACACCGTGGGGGTCGAGTTGGCGTAGCAACTCGACGCAACGCTGATTGACTCGTTCTGAACCTGCAGCTTGTGATTCATCAGCCTGATTGCGGTGATGGACCACCATTGCTGCACTCATTGCCAGGTTTCGAACGGTGAGATCCACAACCCCGTCACCGCAGGACCGAAGTTTGACCACAAGGGCTTCAGGCAATCGATCCATGAGAGCGCTGTCGCCAGCCAGACTGATTACAAAAAAGCCCCGCGCTCCATCGCGACTTGCAACGAGCTCCCCTACACGATCGGCGATCACTTCATCACTAATTTCTTCGTGATCCCATTGCTTGAGCCATCTAGCAGCGATCTCCATTGCTTGTTGAAAACTGGGCGCCTGTAATGAATCAGGCGCTTTTGACTCAGTTTCTGACGGAACAGTCGAGTCCTGATCTGTCATGGGAATGGCCTTCGTTGTGCGTGCACGGTAGGAAGAGAAGGCTTGAGTGGGTCTTCGTGATCACTGGTTTAAGACAGCTTTTTTTGTACATAAGCCTCGATCAAAGTAAGAACAACCAGCTGGTGAACAGTGGAAGCTCAACAAGGTCATGATCTGCCTCTCAAGCTGCCGGCTGGGCATTGGCAGGCTTTGCTGAGTCATTGCCAGCAAAGCGCTGTGGTTCCCAAAGCGTTGGCGGATGACCTCGATCTCGACCATCACACCCTTTGGCAGCTTTCCACCTCCACAACTGAAGTGAAAGGGGTTTTTGGTGGTGCCCTCCAGGTAAGAGATCTGATTGACCATGGCGACTTTGGTCTTGGCACCTTTGAACAACTGATGGTGAAGGGATTCTTCTTGATGGGCTCTGTTGGCAGGCAAGGGCCGATGGCAGCCTGAACAAAGCGCCGCCTGATCAGGCCATCCTTTTTTGAGTCGCCACTCATTTTGATGCTGAGCGTCAGATAGGCGTGACCGACGTCAGCAGCATTGATGCTCTTGGTGCGCGAATCGACCCGCTTTGGCCGGGAGCCAACTTGTTTGTAGCGATCAAAATCAAAGGATGATTTGAACAGGTGGAGATGCGAACGGTCGCGAGGGGCACTGAAGGTGTGGGTTTGCGCGAGGCTTCAACCAATCAAGCCATGATTTGTATCGAGAAAGTGCCTGGAACTTTGCTGGGTTTTTGGAGCCCTTGCCCATACCCTCAGCTTGAATATCCCTGGTTATCACTTTCACTTTCTTGCTGACGATCACAGCAGTGGCGGTCATGTCCTGGATCTCAAAGCAGATTCTTTGGAGATTGAATTGGACTTTCAATCGAATCTCAGGCTGGCTCATCCAGAAACTCAGCAATTTCGTGAGGCTGATTTTTTTAATGACATCAGTGAGCAACTCCACACGGCGGAAACCAAACCCCAGGAGTCAGTTGGTGACAGCGCAGACTTAGTCAATGGTTGAGTCTTCGTCTCGTTTTTTTTCAAGCACTACGCCTGAGGGGTTTCGCTCCGGTTTTGTCGCGCTGATCGGTCGTCCAAATGTGGGGAAGTCCACGTTGGTGAATCAACTCATCGGCAACAAAGTTGCGATCACCTCGCCCGTGGCTCAAACCACCCGTAATCGGCTGCGCGCGATCCTCACAACTGATAAGGCCCAGCTGATCCTGGTGGATACGCCTGGCATTCATAAGCCCCATCACTTATTGGGTGAACGGCTTGTTCGCAGTGCCCGATCCGCGATTGGGGAAGTGGATCAGGTGTTGCTTCTGCTTGAGGGATGCGAGCCTCCAGGTCGTGGTGATGCCTTCATTATTCAGTTGCTTCGTCAGCAATCGTTGCCGGTGCAAGTGCTCCTTAATAAGTGGGATCTGGTTCCCATAGAACACAAGGATGCGGCCAATGCGGCCTATCGCGAGCTTCTGAGCGATACGAATTGGCCGGTGCATCAATGCAGTGCTCTCAGTGGTGACGGCTGCCCTGACTTGGTTGAGTCCATCAGCTCTTTGATGCCTGAGGGGCCTCCGCTTTATCCATCAGACATGGTGAGTGACCAACCTGAAAGGTTGTTGATGGGAGAACTGATTCGGGAACAGGTGTTGCTCAATACTCGAGAGGAGGTCCCCCATAGCGTTGCGGTGAGCATTGATCGCATTGAAGAGATGCCCGCGAAGGGCAAGGGCAATGTGCGTACGGCTGTGTTGGCGACAGTGCTGGTAGAGCGCAAAAGCCAGAAGGGAATCCTGATTGGAAAGGGAGGGGCGATGCTGAGAACCATCGGTCAGGGTGCTCGGCTGCAAATGCAGACTTTGATCGACGGACCGGTCTATCTCGAGCTGTTTGTGAAGGTCGTTCCCAATTGGAGAAGCAAGCCAGCTCGACTTGCGGAGTTGGGTTACGTGGGGGATTAGGTGGCGGGTGCTGCGCCTGCGAGAATGGAGTGATGAGCGATCAAACTCCGTTCCCTCCTTCTGATTTAGACGGTTTTCTCACACTTTGTGCAGGTCGCTGGATGAGTCTTCGCAGTCGCTTTCAGATGGACGCATCTGAGCAGGAATGGCACAGCAGTGAACGGGGCGAAATTGAGGTGTCAGTTTCCATTGAAGAGGGAGTGCCCTGTTTGGAAGTCAATCCAGCAGAGGGTGGCAAGAGCACTCTTTTGTTTCAAGCCAATGGGCGTCTTTCTCTTGACTCAGCTGGCACTGATCAAACCGGTCGTTGGCAGTTGCTTCCAGATGCCAGCTTGGAACTTCAGGTACGAGCCCCCAATGGCGATGACGTATTGGAGCGTATTTGGTTCACTAAACCCAACCTGCGTCTGCGCAGCACCACTGCTGTTGGTGATGACGGGCACCCCAGACAGGGGAGCTTTTGCTCGGAGATCAGGCGCGTGAGCCGTCCGCAGAACTGACGTTTGATGGCTCCCTATCGACTCGATGTGATCAGCCTTGCTCCGCAGGCTTTTGCTCCCCTGCTCGAGCTTGGTGTGATTGGTCGGGCTTTCGGGGCTGGCATTGCTGAGTTACACCTTCACAACCCTCGCGATCATGCAACTGATCGTTATCGCAAGGTTGACGATCTGCCTTACGGGGGTGGGGCTGGCATGGTGCTTAAGCCTGAACCGATGTTTGCAGCTGCTGAGTCAGTGCCTGTTCTCCCACGGCGTCGAGTGCTTTTGATGTCCCCTCAGGGACAACCACTGCGTCAGGTTGATCTTCAGCGTTGGTCAAAGCAGTATGACCAATTGGTGTTTTTATGCGGCCATTATGAAGGCTTTGATGAACGGATTCGTTCTCTTGCTGACGAAGAAGTCTCCCTAGGGGACTTTGTTCTTACAGGAGGTGAACTTCCAGCAATGACGATCATTAATGGTGTGGTGCGGTTGTTGCCAGGAACCGTGGGCACGTCGGAATCCTTAGAGGAAGAGAGTCACAGCGATCTGTTGCTTGAGCATTCGCATTACACACGCCCTGCCAATTTCCGCGGAATCGTCGTGCCTGAGGTGTTGAGAAGTGGTGATCATGGTGCGGTGGCCCGTTGGAGACAACAACAGCGCGAGCAGCGAACCGAGGAGCGCCGGCCTGATTTATGGGATCGCTGGCGAAAGGTCCAGGATTCGAGATTGGAATCGTTGTGATCTGGTGATGCAATATTCGCTGATTGATCGATCTGAATGCAAAATATTCCGTCGATCCTGTGACGTCAGTCTGCAGGGTCAAGTTCGTCTGCCCATTCCTCGGTTGGTGGAGCAACAAGAAGGATATCTGCATGCTTTTGGTTCATCTGAATCACAAGGATCTTCCTGGGATTACTGACAAATCCTTTTTTTGCCGTTTTGATGGCATCAACAAGATCATCAACGGTGGCATAACAATCGCGAGCAGTATCAATCTGGGCTTCTTTATAAAGGGTGATGAATTCCTCTGCATCCTTGTTTGTTGTCTCAAGCATCGCCGTCATGGCCCTTTTTGGGCCGATGTTTTTTGCAAGATTCATATAAAGTTTCATCTGTGGCATTGCCAATGCTGTGGATATTCTCAGATGATTGGAAAGGCCTGAAAGCGTTGTCTCCATTAACTCATTGTGTTGATCAATCACGATGCAAGGTGCTGTTAAATCGAAATCGGTCATGTCTCGTAGTTGTTCCCATTGATGCGCGATTTCGCTCCAATTTTTCTTCATGTTGTTGCTTGTTTTGCCCGCAATTGTTTGAATTTAATTAATCAGTAGCCAGGCGATTAGCGCTTGATCATTGAAAGTGCAGCCATGTTGAGACTTGCTGTTTTACGAGTTGCAAGAAGATTTTATGCGATCAATGGTCAATCTCATCACTATTTAATATTCTGGAGGCAATTCATTTTTTATCGACAACATCGATGAAGCATGGAATGGAGGCATTGGCCTCTTTGTTCTTTTAGCGGTCATAATCTTGGGACACCAGTAGTTGGTGACAGTTCGCCTTTGGATGTCTAGGATTTTGAAGTTGTGGTTGGCTGAGCCCTAATGCGTCACTTGATGGCAGCTGTTGTGTTGATGTCGTCCGTGGGAGCCCCGGCAGCGCTCGCACAGCGTGAAATTCCTAAAGCAGAAGGACATGATCAATGTCCGATGGGTTACGTTAATACTTTAGGGACTACATGTGTATCTCCAATTTATTATGAGGTGGCTCCAACTTATGGGAAAGCTTGTCTCTCTGGCTGGATGAATATAGGTGCTGGGTATTGCAGAAAAAAGAAGGGTCCTTTGGGAATCTTTTGACTGAAAATATTGAGCCCTTTCGTAGCTGAAACGAGCGGTGACGTTTAGCTGCGAAAGGTTTAGAGGTGCATAGAGTTTTTTCAGTAACTTCTAAACAATCAAGGCCATTGCTTCGTAACGGGTCAGCTTTTTAAGCCCTACCCGTTATTCGACTTGATGTTGTTGGTGAATGCTTTTGGCAAGCTTG
>QCUL01000016.1 GCA_003210755.1 Synechococcus sp. AG-679-C18
CAAGGGATTCCCTTCACCAGTTTTCGACCCACTTACATCGTCGGACCTGGGAATTACAACCCCGTGGAAAGCTGGTTTTTTGACCGGATCGTGAATGATCGCCCAATCCCCCTTCCTGGATCAGGAGAGACGATCACTCAGCTTGGCCATGCGGAGGATCTAGCAGAAGCGATGGCGCGATCGCTCGAAGTGGATGCCTCTTGCAATCGGATCTACAACTGCAGCGCAAGCCGAGGTATTACCTTCCTTGGCTTGATCGAAGCCGCAGCTGTGGCGTGTGGCCGAAACCCAGAGGCATTGGATCTTCGCCCGTTCGACCCCAGTGGATTGGATCCAAAAGCGCGAAAGTCGTTTCCTCTCAGGTTGAGTCACTTCTTAACTGACACCAAGCGTGTCAGACGTGAACTGGCTTGGGAACCCAGATTTGATGCCTGCTCCTGTCTCGTCGACAGCTATCAACGTGATTACAAATTGCGGCCCACATCAGAACCTGACTTCAGCTCTGACCTTTCTCTAATCGGGGAGATTTGAGGTATTGCCAAGCTGACCAGAGAGCGAGGATCAAAGAGAGCCAAAATAGGCCTGCACCAATCGTTCGCAGGTCCTGGACCACGGCTTGATCTCCCCAAAGAGGGGGCCAGAGCATGAGCGCAAGGCTTAGGAATTGCAGAATCGTTTTGAGTTTGCCCGCAGCTGATGCTGGTGCTCCATCACTGCTCACTCCGCGCCAACCAGAGATCAGTAATTCGCGAGCAAGCAAAAGCCAAACCGCCCAGATCGGCAGACTTCCCTCCGATGCCAACCAGATCAGAGGAGCGCTGATCAAAAGCTTGTCAGCCAGCGGATCAAGCCGGGCTCCCCAGCTACTACCTCCATCTGCTCGCCTTGCAAGCCACCCATCAGCTGCATCGCTGAGTCCTCCAAGAAGCAACAACCACCAGGCCAGGGAGTTGTATTGCATGGCCAAGGCCAAAAGGAGCGGGAGCCCCATAAGGGCTCGAGCAAGGGTTAGTCGATCAGCCCAGAGGCGCCATGGAGAGATCAAGGCTCAGAATGCGTTGAGATGCGTGGATTCAATGGTGCTTGAGCAGACGGTCAAAGAGGTGATGTCATCTCCCGTGTTGACTGTGACGCCAGAAACGGCATTAAAGGATGCTGTCAGTCTGCTGAGCGATCACCACATCAGTGGCCTACCAGTGGTTGATCAGAATGGAATTCTGATTGGTGAGCTGACAGAGCAAGACCTCATGGTCCGCGAGAGCGGTGTGGATGCCGGCCCTTACGTCATGCTGCTGGACAGTGTGATTTATCTCCGAAATCCACTTAACTGGGATAAGCAAGTGCACCAAGTTCTTGGAACCAAGGTGAGTGATCTGATGCGGCGCGATCTTCACAGCTGTTCAGAGAATCTGCCTCTCCCCAAAGCAGCATCATTGCTGCATGAACGCAGTACTCAGAGACTGATCGTGGTGGACGACGACAAAAGCCCCGTGGGTGTTTTGACACGGGGTGACATCGTCCGAGCTTTGGCATCTAGTCAGGCTTAGCGAGAAGCGAGTGGCGTGATTCGAATCGCCACAGGCTTGATAAAGCGAAATTCCACTAGGTCCCCCAGGGCTAGCTCATCGAACATCTCTGAAGACATTCGATTGCTGACATCAAGATTGTGGACTTTTCCGAATGGCCCCCTGAGGGTCACCGTTCGATCGGATCGAGAAATTCTCACTACTTCCGCACTACCTGTGGCCATGGCCACGCGAGTGCCCTTAGGAACAGGTCCAAAGTCTGAAGCCAGCTCAACATCCTGACGCTCAAAACTCAAGGCTTTATTGGAGGAAGGGCGTAGGTCAACCACCAGCCCATCCAAAATCTCCAGATCAATTTCGGACCCCGGACTTAATTTCAAGGAGTTGAGGTCCACAGCGGAGGTCACTAGAAAGTTGTGCCCTTCAGGGTCCAGAACCTCAAGCACCTTCTCCTCAGGCAGAAGACGCATCACAGTTGCGTGAAGGTGAGTGATCTCAAACGATTCGAGAAGCTCAGCCTTCAGAGTCATTCCAGACATGAGATTGGCAGCCAGGGGAGCCTCTAAGGCCGAACGACTGCGCGAAGAATCAGGAAGTTTGCGAACTCCAACAGCGATGGGCTGCACCAACCTGAAATCAATGAAGTCTCCAGCGTTCAAGTCCTCAAGAGGATCATTCCCTGGACTGGCAAGAACATCGAGATTATGGATGCCCCCTAATGGACCCATCAAGCTGAGACTCCCATCTTGATGATCAAGCTTGATGACTTTGCCTGTACCTGAAGCAAGAGCAACCCTCATCCCCTTCTTCAACCTCCCCATGTCATTTGGAAGGATGATGTCTTCACGACTGAAACTCAACTCTTGATCCTTGCTTGGCTCAAGGTCCACAAGCAATCCATCGAGAATGGAAAGACTCACGTCATCCCCGGGTTTCAGGCTGAGAGGTTTTAAATCAAAACCAACTGTATAAATTTCCTTATGCCCCTGAGGGTCAATAATTTCAATTACCTTTTCGCTTGGAAGCGCTTCGCTGACGGTGCCTCTCAACTCAGTGACTTCGAAACCTGCAAGCTGTTCTTCGCTAAAACCTGCAAGAGAGATTCTTGGGCTGACCACTGTTGATGCCAGCAATGTGCAGATCAGCAGCACTCGGCCATGGAGTTTTTGAAAGGTCTTCTGGCGCGATGTGCGGATCATTGGTTGTTGATCAAACGTTCGAAGACGGTAGCTCCCTCTTTTGGTGAGTCAAAATACGTAAAGTTCAACGTTCGCTGCATGTCGATTTCATTGATCAGCCGATTGCTGCTTTGCATCGGCCTAACGGTTGTTGCATCAGCGATGCAACTCCCAGCTCGCGCTGACAAAACAATCGAAATCAGCTTGAAGGATCGGTACTTAAAACTGTTCGATTCAGGAAAAGTGGTCGCTCAATACCCCGTAGCTATCGGAGCTCCTGAATCGCCAACGCTGTCTGGAAATTATGAGATCACTCGCATGGAAGATGCGCCGGTCTATCACAAAAAAGGCAAAGTAATCGCTCCTGGTCCAAAGAATCCAGTGGGAGTTAGGTACATGGCTTATTTTCAATTAGGTGCAGGTGAATATGCCATTCACGGCACAGCTTGGCCAAACTGGGTCAACTTAAGAGCTGCTGTCAGCCTTGGGTGTATCCGCATGCTGAATAAAGACGTGATCAGCCTTTTCAATCAAGTGGACGTTGGAACACCTGTCGTCGTGACATCCAACTGAGCCATGCGTTTTAATCCCTTCCTCGTTTTGGTGATTTCAACCTGCATGACGTCTCCCCTGCAGGCTCAACCTTCTCCAATGCGCGAGATGCCCGAACAAAAATTTTTGGATCAGGTTGAAGCACCGGGACATGTTTTGATCTCAGCCCGCGGCGCTATGGCGGTCAACGCAGAAGCTCGCCGTCAAGGACTAACTTTTCCAGCCGTTGGCTATTGGTCTCCCGAAAACGTTTGTTTTAGCAATCCACCAAAAGGTGATTGCAACGGACTTTTTAGGCGTTAGCTCACTTCAGTTAAGAGCTCTGGGCAAAGGAGGCGGAGGGAGCACCGGCGGAGGGGGAGCTCCATAGATTTTGGTTGCATCATCGTCAGTTGATAACACGGCTTCCCCTTCATCAAACAGAGGGGTTGGTGGCACGGGCTGAGGCCAAGCTTCTGGATCCTCTGGAAGCACCTGATCTTCCTGAAGCAGCACTGGTGGTGGCAAATCAGGCGGCAGGTCGAGATCAAATGGCTGAGACTCCACATCTGGATAAAAAGACTCTTCCTGCTGAATTCCCAATTCAGGCCCCCCTCGGAGCACAAGCGGGTCTGCCGTGATCGGTGGTTCTCTAAGCGGTGGACTAATGGGAGCTTCTTTATTGGGTGATTGCGCCTCATCGCGATCTAAACCTGGACTTGGTTTGGGAGCCCAGATCATTCGAGCAATCGGTTCAACTCCCTTTTCCATCACACGATTTAATCCCGCCAACGCACGATCCATCAACTGGCCACCAAAGAACACAAGGCAGTCAGATGTTCCATCACATCCATTGTTAGTTTCAATGCGTTGGGTCAAATCAGACATCAGACCTCCTGCAAGAGAGACACGACGTTCGCTCAGTCTGAGCAGGTAAGGCACATGCACAAAGCTGGTTGCCCCTCCACTGATCCAGTTGGCGTCTTCCTCAGTGAAACCCTTCACTC
Organism: Synechococcus sp. AG-679-C18; assembly: GCA_003210755.1. Lineage (GTDB taxonomy): Bacteria > Cyanobacteriota > Cyanobacteriia > PCC-6307 > Cyanobiaceae > Synechococcus_C. Next base: position 4,243 of record QCUL01000016.1, read on the forward strand.
CTGGAATGATCAGTCGACTCTTAGAAGCGTGGTCTGGCATGTAAGCCGCCACTAAGCCGCGTCTGCGTGCCAAATCTTTTGTCTGCTCAAGCGTGAGCCCCTCCTTGCTCATCAGCATTTCAATCCGGCCGTTGGACTTCAAGCCATACACCATGCGGATTCTTGGTAAGTAATACCGAATCCGTTGTCCCATGCTGATGCTGTAAGCACCTTTGTAGCTTTCAGGAGGATCTTCTAAATCGTTGTAGATGCTGTGCAATCCGCCAACAAACATGTCGTAACGCTGGGCACGATCAGGGGTTAACTCGCCATATCCGAAATCAACGGTGCCATCTTTAAGGATTCCGATGAAGGCTCGTTGCCTTGACGCGGTTCGATTGCGTCCACGCCAGACCCTGCTACCCAGCTTCAAATCGCCAAGCGGAACTGTGATTTCTCGTCCAAACTCATCAATATGTCTCTCGTACATTGGCCCTGAGACGTAAGCAAGCGCAGCAGTGTCTTCGAAAGCATCCTGCTCACGATCCCAGCCCTCCAAAAGGCCAAGACGTACGTCACGAGGATCGAAGTCAAGGGCATACACCTCATCATCAGGCTGGTAGAGGAAAGGACCAGCATCAGCATTGGAAATTTGAGTTGGCCGCGTCGCCAACTCCTTTTTTTCAGGGATGGCAGGTGCAAGGGCAACGAGTGCCGTGAAGACCGCTAGTGGGACAACAAAAATGAACCAACGCTTACGAAGACCATTCGAGCGCTGTTTGACGGGCTTGCGTCTCCTGCGTCGAGACGTTTTGGCTGCACGAGCGGGTGCTGTCCGGGTTCGTTTCACCGAACCAGCCTCCGTCTTCGAGATCGGGGTGCGGGGTTGTGCCAAGAAACAATGGTGCCCTCAACCACCAGCCATTTGCGGTAACGGTGACCGCATTCGTGCCCTCCCGTCAACTCACCAAACGCAGGGATCAACAATCTCTCCTCAACATTGTCGTAAGCGAAGCAGGGAAGACGAAGTCGATCTGCTCCAGAACTGACGCTCGCAACTGGGTGGATATGTCCGCAAACATTAAGCAAAGAGTCTTTTTCAGTAGAGCATTCAGGTTCGTGGCTTAACCAAAGTTTTCCGAGCTGGTAGCTCGAATGCTGCGGTAGGTCTGAGATCCAGCAATGACGGTCATGATTTCCCCCCACTAGCTTGATTGGACAATTAATGAGAGAAGGAAGGGCTAATAAAGTTTCACGAAGAGATGCGGTGAGCCCCAATCGGCCGTGTATCAGATCACCCAGAACGATCAGAACCCTGGGCTGCAATCGTGAGCAGAGGGCCAACAGTTGATTCAAGGTTCCACGATCTCCATCACTTGGAAGTGGAATGCCGTGAGCTTGGAAAACCTCAGCTTTGCCCAAATGAAGGTCGGCGATAAGAAGTTCTCTGCCAGCAGGTCGCCAGACGGCCTTCTCAGGCAAAAAATCCAGGTGCTCATGATTCCACCTCCAAGAAAAATCAAAGGAGGAATCGTTGGCATCACCTTGATCAGTTGTTGTGCGCTCTTCAGTCAAAGAGGCTCATCCCACGAACGCCGTTAAGCACACCTTCAGGCCACTAAGCAATTCTACAAGCACTAAAAATCATAATCACTAGCGTAGGAGAGAGAATCCGTTTGGATTGAGCTCAAACAAACCTTCAAGTGCCTTCCTTTTCGAAGCAAGGGATGAGAGTCTTTTAGTTCCTAGAATTTCCGCCCTCATGACACTCGCCTTACTCTTGGCACTGCTTGGATCACTGATGGCCATGGGAATCATCGTTCGCCGCCTTGAGAGGCGATAATCGATTAAAGCCATTGCTATGCGAGCACTACTTTTAACTGGCATTCTGTTTCTATCGCTGCCATTTCCAGTATTAGCGAAGGAATTACGGGTGGGTGTGAGCGGCTCCCCTCCATTTGTGACTGATCAGAATGGTGAATTAGGAGGAATTAGTATTGAAATTTGGAAGAGCGTTGCGAGACGTCTCGACCAACCCTATAAATTCATTGTTCAGAAAAGTACTGAGGCAAACATAAAAGCAGTTTCTAATGGCACTATTGATGTGGCTATTGGTCCAATCAGCATTACACCTAATCGATTAGCAAATCCAAAAATTGATTTTACTCAGCCTTATTTTCATGGATATGAAGGCTTACTAGTCCCACAGAAAGCACCAAGTTTAATCACACGACTCCGTCCTTTCATAGGTTGGGCAGCCTTATCATCTATTGGAGGTTTGCTAACTCTACTATTCATTTTTGGCAACTTGATTTGGTTGGCAGAGAGACGTAAAAACCCAGCACAGTTTCCACGGCAATATCTGCATGGAATTGGCAATGGGATGTGGTTTGGATTAGTCACATTAACAACTGTCGGATACGGAGACAGGGCTCCGCTATCTCGGAGTGGCAGAGCAATAGCAGGAATTTGGATGGTCATGTCGCTAGTTGCCGTTTCTTCAATCACGGCAGGCTTAGCATCAGCCTTTACATTGTCACTTGCACGCATAGCTCCATCAGCCATTCGCACAAAATCCGATTTAAGAGGTAAAACGATAGCCGTAATTGATGGAACTACAAGCCAAAAATGGGGACAAGTTTACGAAACAGATGCGTTAATAACGGACGATTTAAACGAAGCCATTGGCTTACTAGAAAAGGGAAAAGTGGAAGGAGTAATTTTTGACGAGGCACCATTACGCTATTACTTAAAGCAAAACAAGGGGCTCAAACTTAAATTGGCAAATTTTCACTTAGCAATACAAACATATGGATTCATTCTCCCTATGGGAAGCGAGCTTAGAAACAATTTAAATATAGAATTACTTGACATGCAAAGAGATGGAGAAACCAAAGGGATCAAGGACAAACTCTTAGATTAAGAACTTAATCAACTCAAGAAGGTATGCCGACGCAAACCGTCTTCGATCAGAAAAGTAGCGAGACTGCTGCAGCTCCGGCCTTCCTTGAGAGCCTGCTGTTTTAAGCAATTCATCACGCCAGAAGGAAGAGTAACGTTGAGACGCTCGGAGTCTGCTGCTTCAGCAACCTGTCCTGCACTAATAGGAGCATCATTAGCAGTCAACTGCTGCTGTAATTCTTGAAGAAGGCTCTCTAACAATGACACGCTTGTGTAACGCGTACGAAACACAACCTTACTGTATTTTTTCGCATGTCGCCGGTTAGTCTTTTCGAAACAGTTGGGGGTGTGGATTAGCTGATGGACACTCTGACTCTTCATCTTGAACCCGGACAAGACCTTCTGCAATCGATCTCATCAGAAGCGGAAAAGAGACGAATAAGCGGATTTTTGCTGGGAATTGTTGGGAATTTATCCCATGCATCGTTTCGATGCCCCGGTCGCACAACGAACACGGTCTTAGAAGGCGAGCTAGAGATCATCACCTTGAATGGAACCTTTGCCCTCGATGAAGTTCATCTGCACTTAAGCCTTTCTGACGGCGCCTGCCAAGTTTGGGGAGGACATCTAGAAACAGGATCATTGGTTTTAAAAAGTGCTGATCTCTTACTGGGAGTTCTCATACAAGGCGAGGCGAACCAAAAACCAAGCCTCACACGCATGGAAATCGCTGTGCTTCCAGGTTGTCCATGGTGCGCCAGTGCGCTGAGAATCTTACACGCTCATAACATTCCTCATGAAGTAATTACGGTAGATAACGATCACATTTTCCAGAAATGCAAGAATCGAAGTGGAATGTCAACATTCCCTCAAGTTTTTGTCGATGGTCAAGCCATTGGTGGGCATGACGAGCTTGAAAAATTAAAAAGTTCTGGCAAACTTTTTGAATTTATGCAATAAAACTGATCACAATGTTTGTCGCTCAGAAAAATTGTTATTAGTCAATGTTTCGAACAAAAATCAAAAATTAATAGAAATATAACCTTTTGGCCATTAATGCGCTACTTGACTTTCTCTTGAGAGTTGCTTTTCCTGTAGCAACTCAGACTCTAATTGTTGAATTAATTTTGTAACCAGGGCTTGAAACTCTGGCTGACAACCTCTGAATGCAGCTTTATGGCGTATGGGCTCGTTGCGAGTTCTTAGATCGGTGAGCATCAGCTGTAAGGCATCAATTTTAGCTGTGTTATCCATACCGGTGCATCATCCAAGAGTCGAGGCTATTACACCTCTCAAGAGTTGACAGAAATTATACGTGGCATGGTGAACCCCAGCAGACCTGCAAACAGTGGGTTCACCAACCATCAACTGAAGATCAACAAGAAAGGACAGATCGATGGAAGTAAAAAGCCACACAGCGCGTAGATAAGAAACCAATAATAAATGAAACATCCAATAGAACAAAAGGCTTTCAAAAAGAGAAATCTTCAAAAAATCTAGAAAGTCAAAAGAGTTCCTTTTAAAAATAAAAATATAAATAAGAATCTAAATAGACCAATACAAAGTGACTTAGTAATAAACCCATAAAATGTTGAACTTATGACAAGATATGACTTCGATAATACCGCTACAGCAGTTTGCTTGTCTCAAAGTTCATGAAACCCTATACTCAATAAGTACTGATTACATTCCTCAGCGCTAATAAGCTTTCGGAGCAAATCGTTATGGCATTCAGCGGACGCTGCTCGCGCTGTGGATCCAACTCATTTCGCGCAGACCGTTCCCTCGCTGGCCGATTAGTCTGTACGAAATGCGGCACACCAGCAGGCCAAGGCAATATCAATAGAACCTATCAAAGAAATACACGTAGTATTAATCGTCGCTGGAAATGGTGGTTGATTGGCCTTGGGGTTCTAATCCTTGTAGTAATACTTCAGTCGGCCTAAAAACAAACATACAATGTGCCAAAAGACAGCCTTAGAAATATACATCATCGATGCCTTCCGCATCAGTAATTAGCGTAATTGTAATAAGCTCAAAACATAATATAGAGGATAAAAAGGAAATAAAAAATTTAGGCATTGTCTATCACTGAATTCAAGCCAAGAAGCAATCACACGTCAAAATATCTCCAGGGGATTCCAAAAGTAGCTAAAGCGTGACCCTCTTCCCCTATTTCGGCGGGAAATACGGCTGCTATTGCTAACTCGTCATCTTCAAAACAGGTTCTAGATTTCACAACAAAGCTTGACAAATCATCAGCTCCCCACATCAATGTTCCGGCTTTCTTCTCATCTTGATATTCTTGAAACACGATAGCAAACTCATCACCATTTTGGCCATTCAACATCTCGTCAACAGCTGCCTCGGCGCCACGATCAGGATAAATAGAGAAAAGTTCTCGAATTAAAGGGTGATCAATTTTTGTGGATACACGCAATATATTTCCCAAACTTCCAACGGAAGATTGTGTAAAAAGAGGTGGGTCATGACGAGCATCGATAACAGCCACAGGAAAGTTTAAATCCCAAACAAGTCTTGCCTTCACATCAGCTGCAATAACAGCTAAAGGTACAGACATCTGCTCGACCAACGTCTTGACCTGATCTTCTGAAATACCCATCTATACAAAATAACGGGTTGGTGGAGTGAATCGGCACGACAGATGTGACCATCTCTGACTCAGTTGACAAAAACGACGCCGGACTCAAGAAGAGATCGAAAGATTTGTCAAACTCAGCGCAACAACTAGGGAGATCAATCCTTTCAAAAGAATGATCTAGAGCTGTAATCATATATATTAATACCAATTAAATTCAATGACCATCAGCTATTTATTTTACGAGTCGTTAGCAAAAAACAGGTTGGCCAAAATACATACAAATAATATCACTAATTTGTGAAAACAAACAAAAATTTGATCGTAGAATAACTATCAGACAAGTGCGTCTGCATACATCCACATAGCAGTAAGAACACCCACAGCAATGGTGATCATTAACACACTCATACTGATCGTGTTAAAGCGAATCCTCCTTTGAATTTCAGCCATCATTTCTCCTTGTGTTCTCGCATGACAATACGACAAAAAAAAAGATTGTGACAAGTTCGTATTATTCCTTCGTGAGATAGATAGATTAGTAGAGGATTTCAATTGCAAGAACCCAGTCGCAGCAGTCAATCTAACGATTTCATGCAATGAGGCATAAAGTGAAAAAATTAGCGCTTGAACAAGACCGACTGAACTGTTAGGCCATTGAGAAGAACAAAATTCAGAACAGGTGTGTGAAAGCAGTAGCAGGATCTAACCATAAATAAAACGATCTGAACTGAAAACTTATTTAATTAGCAACCTTAAACATCATTCAAAGCCTTCCTGCTTAATAAAAATAGAAGCGTGAAGAGACAATCACTGAAAACATAATACGTTAAAACAAGTATTGTTCCTAACAGAACATCAGAACGATCTAAAAATGCCAATAGAGCAGAGCAGGCGTCCATCAACTAAGGTTGTAGCATCAACGTTTTAGAACTCTCTTTTCGCTAAGAGGTCGAAATGCGTCACCACGAGATCAAGAAGCAACACCTAGCCATTATTTTTAGCATTCTTTTATACATACCGAACATTAGCCATGTCAATGCAGAAGTAAAGACAGATAAAGAAAGGGTTGAGATTAAAACATCGGCCAAATCAAAAAAGATTTACATTAAAAATATTCAAAAGATGGGAGATAATGAGTATTCCTATCAAGATTCAGATAATAATGTAATTCTTGTTAAGTGCGGGAAAGCTAAGAACAAAATAAGACGCTGGTACTTCAGCAATATTGGAAATGAAACCCGTGAAGAAGCAACGAATAAAATGCAATGGCACAGCGCAACAGGCAAATTCAAAATTGAAAGCGATTTTATTTGTAACTAATCAATGCAAGCACAATCAATAAAGAATAACAATATGCACAAGGACATTTAATTACTTTAGAAGCCTAATCAAAACAATAAACTTTTAACACTGGATATCCAATCAAAGTTTCTAATTCAAGTCATGGCGATTTATGAATATAAACATCAAAGTCATGATTCCCCCACTAGATGAGCGAGAGGCAAGTTATTGAGAAAGCATGAGGCTAAATAAAAGCATGATTACCAAGCAAAACTATAAATACAATCAGATAAATCGAATTATTGAAAGCAGTATGCAAGCACACTAGGAATTAATATCTAAAACCAGATGTTTATACAAGCGTCAGGACAAAACATCAGCATTGCTCATATCAATAGCTTTTCAAGCGAACCCGAACAAGAGCTTTATCTTTGTTTTGCAAAGTCTTTGCTGAAATCAATCAGACTCATAGGTAAACCTCGAATCACTAAGCCATGTTTCGAACTGTGCGCTTTGCACTTTTCGCCTTTGCAGTGATGGCCTGTTTAATCATTAGGCCATCACCAACATTTGCTTGCGTTGAAGGACTGGCCTGGGGAATGCCTGAAGCAGAGATCAATACCCACCTCAATGGAAACATTCAATATGAAAACAACAATCATCAACGCCTCATCGCTCGTCATGTTCATCTCGACCAACTCCCTGTTACTCAGTTGACCTTGGAAATGGATCAGCAAGGGGGGCTCGAGTCGCTTGCTTACGAATTCAGCATGGATGATATGACAGAAGTCCTAGCGGGGCTAAGCGCCAGACATGGAAAGCCTATTGCCACTTCTATTCAAGAAAAAATGTATGACGATCAGCTTTGGGTTTGGAATACAGGGGAAGATCTAATCACTGCGATTAAACGGACAAGTGGTCAAGCACAAAAATTTCTAATTTCTTACCGTCCTAGCAGACTGAGACCAGAGACACTTTAACCTCGTCTCATTTGATGAAACAATCAAGAACCGTCGGTAACGTTTACTTAGAAGGCTACTATTTGAAGGGTAAAAATGTAATCATTAATCGAACATACTTCAGCGGTGATAAATTTAAGTTTCAATATTCTTCGTCTAAGCGTGATTATATTTAGTCTTAATTGCTTATATAGTTTCATTTCGCCCAGGTAAACATCCTCTAATATTCCAATCACATTTTAATTCGTTTCAGCCATGTCTGACCTTTTTGCCATCATTGAAACTCTGCGTTGGCCTGCAGCATCGGTCTTGGCAATATTTTTTCTGAGCAGGGCCATAATCGTAGTGGCCAAAAGTGGGATTAAAGTTGAAATTTTTACTCGTCAACCCATTTTAGTTGGGACAGGGCGGGATCCACTCAAAGCTGAAGTGGGCAAAGTACGCATTTAGAAGAACCCGCACCAATGAATTACATCCTCAATTAATGGTTCTCCATTTCTTTGTTAATTTCCTCTTCAGTAAACGAATGACGGTGGGGATGGGTCAGCTTCCAACCTTGAATCACAAGGGCGATGCCCCAACCAAAAATTGGGTAGATCGGCCAGAAAAAACCAAATCCAGTAAGGGCCCAAACACCAATCAAAATTGCATTGACACCGCAATAATTAGTGACTTGATGGCGATAAGCCCTCTTACGGCTAAGACGGCTGACAGCTAACCGTCGAGCCTCATCATTGTGATTCATGACTCACCTCAAAATCATGTCCTAGCAAGAAAATCAAAAATTAGAAACTAAAAAATAATCCTTTTACCTACTTAATGAATCTAGAAATTTCCCTAACGATCATGTTTATTGAATGCTGTAAGCAGAATTTCTATGGAAAAATACAAAGATATCCCTAGAGAGTAGATATTTAAGTACGATCACTCCGCCATACTCGGCGCGCAAAATATTCAAAATACTTTCTGAGTGGTTCAAGACGAGCTATAGCAAGTCTACGAGAGGTACATCAAAGTGGATTTGCCAGGTTGACCATCAAGATCAATCAAAGTGCCCTAGGTGCCCACCGCCATGAAACTGAGCGGTCATTCAACAAAACCCGATCTCAGTCGTGAACTTCTACACCTTCAGAAGTCAGTACCCGACCGACCAGAACCAAAGGCTCAGTGATCTGAAACCTATTGACGAAACTGAAAAAAGTTGTCCAGTTGGCCCCCTGAAGGCAACCAACGAGCCAAGACCACTTGAGGCGCGAGGACCTCAAGATCAAGACTGCTTCCATCAATCAGTGCTGCTCGACTGCTCTCCCCATCGCTATCGCGCATCACGGTGAGAAGACGATTCGTAGCCGGATCGAAATCAAGCCCTGCGCCAGACGCTAAGTACCAACCATTCATTCGTTTTCTCTTAAGCACCGTTCCAGAGCTATCAAGAAGTAGCAATTCATCTTGAATATCTGGAGAAGCAGCTCGAAGAACAATCCAAAGTTTCTCTCCACCGTTATCGCAAGCGGCTGCCATAACCCCTGCATCGCCCAACCAGACCTGACGTGGAGGTAGTCCAGGAATCACTAACTCAATCGAACGGCGGTAGTCGGGCCAATTCCTTAGCAATACAGCACGGCCAGAACCAGTGCAAAAGGCCTTCAGCTCGCGACTTCCAGGCAAACTCTGAGCAGAGCTGTCTTCTCCATTTGCGTTCATCGGCAAAAGATCAAGACCTTCATAGGAAGGGACAACCATTCCGCTGCCGTCAGGTAAGAGGCGGATCGCACCTGATCCCTCCAGATTTAAATTTCGACGCGCGAATTCAGCACTACGAATCCAAGTACTGTCGCTTCCAGCTTCAATGCCTCCCACTTGAACAAGTAATTCTCCACGCTGATTACTGCTCAGATGTGCAAATAAAAGTGACCCAGAAGCCAATGATTCGATTTCACCTGGAAGAGGATCAGCCAAACCATCAACCTGCTGACTAATGGCACGTGGAGTGAGTTGTTGAAGCAATACTTCGAGTTGAGATGGCGCGTTATCGGTCACAAACGCAACCCCCTCTCCATTTCCAAGTGGCTCAAGCTGAAGAATGCGCTCCTGAAAAGACGACAAAGGCAGCCAATCGCCATTTTTTCGACGCAGCTGTAGCTGCTCCCCATCCTTCGTCACCACTACAGCTAAAAGATGTGGACGAGGGTCCCACCAAAGCGTTCGATCACGAATGGACAGTCCCCTTCGATCTTTACCAGCAAGGTTGAGCTTCTGTGGCGAAAGAATCACCGCCTCAGGATCCAAAAGCAATCGAAACCGATCCTGCTGACCAAACCACTGATGAAGCTGATGTGGTGTGAGAAGACTGTTCTCAGCGACCGACTCACGATTCATCGGCCGGCTGAAACGAACATCCAGGGCCGCAGCACCAGATCGAATCGATTGAATAGAGACTGATCGCAACTGCGGCAACCGACGCAACAAAATCTGCTGCTGAACCAACGCGACAAGTCCTAGTCCTGCCAAGATGCCAATCAAGAGCTGTGACTTACCAGGCAATGAGCTACCGAAGGGTGAGCTCATGGTTCCAAAGGTCTCTCAGGTCTTGGAATCTCCGTAATCGTGCTCGGCTTCACCACATTGATGAGCTGTCCATTCCTGGTCTTTGCCGTCATCGTTCCATTAATTGCAAGCCATTGGTCGGGCTTCGGATCTGCATTTTCCGGCCATTCAATCGCCAGCCCAGCCGGGGTGGCGTCGGCTAGGCAACAGCGAACCGTGAGACGAGCGAGCTGAGGTTCTTCCCCAACTCTCTGAAGCACGAAACCACTAATCCGTACAGGATCTCCAGCGTGCAACTTTGGATCAGGTTGACTGCGCAGCAACCTTACCCATTCCGTCAGTGTGCGTTGCTCTGGCGGAAGGAAGAAACTCAGTCGAGGCGCTTCGGGCAAATTATCAGTCCGATTAGCAGCCAAATCACTGAAGGATGGTGAGGGTGGAAACAACAAAATCAGCAAGGCCACCCCAGCAGAAACAAGCCAACTCAGAGGAGCTGAAGGAGCTTTCAAACGATGAACAGAGCGCAGCTGTAAAGCACCGAACACCATCAAAACCACACCAGCAATGGCAACCACAGGATGGAAAACCGCATTGAGAAGCAAATCCAAGCGAGGAGAAAGGCTGCTCCAAACCAACAACCATCCCCAGAGCAGCAAAACCAGGGGAGGCAGATACGGCGTTTGTCGGATACGAGTCAGGGAAGTCATGGCATCAGAGCTGCACAAGATTGACCCATTGACCGATCAGCAACACCAGTAAAGACGCTGAAAGAGCAGTGATCGCAATCGCTCGAGTTGATAGGAGCACAGTGAACAGCCCAGCCAACTTGAGATCCACGACCGGACCCAGAAGAAGAAAGGCCAGCAAGGCTCCAGGCGTGACCTGAGCGGCAAAACCGAGTGCAAGAAATGCATCCACGCTGGAACAGACCGACACAACAAGGGCCAAAACCATCAGAGCCAACACGGAGACAGTCGGGCTAGACCCGAGTGCCAACAGCCAGCTTCGCGGCAGCCAAGTTTGCACCGCAGCAGCTAAGGCACATCCAAAGACCAACAATGTGAGAAGGCTGAGGAATTCGCGTGTGCCGTGCTGAAGCAATTCTGCGGGTCGAAGCGAAGAATTCGCCGCTCTTGGTTCGGGCACTTTGGAGGAGACACCAACTAAACCACTCCGACGTTGCAGCAACCCAACACTGGATAGGGGTTGATTCAGCCGTCGCTCTTCGAGCAAAGCGGAAGCTAACAATCTCGATTCAGGAAGGAGTCCAAGCAGAGTGCTGAGGGCGATCGCAATCAGAAACGCTCCGATTGGGCGAGCCCAAAGCAACCAGGTCTGATCAGGAAAGGCTGCCCAGGTGCTCGCAAGAACAATCGGATTAAGGACTGGTGCCGCGAATAAAAAACCGAAGCCAGTCCCCAGGGGGGCACCACTCGCAAGCAGGCGCCTTGCCACTGGCACATTGCCGCATTCACAAGCTGGAAGGGCAAAACCAAGCAATGCTCCAACCACTGGGGCGAGAAGTGGATTGCGTGGAAGGCGCTTTACCCATGCTGACTGCGGAACAAACCACCTCGCGAAACCGGCAATTGAAACTCCCAGAAGAAGAAATGGAAGCGCCTCGATTAAAAGGCCTTGAAAAATGGCCCAACTTGTAGCAAAACGAGTCATCAAACCCTGAAGCAATCAGCTCCATCCATGACTGGCTTGATCTTCAACATAGGCCGCCACATCATTAATTTCATTTTCACTAAGCACATCTAGGAACGCGGGCATTGCACTTCGCCCATAGGTCACTTGAGCCACGATCGCTGTGTCATGACCAGTCAGATAATTAGGGAGAAAAGCCTCAAGGTCAGCCTGTCGAAGCGTGCGCTCGCCCTTCACAACATTGCCGCCACCTGCATGGCAAGCAACACAGTTGGTGTTAAAAATCTGGCCTCCCCTAACCGTGTCAAATGCGAATGCGCTACGTGGCACGGCGAAGAACAAGAGCAAGGCCAACGCAGAAGGTATAAAAAAACGCATGTTGCCGTATCTCAATTGCCTCCATTCTCAGGAGATCTGAAGCAGCGGTGGTGCCGTTGCTGCAGATCGTTATGGAATGAATCTGACAGTGTTAAGCCACCAGTGCAGCCCAAGCGAAAGCTCCGCCAATACCAATCCAAATCCCTGCAGCAACACGCTTGCCCTGATCGCCAAGAGCATTCAACAATCGCTTCGAGCCCAGGCTGACAGCAAGAAGCAAGGCACCTTGGGCAATCAACAGACCCAAGAAGTAAGTGAGGAGAGGCGTGGATTCAGCTCCAATAATCGCCCCACCTAGCAGATACCCATGCAATCCAATGACCGGCAGCAAGAGTCCTGCAGGAATGAGATTGAGAGCGATCAAACCCTCAACCACCAAGCTCAGTGAGACGAGCGCCTCACCAGCAGGCTCAAGACTGGAGGGGAGGGGAAAGAATTGCATTAAGACCGCTCCTCCAAGGGCGAATGCCAAAAGGGGAAGAACCCAAGCCACTGGGCGCCTAAGTCCAATGAATGAAATTGCCAGCAGAAAGAGGAGATGGTCAGGGCCGAGCAGGGGGTGGCCAATTCCACTGAGCAATCCCTGCACCGCATTTATTTCACCTCCTTCAGGCATCGCGAAGGGATGGTGGGCAGCAGCGGGGCCAGCAGACGTGAGTAACAACCCAGCTACAGCAAAAAATCCGAGACCCATAAAGAGACTGGTGATTCGTTTGGACATCAATGGTCGATCCTCGTCGATTGAAAAAAATCGGCGGGCGTTCTGACTTCTGCTGAAGAGTTTTCAGCAGTTCACAGCTGCGGGACAGCGACGGAATTTCACCGCTCTTTCCCCGTTACCTCTGGTGGCTGAACCCCACTAGAACCGATGAACTGTTCTACTTCAGTTCGAATTCAGTGTCCTGCACTGGAGCCATGGTTATGGCCACTGCAAGGCATCCATTTAGCCCCCATCTGATGAGCACCTTTGCAATTAAACAACGAGGCTGCTTTTTCGGCCTCGGCTTTTGTGTCATAGAGAGCTTTTACTGGCGCGGAGCTCACGCCTGAAGAAGAGGGCTCCTCTCCCATAGCCAACTCAACCTGGCTGTGATGGTCGCCAACCGCATGATGAGCCAGCGCTGGCGTACTGACAGTCAGCAAAGACAACAGAAGTCCAGCGGATGTGACGACATGCATGACTGATTTGTTGGCAACAACTTCAGTGTGATGCATCAGGTCTTGCTGGACTTCTCATTTCTCTAACGAGCGTCAAAAGGGAGTGAAGAGTGGTGAAGGACGATACGAATACTTCCAGCTTTGGTCTTCCAAAATGTCCAAGTTTTTTCGGGCCTTGCAACACCACCCTTTGCATCAACAAGCTTCACGAAACCCATGGTGTTCGCTGTCTGGCCAAACAATTGCACAACATCATCAACAACATCGCAGCTGGTCCAGTGGCGATAAGTGGCAAACCCCTGATCCTTACCAAACAACTTGATGGTGGGATCTGGTCCAACAAAATAGGCCAGTGCTCCAGCCCGGTCCTGACGAAATGATCCATCCCCTATGGCGTAAGTAGGTTTGAATGCAACAGGACCAAATTGAAAGCCATATGCAGTATCAATCACACTCTCTGCTTTTGCTTTTGCAGATCTGAATCCGCCTTGCTGATAGGCATCACTGATCGCAAGGACAGCTGAACACCAGCCTTTTTGCGCTGCTAAAACCTCGTCAAGAGTAATCGTATTGTCAAAAACTTGAATTTTACGTTCAGCCAAGGCTTGGGGAACGACAGCAAAGGACGTCAGACCCAGAACAAAAGCACCAACAACCATCTTACGTAAACGTTGCATTGCCAGAGAGAAACAAACTATTTCTGTAACTAGCTACATTTCATTATTTAGGCAACATGGAAATTGGCAACGAGGAGTTGAACCGTTGGCGCAAGATTCCGTATTTAGGCGCAAACAGAAAAGCAACAACAAACAAGCCTGTCTGAACAAGAACAATACAGCCTGCTGTAGAACTATCTGTCCAATAACTTGTATACACACCAACAATGCTGGAAAGTATACTGCTGCAAATCGCCAACCAAGTCATCCGATCAAAGCGATCGGTTAGTAAATAAGCTGTTGCTCCAGGAGTAACGAGCATGGCTACCACCAAAATAATGCCCACTGTTTGCAATCCAGCTACCGCAGCAAGGGAAAGCACTGAAAGAAGCAAGTAGTGGAGCACACCGGTGTTGATCCCAATAGAACGTGCATGGGTAGGATCAAAACAAAACAACAGCAAATCGCGCCGAAACAACAAAAGCACGCCTGTCACAACTGCTGATATCAACAAAGTCTGTTGAATATCAGCACTAGAAATACCCAGTACATTGCCAAATAAAATATTACCAAGATCAATATTACTGCGAGTCTTTGATACTAAAACCAATCCAAGCGCAAAAAAGCCAGTAAAAACAAGGCCAATAACCGTATCTTCTTTAATACGAGATTTTTGCTTTACAAAGCCAATCGTGGCAACTGATCCCACACCGAAAACAAAGGCACCAACGGAAAAAGGGAGCCCGAGGATGTAAGCCAAAATGACACCTGGCAGAACTGAATGGGAAACTGCATCGCCCATTAGAGCCCACCCCTTAAGGGTCATGTAGCAAGAGAGCAACCCACAAACACCGCCAACCGTTGCACTTATCAGGAGAGCCCGCACCATAAATGCATGCTGCAATGGCTCGAATAGAAAGTTAATCAAGAATCCCCCGAAGAACTATTTCCCGTTAATAAATCTGGAGGAAGACCGCCGAACGCCAAAGAAAGATTTTCTGGAGTGAAAACTTTTGACGTTTCGCCATAAGCAAGGACAGTTTTATTGATTAACACAACAAGATCACAAAAATCTCTGACATGACTCAGATCATGCGTTGAAATTAAGATCGTGCGCCCTTCTGTACGTAACTGAAAAAATAATTCAGCCATCAACTTTTCCGTACGCACATCAACGCCATTGAATGGCTCATCCAATAAAAGAACTGAAGCGCGCTGCGCGATCGCCCTGGCCAAAAATGCACGCTTCCTTTGGCCTCCGGAAAGGGAAGCGATCGGACGGTCTCCTAATTCAAGTAGATCTACACGCCCAAGAGCGTCGCGAACGGCCACCCTGTCTGATTCACGGGGGATCCTCAGCAAATTCATGGATCCATATCTGCCCATCATCACCACATCCCAAACAGAGACAGGAAAATCGCAGTCAATACCTTCGTTTTGAGGTACGTAAGCAACAGCCTGATCACGCTGAGCTTTTGCAACACTTTGACCATTAATGCTGATGTGCCCACGAGAGGGTCTAATAAAGCCAGTGAGAGCTTTAAAAAGGGTTGATTTTCCCGACCCATTCATCCCCACTAGACCGCAGATGCATCCGGAAGGAAGATGAAGGGAGGCGTCATAGAGAGCGACCGTACCGTTGTAGTCAACGCAGATCTGATCTGCTTCAATCCGAATCAATTCGCTCTGGATCATGAGGATTTTTGAGCAGACGGAGCCAATCCCTGCCTGAGAAGTTTCACATTGTGGCGTTGCAGATCGAGCAGAGTTGGGGCAGGACCGTTGCGTTTTGATAAAGAGTCCACGTAAAAGCTTCCTCCAAAACGGGCACCAGAAGCTTTTGCCACTTCACGTTGCGCCTTATCACTCACTGTGGTTTCACAAAAAACGGCTGGCACCTGATCCCCCTTAACACGCTCAATGAGACGAGCCATGCGTCGAGGAGTGATCTGACTTTCAGCATTAACGGGCCATAAATAAGCTTCATCAAAGCCATAGTCTTGAGCTAGGTAGGAGAAAGCCCCTTCACAACTCACCAAGACCCGCTGTTCGGGAGGGATCGCCACCAGAAGGTCTCGCAGCTCTAAATCCAGCTGTTGCAATTGAAGCTTGTAATCCTCACCATTATTTCGATAGCTCTGAGCACCCTCTGGATCCAACCGAGAGAAGGCCTCCACCAGTCGATCCACATACCCCTGTGCCCGACGAGGTGACATCCAGGCATGAGGATTGGGCTTACCGGCATAAGCATCCTCTTCAATCAGCAAAGGCTTCATCCCCTCAGTAAGAGTGACCGTAGGAACATCACCAGCTGACTTGATAAATCGATTGGCCCACAGCTCCAAACCCAAACCATTTTCAACGATTAAATTGGCGCCAACGGCACGTTTCAGGTCTTCAGGCGAAGGTTCATACCCATGAATCTCTGTACCAGGCTTTGTAATCGATCTCACTTGCAAGCGATCACCAGCAACCTGGCGGGCCATATCGGCAAGGATTGTGAATGTCGTCAACACAATCGGTCGATCATCACTAGAAGGAGCTGCAGGTTTTGACCCACGTGCTCCTTCTGAACAACCAACAATCAATGAAGATATAAAAATTAATGCAAGAAAATTATATTTCAAACTCTTTTTCAAATCTTTTCTGGCATTCATTGCTTGTCACAAAAAGATTCTTTTACTGTATAGAACTAAGGGTTTAACTGCGAATTCTTAACGACTCTCCTTCTTCTACAGCGCTCAGAACAATAACGGACATCATCCCAAACATTTTTCCATTTGCGGCGCCATTGGAAAGGACGGCCGCAGACAGGGCATACTTTGGAAGGACGCTCACTTGATGGAGACATCGACGAATCAACGCAGACTTAGAACACAAACCTAGCCAAAAGGAATATCAGATAAAGTAATTACGTCATCAATACAACAAAATATCTAGATTCAATCGATTGGCATAATACTTCAGAGTATTAAAATAGAGGCTTTTCTGCTAGAGTTAATCAAAAATCCATGCCCAAGCAAATCATTTAATGAATGAGTAGGCAAAACTTGGTACGCTTAATTCCATAGCAATCATTATCAGAACTGAAGCGCTGCAGCAGCCAATTAGGAACGCATACGAGCGAAAGCCTCTATCAACTCGCAATAAAAGTTACCAGCATCGTTTTTATTTGCTTAGAAATTATCAAAGGTTAGAACAATTAGCATTCAATGCCAACTAAAATAAAAACTGAGAATTCATAGTTTTAAGTTGAAAATAATCTTCTTAAGCATGCATAAGCATTCAGGCAATGAGCTTATCTATTGAAAGAGTGGTGGCAATACGAGCCACATTGAGGAAGAAAAAGGCCCCAGGCACTGAAAGAGAAATCATCCATACATACTAACAAAAGAAAATCAATAAACTAAGTTATTCTACTCCAGAAAAAGTCTATCAAATTTTCAAAACAAGTCTAACCAACCGATAAACAGTTACCTATTTACGAATGCTCATTCAAAAAGAAATATCGGCTGCACCAAGCCTCATGCCTATAGCTGAAGCTAACTTAGCAATACCACAGTGATTGACAAGTGTCATCAACAATTTAAGAGATCATAAACTTATTCAGGAACATAAACCATAAACCAAGGTGGGCGATTTACTTTTTAGTAAATTATTAGCTATTCAAGGCCTTCATGGAATTAGATCCAATAGATTGCGCAGTCAAGGCAATTACATCAGTTGCCATAGCGAAGCCGATCTGACCACTACCCACAAAGTATGAAGATCCAATGTCCCACCGCCCATCGTTCCATGATGGGCGCATTAAAGACACTGATTCAACAAATCACAAACCATCGCTAAAGCAATCGAGAAGAACTCATGATCCGTACTATCTGCTCTTTTACTGCTGGCTTCACGGTCGCAGCATGGATTGGATTAGAGGCAAGCCCGAAATTTGTCGATCAGAAAGGTGCGAAGCGTGAATCCCTCGCACTCGAAACTCTTGCGTACGCCAGCTCAGCAGTTGCCGCCGCATCAGCAACCTATATGTTTATATCAAGAAAATGAACCATATTCGATACAACACTCAAAACGGATTTTACTAACCGCAACATCAACTCAACCTTCGTTTATAACTTTGGGTGAGTAGATTCGAAGAACTAAGGTGAGGAGACTTAATAGAGCACATCAAGGATCTGAAGCAGCTCAGCAGATAGAACGCCGCTACGAGTAATGTTTATCACATCAAGCAGAGCTGCAGATGCCTGATTGGTTTTGGAAAGGGGTCGTAACAGGGGTGTTTGGAGGAATCACCCTTAAATTGCTTCAGTGGCTTGCGATGCCGCCGAAAGAAGAGATTCAAAAGTTTTTTGCCAAAAGAGATCCTGGAAAAAATTTTCAGAATTTCAGACTGAAGCATCTTGGCAGGTATGGACACGTGATTCCAACAAGATGGGAGCTGATCAAGGGGAGCTTGATCAAAAAGATACAAAGGGATAAGATGCCAAAAAGGTAAAAAATAAATTCAATACAAGACTCCATGCACAATTGAACTCTTCAATTTTTCACGTGTCCTACAATTCATCTGGAGAAAAATGAAAAAATAGTTCGAACTCAAGGATTATTACAGGATTATTTCCAGCAAAAGCAGTGCATAATAGAGATGAATCCTTGATACCTCTTCAATGAAATAGAAAATAGACCCAATGGAAGCATAAAAAGCAATTCCTTAGAATCTTATATTCTCTAAATCAGTTTACTCAATTAAAGAGCAAAATAGTCATTAACATAGGCACACCCTTTACAACAAAGTCCATAAATCGCTCAAAGCGTTGTGCCAAAAACCCCATGTCTCAAACTTATTTATTGACACAATTAACAGTCATCGTATCGATCACTTTCTGGCAAAAAGAGTTTTACAAGCAGCCATTTTGATAGCAATTAGTACAAACAATAAGGCGGTATTAATTCTCCTACTGAAATGATCAAGCAATTGATCACTTCTCTGATTTCGCGAATGTGCGCCTAGGAATCAGCCTCAGGCTCATCCGCCAATCGTCGTTCGACCTGAACAAATAGAAACCAAGCCAAGGAGCCTCCAGTAGCACCAATCCAATCCGTTCGAAGCAACTCAATGAGTGCAACGGTACTTGCCGCGATTCGGAGTGCCTTCAACCCAAAGCGGCCATAACGACGAAGGCGATTGTCCACAGGCGATCCAAACAACCATCGGAGTCCAAACAAGCCTAGAAGGGACCGATTCGAAACAAAACTTTCAGCTTAATTGCTATTGGAAGTCGTTAAGAACTTGAAGCATCTCTCACCTAGGGGAAACCGAAGCAAGGACAGCACGCAGCTTTCTCCCTGATGCAAATAGCATCTGAGCTCGAAAGCTAAAAATCAATGGTTGAACTTTATCTTGACGCCACTTTGCACAATCAAATTTATGTTGAGAAATTTAAAGCGATTTTACTCAATCGTGAATTAGATGAACAAGAACAAAAGTTGAGAATCAACCTTATGAAGCGTGTTGAGGCAGGTACAATTCAACTTTCATCCTAATGTCGCCATACGAGAAGGTTCAATGTTTCAAACAAACGATCCTCGCTTCTGGAAAGCTGTCGTTGGCATCATTTCACTGATGACTAGCTGCATGCTGGCATGGCTCATCCTGAAAATCTAGAGGAACAATTGAAAACTAGAAACAAGGAAACTGGTAAAAATTTGAGATTTGTTGGTTATGATTTGAAATCAACAAAATTAAATTTTCTCAATGCGAATTCAAAAGATTAAATTTATAAAATTTAAAATAATAAATGCTGATAATATCGTCATCAATAATGTGAGCAGAGCAATTCCTCCACCAGCGACTAATGCCACCCTCTTAGCGGTTGATGGAAACAACAAATAAAAACTCAATCCTGCAGCTAAGCCCCATAGAGGAGGTATTAAAATACAAACGACCGTTAAAGCAATGAGTCGCTGGCGACGATTGCGTCTCTGTTGGCTCAGGAGAAGTTCGCTTTTTTCCTGCTGCTCCAACACAGAACGCTCATCATCACTGAGCCAACGCCCAATTTGTTGGGCTTCCTTAAGCTCGCGTTCCAGTTTTTCAGAGTGTGCAGAAGATTGCATCTGACAATTTTATCGGTCTATTCAGCGAGGACTGCGCTCCCATGCTCGTTCAAGAGACTCTCTCATAGCTTTACTTGAGGAATCAACCAAGGAACGGTTATTTCGGAAAGCTGCCGTAATCCTCCAGAAACGAGTCGCGCAAGCGATCGCGACAACAAACCAAGCGAACAAAATCCAAGCAGAACCGTGCACGACATTTTTGTGAATACCTCCATGATGGTGGCTGAAATGAATTCGTGAATGAACGGGAAGCTCGTGGTTGGAGCGATTGGACTTTTTGTGACAGCAGTCGCGATCTATGAATTCTTACTGCTTAGGGGGCTAGCCCCAAACACCTGAGGCTCACAACGGTACGTTTCAATTGTTCCTTTCCTCTCCCTAAACTCAGGGTGTTCAGGATCCTCGACCCTCCACCACCAGCGACCATCGGTGTAGCTGGGAGCACCAGCATTGTTAGTGCGGGGAAGTTGAAGGCTGATATCTCGCCAATGGAGCAAAATCCCATCACCAGGAACGGTGCCGTCAGCACTGTTCGGAATTGGTGCCAAAACAATTCCTATCGCGTCTTGCCCAAGATTGGTGCGCTCCGCAGTAAGCAAGTCTCCATCGCACAGATAGTTGTCGGCAATTACGGGAGAGCAACTAGCGAACCAGAGAACAACAACGATGCAAAAAGGAAGCAGAGAGCGCAAGTCGGGTGATGCCGTTGTTCCCACCCAAGCACCAAACACGACAGAGTGTCGTGAAAAAAGAGAGCTTTTTGATGACCCCTACAAAAGATCAGGTTCTGGCTGCTTCCGCCGGTTGGGTAGCTGCTGTCCTCAACGTGGTACCTGGTCTTGGCGCTGGCTACTTATATCAACGTCGGTGGAAGTCTTATTGGATTACTTCGTTAGTGGCTACTGCCTGGTTCGTCGCTGGTGCTGTGCTGGGTCAGAAGTCTGATGTGGAAACAACAAATCAACTTGTAGGACTGATCGGGCTGGTTGTGCTTGCGGTTATCACGAGTGCGGAAGCTGGTCTGGCAGTCAAAGCGGTGCGTCAGAACAACTGATGGAGAGCAGCCCGAATGAGGTTCTCCGTTTCTGGTTTGATGACTGTCGCCCACACCAATGGTTCCAAAGAAACTCTGACTTCGATGCCTTGGTGTTTAAACGCTTCGGTGAACTCACCAGCTCAGCGTTAAACGGTGACCTGAATCATTGGAATAAGAATCCAACCAGCGCCTTGGCGCTCGTCTTAATTCTGGATCAATTCTGTAGACAGCTCTGGCGGAATCAACCAACTGCTTTCGCTGGCGATCGTCAAGCTCTTCATCTCACTCACAGAGCGCTTGCTGAGGGATGGATTGCTTGCGAACCACAAAGGGTTCGTCGACAGTTCTGGTTGATGCCAATGCTGCACAGTGAGCAGCTCCAAGTCGTTACTGAAGCTGTTTCATTATTGGAGCGCTGGAGTGACCCGGCGACAGTGGCAGTGGCTATTCGCAAGAAAGATCTCCTACTGAAGTTTGGACGGTACCCACAGCGCAACGCAGCCCTGGGAAGACTCTCAACCGCCCGCGAGATGACTTTTCTTCAAAATCGTCAATCACCAGGAAAGACCAATCCCTCGAAACAACAATCTTGTGAGCGCTGTCTCTTATCAGGCCCCACGTTTTATCGGGTAAAAACAGCAGCCCTACCCAAGTGGACATTGGTATGCCCTAGCTGCTGGTCTCAGCTACACAAACAGGATGGATATACTTACGGTGGGACACGCAAAGCAAACCGCCGAGCAAGACAAGGCCGTTAGGGAGTGTCCCAGTATTGTTCTCTTCGCTGGAAAAAATACTTTTAGCTAGCCCAGCTACATCATAACGATGAGGCGAAAATCACTTATACAATTGATTACAAATTGGTAAAATGTTTGGGCAATGAGTGCAGCAATGATCTTCCTGTTATCAAACCATTAAAAAGCGCAGATCTGATTTAAATTGACTGAAAACGCATTCTGAAAACGAATGCCAAGCCCCCATTCTTGAAAAATCAAATTTCAAGGCAAAAGAAAGAACGATCGACCTTTTCCAGATGGAGACAGGAGAGAAAGAAACTGTTCAAAGTAGAGAGCAGACGCCTCCCAAATCTTGAACACGCTGCAGCTTCTGGCCCTGACCGTTGGAGCAATTGCTCTTGCAGCAAGCCTAGGTCTGAGCATTCTTTTATTAGGCCTGCAAGGGGTATTCGCCAAAGCTCCAAGGCTCTGGCAAACCGATGATCAAGAGCTAATTGATGCCTCTCTCACTGTTGTGATCCCTGCTTTCAATGAAGAAAACAACATTGAACGCTGTCTGAACCACGTTCTGACGTCTGAAATGCCCTGCTCGCAATGGGAGGTGATCGTTGTCGACGACCAATCCAGTGACAGCACAGTCAATATTGCAAATGAGACTATCGCTGCATGCCATCACTCTGAACATCCTCGTGCCTCAGTACTGCAGGCTGGCCCAAGGCCCTTAGGAGAGCGATGGGTTGGCAAAAACTGGGGTTGCAGTCGAGCGATGGAGCAGATCCGTAGCAACTGGGTGCTCTTTATAGATGCAGATGTTGCCGTTTCACCTCACGCCATACGTCGTGCACTGAACCAGAGCATTAAGGAGAAGGTTGATTTATTCAGCCTGGCTCCTCGATTGACCTGTGCATGCCTCTCTGAATGGATGGTGCAACCGATCATGGCGAGCTTATTAGGGCTCGGTTTTTCGATCCTTGAAGTTAACGACCCTGACTCCAAGGTGGCCTTTGCCGCCGGGCCATTCATGTTGTTCCGCAAGGAGAGTTACGACTTGATCGGTGGCCACAAAGCCCTCGCTGGAGAAGTCGTGGAAGATCTTGCTCTCGCGCGTCTGATTAAAAAGAAAGGGTTTCGCTTGCGCTACGTGCTCGGAATCGACGCAGTGGAGTTGCAGATGTACGACAATTTCGAAGCTCTTTGGGAAGGCTGGAGCAAAAATTGGTTTCTTGGCCTCGATAGCAGCATCAGCAAATCACTTGGGGCAAGTGCTGTTGTTCTGTTGATGTTCACCATTCCATGGTTTTTGCTGCCGGCAAGTCTGGTCTTGACGGTTCTCAGCGACCATGATCAAAAGCTATGGCTTGCTGATGCTTTTCTAGGGTTGATCGCAATTCTGATGCAGCTCAGCGTTCGCCTCTGGACCAGGTCCCGTTTTTTAATCCCGATGCGCCATTGGTGGCTGATGGGCGCCGGCGGCTTGATCATTGGGCTAATCGCCCCCTCGTCAGTTTGGAAGAGCCTTACCGGTCAGGGATGGACCTGGAAAGGTCGCTCCCTCGCTGAACCGAACGCACTTCAACAGTAGGAGCATGCATCCAGACAAAATGGTTTTATCTGAAAGAACCTCATGTACCGACTTGGTGCAGTCTTAGTCCTGTGCTGGGCATTGCTAATGCCAGCAGCTGTACAAGCGAGCGCGATTGAAGTGACCATCAACAGCATCAATGCTGAAGGCATCGGGGAATCGATTGGCACGATCAACGCTCGAGATACAGACCAAGGATTGGTCATCATTCCCGAACTCAGCGGACTGAGCGAAGGAGAACATGGATTTCACCTCCATGCTGGCGATCATTGCGATCCCCTTCCAAACACTGAAGGCGTCTCCATTGCAGGCCTTGCAGCTCTCGGGCATTGGGATCCCGACGAGACCGATGCCCATCTCGGCCCTTTCGGTAACGGCCATCGCGGCGACCTCAGCCGTCTCGTAGTGGATCGTGATGGCAACACCACCACGAGCGTTGTAGCACCAAGGCTCAAAGCCTCAGATCTTCGCGGCCGTGCCCTTGTGGTGCATGCAGGTGGTGACACCTACGCTGATACCCCCCCCCTTGGTGGTGGTGGTGCACGTATCGCTTGCGGTGTGGGAACTTGAGTTCGCCGACCTTGCTTCTCATCCATCCCATCGGTGTCGGACTTTCGAGTCAGTTTTGGGATCGCTTCATCAACTGTTGGCGAAAGTCAGACAGCACAACAAACTTGCTGGCACCAGACTTGCTTGGATGCGGTTGGACAAACCATCCAAATCGTCCCCTCGGCCCAGAAGACTGGGCTAGACCTCTGGTCGAGACTTTAAGGAAAAACAGCAACACACCAGCAATTCTTGTCAGTCAAGGAGCATCACTGCCGATCGCCTTGGCTGTAATTGAGATCGCCCCGGATCTGGTCTCTGGATTGGTTGCCATCAGTCCGCCAAGCTGGCGCATTCTTGAGGAAGCTTTTCCGAAATCTCAATCTCAACTGCTCTGGAAATTACTGTTTCAGGGACCAATCGGGTTTTTGTTTTACCGCTACGCCCGCCGCCGCAAGTTTTTAAAAAAGTTTTCCATCAACAATCTGTTTGCAAATAGCGAAAAGGTTGATGCTGAATGGCTCGATATGCTGGAAAAAGGAGCAACCAGCATGAGCACACGCTGGGCTACATATTCCTTTTTGGCTGGTTTCTGGAGACGAAACTGGACACAGCAATGGCAAGATATTGATAAACCTATGTGGTTATTGTTTGGCAAAAATGCAACAGGAATTGGTCGCTCCAAAGACTGGGATGATGCAGAAGAGCGCATTAATAATTACGAAAAACGACTGCCAAACGCTGTAAGTTTAAGTATTGATGGTCGCAATGTTCTTCCTTATGAATCAACATCAGGTTGCGTAGAAAAGCTTCAAGGCTGGCTTCTAGGCTAAAGACTCTTTAGGTAGCACGAGAATCCAAGCCATCAACACAAATTCCAATAAGGTGCATTGATTGAGTTCAATATTAACTTGAGTAGTTATACTTTCAGTCAATCCAACTTAGAAATAAATTCTATTTCATTATCATTAATCAAAAACCCTTTCTCAACTTAAGCAAGACCGGAAATCGATATGCAGAAAAGACTTGAAAGCACTAGCAAGTCACGACAAAACAAGATTCACCGAAACAGTACCCACTTAAACTAAAGACAATTTGAATAACAGGCGTACCCACAAAAAAACAGGATGGGTTGAATAGCAGGTTATTATAAAACTAACAACAATATCAATGTTTGGCACAGCTAAGATCAAAAGATATTCTCAAAGTTCCAAGACCTTAACCAGGTAAGTAGCACTTATTGCCAATAAATAGTAAAAACAATCACATCAATTCAAGCAGCTCTTAACACAACGACGAGCACCAACCAGGACTCTTGAAGATGTGAGTCTTGGGTTAAACCATCGGTGGGCGTCCATGGGCTGAAGCATCGCGAGTGGCCTCTGATGGATTGAGAGAGCGCGCAAGCGCTAACAGACCAGCAGCAAGAACTGTTTCACCCTCAAGCTGCATCATTCGGTGAAGGGTAATCACCTCGCCATAGTCAGCTGCGGCAGTGCCATTGATCAGACCGCGAGCGGTGCATCGAGCCACTGCAAGTTGTAGAGAGATCGTCATCACATCACGCTGGCCCCAAGCAGGCATAAAACCAACGAAACTTCCAGTTTCCAGCTGATTCAAAACGCGAAACACCGACAAACGCGTTAACGTTTCTTTACAAATAGGTTATAAGTCATGTTGTCTGCTTTGTTCCCATTGGTTTACGGCGGTATTTTCGTTGTTTTGTTGGTTCAAGCATTTCGAATGATGAGCCTCGGGTCAGCAGCCCCCACGCCATCGAGAAGACGCAGTGATCGAACTGGATTACTGACTACTCACCCCGAGCTACTGGATGCAGATGGTGCCATCACTGGAGAAGATTTGTTAGTTGTGCGCTTCCCTGGCCAGGATCAACCCGAAGTGTCTGTGACAGATTGAGAACGGACGATAGAAGCATTCACAATGAAAGCTCATCGGCCTAGATCATGACCCTCAACCAATTTCTAATCTTTTTGATCATAGGAATCGCTGTAGCAATTGTTACAAGCTGGAGCTGGCTTTGGTGGTTCTTAGCCGCCTCTCTCCTTTTGGTAATATTTAAATTAATTAGGGGTTAAAATTGCAACTCTATGAAAACTCAACTTGACGCAATAAATGCGGCTAAAGTAATAACAATTTTATTAATAATTACCCTTATAGCAACAATCGGATTACAAGGCCAACGCCAAGTACTTTATTCCTGTATGCACATCAGCTACTGTTCCTGGTGGCTGCTAGAACAAAAAATATACCCGGAACGACGAAAACAAATTTTTACAGAAAAGGTAAATTTACCAGGTTTTATTACTGCAATCTTATTTGTAGGGGTTTTTTATTCATTGCCTGCGCTTTTAGCATTTACCAATTCAAATGATTTATCATTTAGCGCTATAGTGGTTTCGATTCCTCTGTTCTATTTTGGAAGCCTTATCAATACAGCCGCAGATATTCAAAAAACTACTGCAAAAGATTGTGGGGAGGGTTTAGTTCGCACAGGAATTTGGAGAGAAGTGAGACATATAAATTATACCGGTGATTTAATGCGTTATGTAAGCTTTAGCGTGATCGCAGGTTCAATCTGGGCATTCTTGGTGCCTCTTTCAGTCTTTGTATTATATCTACAGCGCATTAAAGAAAAGGAAATTTCTATGATGAAAAAATACAAAAGTTTTCCTGAATACAAATCTAAAAGTTTTTATTTGTTTCCAGGAATTTGGTAAGAAGAATTAATGTTTAAATTACTATTCAATATTTTATGGCTAGTGCTTGGAGGCCTCCCGATGGCACTGGGGTGGTGGCTTGCAGGCCTATTCTTTGCCGTCACAATCGTGGGCCTGCCATGGTCTCGATCCTGTTTTGTTATAGGAAAATTCTCTCTTTGGCCTTTTGGGTTGGTGGCAGTAAAACGATCGGAAATAAACGGACATTCTGATCTAGGTACCGGTCCGATGGGAACCATCGGCAATGTAGTTTGGTTTCTCGTAGCAGGATGGTGGCTATCAATCGGACATCTCAGCTCTGCGCTGGCATGTTTTATTTCAATCATTGGAATTCCATTTGGTGTCCAACACATCAAACTCGCACTCATTGCATTAGCACCGATTGGAATGACCGTCGTCTCAATTAATGAGATGTCTGAATAAAAAAATAAATTCAGAATAAAAGATTCAAAATGAGACAACTCTCAACCATTCTCAACTCAAACCGAGACCTTTTCTCTTTCTGACAAGCGTGCCTAAGTAGAAAGCTATACGTTGAGGAGATAGAAAACAACTATTACTGATGTGGTCATTAAACGGATCTTTTGCCAAAATGACTGTACGAGCATGCCAATAATCACGATCGCAATGGACATTCCAAGTGAGTTTCAAGCCTTCTCAAACGTGCATGCCATCAGAGATGGAAGCACTTTCATTAATGTTCTCGGCTGGATGTGGCACGAAGACAAAGGAATTCAGTATCTGGCCTGGGACGGTAGCGTTTATTCAGCTAGTTCAATTGATGGGATCAGCCCACAAGCCTCACACCAGTTGTACAGAACTGCAAATTCGCTGGAAAAGTTGGCTGAGCAGTGAGTGGACGCTTAGAACATTCGATTAGAAGATTGCCTACCCAAATGCGCTTGGTTCAAGGGAACTGCGGGAAGAGCTCTGAACTAGCTTCCGATACCGACCATCTCGAAGCTGGAGAACACAACACTCTTCCAAATCGATAACGGCACTATGAGAGCTCAACAAGGTTTAGTGGGTCTTTGCAGGGAATGATCCGATTTTGGAATGCCGATCTTTAACGTATGAATCAAAACTTGCATGTTCATGGCAAGCCGTGCCAGAACAAAGACACGCATACCTTTGGCGGATGACCAGCACAGCGGAGCGAACAATTCAGGCTACAGCGGGAGAAGACACCCTTATCGATGCCCTGAGAGGAATCAGAACAAAATCTGATCTCATGCTCTTGCAAAGGCGACTAACACAAAACCCAGCAAACCCACCGCTCTTCATTTGGGTTTGCAATTTGTTGATCGCACGACGCATCTCCAGGGGACTGGCCGCCAGAATTCTGTCTCAATTGCATGAGGAGGTTGTATCAGGCTCAAGCCATGAGTCGGTTGATCTCTAATTGAAAAAATCCGAAACATCTGTCATTTTCAAAGCGTGTCAAACGTGAGCCTAGTGTTTCTTACACAGAGACAGACAAAATATACTAAAAACCATCACAAACCAATTCCTAGCATAGGAATGCCATGACAGAAAGATCGCTTAAAAATAAATCAGACGAATAACTGATCACAAAAAACAATAGTATAGAGCGCTAGTGGCACGCCAAAACTGGATAAAATAAGTCAAAAAAGCACTTCAAAAATTATTGCAGCATTAAGTTAGATCATATCAACAACAATAACAAAAGTAGGAACAGAGTACAGACAAGTAGCTGGGAAGAGCAAACACATCATGATCAGAGAATGAAAAGAACAAAAGCCATAATTCTTAGATCAATGGAGAACACGTTAAACAAATAACACTATTGAAAACAATAGATTCTGCATAACACCTATCTGTTTCGGCCCTTGTCAAAATTACAAGAATCTCAGCGAAAAGTACAAGGCTAATTTAGCAATTTAAAAAAGCCACTACTTGGAATTATTTCAACTGCCAGAATATCAAGACAGTAAGGATTAGC
The DNA here is from genome assembly GCA_003210755.1 of Synechococcus sp. AG-679-C18. Lineage (GTDB taxonomy): Bacteria > Cyanobacteriota > Cyanobacteriia > PCC-6307 > Cyanobiaceae > Synechococcus_C. The sequence continues at coordinate 33,076 of QCUL01000016.1, forward strand.
CAATCTCACCAAAAGCAAGAAACTAAATTCAGAAGCACGACATAAAGACTTGTGATAATTGCAATTATAAAATAATCCCAACGTAACTTGGAAATGAATACATCAACAAAGAAAACACTTGCAAAGGAACGTTGGATAAGACAAGTTATAAATCAAATCCATAAAAAAAATTAAAGTGAATTCTCGTCATCAATAAAATTCAATTAGCATTTCAATGCTTTACTATTACTACGAAAAATATAAAATAGAGGCCTTAAGTAAAATGATCAGAACAACTTGTTATTAAAACAACTAATCAAGCATTATCCCATTTGATTTTGCCGTCAAGGAGTTCCATGAGCTCCTCTAGTTTTTGATTGGTCACGCGCACGTCAGCAGCGTCAGGCATGGTACCTTCTTCAATGAGAACGTTGTAGTGTTCACGACACATATTGCGAAGTTCCTGAAGGCGCTTCTTGGTGATTGTCCGCTTTTCTTCAGCTGTCGCCATGTTGTGGGATCCTAAACCTACAGACAGTCTGCCTCATAGAGCGCTTGGACCCAAAGGCATTGGCCCAATGTTTCAACTGAACAAAGAAAATGATAGAAAATCTCAATCAACTGACCATAAAATATTCTCACATCAAGAATCAAATCATACTTGCAATTCCAAGTCAAAACAAAACAATCAGAACGACGAGGAGAAGGCAATCAACATGAAATATAAATTCCTATAACGAGTTACTGAACGCTTTGCTAATTAGCATCGTACGCTCACCTGAATAGACCTTTTAAGGTATATATACCCAAAAACAGAAAGCCTTCCAAAGAAAAAGCCAATAAGCATAAATTTAAAAGCTTTAATTCCCCAGGAGAACTTATTAAGATCTAAAACATTCCTGGAAAACTCAAGATTCAAAGTTTGCACTAAAAATAACAAGTTAAAGAAAATTCATCGTGTTTGTTCAATCACGCCTAACACACGATCATCGCAATGAAATCAATAGGTCTGAAGGATATGAGGCTCAAGCCTCAACTATCAATGACCTTGCTGGGTTACCCACTTTGCATGGCGGGTTTTGCTCTCAATGTCCCAACGACGCCATTCCAAGGAGGAAGCGGGCGCCGCCGATGACATCAGGGCTGGATCAGTCCAGTAGTCAGGTGAATCCAGAGTGGACTGATGAAGAGGGCAAGAGGGACCATGCATGACGATCAGAATCTACAGATTCTCTTCATCATGCACCTTTGCTTCGCCCATACGCAACACCTCCCTGTAAGACCGAGAAGATTAAATCCCAGTCAAGTGTCTTTAGGCCTGTCAACTACACCAGTGAGAAGCATCTGCAAAGTGGATGCTCATAATCACTGCTGAAAAAAATTCACCAAAGCTGGCGACAGAGAGCTATCGAAAAATACTGCAGTCAACGATCAGATACCAAATCAGATTCAAAAGCCTTTCAAAGTCTGCCACCTGTTGAGCAGCCATCTCTTCTCAACGCGTGATCGATCGAGCCAAGATAGAACTACAGATTTTCTGAAGGAGAAACGCAAGGTCAAGCTCCTTCGCTTTCAAGAATCAACGTAAGCTCTAATACCTAAAAGTTCGGTCGATGCCCTTACCTCTTCAAAAATATGAACTGTCATCAATGAAATGGGGAGCAAACGGAGAGCTATCAACCCATGACATCAATAAGCTTTTTAGCAAATTAAATCAGGCACAAGTTTTACATCCACAGTCACAATGGTTAGAGCGAGCAAAAGGCTAGACGTAATTTTATCTTAACAATCAGTTGATAAACCCTTGCCACAAGCAGCCAGGAAAGCGAGCAAAACTAAATAAAAAATATAGGAGTATTCTTGTTCTCGGTAATTCTTCGTGATCCCAAGGTTAATCAGTAGATCACACGCTTTTTGCTCAAAGTCGGCCACGATACGAATAATCCAATCAGCGACATGTATACGATTGAGCACTTGGCAGACGAATGCTGGACTCCAGAGGTGACTAGGGAGACTGAATTCAAAGCATTTGTAGATGCTAGAACCAAATGTATGGCGACAGGTAAAATTTATCGCGTTGTCGATGAGAAGCACAACGTAAAATATACTATTACGCTAGATGCATGCAAAAAACAATTATTTTCAAACTAATAATATATTCCAATACTTATTTTACTGAATTTCTGGCATAGCCTCCTGCAAATCCGGGGTAAATTCAGAATTGTCTATACCGCTTGTTAATTGAATCGCAAGAATCACCAAGCAAGACAATAGTACTGTAGCAAAAATAACAAGAACTCTTGTAGGTGTCACGATTAAGAACTGTCGAAATCAGATTATAGAAGCAGAATCAGCATAATATTACAAAAAAGACTGATAAAGCAATTAGCACTCAGATTAATTCAAAGTAACTTAGATGCAGCGAAAATTTTTAAGTAAATATATTCATCAAATTCATTCCAATTTGGTAATCAAGGTCATAGACAAGCTGAAAGCCAATCCATCGTTTTAAGGTAGAACCTCATTACGAAAAACCGCCCAATAAATGGGCGGCTGACAGACCAAGCAATCCCCATCACCCGGCCATTTGCATCACATCGAGATGTGATGCGCAGAGCATAGTTGCTACATTGATTTAGAAGGCATGAATTTCGATTCACTCAAGAATGTAGTTCTTTTTTGTAAAGTTTCGAGAATGGTTGCCCAAAAAGCTACTCTCAGCCGTTGACGCAAATTAACAGAATGAACATTTCTACACCCAAATTCTCTAGACAGACCCGCGGGGGTTGGAGACCTAGGGATTAGAACAAATGAATTTTCGTACCAACTCTCAAAATTTCATAACTTCAATGGAACGTCCGATAGAAAGAATCAAAATGAAATCCGCAGCACGTGGATGCCAACACTTAACCAATTATTCTCTGCCAAAATCTATTTCGTTCTGAAAAGGAACGAGCGCATTGCCTGCTTGCTGGTCTAGACCATAGATAACTGAGTGAAACCAGTGGCATTTTTCAGCAGAATTTGTGCAACATCCAAAGGCTCAACAATTGATGCAGTGGGTAATGGCAAATATCGCGTCTGTGACAAAGAATCCAGTTGCTCAGAAGTGGACGGTTTATGGAAAGCGTATGAAACGCTGAGAACGCAGGAGCAACGAATTAGTTAATCAAGATGTTGGTGTTTAGCGCCTCTGAACCGACTTCCATACAAACCAGCCAATCAGAGCGAGAACAACCCATGGCAGCAAGGCGCGCAGCAATGTAAAAGCGAGCAAAAGAACCACGAGGCTGATCGCAGTTCTTTTTGCAAGTGCTTTGCTCGAGTCAGTCATGACCTCCCAACGGGGCAGCAGTGACATTGAAAGAAATCAACAATTGTCTTTTTTACAACAGATCGGCAAGAAAAAGCGGTGAGCGCCTCCTCTTTGTTGAGCTTCACAAGAGATAAATTTATTTAATGCGCAATACTGCTTTTTTCCAGGTGTCCTAAATTAGCAAATCAAATTCATTATAATCTAATTTAATTTTATCAGTTCCATGTTAGAGGTGAACACTTAGAGAAGCATCGCTTTACAATTCATTTCCTAAATCAAAACAAGAAGATATCAAGCTAAAATTTGATAATAATGAGGCGAACGTACCCCCTTAACAAATTCAAGCTCTTTGGCCAAAATTTATCAAAAACTAACTTTAGATTGATTAAATAAACTATTAAAAAAATAAGAGACGTAATGCCTATTAATAACATGCATCGCCTTGCCTTAGCTTGAAAGCAGCTTCAGGATGCGCGTTTTTCCAAATCATGCAATTCATCTGCTCACGAGTAAGATTTTTAAATTCATTGTCTTTTGAAGAAGGCGAAACGTCTAAGGCTGCCCTTGAAGAATCGACTAAGGCTGGCATTTCTTCAGTAAAGGGCTGACGTTTAGTATTTTTTGGCTCTAATACTTCAGCATAGGGAACATATTCCGGCTGAATTGACTCTTGTTGGCGATCAAGCTTAATTTTACCATTAGAGATACTATTGATCACATTCGAACCTACAAAGAAACCTATCAATAAAAAACAAATGCCAACACAAAGCTCAATTCTCTTAGAAATCATTAGTTGCTTAAATAGCATTTTCCTCCAATGCTTAGCTTAAAACTAATTAAATAATAGAATTAATGAAAAATAAGACTTTTTAAAATCATATTAAAATTTACTGGCTTATAAACAACCAATTTAAGTGAAAAATTACCTAAAAAATGAATTTGAAATTATTCTTATACAATCGAAAAGCAATAATGCATTTTATCTTGTATCATAACAAAAAAATTCAAAAAATAATTATCAATGCTTCAAGCAATGTATTTCAAAAACATACTTATTTTAGTTCAATATTTATTTCTAACAGGAGTTTCAGCTCCTTCCGCTGAGAGGCTCGATCCAATCGACCAATACTTCACGATGATGCAACCATTGACTCGAAACACGGCAACCAAGGTTGACTTGTCCTTCGTCCATCAGGCGACCCAAACGTATTGCGGCGGCTTCTTCAGATCGGGAAAAAGTTTGTTGATGCTTTGTCAGCCATGTCACTTCAGCTTCAGTGATCACACCAGTTGATAGAGATTCCAGTACCAATTCACCGACAGTCATTGCTTTGTAACAAATTCGTTACATTCTGGCATCTCGTTTGGCCCAGCGTGAGCCGCGATCCGCTTAAAGACTTTTTAACCTATGCAGACAAGCGATTGAAAGATGCAACCGACCCTCGCTCAACAATTTGAAACTGAATCAATTAAGCGAAAAATTGACTCCACAACTGACGTAACGGAGCTTCAAGCACTTGCGAGGCACCTTGCTGATCTTTATCTGAAGCAAAGGGTCGCTACCGCTTGGGTCATCGCCAACAAATAAAAGTGGGGCAGAAAATTCACTTTATATTAATCAAACGAATTAATTGCAATTACCTAGAAATTTATTATTAGCAATTATGTCTAAAGATCATTTATTTTAATTATAAATGAAGCTAATTTATTACTTAATCTCTTATGCTCAAAATATTATTAAATTAATTTTTAAAAACTTTTTATTCAGTGTTAATTTTATTTCCGATTAAACCCCTAAAAATTAACTAACTTTTAAGTACTTACAAATAATCATACTTATAAAAATATAAGTTATAATTTTACTAATAAATTACAATCAATTTCAATTAAAAGCCTTAAAAGACATATTAAAGCCAGTTAAATTATTATCTTTTTAAATTATTGCCATATTTGAGATAAGCACCAGGCATCAGCATTCAAAAATAGTGTCCAACGATCTGTCTGATTGTTCAAACTGATCTGCATTTCTGCGTTCAAGCTGGAAAATCATCACGAAGTGAGCCGTGGTTCGAAACGCCGAAAGCAACGCTAAGCCAAGGCAGAGAGGACAGTGAGTCAAGGTCATAAGAAAAGTTTGGGGCCAGATGATGCCTCTGACCACATTCCTTGCCAATTCTTGATTTAATTGGCCTCTCAGATGCCCATCCTCAGAATCGGCACCCCACCTCATGAATGAGGTCGATGCTGTTCGGCCATCGCTTGATGTGATCGTAAAACTCCATGGCCAGAATTCTTGCCTCCCATGCATCTGAAGCATAGAAACAAGCCTCCTGCTTGCTCCCATCTGACATCTTGTATCGAACCGTGAAATGCTTGTAGTGACTGAAATAGGCCATCGATCAAGCCACCACTTTGAGATCAGTTTGAAGCGATGCCGCTCCAGATCGGTTCATCAAGCAATTTGCTCTCTCAAAAGGAGAGAAGACCTTTGCAAAATGACCAAGTTGCAGGCTGTCATTAGCTGCCCCATAGTCCTCAAACTTAGTGGTTTTGGACCCGTCACCCTTCCATCCGGAAGAGGCGAGGCCTTGAAATCTGAACATCGATATTTCTTCGTATGTACTCAACCTATGCACACGAGGTACAAAACATGGGCAAAAACGTGAATATTGATCAGAAGTCTTCGGGATCACCCATGATTGATGTTGCGTTAAACACAAACAACCGCGATTTTTCAAGATTTCGTGACATCCGACTGAAAAATCAATAGAAGCAAAACAACGCCTTCTCACCGCAACCACTCAATGAAAAGGCCGTGCCCCCCGGCTATGGCCAAACAGACGCATTCATTGAGCTTGATCCAATCACCTCACAATTGGCTCTTTCGTTGTGGCGCATGAATTATTTTATACACATCAGTATTTTTACTTAGCATTAGCCATCAATAGCGGTGGGGGTATTCACCTGGATGTTCGATCCGCAGCAATCGAATCCCACGGAAAGACTTGCCACATGCCATCAGCAATTCGCTGCCAGACACGGAATAACCCAATTCCTGAGCAATCAAAGAAACCTCAGCAGCAGTCGTTGCCTCATGCACCCTGATCTGTAAACGGGGGTCCCTTCGTAAACGCTCCAAAAAGGATTGAAGAGCACTCACACCAGTTCTCCGTGACCCTGATTCTTGTTGAAGTGAATCACAAATCCAGTCATTTACCCAGTAAGCAGGGAATCAAACACGGAAGGTCAACTTGAGTTGGTTTGACATCACGTCATTTACACAGCGTGGCCACCAATCATGCTTAATCAACCTAGGTGTCGTACAAATCGAGTTATGCCATATCTCTCATCTCCAGCGATCGCCGGCCGAGAACTCGAACTGCAGTCCCTTTTGCAAAAGCGCGGACCGATCTGGATAGAAGAAACAAATTTGAAGCTGGATGAGGTCAGCTCTGCTTTTGCATGTGCTCTGCATATGCACCAACCAACAATCCCAGCCGGTATTGATGGGGCACTGATCTCGCATCTGCAATACATGGGAGATCACCCTGAGGAAGGTGATAACCACAACGCTGAGCCCTTTGCCAAGTGCTACAGGCGAATGGCTGACCTCATCCCGCAGCTCATCAGCGAAGGATGTAATCCAAGAATCATGCTGGATTATTCCGGCAATCTCCTTTGGGGAGTGAACCAGATGGGTCGCGATGACATCACAGGTGCCTTAAGACACCTTGCCTGTGATCCACAAATGCAGCGCCATGTTGAGTGGCTCGGTACCTTCTGGAGCCATGCTGTAGCCCCATCAACACCGATTCCCGATCTGAAGCTGCAGATCAGCGCTTGGCAACATCAGTTCGCTGATCTCTTCGGTGATGCAGCACTAAAGAGAGTCAAAGGGTTTTCACCACCAGAGATGCATCTACCAAACCATCCAGACACTCTTCACGCCCTCATACAAGCCCTTAATCAATGCGGCTACAGCTGGTTAATGGTCCAAGAACACAGCGTAGAAAATCCAGATGGCACACCTTTATCCAATACGCAGCGGTATCTCCCTAACCAACTGGTGGCACGTAGCTCAACTGGTGAGATTGCCGAGATCACTGTTCTTGTCAAGACCCAAGGATCAGATACCAAACTCGTTGGTCAGATGCAGCCCTACTACGAGGCCCTCACACTCGAAAAACAATTACTTAGGGGCCGAGAAGTGCCCCCAGTCGTCACGCAAATAGCAGATGGCGAAAACGGAGGAGTGATGATGAATGAATTCCCAGAAGCATTTCTGCAGGCGCACCGAAAAAAGAATGACAACAATCCAGCTGGATGTGGTCATGGCCACACTGTGGCTGTTAACGGCAGCGAGTACCTCGAGCTGCTTGAACATTCAGGCATCAGCTCCGAAGGATTTCCAAAAATCCAAGCAACGCAGCAGCACCGCCTCTGGCAACGCGTGGGTGAGATTTCTAATAGAGAAATGGTCAGCGAAGCAATCAACGATCTCAAGGCCATCCACAGCGACTTTTCGATGGAGGGAGCCTCTTGGACCAATAATCTCAGCTGGGTAAAGGGATACGACAATGTGCTTGAACCGATGAAACAGCTAAGTGCTGACTTTCATCAGCACTTCGATCAAAAAATTGCAATTGATCCATCGGTGACACGAACCAACAATTACCAACAAGCACTACTGCATGTGCTGTTGTTGGAAACAAGTTGCTTTCGATACTGGGGCCAAGGCATCTGGACGGAATACGCACGCAACATTCACAACCGGGGGAAGGCCATGCTCTCTAGGCACACAAGCTGAGAATCAATGCATCGATGCAAAGTTGTGAGATGAGCATCAGTGCTTATTGCAAGAAGTGGATGGATCGCTGTCGATTTGACACCTTGACCTAAGAACAAGGACTGAGTGCAATCCGGTTCTCGAACATTCTTGATCGTTTAACTAGCGGCACGAGAACGACGACGCACTACTCGACGACCATCAGGTGTCTGCTCTACGTCAGCTTCGCTATCAGCACTTGTTGTGACGTCTTGCCCTTCAGGTTCATTCTCAGGCGGTTCCTGCTCTGCAATCAGACCAACAACAACAGCAGCCTGAATCTGGTCAGACAGGTCACCTATCACCATCAATGCTTTTAGCGTGAGTTCAAGACGTGATTCACGTGGCAAACCCGGACGAAGCTTCTTCACTGAAGACCACAGCTCCTTTCCAACTTCTTTGAGTAGCTCCTTGTCCGCCATCTAAAATTACTGTCAATTAGAACAACTTACTGCTCGAGCGGTTGGAGGGGATGACGAAGACTCTCGTTTACGACGGTGGATGTCCGTTCTGCAAAGCATTTGCTCTGCGCAGCGAACTGAAAGGTGGCATTCCAGATCTCATCATTCGAGATGGAAGACTCGATCATGAGCTTCGTCATAAGCTCCGTGAACGTGGCTTCAATCTCAACGAGGGAGCTGTATTGACAGATGGTGATCAAATTTGGCACGGAAGCCAAGCTATATCAGTTCTTTGTGGTCAACTGAAGCCGAGTGATCCTCTTTTAGCTTTTCTCAGCCAACTTTTTGGAAATAGCAATCGAGCGAAATTCTGTTACCCAGGATTGCTTGCAGCTCGGCAGTTAGCCCTAAGGCTCAGGGGTCTATCAGTAGATCCTGATCGTGCCTGAGCAGATTCAATTAACTTCTCTTCGAGATCCATTTGATAGGAAAACTCACACAACTCTGCCTGCATTTCCAAAAGCATGACTACGAGTGAACGAGCCAATTCCCTGCTGAAACTGTTCTGCATGGACGATGCTCAATACAGGGCTTGCTGTTTCTAAGAGAGAGGAACGACCCTTCGTGGATAAGGTCAGGCTGCCGTTACACAGCTCAATGCTTTGGCTAACAATGTTGTGACATCAACAACAACAATTCGAGCATTGCATCGACAAGATGTAGTGACAGACAGTTAAACCAGCAATGACCTCTGATCAAGCTGCTTCCCTTGTGAGTCTTGCGTTGGATTACACAACGCATCGGACCAAATTACTCAGATCTCAACAGCGTGACGAAGATGCTGATGCGATAAGCCAAGAATTCCAAGAGTGGCAGCTTGCACAAAGGCACAACCTCAATGTTCAGATTTGTCCCCTTAACGCTTAAAAAACCAATCAATCGCTAAAGCAATAATCCACGAGTTGATGGCGATAACAATGGTGGTGGAATTGTCTTTGGCGGCTGAAATCGCTCGGGAGATCTTTGAGGAATAATTCTATAGCGCACCCGTACGTGAGTTTTTGATGCGCAATGAGTGAGAACTCCTAAAAGCACAACAACAAAAATCCCTCTAATGGCACGAGAGTTCATCGAATCGTGGCACAACCCATTATTTCCAAAGAACCCAATTTTCTAACCATGACGAGAACATTTATCGATCAATAGGATATTAACTTACAAAAGACTCACAGCATAACGAGAAGGCTTAACAAAATCTAAAAACGAAGCTTCAAATCCAAATCTTTCAGAGTGAAGCCATTAACAATGGCTTATGTCAATTTGATTTTTTACGATCACACTCATGAGAAACTTTTTAATCATTTGATGAGTCAGAAAGCTAAGCACCATTGTGAAAATCAAACAATGGCGCCAAAGCTTCAAAGTTTCGAATACTTACTTGCGTGAACCTACAATTACAGGAGGCATGCCTCCATTGGTACCAGGTAAACCAGGTACCACCTGAGTCATACCGTCCCACTTATCAAGGAATAGCTTATATAAAACACGATCATCAAGGCTTTTGTTCAAGGTGTCATAACGAAGAGCTTCTTGCTCAGCAATCTTCACTTCCGTTTGCGCCCTTAGAAGCTGTTGCTCAGCGATTTGCTTCTGCTCAATTGCTGCTCGATATTCTTCAGCGATTTCAAGTCCTGTGAGATCAAGACCGAGAACTTCTACATAGTCAAATTGTTGAAGTTCATCTGCAACGGTTTCTGCAACGAGAGTTGAAATGTCATTCCACTCGGATGCGATTGTAACCAATTCATATTGAGAAAAAACAGACTTAAGTGCTTTCAGTAAAGAAGGCTGAATGATACGAGGGTAAATATCACGATCACTGCTCGCGATCGTGCTGTAAGCGCGACCAGCTTGATCAGCACGCAAAGCATATTTAATTGTGGCTGTGGCCTCAATTACCTGCAAATCCTTGGTAAGTGTCGCAAAATTTTCAGGTCGCACCTGGGTGCGAATACTGAAGGGCCAAACCTGCTGCACCAAGGGGAGTTTTGTATTCAAACCAGGCTGACGTGACGCACCACTAACCTTTCCAAGTGTTGTCACAACAGCAACTTCACCAGCTGGCACCACAAATAAAGCCTGAGAAAGCAAAAGCAGAGCGGCTAAGACGAGACCAAGGATCGCGACGAGCCCACCCTCAGGTCCTCCTGGGTTGACCGAGCGCATCTGAGATGGGGTCTGCATAAAAAAATTTGTCCGCTAAAGCTTTGATGTACCTTTTTTAGCGAAAACAAACGCGAATGCGGCACTACTCGTGCTCAAAATGCCACAGTGAACTTGGTATCGACTGGAGAGCGATGTCCCAGCGATTTACTGTTTTCTTCAAAATCACCGGTGAGAGTGTTGGCTCCATCACAGTGTTTGCTTCAGACCATGCGGCTGCATGGGCTGCTGCTCTTGACGAATTCGGAGCTCGAACGATCTCAGTTGTACGAACTCCAGACGATGACAGCGCTTTATGAGCGTTTATTTGCTGCAGCCTTCCACCGAGCCCAAACCTTTTGCAGCCAGGGAGTTACATCCAAGGGAATGCGTTCGTTGGATTTCTGTTGAACCTGATCGAGTTGCTCGATTTCGCGGCGTAACTGACGTAAGACTGGAATAAGGGCCAATGAAGCCAGTAACCCTGCAATAAGCATTAAGGGCAAGAAAATAGGCAATAACGCCACCATCAAAACCAGCCCCAAGCCCAAAACAAAACTCGAAGCAAGTTGTTGCTGCCATCGAGGGCGAATTCGACCAGGAAGTTGTTTCATAACATCACTATCAGCCTGATTTCACTCTTCCATATCAAGCCTGAATGACCAAATTTCAACGCAGTGTCTTAATTACTGGAGCATCCAGTGGGATTGGCAAAGCCACCGCTCAAGTGCTCCTGCTCGAGGGATGGAATGTCATTGCAGCAGCTCGCCGAATTGATGCGATGAACGACCTTCAGGACTTGGGTGCCGAAGTCTTGCCTCTCAACATCTGCGACCCCCATTCAAGACGAAACCTCGTCAATCAAATCCATCAACGCTTCGGAAGCCTCGACGCCCTCGTTAATAACGCAGGATTCGGAGAAGCAGGGCCCATAGAAACAATGCCGATTGAAAAAGCTCAGCAAATTTTTGAAGTTAATGTATTCGGTTTAATCGCACTCACCCAATTGTTTTTACCAACAATGCGTGAATGCGGAAAAGGAAGAGTAATCAATGTCTCATCCATTGCTGGTCGCTTCGTCTCCCCAGGGATCGGATGGTACGGAGCAAGTAAGTTTGCAGTTGAGGCACTAAGTGATGCCTTACGACTGGAACTTCACCAATTTGGCATCAAAGTGATCATTATTGAGCCAGGTTTAATTTCAACTGGCTTCGAAAATATCGCGAAAGTATCGATGCGTGCTGCCCAAATCGATTCAACGTGGGCGCCGATGATGAGAAAAGTAGAAGAAAATTGCTCAAAGGGATTTAAAAATGCATCGACTGCGAAGGTCGTTGCTGCAACAATTAAGAAGGCTTTGGACTCTCCCTCGCCTAGAGCCCGATATCGATGCGGACACCGTGCTGAGTCTGTGTTATTCCAAAAACTGTTACCCACAGGATTGTGGGATGCAATTCTGCGCAGGCAGATGACTTAACTACATACCAAATCAAGGATGAAAGTGCGAAAACTTCGACACAGAGTGTTACAGTCTTAATCTCTACATGTGCTTGTACCCATGTTCACGATTGATAAGGCCGCGCAGATATTTCCAGATACACGTACAGCGGATGCTGTCCCCGCAATCACAGCTCGCTACAAGCTTTTGAGCGCAGAAGACCAACTCGCCCTGATTTGGTTCGCATACTTAGAGATGGGTCGAACGATCACCGTTGCAGCTCCTGGTGCTGCACGTATGGCAATCGCACAGCCTACGTTGAATGAAATTGAAGGAATGAGTTTCAACGAACAAAGCCGTGTGATGTGTGACTTAGCAGGGAAAGTTGACGCTCCAATTTCAAAGCGTTATGCGTTTTGGTCAATCAATGTGAAACTGGGCTTCTGGTATGAACTCGGCGAACTTATGCGCCAAGGGAAAGTTGCACCTATTCCTGAGGGCTATAAGTTGTCATCAAACGCAAACGCAGTTCTTGAGTCAGTCAAGAAAGTAGAGCAAGGACAACAGATCAGTATTTTGAGAAATTTTGTTGTTGACATGGGTTTCGATCCTGACAATGACGACTCTTCGATCGTTTCCGAACCATCGGTAGAACCTACACCGTCTGAGGCAAGAGAAAAAATCTTTATACCTGGAGTTTTGAACCAAACTGTTCTCAGTTACATGGAGCTGCTCAATGCGAATGATTTCGATGCACTGATTAAACTGTTTTTATCTGATGGTGCTCTTCAGCCCCCCTTTCAAAGACCCATTATTGGCACCGAAGCTATCCTGAGATTTTTTAAACGCGACTGCCAAAATCTAAAACTTTTACCAAAAGGCGGTTATGGAGAACCAACAGATGGTGGATTCAACCAAATCAAAGTGACCGGTCAAGTTCAAACACCATGGTTCGGTGGAGAAGTGGGAATGAACGTTGCTTGGCGTTTCCTACTAGACGAAAATGACAAGATCTACTTCGTTGCAATCGATCTCTTGGCCTCGCCAGCTGAACTTCTGAAACTGGGTGGAAGCTGACCTAGATCAGCAGCAAGATTTGGGACTGATGTTTGCAGTTTTAATTACAATGTTGTGGCTTATCACGTTGGTGGGTTGCCTTTCGTTAGACATTGATTCAATTAAGATTGCAACACTAATTCCACTTGTTTTGTTGAGAACTTTTGTTCAAACAGGGTTATTTATTATTGGCCACGACGCCATGCATGGCACCCTCGTTCCCAACAGTTCAAAACTAAACAACCGAATTGGCGCTGCTGCGCTCCTTCTTTACGCAGGTCTTAATTTCCACCAATGCAAGAGCAATCATGTTCTGCATCACCTTTTACCAGAAACCAACAGTGATCCTGATTACCAAAGCCATCCAGATCATTCAGCATGGCGCTGGTTTTTGGAATTCATGAGCCGATACATGAGTTTTCGGCCTCTCACGATATTGGTAATCGGCTGGTTAATTCTTATCATTCTCAACCCTTCACGTGACCAACATGCCGTTCTTTCAGTAGCTCTTTTCTCCGCACTCCCCCTGATTCTCAGCTCTCTCCAGCTATTTTTCGTGGGCACTTGGTTTCCACACCATCGCAACAAGAACAACTCCAACCGTCAAACACCAAGGAGTCTGACGGTTCATCCATTGCTCTCGTTCGCAGCTTGCTATCACTTTGGATATCATCGCGAACACCATCTATCACCGTCCACACCTTGGTTTGATCTACCGCGTCTGCGTCAACGATCTCCATTGAGTCAGGCGGCCTGAACCTCCAGGTAAAACCATTACTTTCGATTCACGTCATGACGCAAGTTGACTGGGCTTCCACAGAAACAGAAATCGCACAAAACGCTTTCAAAAAAGGCAATGAACGAGCAGTTACTGTTTTAATCGATGTAATACGATCAAAAAGTCAATCTCTAAGCTCCCTCGAATCAGTGTGCTCATTGCACGATTATCTCAGCACTGAGAGATATGAAATAGAGGGAAGAATGGAATTCAACCACGATACGATTTTATTCTCGCTAGCAGACATGATGAAGAGAGAATTAATTGAAGCCACTGACTTACAAGGACTCGACCCCAAAAAAGTATCTAAAATAAAAGCAATGTCATTATTTTAAGACAAAAAATCTATACTTAAATACTTATAAAAATTAATCTTCATCCTTAATAGCCTTTACACAATTGCAAACTATATTTAATTTAGATAACAAATAAACTTCGAAATAACTTTTTTTAAGAAGCAGTTGATTCAACCTGATCTTGAAGAAAGGGTCCTTTATCTAATTTTTTTTGCGCTTTTGCGGCTTTTTTTAAAATTTTTTGTGCTTCTCCTCGCGTCAGACATTCTTCAGCTCGAGACTGAAGCTTGTGGAGCTTCCGGTGCTGCTTAGCGGGATTCATCAATCACCTTGCCATATTCCCTTTGTAACATTTCTGAAGGGGCAGAGGCAACTGTGAATTGGATTTCAACCTAGTTCAACAACATCAGTAACCATCTGGACTTAAGAGCAACATTGCTTCAACTGTTCAAAGCATGCTGTAAAAGCGCTCAAGCCAATGCCGTGGTGCCCTGGTGGGATATACCGATCCTTATTGCCCTAGGTCTCCTCGCAGGAGGCCTAGCTGGTTTACTCGGAATCGGCGGGGGTTTGATTTTTGCGCCCCTTCTGCTGTGGCTCAACCTACCTCCACATCAAGCACTAGCAACTAGCGGCTTCGCCATTGTTCCAACAGCATTAGCCGGAACAATCGTGCATTTACGGAGTGGAAGTATCGAAACACGTCCTGGCCTTGCAATTGGTTTAGCAGGGTTTGGCTCCGCATTCCTATTCGGAGGGCTCGCAGGCCTGACCGCTGGATGGATGCTGTTGAGCATGCAAACAGTGATTTATGTGTTGTTAGCTTTCTGCGTGCGAGAGCCAGAAGAAACGGAACAAGAAGCAAACACAGATTCAAAGACTGGTAAAGATTCCAAACCTGAGCCTGAACAAGAAAAAATCTCACCGCCACTTCTTGCAGGTGTGGGCTGCATTGCTGGCTGGACAACAGGGATGCTTGGACTCGGCGGGGGACTCGTACTCGTGCCACTGATGAGTGGCCCCATGGCCATACCGATTCATCAAGCGATTCGGCTCAGCACAGTCGCTGTGCTCTGCTCCGCCAGCGCTGCATCACTGCAATTTCTGCATGAAGGCCGAGGGGTTCCCTGGATGGGTCTGATGCTGGGCGGTGTTGCAGCATTGGCAGCCCAATGGAGCGCAAGACGCCTTGACCTTTTCAATGCATCTGTCTTAGTTCGTTGCCTAAGAGGACTTGCGATTGTCCTAGCCATCGATAGCTGTCGCCGCGCTGTTCAACTTGTACTGAATTGATGCCCCATCGAACTGGTTACTAACCTCTTCACGAGGGGAAGAAACCAAACTGAGAACAGAAATGTTGATCTAAATTGTTTACATTGCAAGTAAAAGCTTGAAATCTCATGATTATCTGAGTGACCACTCAGATAATCTTAAAGCAAGAATATAAACGAATAACAACAGTTAGTGGAATCGCTTTGCATCCTTGACAAACGCAATTGACGGGTTTGATTCTGATTGTTCAAAGAATAGAAAACTACCTCGAATAATCACCGAAACGATTGTCGTTGGAATCATTGCGCCTATTTTAACTGCTGTTTCTATAAGCCAGAAATTATACCAATTGCCAACAGATGTAAACAATTTTCGAATTTAATACTTACTCAACACAACAAAAGACATCAATCAAGAAAATTTCGAGTTGCTCTCATGCAAAAAAGAATAAATAGCAACAGAAAGGCCAGACAAGGCTCAAGGAAAATTATTAGATTTTCATCGTAACTACTTGAGACAATCAAAGGCAATGATTGCGCTACAGAAAGTAATCAAATTGATAAATAATAGCACCTTCAAAATCTTTGATAAGCACCTGAGGCTTAGAGACTCGAGCGAAGGAGCTGAAAGAAAAAGCAACCCACTCAATCTACAAGTCCGAACAATGAAATTTAAGGGCTTTGGTCTTCAAAGCATTGGTGACGAGTCTTATTGATCACCATCACTACACTAAATATTCAATTGGAAACCATTGGAAAGCATAGTGACTGATTTCATCAATCAATGTATTGCATCTTAGTTTTCAATCAGTAATACTAGATAACGGCAACGCAAATTCAGATGACAAACATGTCAGAAAAAGACAAAGATTATTGGACCGAGGAGATTTCCTTTCTAGAAGCGAGGCTTAATGGAAATCAGGGAGACATTGATTCAGAGGATCGGTCCGCTTGCGAAGAAGCTCTAAAGACAGCGTATGAAAATCGTTCCTTATGCAAAAGATAACGTTTGAACGAAGTGATAGTCTCATTTAACCAAATAAAATCCGGCCAAGGATAACCACTTTTAATATTTAATCGTCGCGACTCTATTCAATGCTGATTAAACAGAATATCCAGCGCTCGTTGCAAGAACGCAACAGCTATCTGAAAAGCCAACGCATCACCCATCTAAATCCATAGCGATGGCTCATATCCTTGTATTAAAACTCCACTTGCTTTGACTAAAGCTATGGATAAATACCTAGGCCTCCAAGCCTGACTTCAACTCGCGTTGATCCTTCAACTCTCTCTGAAAAAGTTGCAATAAACGCGATGGGGCCTTGTAGCGACGTGGCAGGGACAGGTGAAGTGTTTCCAACCTCTCCCAACACAAGGTTCGCTTCATTTGCAGGGGCGAGCGACCTTCCAGGAGCAACAGTCTCATCGCTTTGCAATACAGCGGATACTTTGCCTCTAGCTCCCCGATCGTGATCGATGGGCTCGTGATCATGGCTAAGCCTGTGAGGAACCATGCTTCATATTGCCTCAGCAGATGCCATGGCCCTAACCACCATTTGATTTCAATGCAGAGATCCCATCTCTAGAGACTCTTAGCTCAACAAAAAATCTATCGACGCTCTGATCCAACAAAATAAAAATTATAGATCTAAAAACAACAGCTTAAAAAAATTTAATTGCTACACATACATATAGATTTGAGACTGGGAATCGCAAACAATTTAAGCAAATGTTTTTAACTGCGTCAGCAGAACTCAATCAAACTTTCAAATGATCCATTAGCTGAACGATAGTAAAAAAATCAATCACCATCGACCAATGTTTGAAACATTTAGTCAATCTCACAAAAAGCATTTTTCAGAAACGCTATATTGACCAATCAATGTAATTCGCTCTCGCAACAAGCTATTTTTGTCAGCAGCAACAGAAAAACAAACGTCAAATAGCGAGAACTTGAACACAACAAACCAAGAACTTAATCATTTATGGAATCTAGAGACTGTTGTCAGAACACGAATTAAAAATCTAACGCACCTAGCAGATTTGCAACCGTTATCAGCACAATCTGACTATAAATCATTACACAATTACTACAATGACGAGTCAATTAAAATCAAAATTGGCATCATTCTTCCGCCGTGAGTTCTTCCGAGGTCATACGCTGAGGCATGGGGAAATTCTGATCACACCCGCGTCATGCTTAAGCGTTTTCTTATTTCGCTTCTACTCACGATGAGTTTGCTTGTCGCCACGCCGGTTCTAGCAGCTGAGCTCCGACTTAGTGAAGTGGAAATTGCTCCTTGCGATGCCAGTGATCCAGGTGCACAACCAGGACAAGCCCTTGGTAACACTCGCAACAACATCACAAGTCCAGAAGGAGCGAGCTGCTACGTGCTTAGCGGCACTGTGGAAAATCCAAACAGACGCGCAGTCGTCGATACGGACGTGTATGCACGCATCCTTGATCGCAGTGGTGAGCCGGTGCTTCAAAACCGAACACGTGTTGGATCCATCGGGGATATTGAGCCAGGGCTCCAATCGTTCGCCCTTCGGCTCGCCGTGCCTAAAGGCACTCCAGGACCATTTGATGTTAAGAACCCACGAGCAAGGGGATTCAATGCGCCCGTTCGTAGTCGGGCCACAGACGATGAAGAATTACTGCCACTTGAACAAAATGTAGTGACCACTGCGAAAGATTGAGAATGAATTCCTCAATCAGGAGTGGAGTAACACTTCTTGGCTTAATTGCTTTCATGGTGCTTATTAGTATCAATCCAAGAGCAGTGAATCAAGAGCCTCCACTTCGTTCACTCAAGGACAATCGTATGATGCCCCGTAACAGTATGCGAAGACTCAGACAGGAACGAATTCGAAATTGATCAACAAGCAAGCGAATAAGAATCGAATATTCAATCAATCAGGAACATACATTATCAGATTTTGACAATAACAATACCCAGAAGAATATCAAAAGTTTCAACCCTAATTTTCATCATTAAGTGATATCAAACAACCTGCCCTGAGTCACAGACGAGGATGAATTCTGTTTCCTCGTTTGCAAGATTTTCACCATCCAGCCTTGAGGGTCCCACCCCGTTAAGAGTGGTTCTAAAGCACGCAAATCATGCCCCTCAGCCTCTGCCAGCCAAGCTTCCTCAAACCCATCCGGAATCACCACCGGCATCCGATCATGCAGAGGTTGAACCAGAGCATTTGGCGTAGTGGTGAGAATCGTACAAGTCTCTAGCTCGCTTCCATCAGAGCCAAGCCACCGCTCCCATAATCCAGCGAGCCAAAACGGGCTTTGATCAGAGCGGCATAGATAGTGATTTTTCTCGAAAAATCCAGTTGCTGGTAGCAAACAGCGTCGATGTCGCCAAGCTGCTCTGAAGCTTGCTTTCTCTGACACCGTCTCCGATCGTGCATTGATTGGTTTGGGCCCTAAAGAGGGATCTTTTGCCCAGGATGGAATCAACCCCCACAGCATGAGAGCCGCTTCGGTCTTGCGCTCATCTCGACGCAATCCCAACACTGGTTCAGAAGGCCGAATCAGATCGCGCGGTGCGTAGCGAGAGAGATGCTGATCAGACATTCGCTCCCGAATCGATTCCGGAAGCTGAGCTGCATCTGTAGTAAGTGCATAACGACCGCACATAAGTCCATCATCAACGGCTGTTCTCACGAATGATGCATCACCCTCGCCAGAATTATGGGGTCTTTAGTGGTGAAGTGATGCTTCCTCTGAATCCGTTCTGTCTTATCAACGCGGGAAAAATTGCTGGCTTGAAAACCACCATCATCATCCTGATGATCATGCTGATGAAGTCCAAGCTTCTGCGAGTGAAGATGTCGCTTCTCGGTTCACTGATTGGATTCACACTGTTGGTGGGCTTTTTAATCACAACTGGAGTCTTAACAATCGTTGCCGGCGGAGCTCTGGTCTATGCCTCTCAGAAGCAAAACGATTGAGCCGCATGCTCGAGAACTTGCATCCCTGCTATGCAATGTCAACCGAGCTCCAAGCAGGCAAGAGCGTAGACCTCGTCTAAGGCGACTGGAGGCAATTCACCTCGATACATCCTCATCGTTTGAGACTCAGCCACAAATCCAAGCTCTCTCATAAGGTCTTCTGCTGAAGCGTTGAAACCTGGTGTATGGATTAACAACACACCTTCATGACGGCGCTGAAGCTGGCCAATGAGATAAGACGCCAAAGCTGGGGTATCTGCAAGCAGGGGACCTATTCGCCAGCCCTCCCCATGCTGCAAAAGACAAGAACGAATACGTCCAAAACCGTGGCAATTGCCGCAATCATCAATTAATGCCAGCACCTGACCGGACTGATGTCCGAGCCAGTCGGCAAGAAAATGAGGCCTAGGACTCAATTCTCGTTGAGCGTCATACATCTGAACAGCTGATGAAGGTACATCCTTGCCCCCAACAACTCGCAACCCGTCGGGAGGATCACTTCCTGGCCCATCAGAAGTACCTTCGTTAAACCATCGCCAACGTGTCGTTAACGAGGATGATTCAAAGCCCCATGATCTGTAATCGACAATCCGATCTGGCGCTGCTTCTAACCCAATACACGTGAGATCTGATAAGTGCTCCAGAGCATGGGCCCAAAGCTGACGTCCATAGCCATGTCCACGTTGCTGCGGAACAACGAGGTACAAGCCGATAAATCCATAATCTGGGTTGTAGCGAACGCCCGCAATGCAACCAACAGGTTCTTGATCAAGCCAAGCAATCCACAAACCTCGTCGATCGGTGTGCCTATAAATCTCGATATCCCCAAGACCTGGAGCGAATCCCTCTTGTCGAGCCCAGTCCGTAACAACTGGGATCTGTTCGGTCTCCAATTCAAGAATGCGCAAAGAGCTCATCCAATCAGCACATGGAGGTCAGCTCATCAATCATGAAGAAGGAAAGGAGCGATGGACTCAGAATTCATTTTTGAAAATACGTTCAAGATCTTTGCGGAACTGTTGGGAGCTAAGTGGTTGAGATTTGTGACGAACAGAGTTTTTCAAAAACAAGGAGGAGATCCACCAGGCCTGAAACCCTGCAAAAAAAATCCCCACAATCAGAAGGCTGATCGTAGGAGAAGTTAACAAAGTATCCATCAGTTAGACAATGATCGAGCAGGATGGGAACTAATTGGGATCGAACCTTGCGCGAAATGAGTGTTGCCGAGTTGGTACTTCGGAACGTTGGGAAAGTTGCTGCAGTATCTGGTGTGATCGGCGTTGTGATCTGGCTGTCATGGGTGATGCTGGATGTCAAGCATCTTCAATCAGGATTTACCCTTCCATAAAATGCAGTAAAGAGAATTAAGCCACACCATCTGAGATCATTGTCTCAACAGGACCAGATTTTTCCCTTACAAGCTCAGGACTAAAACGACGGACAAGCAGCTCATCGATTGAAAAACGTCCAGGTCCAATCGAAAGAACCGCGACAGCTGCTGCAAAGTAAAGTCCCAATAATTCTAGTAAGTAAATATTGAATCCAGCAGTGATGATGGCGTGATAAATAGCAACTGAAATGGTTCCCATAATTGCAAGAGCGCCAATACGGGTCATTAATCCAGTAATCAACAACCAACTCCCTATTACTTCGGAAAAAGCCGCTGTATAGGACAGCAAGATGGGGAAGGGAAGATGAAGTGGTCGGACAAATGCGTCAGCAAAATTTTCAATATTTGCAAGCTTTTCGTAACCGTGATGGATCAAAAGAGTTCCAACAAATACTCTTAAAATTAAGATTCCGAGATCTGGAAGGAAAGGCTTTGTGGCAACGGCTCGCAACACAGTGGTTCATTCTTCTCAACATACCTTAATGAAAAACTGCCCTCAGAAGCGAAAGAGGGCGAAAGTTCAGCTAATTTGAGTATTTATACTTACGCAGTACCGGAAAACCATTCGCATCAAGAAGTTTTATTACAATTCATCGATATCGTAATCAATTTTCCACCGAGCATTGAATTTCCGATTTCTCTGTGGTGGATGATTTCGTTTTAAAAGTTCAGGCAAAACTAAAAAATCAGGGATTCAACTACTGCTTATCAATAGACATCACAGTTATTAGTCAACGAATTTTTTATAGAGCCAGCGTACAAAGCCTCCGATTACAGGAACAGGCCCAAAAGTAGGAGCAATAAAATCAAAGTAATCTCTATGGTCAATAACCATTCCCTGATCGTTCATGATTAGACGTGAAGTACCGGGGTAAATAAATTCAATCCCTTTGATCTTTAAGCCCATTTCCCACTCCACAAAAGCAGTTCGCTCAACGATTGCGATAGCGCCTGGAATCAGATAAACATCTTCACAGCGTTTCATTAAGTCGTCTTGGGCTTTGATGTAAGCCTGAATCCCCTGACGTTCTTGAGTTGGATCTTGAAAATGAACGTTCTCGTCGTACAACTCTCTCCACTGAGATTCTGTCGGCGCTGGTTGACCATACGGCTTTGAAAACAAGGCTTTTAGACGTTCAGAATTCAACAGTTCAGGCTCCAGGGTGTCCCAAGCCTACGAACTTGAACTAAAAATCTGCATAAGCTCGGGCCCTTACCGAATAAAACTCCTTGACACGTCAAACCTTCCAATACGAACCTGTAGAGGCTTTTGGCGAAGGCCTCACCACAAAGCGACCCTGGAATCAAGGATCTCTTGGCTTCGTAGAACGACTCAATGGGCGAGTCGCAATGCTGGGCTTTGCTGCAGCAATCATTGGTGAATTGATTAGCGGCCGTGGGCCTGCGGGCCAAGTGGCCGATGTAATCCATTGGTACTTATCACTTTGAACATAATAATCTCATAACAGAAAGCAATCAAATTTAAAACGAACGAATTGGAATCCAACCTTACCTCTTAATCAACACCGATTCCACTAAATCATTAACTAATATCTACGAAATATTTATTTGGTTTATGCAACTACTTGCTTACTAGCTAAGCAACAAATCATTTATCCTCT
>QCUL01000017.1 GCA_003210755.1 Synechococcus sp. AG-679-C18
GTGACGGTCTCGCTGGTTTACGTCGTCTTAGCGATCAAGTTGAAGCTTATGTTGCCTGTTGATTAATGATGCTGATTAAGCGTTGATTTACTTCTTCTGGTGATTCGTCATGTGGGCAATGACCTGCTTTCTCGATCACCAGAAGCGATTGAATACATTCAAATTGTTGATTCCATCGCTGCGCTTCATCAAGGGGTTCCCATGGATCATGTTCGCCCCAAATCAGATGAACTGGCAATGCAAGATTGGCGAGTAATTCGGGTGCAAGGTGATCGTCAAACAGATTAATGAAGCCTCGAAATGCCTCCGTTGCCCCGTTTCTTTGACTTGGCTTAAATAGGAGAGTGACCAGCTCTTCATCCACGTTATTCCCGCTGGGATAGGCCCTTTTGAGAACGCTCTTAATCAGAGCCGGGCGAGCCGCATTGCGGAATAAGGCACTACTTAGCCATCGCTGACTCACCAAAGTTTTGAGAAGCGGACGTATCCAGGCCATCCAGGCAGGTTGGGTGGCTAATTGTTTGTCATCCATTAGCCGCTGGGCGCAGTCAATAAGCACCACCTGTTTGCAGGATTGGGAACCAAGCAGTTGTGATGCTCTTAGCGCCACAACACCACCGATTGAATTGCCAACAAGCACCACAGGACGATCAATCACCTCATGGCAAAAATCGGCAACTTGTTGAGCCCATAGATCAAAACCGTAGTGAACGGTTCCGTTCTGAGGGGGTTCATCCTTTAACCGAGCTTGCGGTTGGTCACTCCTGCCAAAGCCCAGCAGATCGATGGCATAGGTGGGAACTTGCTCAGCGAGCACTGGTTGGTTGAAGCGCCAATGATTCGTATTGGCTCCGAAACCATGGATCAGTAGAACCGCTGTTGGTGCCGTTCGATCCCCTATCAACGACCATCCAATCTGATGATGAGACTTCCAGGCCCAAAGCGCTTGCATCGGAGTCAGAGGGGCGTTCATCCGATCGTTCACGCCACCGTTGAACTTTCAGTGCTGCTGTTGCTTGGTGATGAGAGCCTGCTTTCCAGATTTTTAATCAATACATAAACGGGGGGAACAATAATTAGAGAGAGCACAGTGGCCACGACCAATCCTCCGAAAATCACGGTTCCAAGAGCCTGTTGTGCAGAAGCTCCGGCACCGTTGGCGACCACCAGCGGTAGAAAGCCAGCTAAGGCTGCAACTGCGGTCATCAGGATTGGGCGAAGTCGCGATTCGGCTGATTCCATTACGGCGTCCACGGTGCTTTTTCCCTGCTTGAGCTTTTGTTCTGCTACCTCCACGATCAAGATTCCATTCTTGGCGGCCAGACCAATCAGGGTGACCAAGCCAATTTGTGCATAGATGTTCAGATCGATGGAGCGGAACGCCAGAAAAGCGAGAGCACCAAGCATGGCCAGGGGCACGGTTGCCAGGATGATGATTGGGGTGATGTAACTCTCGTATTGGGCTGACAGAACCAGATATACAAACAGCACCCCAAGTCCAAACACCAAGATGCTTGCATTTCCAGCTGAGAGTTGCAATGCGGCCAGACCTGTGAAAGCTGAACCAATGTTGGTGTAGTTCTGTGCGGTGAACAGTTGCTGGATTGTGGCCAAGGCCTGACCACTACTCTTGCCGACAGCTTGAGCCCCTTGGATCAGCACGGTACGGCTCAAGTTGTAGTGGGAGATGACAGGTGGCGCGCTGCTGAGCTCGGCTTCGGCGAATTGTGAAACCTGGACTAGGTCTCCATCGCGAGATTGAACGTAAAAACTAAGAATGTCGTCGATATTTTCACGCTGATTTGGCGTTCCCTGCACATAGATGTTGCGCACCTGTCCGTTTTCATAGGTGAGCCCTGAGAAATTGCTGCCCGCCAGTGCGGCAATGGTGTCCATCGCTACCTTGTATTCAACGTTCAGAGCACCCATCACATCTCGGTTTACTTTGAGGCCGATCGCTGGAGAACTTGGGTTGAATTGGGTGTAAACGTTGGAAAAGTCACCACTTGCTTTAGCCGTCTTAATCAGTTGGCCAGCCAAGTCGGAGAGTTCGTTGAAGGTATAGGCACTGTTGCTGAGATCGTTGAACTGAAAGTAAAAACCTCCTTGGGGGGAGAAGCCAGGCACCGCTGGTGGGCCTGAAGCTCTAGCGAGGCCGTCGCTTAATTGAATTAACTTTGTGTTGAGACGATTCACGATGGCTTCTGAACTATGTTCAGCACCTTTTCGTTCTTCCAAAGGCAGGAGGCCGAAGAAAAAGATGCCTTGATCGGGGCTGGAGCCCATGAAGCCAGCTCCGGCGACAATTGATGCCTCGGCTACATCTTCTTCTTCACTGAGAATCTTGGCAATTTGAGACCCGAGTTTCTTGGTCTCTACCAGGGAAGCCCCATTTTGCAGTTGGAAGACTCCCATGCCATAGCCTTGATCCTGATCCGGGATGAAGGCTGTAGGAAGGGTGGTGAAGGCAAAGCCAGTCATCACGATGCCTACGACTAATCCAGCAAGCACTACGGTGCGTGCTCGGATCACCCGTTTGAGGATCTTTGCGTAAGTGTTTTCAAGACGCTCGAAGTTGCGGTTGAACACCTTGAAGATCAGGGGCAGGTTAGAACCAGCGAGGGCACCGATCACGATGCCGACGAGGTAAGTCCAGTTACCAAAGGACGCTGCGCTAAAGCGGCCAAAGGCCAAGCCCACGATCACTCCCACAACGATCCAACTGCGTCCCTTTGGTTCCGGTGGTTTCGTCTTCGGAAGAATCAAACCGGAGAGCATCGGCGAAAACGTCAGCGCGTTGAAAGCAGAGATGCCGACCGAAAAAGCGATCGTGAGTGCGAATTGCTTATAAATAATTCCGGTTCCACCGGGATAGAATGCGACGGGCACAAACACCGCCATGAGAACCAGGGCTGTGGCAAGCAGTGCACCGAAGAGCTCGCCCATGCAAGCCAGTGCGGCCTCACGGGGATTCATGCCGTTTTCGATGTTGGTTGAGACTGCCTCGATCACCACAATGGCGTCATCCACCACAAGGCCTGTTGCCAGCACAAGACCTAGCAACGTGAGTTGATTGATCGAAAAGCCGAAGATATTTAGGAATGCGAATGTTCCCACCAAAGAGATTGGGATGGCGAGACTGGGCACAACGGTGGCGCGCCAGTTCTGGAGAAAAAGAAACAGGATGATCAGAACCAACACGATGGCAAGTCCGAGAGCATCAATCACTCCATCAACGGATGATTTGATGAACTGACCGATGTCATAAATTTGATTAACTGTTACCCCAGGAGGCACAGTTGTCTTAAATTGGTTGATTTCATCTACGACCGCTTGAGACACATCAAGGGCATTGCTCGAGGGAGTCTGATAAACGGCCACGGTGAGTGATTCTTGTCCTTTTTTATTAATTGCTTGGACATTGAAAGAATTAGTTCCGTAGCGAACTTCACCTATGTCTTTTAGCTTCAGCAAATTACCCAAAGGCGAGCGACTTACGATCAGATTGTTGAAATCATCGATGGAAATAAGGTTGCCGTTGTTCTCCACCACAATGGGATAGGTGTAGGCCTGGTCGCCTGAGGCCGGAGGTCCTCCTATAAGGCCACCAACAGAAACACTGTTTTGGGCCTTCACTGCGTTAATAACGCTTTCTGAAGTGAGTTTGTTGGCGGCGAGTTTGTCGGGATCGATAAAGAGCCAGAAGGCTGGTGTGGCTCCTCCATAGACATTGACCGTGGCAACGCCTTCTACCCGTGAAAGTGGGTAATACAGTTCTTCATAGATGAGTCCGTTCAAATAAGCAGCATCAAATTGCCCTTTGCTGGAACTGACCACGTAGGCGAGAAGGATTGACGGGTTGCTTTGCTTAACGGATACGCCTGTTTCAGTAACTTTTTCTGGGAGCTGGGGATTGGCCAGAGTTACTCGGTTCTGGACGTTGACCTGATCAATATCGATATCGGTTGTTTGGTCGAAATAGACATTGATCGTGCTGTTGCCCGTCATGTCGGTGTTGGAAGAGATGTAGCTGACCCCAGGGACCCCGTTGATCTGTTGTTCCAAAGGATTGGTGACCGCTTGTTCGGTCACCTCAGCGTTTGCGCCTCCATAATTCGCAATCACCTGGATCTCAGGGTTAGCGATGTTGGGCAGGTAGGCAATTGGCAGTATCGGGATTGAGATCACACCGACCAGCACAATTAAGATGCTGCAGACCGTTGTCAAAACAGGCCGCTTGATGAAATTGTCAGAGAAAGACATTGGCTCAGTTGGCTCCCACTGAAACCTTCACAGGCATGCCACTGCGAAGGCGGCTTGTATTACTCACTGCCACCTTGTCCCCTGCTTTGAGTCCAGAGATCACGGGGTAAAGATTGTTCTGTAATTGCCCAAGCTTGACTGGGGTTTGAAACACCATCGGAGTGTTCCCAGGAAGCTTTTCCAGCTTTTTCAGCTCTTGAGCCGTCGTATTGGGTGAACTTTTGATTTTCGGCAGCGCCTTGCTGATCGGTACCACCCTGTAGACGAAAGGCTGTTGAGCTTGCATCATCACGGCCTGCACTGGCACAGCCAGGTTTTGACTCGTTCCCGTGATGATCGTCGAAGCCACGTACTGGCCAGTTTTTAATTGTCCGGTGAGATTGGGGAATTCAGCTTTCACCGTCATCGTGTTCGGTGGGTTTCCGTTTTGGTTGTATGCGAAGTAAGGAGAAATAAAGGTGATTTTTCCCTCACCTGTGATCTGTGGGGTGGATTGGGATACAACTTCCACAGTTTGCCCCAATTTGACTTGAGAGGCTTGGGATGACGGAATATCCATCAACGTCCAGAGCGTGGAGTTGTCCACGATTCCAGTGATGTCTTGTCCAGTTGTAACGTAATCTCCGAGCTTCACTGTATCCAGGTCCCCGACAACACCATCAATTGGAGCGCGCACAAATTTGTAATTAAGGGTTGCTTTGTCCTTGATAGCCCGATCTCTTGACACGATCGCCTTTGTGGCATAGGAATCACGATCTTTCGCTGATGCGGCTCCTTGTTCGTAAAGGTATTGGTATCGCTCAGCATTAATGATGTCGAAGCGTGCTTTTGATTTAGCTGCATCGAGCTGAGCACTATCCTGCGTATTGTCAAGGACAAGAATCACTTGTCCTGCTTGAACTCGATCTCCCTCCCTAACAAGTTTTTTGATGACCCGTCCATCGGCTTCAGGACTTAACATCACATTTGTAGTGGACTCGAGCGGGCTGATTACCTTGATACCTGGCGAGAAGTTGCTTTCTGAAATTGTGGCGGTCTTAATCGATAAGAATGTGACGCCGGACTTTTTACCTTGACTGCATGCTGCAAGAGCAGTTGAGACAATCAGCACGACCGCAAGGGAACCTCGCACAATCCAACCTTTAACTTGGCGGAGGTTACTTGTTCCTCGAGCTTGATGGCGGTATCTCAGCCAAGTCCTGATCTGCCTCTGAGAAGCGAAGCGAGTGGCATCGTTGTGCTGTGGTTTTGAAAGCAGCGCTGTCCGTGCCGTTCCCTCCCCGTCTTGGTCAGTATCAGACTCAAGTTTTGAAGAAATGGCGCGCGATCGGAACGCTGGATGGGCGTCTCCCATGGTCAACACTTAAAGCTTGAAAAGGGGGCGGCTCACTGCAACAGATTGCTATCAATACGAATGCGAGCTTTCTTTTGTTTTTTAGGTGATCCAGTGTTGCTTCGTTTTATGGCTTGAGACTGCTAATAGCGACTTGCTTGTTATTAAGTTGATCTTCTATTTGCAAGAAGTTGGACTATATCGAGCTTATTAGGTGATTTGAATTTTTAGTTTAAGCGTGAATGGCTGGCTTTGCGAAGAATTAGTGACGTTAAAGGCTCAGCCCCTGGAGAAGAGATTGCTTGCTTCATTTGTTTTTAACCACCAACGTTCTAGACCCTCACACCCACCGAGCTTGCACTCTGAACGAAGAAGGATCCCGTTTGTCTGCGCCGAGTGAAGCCCATGGAGAGGGGGCATGACGCCTGCAGAGGTGGTGCCGTTGCTGATCTCAATGGCTGGATCGTTGCCTTTTCGAAAGCCAATGCTTTGCGTTAATTCATTGGCAGCAAAGGTTCTATGAGCCTGGCTAAAGGTGCCAGCAGAGCGATTCATTCTCACGTCGTTTTATCCAATGCAGATTGATAATCATTCTGTTTTTGAGCTGTTGAAGGCTTTATTGCCGCCGACTCCCCCGGCTCGGCGAGCTGCAGGGTTTGCTGGGTTTGGCAAACGCTTCGCTTCAAGCCCTTGGCTCAGCAGCTTGCGTAGCTTTTCGCAGGTGATTTTCATCAACCATCCGCTCAGCGGTGCCCTGCTGCTAATGGCCTTTCTGCTGGTTTCGCCCTGGATGGCTCTTTTGGCTGGAGTTGGGATGGCTGCAGCCAACCTCACTTCAAGGTTGCTTGGGTTGGCCAGCACGTTGCGGGACCAGGGCATTCATGGTTTCAACGGCGTTTTGGTGGGTTGTGCGGGCGCATCTTTGCTACTTACCAGCGCACTGAGCCGTGTTGGGCTCGTGGTGAGTTTGGTAGCGCTCGGGGGCAGCCTCACCACGCTGATGCTCGAACTCTGGAGCGGCTGTTTTCATCGGCGCGGAGATCCTCCGGTGCTCACGTTGCCGTTTTGTCTGGTGACCTGGTGCTTTTTGATCCTGGTTAGTCCTCCATCGCCGGATCCGATTGAGTCCGTCCAGATCTCGGCAGCAGGAGGCACGCTGCGGGCATTGCTGCTTGGCCTGCCACACAGCTTCGGTCAGGTGTTTCTCTGCTCTGGTTTGGCGAGTGGCGTGCTGGTGCTCTTGGCTGTGGTCATCGCCAGTCCGATGGCTGCGGCTCTTGGCGCGTCTGGAGCGATGGTGGGGATGGTCACGGCTTTTACTCTGTCTCAAGGCGCTGATCAAGCGGCCGTGGCCCAGGGGCTCTGGGGCTACAACGGCCTTCTGGTGGCGATCGCCCTAGGCGGGATTTTCCATGCTCCCGGAGTGAAAAGCTTGCTGATGGCGCTGGCTGGGGCAGGCCTAGCCACTTTGCTACAGGCAGTGCAGCTTTCGCTGATCAGCAATCTGCCCCCTTTGACCCTCAGCTTCGTGCTGACAACCTGGCTGCTTCAGCGCCTTGCCAGGGAGGGGGTACCGGCTCTGATTCCCGTCTCCTTGCATGCGGTGGTCACTCCTGAGGAACATCGCAAGCGGTTTCTTGTTGCCAGAGAGCTGCTCGGTCGTTTCCGTTGCAACCTGCGCCAGCGGATTGCTGGCACGGCGCAAGCCGTCGGTCTGGTGCCGTTGTCGCCGTCGCTTCAAAAGCGGGCGCAACATTTGTTCCAGCTGCTCGACCGTAATTGCGATGGCAGCCTCAGCCTGGATGAGTTGCGTGAGGCGTTGCTGCCGTCTCGATCCAGTGATGTGGCCTCAGATCAAAGCCAATCCTCTCTGGATTCTCAGCTCAAAGCAACGATGGCTGCCATGGATTTCGATGGAGATGGACGGATTGATTCCGCCGAATTCAGCCAGCTGATCCAGCGATTGCAGCGGCTGCGTGAGGGAGAGGAACGGCTCCTTCTGTACCTCTTGCCCGTGGATGCCAATGGTGACGATCGCCTTGATCGGGATGAAATGGCTCGACTGCTGAAGAGCCTCGGTCAACCGCCGCTTACAGCGACGGAGCAGTCATTGGTGTTTGTCGATCAGGAGCAGGGTCTGCGCTGGTGCGATTTTGTGGATCGCTTGCTGTTGATTTGAACGCGTAAGGCACTGCCCCCCTGAGCCTTAGAGAGATCACCGCCAACCGGTTGGCGGGAATGATTCTTTGTGCCGCCTAGATTGATTCTCAGCCAATGAAAGACCAGGCAGGAGAGGTGCCTAGAGATCTGAAAGAGTTGGCTTCAAGGATGAGCTTGTCCCTGCTGGCGTGGTGGGAGGTTCATGGCCGTAGGGATCCTTTGCAAAAGCCCTGGATGTTTATGCCTAAACGCCGCTGGCCGCAGCCTGATCAGTGGCTTTCTCCTTATGGCGTTTGGATTGCCGAGGTGATGCTGTACTCCGCGACATACATGGTCAGCTTGGTGTTCTCGGGTGGCCAACTCCATGGCGTTGGTTTATTCCTATCGGCGGGTTTTCACTGGAGGTCAGGCCAATAGCGATAAGTCAGGTCTGCAGCGCCAGGAGCAGGCTCTGAAGGATTGGATGCGAAGACATCCAGACTTTCGTCTTGCCGAGGAACTTCTCGATCCAGGCGTCAGCGCCTATACCGGCCGGAACCGGACTCAAGGGGCGTTGGGGCGCTTCCTGGCGGCAGCTCGTTCAGGTTCTATCCCTAAGGGGTCAGTGCTGGTCGTCGAGGATCACAGACGCTTCTCGAGGCAAGAGCCTTTGGATGCACTGGAGTCTCTGATCCGGGATGTGTGGGGGCAGGGTCTTGGGTTTGCGGTCTGTAGCTACCAGGCGGGCTCCCCTTTGTTCAAGGAGACGACTGGAGCTCAGGATCTGGCGATGTTGGCGTTCCTATTCGCGCAGGCCCATGCCGAAAGCGACAAGAAGTCGAAATGGTCTCGAGGAGGATGGCGCAAGATCTACGAAGCTCAGGACCGAGGTGAGAGGCCGCGGCATCGCAATCCCTGCTGGATTGACCGGGATGAGTCGTTGCCTAAGAACCCATTTTTCTTGAACAATCACGCCAAGTCGATCGAGGCGATGTTCAAGATGTGTCTGGCGGGGATGGGTCAGACGCAGATCGCCGATGAATTGAATGCTGAGGGCTACGACTCCCCTACTGCATCCAAGGACGGACGTTGGAACCGTGGCCAGGTGAGTCAACGGTTATTGGATCCAGCAGTCACGGGCTTGTTGCAGCGCAAGAACAGCCATGACATCCCCGGCTATTACCCCTCCGTTATTGATCAAGAGACCTTCACAAGAGCGCAACGGGCGAAGTCAACGCGCGATCGGAAGCGTTCAACCACCAAGGCCCGGAAAGTCCATTTCCTGTTCAGTGGTTTGGTCCGTTGTGCGGGATGTGGGTCTCTGTTGACCTACAGGGCTGCAGGTCGTTACGCCAGACCACAGCACCCTGGCTATGTCACCTGCACCGATAGCTCTGGCGCGGTTGCAAAAAAGGGTGCGACGCGTTGTCGTGAGCAGCTTGGCGCCTGGCGGAAGACGCCGACCATCAATCTTCCTCTGGATGAGGCCGAGGCGATGCTGATGGCGACCTTGTCTTTGGCTAATTGGCAGAACCTCTTCCCGATACAAGCTGGGCCTGAAGTGGAGGTCTTGATCAAGCAGATCCGTACTGCAAACGATCAGCTTCAAGAGCTCAGTGGAAGGATTCAGCGCGGTGAAAATCGTCTTGCTGAGGAGCTGACGAAGGAGCAGCCCAACGAGATTCAGGTCTCTGTTCTGACCGATGCCATCTCTCAGGCTCGTGAGCAAGTTCCAGAGCTCGAGCGAGAGGTCTCTGAATTGAACTACAGGCTGAGTGAGTTACGTCCTCAGTACCCTGTTCTGAAGGCGCAGGACACAGTCGAGATCGTGTCCCAGTTTCTTCAGCATGGGCTTCAAGAGATTCCCAAACGGATGCAGTTCAACTCTTGGCTTCAGCAGCTCGGTATTTCTTGGGTCATGGGTGGAGACGCGATTCAGCTCCACTACAACCAGCTTGGACCCAATGGGTACCTGACAGATTCTTGGGGGACTGCTGGTGGAGAGCTGCATGCCCTGAGAGCGATGGGTTACGAGCGCGGCTTTGCCTTCTTGTTTGCTGGCAAAAATTGGTTCAATCAACTGGTGACAGGACAAGGAGGAGTGATTAAGGAACCTGGCAAGTTTCCGCGGCCTGTCTTCCCCCCAGAGGTCGCTGCTGGTCTCCAAGAGATCGCTCGTTTCCGTGCATCAGAGCTGGGACTGAATCTTGATCAAGAGATTCAGATGGTCAACGATCTGACCTGACGGGGGTATAGAACGCCATGTCAGATCGATGACGGTGATCGCTAACTGAGGTCGATTGGTTCAATCGTCCAGATGTTGCCGTCGCGTCTTGTTTGACCTGTTCTTCGCTCTCTGAACCCCAGTCTTTTGATCAAGGACCAGATCCTGCGTACGTCGATGCTGTCCATGGGGCCTGGAAGTCGGTCGGCTCTACATGCCAGTGCTCGTCCAACTCGCTTTGCTTCTGAGCGATTCAACGTTTGAAGTTGGTTCCAGACCGCGCTGATCTCTGGGCTATTTCTCGAGACGGTTTTCGCCTTGATGAGTCAGTCGAGCTTTAACTCCTGGGTGACTGCCCAGGTCTCGCTCACATCGACTTCCGCTAGATCAAGAAACGACCCTCCCGCAATCAATCGTCTGGCCTCACGTTGCTCGCTGGCAAGATCCGTGGTCCCCAGTGTTAGACGCTCCCGAGCTTCCATGCGAAGAGCATCTGCTGCTTCCAGCGATCGTTCCCCTTGCGCCCTTTGTTTTGCCTGGGGTGATTCATTCACTTCACCTTGCTGACTTTCAAGCCCCTTGATGTCGCGAATGCGATAGCCCTCTTCCTTAAGCAGGCCATGCAGGCACCAACTGTTGTTGAAGCACTCGAAGTTGTTGCGGGCTTCGAGTTCGGCAACGGCTCTTTTGGTTGCTGGATGCCGATCTTCGAGTAGAGCCGCGTAGTCATCAAGAGCCCCGGCCCTCATTCGCTCTCCCAGGGCCTTAGTGGCATCTTTCGCAGTGGTTTCTTTGGTAATTCCGGCGGCCTCTGGCACGACCTTCGGTGCAAGCAGGATCCGTTGGCTGCTGTTTCGTGCTCGGTTCAGAGCCTGGATCACATCCTCTGCCTTCCAGCAGTACGCCTGAACGATTGCTGTCAGCGCCACGGGGGTTGCTGCCATGGAGATGCCGCATGACACCGCGGGGCTGAAGCCAATGCGTTGGTATTGCGGGCCCTCTATCTCTGCATCGGCCATCAGGCGGGACACCCTTGGGTCATCGCGACTGTCGTCTTCTCCGGTGATCCTCAGCTCCTCTGATGGTTGCGCGTCTGGAAGCGCATCAAGGCATCGGTGCAAGCCAGCGACTGTTCCATGCCCTAGCCAGAACCGTTGTTGGGTATGAACAACATCCTTTAAGCGCAAGTTCAGGGTCCGTTCGTTGGCGGAGTTCGGAAGCCCAATGAACAGGTCGCGTTCACGGGTGAATGTGCTGTGGATCAGTAGCGGATCAAGGCCTGTGATGCCTTTCAGCCAATTCAGTTCAATGTCGCCAACCAGAGCATCGGCCGCCCAGACATGAACGCAGTCCAGAGCGAGTAAACCCTCCAAGGCATCCAGAGCCTTTGAGCGGATGCTGCGAAGTGCGGGGGTGCCTCCCATGGTCCAGTTCGCGAGGACTTGGCTGATTTCATCGAGCACCAGCAGCGTCGGTCGTGGGTTGTCACGCAGCTCCCAGAGCCAGTTCCAGAGAGTTCGCTCGCCCGAATCCTTGAAGGCACTTTCACCGCAGCAGAATAAGCCATCCCGCATGGTTCGCCCTTCATGGAGGCCAGCCCTTTCTGCAGATTTGGGGGGGCGCGCTGAGGTGCTTGACTCCGAACTCATGGGCTCCTTTGTAAACCAATGGAGAACGGTGGTAGGCACCAAGGACGGTGAACTTGGCCTTGGTTTTGGCTTCCAAGGTCTCAAGGGCCTCCAACATTGCCTTGGACTTCCCTGTTCCGGTCGCACCTTTCAAGACGATCACGCGATGCGTCTCGGCGACCTTCAACAGGTCGTCAGCGTTGAACTCATCTTTGGTCTGATGGGTGGTCCAAGTGCCCTTGATGCGTCGGTAGTTGCTGTTGGTGTCGGATGTGGTGACGTAGGCATCCAGCCAATCCCGCAGCTCGCGCTTCGTTTCAGCGTCTGCCTTGATCAGTGCGGCGACGAAGTCATCGGTCTTGCCAGGTTTGTCCGGCAGCCAACACCACCATCCGCCGTTGCGGGCTCCTTCAGATTCCATGCGCCGTGCCAACTTCCTGGCTTGGTTTTTGGATTGGCTTTTGCTGGAGCCAGGGCTGTCGAAGCGAACAACGATCTTGCGGCCCTTCTTGGCAAGAAGCTTCAGAGCAGGCATGAGTCGGTCGCTGCGACCTTTCTGATGCCAGCCATTGATCCCATTCACTCCCACTGCGATCTGGCCGATCGAGCAAGCCGCCATCGCCTTCAGTGCTGATTCCTCAATCCAGACGGGAACTTCTGGTGTCTGGAAGACAAATAGCCAGGATTGTTCGGGTGTGTAGGTCTCCGGTGTTGATGTGAATCCGTGCTCCCCAAGGAGATCAAGTGCGCCGTCAAGGCTCAAGGGCGGGAGCGTGAGACCACGGTTGATTTCATCCCATCCGGTGGCATCAAGCCTCAAGCCACCCGGTCCCGGTGTGCGCCGTGATGGATGAATTCGGTGGCCAACAAAGGCTTGCCTGTGCGAAGGCCAGCCATGGCGATTCACTCCGACAGAAAACAGTGACCAGCCGCCTTCTGCTTGGTGAGTCCTTCTTCTGACTGATGCGCAGTTCTTAGCGCGCGTTTGGCACTGCCCATGCGTTGTCTCCGCGTTCTTTTCATCCAGCCAGTGATAGAGCCCAGTGAGGTAAGCGCCTGAGGGCCCTAGCTCGATTGCGTTCGTATGGAAAAGGGTTGGATCAATTCCGTGACAACTCAGGAGTTCTCCCACTGTTTGAGGGGGCAGTGCATCTCTGAGGTCGTTGTTCACGCATGCTGGGGCGACCCTTCAAGCTACCGGGCATTGCAGAGGTGATTCGCTGGATTGCTCAGGAGGTCTGCAACGGATTGGAGCTTGTTGAAGCCCGTTGGAAGCCTGTTGTAAAGCGTACGTATGGATGAATGCTTTCCTCCAGCTCCCTGGTGAGCCCGCAGATGCGTTCGAGCAGCTCCTTCTGCACCGAGACTTCGGGCCTAGTCGCCAGTTCAGTCAGACAGCGGATGTCGTGGGCTGTTCTGAATCGACCCTCCGCCGACGAGCGCAACAGTGGAACTGGATCGAGCGTCTGGCTGACTACGACGCGGGAATGCTCCAGCAGGCATCAGAGGCTCGAACGAAGGAGCACCTTGAGCGCTACAAACACCAGCTTGAGACGTTCCGCCAAGAGCAGCTCGCACGAGCTCGAACCGTTGGAGCACGAGCCGAAGAGTTGCTGGTGATGGTCAGTGCAGCGTGAGGCATCACCTGGAAGCCGGCACGATCCTCCAAGGGCGAGAGCTTCCTTCTGTGATGGCCTCGGCCTGCAAGGCATTGGAGGGTGCGATGAACATCGAAGCGAAGGCTCTAGGTGTGGCGGGGCTACTTGAAGATTTCTCGATTTTGATCTAGATGCAAAAGTCTTTTTTGGAAGCGGGAAGATATTCTGTATTGCTTTTATGGAATGGATTTAAGGAGCTGTAACTTGATATAGTATGGTCTTTAAAATTGCATGAGCCTAGTTCCGTTTGTGCGTTAAAGTATTACAAAATGGGTTCCATTGAAATCAATTATGACAAAAGAAAAACTCGAAGAAAAGTTTAAAAATTCATCTCTTGTGGTATCAGCGGGGATGCCGAGGTCGGGCTCCACCCTTCTCTTCAACATTCTTCGCGAAATTCTTTCGAGTAAGTGGGCTGGTCAAGTTTCTGCTGGATGGGTGGACGACATTTCTGAATTACCAAAGAATAGCGCTTATTTAATAAAAGTTCACGATTTCAATTCTTATTTCCAGGCTCATGCTGATCATTCCTTTTATACCTACAGGGATGTTCGCGTTGCCGCCGTTAGCGCAGCGAAAAAATTTGGTCGAACTCCTACAGTTGAGTCAATCAGAGAGAATTTGAATCAATATTTGCTCGCAAAGAGGACCTGCGACTTAGTTATTAAATACGATGATTTGATATCGAGCCCTGTTTTTTTTGTTCGGCAAATTGCAAAGATTCTTGGCGCCTCTATTGACGTGGATGATATTATCAAAGAAGCTTTTTATTTGCAACCTCCAGAAAAAGACGAGGTGAATGGCGCCTATTCGAAGAAAACTCTTCTCCATGAGAAACATTTTACTCATACAGGAGATGATGAATGGAGAGACTTCTTGTCAGATCGGCTTCAGAGAGATATCAGTGGGGAGTTTTCTTGGTGGTTTGAAGAGTGTGGTTATCCGGCAAAGTAATTTCTGATTGATGTTCTCCGGTTAGTACTCATAAACTGCATCACAGAATCACTGTGGGCGTGACTTAACACTCTTGTGAGTGCTTGCGTTTAAGAGGTGATGGCTTGTTTGCGTGTTTTGCGCGGCGTCCACCTGTAACAGTCTTGGAAATTCAGGTCGAAGCCACTCTTGGTAGCGATTTGTGGGCTATTCATCTTGCTCTCCATCTCGGCTGCGTTGAACGTAGGCAACCCGGGTCTTTGCTGAGCCTGGCGGTGGCCTTCATGGTCTGCAAATGCATTGCCCATAGAGCATTTTGTTACAGGTTCAACTGCCGTAGACTTGTGGAACAAGCGGTTGGATGCATGTTGTCTTTGCCTGATCGCCCTCTGAGTCCTGTTCGTTGGCTCGCCTACTACCGGGTCAGTACAGATCGCCAGGGAAGCTCTGGGCTGGGTCTCGATGCTCAGCGGGCCAAGGTTGAAGCCATGGCCTCCGAGAGGGGGGCTGTGATCGCGGCTGAATTTGTTGAGGTCGAAAGCGGTCGCAAGAACGATCGACCTCAATTGGCCGCAGCCTTGGCTCAGGCCCGTGCGGAGAAGGCCGTCATTGCTGTTGCCAAGATCGATCGTTTGGCTCGTGATGCTGGCTTCGTCTTGAAGCTCGCCAATGAGGCTGAGAAGAACGGGATGGGTGGCTTTGTCTTTTGCGACCTGCCAGACATTGATGCCACCACCAGTGCTGGTCGGATGGTGCTCACGATGATGGCCAGCGTTGCTGAGTTCGAAGCACGTCGGATCAGCGAGCGCACTAAAGAAGCGTTGGCCGCGGCCAAGGCCAGAGGTGTTCGCCTGGGGGATACCGTCAAGGTGCGGCCGAGAAGGCTTCCGAACACAAGCAGAAGGCCATTGCTGAGGCTGAGGCTTTGCGAGGAGTCCTTGAGCCAATGGTTCGCGAAGGCCTGAGTTAGAGGGGCCATGGCTGATGCGCTTGCAGGTGTTGGCAAGCTCAGTAGGTCAGGGCGTCCTCTCGCACCGACGCAGATCGGTCTGATCCTTCAGCGCTTGGGTTTGTCGGGAAAGCTGCTGGGCAGTGACCAGGCCGGGGTTGCTGCCTGATGGGTCAACGAAGCAGCGCTGAGCATCGCGACTTCAGTCCGCTAGCGGCTGAGCTCAGTCAATCCCTGTTGGCCTGGTGGGAAGTTCATGGTCGGAAGGACCCTGCGCTCAAGCCGTGGATGTTCACCAAGGACGGCAGGTGGCCTGAACCCCACGAACATCTTGATGTCCTGGACTGCTGGATCGCTGAGGTGATGCTGCAGCAAACACAGCTGCAGGTGGTGCTGCCTTACTGGCTGCGCTGGATGGAGATCTTCCCAGCTCTTGAGGTGCTGGCTGAAGCGGAGGAGCAGACAGTGTTGCTGTGTTGGCAGGGTCTCGGCTATTACTCCCGGGCTCGTCGTTTGCATGGCTCGGCCCGGCAGTTGCTGAAGCACATCGGCGCCAACGCTTCTGATGATCCGCAATGCTGGCCACGGGAATTGGAGGCATGGCTGGCGTTGCCCGGGATCGGCCTCAGTACGGCTGGCGGCATTCTCTCCTCAGCTTTCAATAGCCCAGTGGCGATCCTGGATGGCAACGTGCGCCGGGTGCTGGCGCGGTTGCAGGCCCATCCGCGACCGCCGATGCGCGCGCAATCTCTGTTTTGGAGCTGGAGTGAGGCGTTGATCGCTGCTGCTCCTTTGCGGGCCAGAGATCTCAATCAGGCCCTGATGGATCTTGGCGCTACGGTCTGCACGCCCCATTCCCCACGTTGCGGGTGCTGTCCTTGGCAAAAACAATGCGCTGCTTACGCTGCTGGCGATGTTGAGCGCTATCCCGTGAAAGACGCCCCTCGAGCTGTGCCTTTTCAGGTGATTGGTGTGGGCGTTGTGCTGAATAAGGACGGCGAGGTGCTGATCGATCAACGTCTTAATGAGGGGCTGCTCGGTGGTCTCTGGGAATTTCCTGGCGGGAAGCAGGAGCCTGGGGAGGCAATTGTTGACACCATTGCCCGCGAATTGCGGGAGGAGCTAGCGATTGAGGTGATCGTTGGTGAGGAGTTGATCAGTCTTGATCACGCCTATTCCCATAAGAAGCTGCGCTTCGTGGTGCACCTCTGTTCTTGGCTGTCTGGAGACCCCCAACCTCTGGAGAGCCAGCAGCTGCGCTGGGTACGCCTCAATGAGCTGTCGAGCTACCCCTTTCCAGCAGCCAACGCACGGATCATCGAGGCGTTGGTTGGCAGGTTGGATCCGCCTCGTCAGGCTGAAGGAAGTTGCAATGAGGCCTGATGGCGGAAAACTCTTCTCGTCCGCAGGTGCTCTGCCTTGGTGAAGCTTTGGTTGATCGCCTTGGTCCTCCTGGGGGAAATCCAGCGACGGATCAGCCTGTGGATGATCGCTTGGGAGGGGCTCCAGCGAATGTGGCCTGCGCCCTTGCCCGGCTAGGAACTCCAGTGGCCTTTCTGGGGCGCTTGGGTGATGACTCGATCGGTCAATCCTTCCGTGCGTTGTTCGCTGAGCGCGGTATTGATCAGGGCATGGTGCAATGCGATCGCCAACGTCCTAGCCGCACCGTCTTAGTAAGGCGGTCCCGAGTAGGTGAGCGTCAATTCCAGGGTTTTGCTGGTGATCAGGGGCTGGGTTTTGCTGATCAGGCGTTGGAACTGCAGCAACTGCCCACCCCAGCAAGCTGGCTGCTGATTGGCACGATTCCTCTGGCTACTGCGGCGTCGGCTAAGGCTTTAAAAGCAGCTGTGTCAGATGCGGGCTCGAAAGGCATCGCATTGGCCTTGGATGTGAACTGGCGTCCCACGTTTTGGGATCCCCTGGCAGATCCAGCGGCAGGGCCAACGACCGAAGCCGCAACGATGATCAGGCCCCTGTTGGAGCAGGCTGCCCTGATCAAGCTGGCCCGCGAGGAGGCGTTGTGGTTTTTTGACAGTGATGATCCTGCTGCGATTGCCGCAGGTCTTCCACAGCGCCCCGATGTGGTGGTGACCGATGGAGCCGAACCCGTTCGCTGGTTGATCGAAAAGGAGATGGGGAGCATGCCGGTGTTTCAACCGCCTCAGGTGATCGACACCACGGGCGCAGGAGATGCCTTCACCGCTGGTTTGTTGCATCGTTGGGATCGCCCTGTACAGGAACGGTTGCGCTTTGCTTCAGCCTGTGGGGCACTGGTGTGTGGCGGCGCCGGTGCGATCGATCCACAGCCACGGAAGCAAGACGTTCTCGCTTTCCTGAACCGATGACCGTACGCGCCGTGCTCCGCCTTGGGGATTCCAGGCTGCGTGAGATGGCACAGCCGGTGAAGGATTTTGGAACCCCGCAGTTGCTGGAGTTGTGCTCGGATTTAAAGGACACGATGGAGGCTCTTTCTGGTGCGGGGCTGGCTGCACCGCAAATCGGCGTGTCCTCTCGTGTGGTGATTTTTGGCGGGGGAGGCCCTAATCCCCGCTATCCGGATGCTCTGCCGGTGCCGCTTACGCTGCTAATCAATCCGGAACTAAAGCCCATCGGTGAGGGGCGTTCCCTGGGCTGGGAAGGCTGCCTCAGTGTTCCGGGCCTGCGCGGCCAGGTGGAACGCTGCAACCGACTGCGTTATTGCGGCTGGACGCCCGAGGGGGAATGGTTTGAGCGCAGCGTTGAGGGTTTCCATGCCCGGGTGGTGCAGCACGAGTGTGATCACCTCGATGGAGTGCTTTTCCCAGATCGACTGCACACTCCTCAGGCCTTTGGTTTCATCCCCGAACTCGAGCAGTCGGGAATGATCCCGATGGTGCCCTCATGAAGCCAGCGTTGAATAAGCGGAACTCACGCTTCATCACTCCACCGGCATGCACAGGGTCGTAGAGCAGATCAGTGCAGAAGCCCCTTTATTACACGATCCCTCCAACGATCGGCCACCAGCAACGCTCGCCAACTTGCTGCTCAGCTGAAAAGTGCTCCATCCGGTGGATTTCAGCCGCAAGGCTGTCCAGGAAAGATCCGTGCATCAGCGGTCCCATCGCTTCATGCAGAACAACGTCCTGTTCGAGTGCCATCCGTGCTTCGTCCAGGCTTGCAGGAAGCCTGGCAATGTTGTGGTCGCTCACTAGCGCGGGATCACCGGTTTGCTCCGCTGGCAAGCTGCGTTGATGACTCAGAGCGTCGAGCACCTGGGCCTGAAGTGCACCAAGGAGTAAGTAAGGATTTGCAGTGGGATCCACTGCTTTGATTTCCAGGTGAGCCGCACTCTGATCCACTGCGGTGGGAATTAAGCGAATGGCTGCCTCACGATTCTCCATACCCCAGACCTGGAAAGGGGCGGACCAGCTGCTGGGCACTAGCCGTAGGTAAGACACAGGAGAAGGGCTGGCCAGCGCCACTAGTGCGGGGAGTTGCTCGAGCATCCCGGCGATCAGAGCTTCTCCTTCAGGACGAAGACCGTAGGCACCGGGACCGTCCTGAAGCAGAGGCCCTTGAGCATCCCAAACGCTGAAGTGCAGGTGCCCGCCATTGCCGACCCAGTCCAGCCTGGGTTTGGCACTAAAGCTGCTGTACCAGCCGAACCGGCGTGTCACGCGCTGGATCACCAAACGGGCCCGAATCAGCTGATCCGCCACGTGGAGGGGGGCTTCGGCCGCGAAGGACAGTTCGAACTGGGAGGGGCCATATTCAGGATGGAACTGGATCCAGTCCACGTCTGCCGCATCGAGCGCCTCGAGAAGTGCCGAGGCGTAATCGAGGCCTTCGATCAAACGGTCGGCGCCGTAAGGGCCACCAGAGATCACCGCCTTTGGGGAGCCGTCGCTGTCAGGGCTTACGACAACCCATTCCAGTTCAAATCCGGCGGTGAGGGAAAGCCCAGCTGCATCGAGTTTCTCCCCCATGCGGCGACAGAAATGGCGCTGATCCGCGCCATAGGGTTCACCGCTGCGATTCCAGCGTTCACCGGCTGCCCAGGCCCAGCCCTTGTCGGGCTCAAGCACCGCCAACGACTTCGGGTCTGCCTTGAGGCGCAGATCTCCATCCGGCCGTGTGAGGCGATGAGCAGGGTCGATGATTCCATCGGAACGGAAGGCGTCGGAGATCGGGGAGAAGCCAACGCCAACGTCGATCGCGAGTTGCAGGCGGCGCAGTGGTACAACCTTCACGAGTGATTCGCCAGCGTTGTTGTCCCAGGTGATGGCGATCTGACGCACACCCTTCGCGCTCAGCGCGTCTAGAGACAGGTCATGCTCTGTAGACATTGCTCGGCCGGCAGTCAGTTAAGAATGCTGCAGGTTTTGGCCTAGAGCTCGGAACAGATCAGAGATCGCTCTCTTGAGAGGGCTGGGTCTGCTGCCGCTCCAGTTGGGTTGCGTTGTGGCGGAGCTTTGGATTGGAGCAGCGATTGATCAGAATCGAAGCAGCGTTGGAGTGGATTTGATGTCTGTCCTGCCAAACCGCTTGCCTTGGTTTGTTGTGCTCGCTTGGGTTGTTTCTGCTCTGGTGGTGCATGGCCGAGCTGAATCGGGCTTGCCGTTTGTGGCTGGATTGCCTGCTTGGGTGTTGATCTTCATCGGCCTGCAGGGGGCACTCGCTTTTACCGCTGCCTGGATTGCGCGCCCATGAGCATCACCTTGATATCGGCGCTGATTGCGCTGGTGGTCTATTTGCTTGCTTTGCTCTGGCTTGGTGCGCAAAGTCTTGGGGGCCAAACAGGTAGTGCCGACTCTTACTTTCTGGCGGATCGCCGCCTGCGTGCCGGCGTGTTGTTCTTCACGTTGATTGCGACCAATTTCAGTGCGTTTTTCTTCCTCGGCTTCGC
Organism: Synechococcus sp. AG-679-C18; assembly: GCA_003210755.1. Classification (GTDB taxonomy): domain Bacteria; phylum Cyanobacteriota; class Cyanobacteriia; order PCC-6307; family Cyanobiaceae; genus Synechococcus_C. Next base: position 20,013 of record QCUL01000017.1, read on the forward strand.
TGGGGCGGGCTATCGAATCGGGATCGCTTACTACCCAATGATGGCGCTTGGGACAGGATTGGCTGCTCTCAGCTTCGGCAGCCTGGGCTGCAGAGTGCGGAGCCTCAGCGCGAAGCATGGGCTGATTACCCCTTCAGAACTGATTGGACATCTCCTGCCAGCGGAGGGATTGCGCCTGTTGGTGCTTTCGGTGATGGTGCTGTTCACCCTTCCGTATTTGGCCTTGCAGCCCCTGGGTGCCGGTTACTTGCTGGAGAGTCTCACTGGAGGTGCTGTGCCTTTTGGTGTAGGCGCAGCGCTGCTCACCGTTGTGATCGTGATCTATGTCGTGGGCGGCGGCATGAGAGCGGTAGCTCGTACCGATGTGCTTCAGGGGGTGCTGATGTTTCTGCTGATGCTGATGGCTTTTGTGGCGGTCGCCAAAGGCGTGGGTGGCATAGAAAAGGCCAATCTCACCCTGTTGCAACAGCTTCCTGACCTCTTCAGCGGGGCTGGACTCGGCGGTTTCTTCACGCCTCGAGTGATGGCGAGCTATTTGCTGCTCTGGCCGTTGTGCCTGCCGATGTTTCCGCAGATGCTGATGCGCTTCTTCGCCGCTGGTGATGACCGCTCTCTGAAGCAATCGATGGTGCTTTATCCAGTGGTGGCGGGAGTGCTGTTCATCTGTCCAGTTCTGATCGGGATGTGGGGGCATCTGGCCTTTCCCGATCTTGTGGGTCGCGCCTCCGACCAGGTCATGCCGTTGATGTTGGGTCGTTACAGCCCGGAGTGGTTGACGGGGATCGTGATGGTTGGGGCCTTAGCCGCTTTCATGTCCACCTTGGACTCGCAGTTGTTGGCCCTCTCTTCAATGCTCACCCGCGATTTGTACAAACGCTATTGGCGGCCTCAGGCTTCCTTAGCGGAGCAGGTGCGTGTTGGGCGGCTTGCTGTGATTGCTCTTGCCGTCGCTGGCCTTGTGATCGCCCTTCGTCCGCCTGAGGCGATCCTTTCGCTAGCGACCCATGCCTTCTCAGGTCTAGCGGTGTTGTTCCCGATGCTGGTTGGGGCGGTCTATGGCCTGCGCTGGACTGTCGCTGGGGCCATGGTCTCGGTGCTCGGCGGTGAAGCGGTGTTGCTCGGTCTTGCTCTAGGGGGGATTCCGGAGTCGTTTCAGATGGGCTATCTGCCTCTGATCCCAGCATTAGTTGTGGCCTGCATTGTTCTGGGAGTGGATCAACTCGTCGCCCAGTGGCGCCGTGCTTAGGGTCGTGATCTTTGGTGACTTCAGCGTGACGGTGCGTCCGCTTGCTTTGTTGTAACTGAGTTTCAACCGCCAGGCATCAGGCAGAGCCAGAGTGAGTCGTTCAGGCCACTCCACGACGAGCAAGGCTCCCATTGCAGTGGCCTCTTCTTCCTCTTGAAGGAAGAGGCCGTTCGCTGCGTTGGCTTGCTCGAGGCGATAAAGATCGAGGTGGACGAGTGGTGGGGAGCCTTCGGGGTAATGCTGAGCGAGCGCGAAAGTTGGGCTGGTGATTGGTTCCTTGATACCCAAGGGTTCGGCGAGACCTTGAACCAACGATGTTTTGCCTGCGCCGAGCGGCCCTTGGAGCAGCAAGATGTCGTGGGGTTTTAGCTGCACCGCCAATATCCTTCCGAGATCTTTAGTGGCCTCGAGATCCTCAAGAGTTCTTATTTCGTCTGTAGATTGCCCACCAAGGGAGCCCGAAGCCTCGGCGTCTCCGCAGTACTTATCGTTCACATCCTCCCCTGGGAGCTTTTCAACATGGTGGCAACAGCCGCGGCATCGGCCGAACTTCAGGTCGCAAATGATTACGTCGTTGCGGATATCGGTTTAGCCGAATTCGGCCGCAAGGAGCTGGATATCGCTGAGACCGAGATGCCCGGTTTGATGGCACTTCGTGTGAAGTACGGCAAGGAGAAACCCTTGAAGGGTGCTCGGATTGCCGGGTCTCTGCACATGACGATCCAGACCGCTGTTCTGATTGAAACCCTGGTGGAGTTGGGCGCCGATGTGCGCTGGGCTTCCTGCAACATCTTTTCCACCCAGGACCATGCCGCTGCAGCGATGGCGGCGGGCGGGATTCCTGTTTTTGCAGTCAAGGGCGAGACTCTTGAGGACTATTGGGACTACACCCACAGCATCCTCGAATGGGGTGATGGTGGAGCACCCAACATGATCTTGGATGACGGTGGCGATGCCACCGGTCTGGTGATGTTGGGCAGCAAGGCTGAGCAGGACATCACCGTGCTCGACAATCCCTCCAACGAAGAGGAGACCTTCCTGTTCGCTTCGATCAAGAAGAAGCTGGCGAAAGATTCCAGTTTTTACAGCCGAATCAAGGCTGTGATTCAGGGCGTGACTGAAGAAACCACCACGGGTGTGGCGCGTTTGTACAAGATGCAAAAAAGCGGCGAGCTGCCCTTCCCTGCGATCAATGTCAACGACTCGGTCACCAAGAGCAAGTTCGACAACCTCTACGGCTGCCGTGAATCCTTGGTCGATAGCATCAAACGAGCCACCGATGTGATGGTGGCTGGCAAGCAGGCTCTGGTTGTGGGCTATGGCGATGTGGGCAAGGGCTCAGCTCAGTCGCTGCGAGGTCTTGGGGCCACAGTCTGCATCGCAGAAGTGGATCCAATTTGTGCGCTGCAGGCTGCGATGGAGGGATATCGCGTCGTCCGCCTTGAAGATGTTGTGGACCAGATGGACATTTTCGTAACGGCAACAGGTAATTACCAGGTAATCCGTAACGAGCACCTGGTGAAGATGAAGGACGAAGCGATCGTTTGCAACATTGGACACTTCGATAACGAGATTGATGTGGCCTCACTGAAGGCTTACGAATGGGACAACATCAAGCCCCAGGTGGACCACATCACCCTGCCGAGTGGAAACAAGATCATTCTTCTCGCCGAGGGTCGTCTGGTGAATCTGGGCTGTGCCACCGGGCACCCCAGTTTTGTGATGAGCAACTCCTTCACCAATCAGGTGCTGGCTCAAATTGAGTTGTTCACCAAAGGCAATGAATACGGAAAGGAGGTTTATGTGTTGCCTAAGCACCTCGATGAGATGGTTGCTCGCCTCCATCTTGAAAAGATTGGCGCCAAACTCACTGAGCTGAGCAAGAATCAGGCGGATTACATCAACGTTCCTGTGGAAGGTCCCTACAAGCCCGACCACTACCGCTACTGATCTAACGCTCTCTTACTTTCCTGGCTCCATGGAAGACTTGCGCGATCACTCGCTGTCTTCATGGGGCTTTCTGAACTGATCACCCAGCTTCCAGAGCTGATTGGACAGGCCGTCGAGTCGAATCAATGGTTGGGATATGGCGCGATCTTCGCAGCCATGTTCCTGGAAAATCTGTTTCCCCCTATCCCCTCAGAGCTGATCATGCCTCTGGGGGGATTTTATGTGCAGCAGGGGCAACTGCAGTTCATCCCTGTTGTGCTGGCTGGTTTGATCGGAACTGTGCTTGGGGCATTGCCTTGGTATGGCGTCGGCCGCCTGATCAATGAACAACGCATTGAGCAATGGCTGGAACGTCATGGCCGCTGGATTGGAATCAGCCCAGAAGAACTTGCGCGTAGTCGCCGCTGGTTCAGTCGCTATGGCACCGCTCTCGTGTTTTGGGGACGATTAGTCCCTGGTATTCGCACTCTGATTTCTGTTCCTGCAGGAATAGAGCTGATGCCGATGACGCCTTTTTTAATCTGGACTACGGCAGGCAGCTTGATTTGGACGCTGTTGCTCACTGTTGCTGGGATGGTCCTCGGAGAGGGCTACAACAACGTTGAGCTGTGGATTGAGCCCGTTTCAAAAGTGATCAAAGTGGGCTTGGTCATCGCTGTCTTGGCCGGCGGGATTTGGCTGGCGCTCAGGATTTGGCGTCGCCGTCAGTCGTCCGATTCATGAGGAACAACCGGCTGGATGGCTTGTCAACTAAGCGCAGCCGGTTGTTAGTGCCGCCCAATTAGAAGGGGACTTCCTCCTCACTCGGGCTGCCACCTCCAAAGCCGCTGGACGCGGCTTCGCTGTCACGCTTGGATCCGAGGAGTTCGAGGCGATCCACCCGAACCACGGGTTTGCTGCGCTCCTCGCCACTGGTGCGGTCAGTCCAGCGGTCCAGCTTGAAGCTGCCAATGATACCGAGGAGAGACCCTTTTTTCACGTAATCAGCGGCAACTTGGGCCTGCTTTCCCCAGATCTCAAGGTTGAACCAATCGGGCTCGTCGTCTCGGCTGCGGCGATTCACGGCGATGGTGAGATTGGCCACCATGCTTCCTGATTCGAAGTAACGCACTTCGGGATCTCGGCCTGCCCGGCCGACAAGGGTTACGGAATTGACACCCATAAAAATTTCCTGCTGTGTGGATTCATGATGCGCCACGGTTGTCGTGGCTGCTTTTAAGGAGTTCCACCATCACTGCCGGATGTATCAGTCAGTCCATGGCAATCCTCCTAAGATTCTGCATCTTGTGCCTCAGCCAGTGCTCTTCCGTCGATTTCAGCTTTCCCGCGACATCGGTATCGACCTCGGCACGGCTAACACCCTGATCTATGTCTCAGGCAAAGGGATTGTGTTGCAAGAACCTTCTGTGGTGGCCATTGATTTGGAGAAGGGAGTGCCTCTGGCCGTAGGCGATGAGGCGAAGTTGATGCTCGGCCGCACCCCTGGGAACATTCGTGCAGTCCGCCCACTTCGCGATGGAGTGATTGCTGATTTTGATGCAGCAGAGCAGATGCTCAAAAGCTTCATTCAGAAAGGAAATGAAGGCCGAGGGATCATCGCCCCAAGATTGGTTGTGGGGATCCCAAGTGGGGTAACGGGCGTGGAGCGTCGCGCGGTGCGGGAGGCGGGTCTCGCCGGTGCTAGGGAAGTTCATCTCATTGATGAGCCCGTTGCCGCAGCCATTGGAGCTGGCTTGCCGGTTACGGAACCTGTTGGAACGATGATTGTTGATATCGGAGGCGGCACGACTGAGGTGGCGGTGCTGAGCCTTGGCGGAACTGTTTTAAGTGAATCAGTTCGGGTTGCAGGTGATGAGATCAGTGATTCCATCGGAGTCCATCTCAAAAAAGTTCACAACCTTGTGGTGGGTGAGCGCACAGCTGAGGACATCAAGATTCGAATCGGCTCCGCGTTTCCTGACAATGACTTTGACCAGACCGTGATGGATGTGCGTGGTCTGCACCTGCTGTCTGGATTGCCTCGCACGATTCAGCTTCAGGCTGGTGACCTTCGTGAGGCCATTGCGGAGCCCCTCAATGTGATTGTTGAAGCGGTCAAGCGAACGCTTGAACGCACCCCCCCTGAATTAGCGGCGGACATCGTGGATCGCGGCATCATGCTCGCTGGCGGTGGCGCCCTGGTGCGAGGGATTAGTGACCTCATTAGCCATGAAACCGGGATTTTTACCCACGTTGCGGAAGATCCCTTGCTCTGTGTCGTCAATGGCTGCGGCCAGGTGTTGGAGGACTACAAGCGCTTGCAGCGTGTGTTGGATACCCCTGAATTTGTTCGCTCAGCGTCGAGCCTCTAATCCCGATGGGCTCGTCGCCGTGGCCACAGGGAACGAATACCCGAAGTCTGAAAAGGATCTGGCCTTGGCTGGTTCTGCTTGGTGTTCTTGGAATGGTGCGTTGGAGTAAGGGCGTTGGTTTTGCGGATGCGTATGCCTTGATCAGTCGCCCTTTTTGGCCGGGTCCTGCTCAAAAAGAGTGGATTCAGTCAGCTCAGCAAAGGCAGGATGCATCGCGGCTGCAATTGCTTGAGGCTGACAATGCCCGTCTCAGGGGGTTGCTCTCGCTGGATCAACAAGGTCTTGGCGATGGAATCTCAGCTGCTGTGATCTCACGAACCCCTGATGGCTGGTGGCAGCAAATTGTGCTCGGCAAGGGTTTGTTAGATGGCATCAGCAAAGGTGATGCGGTCACTGGCCCTGGTGGATTGATAGGCCGCGTTCAAAGTGTGACGCCAGCAACAAGTTTGGTGCGTTTGCTGACGGCCCCTGGAAGCCGAGTCGGCGTTTGGGTTCCGCGGACCCGCCAGCATGCATTACTGGTGGGAATGGGAACAGCGCGTCCCCAATTGGAATTTCTTGATAAAGACGTGAAGGTCCGCCCCGGAGATTTGGTCAGCACCTCGCCCGCTAGCACCCTGCTGCCAGCCAACCTTCCAGTGGCCATTGTTCAGTCCTTGAATCCAAGAGGCGTGCCTGCTCCCACGGCCCTGGTGCAGTTGATTGCGCAACCCGACGCGATCGACTGGGTTCAGGTCACTGGACGCTGATCGATGGGGCGTCTCCATCGTCAACCGATTTGTGTTGCCTCGGGATTGTTGGTGCCTCTGATCAGCTTGGCGGCACCGGCATGGCTGAGCCTGGGCGGGATGACGCCGAGCTGGGCGGTGTTATGGCTTCTGCCCTGGTCCTTGGTTGATGGGCCGGTATCCGGTGTGCTCGCGGGTGCTGCGCTTGGCCTGGTACTCGATGGCCTCAGTGTTGGAGATGCAACTCAGGTGCCTGTTTTGATGCTGTTGGGTTGGTGGTGGGGACGGCTTGGGCGACATGGCCGCCCGATTCAACGCAGCCTCAATCTGGGATTGCTGGCTTGGATCGGCACCATGCTGCTCGGCTTCAGTCTTTGGGCGCAGCTTTTAATCCAGGGCGTGGATGCTCCTCTTGCCCAAGCCTTCGCTTTGCACACCTGTTTGGCTCAAAGCCTGATCACGGGACTCTTGGCTCCGATGATTGGGTCTTGGCAACTTCTGATCTGGCGACGGCGCATTCCCGCATGATTCAGCTCAATTCCCGTCCGCGTCGTTGGTTTGCTTTGGCGCTTGTCAGCACATCGTTGTTGATCGGGGGATGCAGGCGTGATGCCTCTTCAGATGGAGAGCTCCAGCTCTGGACACTGCAATTGGCTCCCAAATTCAACTCGTATATGGAGACAGTGATTGATGGTTGGGACCGTGACCATCCCGATGCTCCGGTGCGTTGGACCGACTTGCCTTGGGGGTCTGTGGAGCGGAAGCTCCTTGCGGCTGTCTTTGCGCGCACGGCTCCAGATGTCGTGAATCTCAATCCCCCATTTGCGGCGAATTTGGCAAGTAAGGGTGGCTTGACTGATCTCACACCGCTGCTCCCTCCCGATGCTGCAAACCGTTATTTGCCTTCGGTGTGGAAGGCCGCCAGTGATCCGAAGGCTGGACAGATTGCTGTGCCCTGGTACCTCACGGTGCGTCTCAGCTTGGTGAACCGAAAGCTGCTTGAACAATCAGGATTAACCGCGCCGCCCCGTCGCTGGGAGGACGTCCCTGACTATGCCCGCCGCATTCGCAAGAGAACTGGGCGTTATGGCTTGTTCGTCACAGCAGTTCCTGACGATTCCGCTGAATTGTTGGAGTCGATGGTTCAAATGGGTGTCACGTTGCTGGATGAGAATCAGCGCGCTGGATTCAATACACCAGAAGGTCTTGAGGCCTTTAAATTTTGGACCAATTTGTATCGGGAGGGGCTTCTTCCCAGGGAAGTCGTCAGTCAGGGACAGCGCCGGGCCATCGAGTTGTACCAAAGTGGTGAATTGGCGTTGTTGGCCAGCGGCGCCGAATTTTTACGCAGCATCCAGACCAATGCGCCTGGAGTTGCTGCCGTGACCTCTCCGGAGCCGCCTCTTACCGGACGCGATGGAACTGCAAATGTGGCGCTGATGACTCTGGCAGTCCCTCGCCAGAGTCAACGACCGGAAGAAGCGTTGTCTTTTGCTCTTGATCTCACCAACGGAGCGAACCAAGCGCGGTTTGCGCGTGAGGCCAGAGTCTTGCCTTCTTCCCTTGAGGCTCTGAAGACGGTGCGTGCTGAGCTCGAAGCAGAGCGACCTTCAACGCCTCAGGAGATTCAAATTCGTGATGCCAGACTTCTCTCTGCTAAGACGCTTGAAGGAGCCAGGGTCCTTGTGCCTGCAACTCCTGGGGTGAAGCGTCTGCAAAGCATTGTCTACACCCAACTGCAGAGAGCCATGCTGGGCCAAATCAGTAGTGAGGAGGCGGTGAGCAACGCAGCCGAGCAGTGGAATCGGTACTCAGAAGCGCGATGGCCGTAATTGAGCGATTTCTGATGCTTTGAATCAAAAAACATGAAAACAATCGAAAGCCTGAGCGCTTCGCGTTGTCCTTTCCGCGAGTTGTTCACGTCGGACAGTAGGGTTGCGTTACTTCACATTGTGTTGCGATGCCCACAGATGGGCCTTCTACAAAAGGAACCATTCTTGTGGTCGATGACGAGCCCGCAGTCCGCCGGGTTCTCCTCATGCGTTTGCAATTAGCTGGTTACAACGTCATTTCTGCCGAGGACGGAGAAGAGGCACTGGAGGTGTTTCACAACGAAGCGCCCGATCTCGTCGTTCTCGATGTGATGCTTCCGAAGATGGATGGATTTGCTGTTTGCAGACGCTTGCGGGCCGAGTCATGCGTGCCGATTATTTTCCTTTCCGCTTTGGAATCCATCTCAGAACGCGTGGCAGGTCTGGACCTAGGCGCTGATGATTACCTTCCAAAACCATTTAGCCCGAAGGAGCTTGAAGCCCGTATTTCCACCATCCTGCGCAGGGTTGGTTCCGGATCCGCAACTGTTGAGCCCCGGGATATTCCTAGCGGCCAAGGTGTGATGAAAGTGGGCGACCTTGTTGTCGACACCAATCGTCGTCAAGTGACTCGAGGCAGTGAACGGATCGCCTTGACGTACACAGAATTCAGTCTTCTGGAATTGTTATTTCGGGAGCCAGGTCACGTCGTTCCTCGTGCCGAAATTCTTGAGCAACTTTGGGGATACCCGCCCCGTCGTGCAGCTGATCTCCGTGTTGTTGATGTTTATGTGGCGAGGCTGCGAGGAAAGCTTGAGCCTGACCCACGCAACCCGGAACTGATCCTCACTGTGAGAGGCATTGGCTACTCGTCACAACGAATGGGCGAACCGACTGGGGCAGCTACAGCAGCAGCCGTTTAATCAACTCGGTTCGCTGAACTTGGTCTGACCATTTCGCATCGGGTCCCGTCTCGGGGCAGGATGGCGCCCGATTGCTCTTCTTCTCTTGTCTGAACTTCGTGAGACCCGCTTGGAGAAGGCGAATGCTCTCAAAGAACAGGGGCGAGAGCCTTATGCGCTGCGTTTTGAGCTGACAAATCGGATGGCTCGCTTACAGGCCGATCATGCAGATCTGGCGAACGGAACTGAGCGCGACGTAGCGGTGTCAGTTGCTGGCCGTGTCATGACCCGAAGGGTGATGGGAAAGCTTGCCTTCTTCACGCTGGCGGACGAGACCGGCACGATTCAATTATTCCTAGAAAAAGCAACGTTGGGAGACAGCTTTGCTCAGCTCAGCTCACTTGTGGATGCAGGTGATCTCATCGGAGTTCATGGCATCCTTCGTCGCACCGATCGGGGTGAGCTCTCTGTGAAGGTGAGCGAATGGCAAATGCTCACCAAGTCGTTGCAGCCATTGCCTGACAAGTGGCACGGCCTCGCGGATGTGGAGACACGCTATCGCCAGCGCTATCTCGATTTGATCGTCACCCCGCAGTCGCGCGAGACCTTTCGGCGTCGAGCGATGACCGTGAGTGCGATTCGCCGTTGGTTGGATGAACGTGAATTTTTAGAGATTGAAACACCGGTGCTTCAGTCCGAAGCAGGAGGCGCTGAGGCGCGACCTTTTGTTACTCACCACAACACCCTTGATCTTCCTCTTTACCTGAGAATTGCGACAGAACTCCACCTCAAGCGTCTGGTGGTCGGTGGTTTTGAGCGGGTGTACGAGCTAGGGCGGATCTTCCGTAATGAAGGGGTAAGCACGCGCCATAACCCAGAATTCACCTCGGTTGAGGTGTATCAGGCGTACGCCGATTACAGCGACATGATGACCCTGACCGAACAGCTGATTGCCTCGGTTTGTCAGCAGGTTTGCGGTACCACTCAAATCAGCTACCAAGGTGTGGATGTGGATCTGACTCCGCCCTGGAGGCGCGCCACGATGCATGAACTCGTGCAGGAGGCCACTGGCATTGATTTCGCCTCCTTCGAGGCCCGTGAGGCAGCTGCGGACGCCATGCGTGCGGCAGGCCTCCCAGTGCCGGAAAAGGCTGACACCGTTGGACGGCTCTTGAACGAAGCGTTTGAGCACGCCGTGGAGCCGAACCTGATCCAGCCAACCTTTGTTCTTGATTACCCCCAAGAGATTTCACCCCTAGCGCGGAAACATCGCAGTAAACCCGGACTAGTGGAACGGTTTGAATTGTTCATTGTTGGTCGAGAAACGGCCAATGCGTTCAGTGAGCTCACGGATCCTCTGGATCAAAGAGGTCGGCTGGAGCTTCAGCAGGAACGTCGTGCAGCTGGAGATATGGAAGCCAACGGCGTGGATGAGGATTTCATCCAGGCACTTGAAGTGGGGATGCCTCCCACCGGTGGGCTTGGCATCGGGATTGACCGACTGGTCATGCTGCTCACAGACAGCCCCTCCATCCGTGATGTGATCGCCTTTCCGCTCATGCGACCCGAAGGGTGACCCGTCACCATGGATAATTAACCTCAGTGGCAAGATCCAATTCCCATGAGTGGTGAGCGCGTAGGTTTCCGCTTCAAGCACGCCGATGCGGTGGTCAAGCGCAATCCGCAGGGGAGGTCCCGCCGCGGATGGGTGATGGAGCCGGTGGAGCAGACCACGAGCCGAGGCACAAAGATGCCCGCCTATCGCATCCGCTGGCGCGACAGTGAGCGTCCTGAGATCGTGTTACAGCACATGCTGATCGCTGATCCAGATCCCACTCCCCCGCCTGACAATGTGAGCCTTGAGCCTCCAGCCCCGAAGGCTTGACTGCGGGCAACCTCGATTAGCTGAGTCCTTTGTTGCGTCTCAGGTCTTCGAGCTCTTGCTGTGCTTCGAACAAGGCCCAATCTTCATCAAGAGTTCGCCTGGATGAAGATTGTTTTGCCTGAGTTTGGAGGCTTTTGAGCTGCTCTTCAAGCTCTCCGAATTGAAGACCAAGGGTCTCGAACTCCTCCCAGAGTTCACGACCTTGTTGCATCAGCGCAGCAACATGCTGATCCGCACGTTTCGCTAGTTCAAGAGCACCAGCAGTTCGTGCCTTATCACTGCGGTTTTGCCAAGCTTGCACCTGCTCGGCCAGCCTGAGCAATTGCTGCCGCAACTCTCTGGCTTGGAGCTGTTGTTGGCCTCGGCGGTTTTGGAGATCCCTTTGGCGATCCTGGAGATGCTGCTCGTGTAACAGCTGCTCTTGTTGAGGATTGCTTCTGAGAAAGTGCTCCAGACGTTCTTCCAGACTGCGTTCCAGGTTGTCCAGCCAGGTGGGACTCATGGGATTTGATCCGGAGCGCGAGTGATCAGTGGGGCCTCGATTTCCTGTTCAAGTGGATTGATGGCCCCTTCACGTGAACAGAGCATCAGCTGGGTGAGACGGGCGACCGTGCCTTCGCCAAGATCTTGAGCACCAAGGCGATCAAAGGCGTTGCGGTAAACCGCTTGCAGCTCTTCCATCAGTGTTTCTCGTTGCTGACGGATCGTGGCCCGTTGCTCGTCACGACTCATGTCACAGCAGGAATGAAGGGTTGGAGATCAGTCTGTCGCCTCTAGTAGATGCAGCGAGAGATCTTCCTTCGGATCATGCCAGCGACGCACCCAACCCCATCCTGCCTGCTTTGCAAGCGCAATAGCATGCTCAGGACTGTATTTAAGGCTGTATTCAGTGATCAATCGTTCACCCTGACTGAAGGTCCAGGCCTCTCCTGCGATCGTGACGGTCTGCTCGCGGCTGCTGATCAATGCCATCTGCACGCGTTGTTGCTCTGCTTGCCAAACGGCCTGGTATTCAAAACCTCGGGGATCAAAATTCGCTCCTAAATCGGCATTGAGGCGTTTCAGTAAATTGCGAGCGAAGGCTGCTGAGGTTCCAGCAGCATCGTCATAAGCGGCTTCTAGACGGCTTCGGTCTTTGGGTTGGTCGAGGCCTAGTAGGAGAGGGCCACCGTTCAGCAATGTCCTGAAATGGCGGAGCAGGCTGATGGCATCCTGCTGTTCAAAATTGCCGAGCGAGCTCCCAGGAAAGAAACCGATGCGACGTTGACCCTGAAGTAAGGGATGCTCTGGTAGAGCAGTGAGTGTGCTGTGATCGCAGCAAATTCCCAGCATCGGCACTTGAGGATGACGTTGCTGTAATGCTGTTGTTGCTTGGCGAAGGTGGCCCGCACTGATGTCGAGAGCTATATAGGCAGACGGGCGAGCGGCTTCCAGAAGAGGCCCCACTTTTTGGGCGCTGCCTGCACCGAATTCAATGATCACGCCTTCACCGATGGCATTCGCAACCTCAGGGGCTGATGACTGAATGAGGGCAATTTCGGTGCGAGTGAGGCTGTACTCCGGTTGCTGACAGATGCGATCGAACAAGCGTGATCCTTCTGCGTCGTAGAGAAACCAGGCAGGGAGTTGGCGAGGGCATCGACTGAGCCCAATCCTGACCAGCTGTTTCATATCCGCCGCTTGCGGATGGAGGTCGATCAGTTCGATCTGCTTGGAGGTCGTTGTCATCGGGCCAGTCGTAAGCCAGCCGCCATCCAGCGGCTGGAGGGAGAGAAAAAATTGCGGTAGGTGTTACTGGCATGTCCATAGGGCGTGAGCTGGCTGCTGCCTCGCAACACAAACTGGGATGTCATGAATTTGCCGTTGTATTCGCCAACGGCACCTTTGGCCGCCTGAAATCCTGGATAAGGGCGGTATGGACTTGCCGTCCATTGCCACAGCTCAGCGTGGCTTTGCTTGAGCTGTATTCCATGCTCTTGTGCCGCCAGTTCCCACTCTGCTTCCGTTGGTAGATGGGCTCCTGCCCAACGCGCGTAAGCGTCGGCTTCAAACCAGCTGAGATGGCGGACTGGGCGATGGTCATCCAGGGGACAACGGCCGGCCAGGGTGAATTCCCAGTCCCAGGTTTTTTGATGTGGCTGATTCTGATCTGGCAGCGCTTGCCGCCAGTACCGCGGCGCCTGCCACTGACGCTCTGAGCGGATCACCCAGCCTTCACTCATCCAGAGTTCGGGTCGTTCATATCCCCCGTCCTCGATGAAAGCTCTGTAGTCGCCATTGCTCACTAAGCGATCTGCCAGGGCATAGGGCTCCAGCCAGACGCGATGACGCGGCTCCTCATTGTCGAAATGGAAGCCATGATTTTTGTTGGTGTTGTCAACCCCGATTTCGACAAGCCCGCCCGCGCAGTTCAACCAGATCGGAGCCGCCCCGTCTTTGGAACAACAATTTGGTTCTTGCCAATTGGCTCTGTAGGCAGGCTCCAGGGGCTGACGACTAAAACCATCCAACAAGTCCATCAGCATCAACTCTTGATGCTGTTGCTCATGCTGGAGGCCTAGTTCCACCAGATCCATCCAGGGAGCTTGATGGCTGCGTTTGAGCAGATCTTCAAGGGCCTGGTTGACCTTGTGTCGCCAGGCGATCACCTCTGCCATCGGTGGCCTGCTGAGCAAGCCCCTTTGAGGTCTGGGTTGCCGAGGGCCAACAGCCTCGTAATAGGAATTGAAGAGATAGTTCCATCGTGGATCTGCCCCCTCGTAACCAGGACAATGGGGAATCAGAACGAAGGTTTCAAAAAACCAGGTGGTGTGGGCGAGATGCCACTTGGGCGGACTCGCATCAGCCATGCCCTGAAGGCATAAATCTTCGGCCTCAAGTGGCTCAATGAGGGCTTCGCTGGTTCGGCGCACGTCCATCAGCCGGCTTAGGAGCGTGCCGGAATTCATGGGGGAGTTGAAGCACTGCACGTGACCTTAGTGAGATCACGCTGCCGGTGCTTTCATACAAGTCCCACTACCATCAGCCCATCTAGGCCATGTCGTTGTGATCGGCACGCTGCTGGCTGAGCGCTATCGCTTGGATCAATGTCTGACTTCAGACGAGTCATCCCCTCAGGGAAAACTTTGGCGCGGAACAGATGTGTTGGCCGCAGATGTGCCAGTGGCATTGCGACAACTTCAAGATCCTGAGGCAAAAGCCCGATTTCGTCAGCTTTGGCCGGAGATGCAATCGGTTCTCCATCCGCTGATTCCACGATTTGGAGGACTGCTGGAGGAGTTGGATTCTCTTTGGTTGGTCAGAGAATGGCAGGAGGGATCCTGTTTTGGTCAAATTCAGCAGCAGCGGCGCGAACGTCAGCTTGTGTTTGGTAGTGGCGAAGTGCTGCTGCTGTTGCGTCAGCTTCTTCCGGTTTTGAGCGTTCTCCATGCCAAGGGACTGGTGCATGGCGATGTCAACCCAAGCAATCTTCTTCGTCGAGATCAGGATGGATTGCCGGTCTTATTGGATTTTGGTTTTCTTCAACGCCTAGGGGAAAAGCCGCTGTTGGGAGCGACGGCGGTCTATGCCCCTAGAGGGCAAGGCCGCGGAGAGAGGGCTGCCCCGTGGATGGATGTGCATGCCTTAGGTGTGACCGCCTTGACCTTGCTGACCGGTCGTCCCCCAGAGGCGATGCTTGTACCGGATGCCAGCGAATTCCAATGTCCCTCTGACCTTGAGCTTCATGAAGCCTTTCAAGATGTTTTGGAACGCATGCTCAGTGAGGATCCTGGTCACCGTTTCGACCAGGCCGCTGAGGTTCTTCAGGCTCTGAAAAGGGTTCCAATGCCTGAATCAACAGGGCCCATGCCCAGCTCCGATAGGACCGTGGTGCTCGCACCTGTTGGGCTGGTCTCTCCTGAACGTCCTGCCGTTGATTCGCAGGTTGTGGCTTCCGCTTCGCCGGAGCTTCGCCGCCGTCAGCGAGCTGAAAAGCGAGAAGAGGCGGCGGAAGGGCGCCTGTGGCCCGTTGTGCTTGCTCTGTTGTTGTCAGCTGTGGTTGGCACAGTGGTTGGTTGGTTTTTGCTGAGTCGAGGCAATGCTCCGGTCGGAGTGCCCTCCACCGAGCGAGATCTGGTCGGCCGATCTCCTACAGCCAGTCTTCCTCCGGCAGAGGTGGATCAGCGTCAGCAACTGCTGAGTCGCCTTCGGGCTCTCCAGGTGGATCGCAGCTGGTTCCTGCAGCTTGTGGATGCCAGCTTGTTAGCCCGCTTCCCTGAACGCAGCGGTCGATTGCCCAGTGACTCCCTCGAGGATGCTCCCCTACGGAAGGTTTGGAACGAGTTGGCTGACGAGTGGCTAGCAAGGGTTGAGCAGCTGCCTCCAGCTTTGCGCAGCCGATTGGGGCAGCTGGACCCCAAGGATTGGCAGACACAGCGTCAAGCACTCGTGGCTCAAGGTGTCAATAAAAGGGTGGTTGAGCAGCTTGTTTCTGTGGCTGCGAAAACCTTGTTGCCTGGGGTGGCTATCGGCACGAAACCACCTGAACCGTTCCGCCAACTCTGGTTCGCTGCTGCCTTGCGCAGCCTTGAAGAGGTTCAGATCGAAAAGGTGAAGGCAGGGGTTGAAATGGCCACCGTGCTTTCAAGCCGGGTTCCAGCTGATAGTGCCCGTTTGATTTCTATTCAGGTTCCGCCAGGTCGTCGGCTGGTGCTCGGGATTAACGGCACGCCATTGATGCAGATGACCGTTTATGCAGCAGACGGTTCAGTAGCCGCCGAACGTGGTCCGTTGAGGGTGGTCACTCTTCAGCCTGAAGTGGGTTCGCCCGTCCAGGTGCTCGTCACCAATGAAGGCGTGTCCTCCGGGCTCCTGACCCTGTCCTGTAGGGCCGATCGTCCAATGCCGAAGCCCTTGCCGAAAATTGATCCAAATCCGATTGCAGATCCTGCAACTGGAGCTCGAGGTCCGGTGGAGGCATTGCCGGAGCCTCCAGGCCCGAGGCCAGCGGGCGTTCAGGAGGAAGCTCTTGAGCCAGAAATTGAGCCACAAGTTGAGCGAGAGGCTGATCGAGGACTAGACGAGAAAATCAATGATTCGATCATTGAAAACAGTCCTGAGGGGCGATAGCTGGTCCTCCTAGTAACGCGCGATGGCGGCTCGTGTTTCTTTTTTGACTTGCTTCTCTTTTGCAGCGGCCCTTTTGTCATGGAGCTTGCGCCCCTTGCCCAAACCAATCGTCACCTTGATCCATGACCCCTGCAGATGCAGGTTGAGAGGAATGAGTGCGAGTCCTTTTTGCTCGAGGTGACCTCGAAGCTTGTCAATCTCGCGGCGATGTGCGAGGAGCCGCCTGACCCGGAGTGGGTCGTGATTGAAGTAGCGGCTGGCATGGGTGTGCGGGGAGATGTGCACGTTGTGGAGGTGGAGTTCGCCTCGTCTGATCAGGCAGAAGCCATCGCGCAGATTGGCCTGTCCCGCGCGCACGGATTTCACTTCCGTACCCAGAAGTTCGATCCCGGTTTCTAGGGTTTCAAGGATTTCATATTGATGCCTGGCTAGTCGGTTGTCGGCCAGCAGGCGATTGGCCGCTGCCCTTGCCGCTGCACTCTTTTTGCCGCCTCCCTTTCCCATCTCGCGTCAGTCTTCAAGGCCGATCGGTCTCCCGACCTTATCCAGCTATCGGTACCCTTCGACCATGGCGATCGTTTCTTCCAACGCAGGACCACCGTCGGAAGGCCCCGGGAGGAAGCCTTCTCGGGTTGTCGATGCATCGCGTCAAGAGGATGATTCGGCTGAGCTGAGCGCAACCAAAGAAGATGGCCTGAGACCCCGTCGTTTGGACGACTACATCGGTCAGCGCGAGCTCAAGCAAGTGCTGGGAATTGCCATTCAGGCGGCCATAGGGCGTGGGGAGGCTCTCGATCACGTATTGCTGTATGGCCCTCCAGGGCTGGGTAAAACCACCATGGCGATGGTGCTGGCTGAAGAGCTGGGAGTGACCTGCAGAATCACTAGCGCTCCGGCCTTGGAGCGCCCGCGCGACATTGTTGGCCTGCTGGTGAATCTTCAGCCTCGTGAGGTGTTGTTTATTGATGAAATCCATCGGCTGACCCGTGTGGCCGAAGAACTTCTTTACCCGGCGATGGAGGATCGTCGCCTCGACCTCACTGTTGGTAAGGGGAGTACAGCTCGCACGCGCGCCTTGGAGTTGCCGCCGTTCACCCTTGTCGGCGCTACCACGAGGGCGGGTGCGCTGAGCTCTCCCCTGCGAGATCGCTTTGGGCTCATTCAGCGTCTTGAGTTTTATGGCCTGGACGATTTGCAAGCGATCGTGCTGAGAGCTGCTGGTCTGCTGAAGCTTCAGCTCTCGCCCGAGGCTTGTGCCGAGATTGCCCGTCGTTGTAGGGGAACCCCCAGAATTGCCAACCGTCTGTTGCGCAGGGTGCGGGATGTGGCCTGTGTGCGTGAGGTGTTTGGCTGCATCGATGTGCATTTGGTCGATGAAGCCCTCACGCTTCATCGCGTCGATGGACGGGGTCTTGATGCCAGTGACCGTCGCTTGTTGGAGCTGTTGCTGCAGTCTCATGGAGGTGGCCCCGTAGGTCTTGACACCCTGGCCGCGGCGCTTGGGGAGGATCCCACAACCCTTGAAGCGGTTGTGGAGCCTTATCTGCTTCAGCTCGGGTTTCTTCAGAGGACCCCTCGTGGACGGGTGGTGACCGCCGCTGGCCGAGGCCATTTGGGCTGGCCTGTAGAGGAGGGAGATGCGGCATGAGGATTGATCTCAGGCGATGTTTTGTATCCCTGCTGGTTGCGTTTGCAGCAGTGCTGGCCTTTGTGGCCGATCCAGTTTTTGCTGAATCGTTCCCAAACGATCAGCATCATCAATTGTTTGACAAGGCCTTGCGCTTCAGTCGGCAGGGTGATCCGCAGCAGGCATTGGAGGGCTGGGATCGGGTGCTGGAGCTGGCTCCAGAGGATGCTGCGGCTTGGAGCAATCGCGGCAATGTTCGTCTGGTCTTAGGCGACACCGAGGGAGCGATTTCAGATCAAACCAGGGCGATCGAACTCGCTCCAGAGGAAGCTGATCCTCACCTGAATCGAGGCACGGCGGAAGAGGCCTTGCAGAGATGGTCAGAGGCCGAGCAGGATTACAACTGGATTTTGAAACGGGATCCTGAAGATGCTTCGGCGCTGTACAACCTCGGCAATGTGCGCGGTTCTGAGGGCGATTGGGAATCTGCTGAAACTCTCTATGGGCGAGCCGCCGAGGCCCGACCTGGTTTTGCGATGGCACGCTCCAGCAGAGCACTGGCCTTGTATCAACTCGATGCAGTGGATGAGGCTGAGCGGGAGATGCGCAATTTGATTCGTCGTTATCCAATGTTTGCTGATGCTCGAGCAGGATTGAGTGCTCTGCTTTGGATCCGAGGATCCCGCGGTGAAGCAGAAAGCAACTGGGCGGCGGCCTCAGGATTGGATCCCAGCTACCGCGATGCTGATTGGCTGCTTCAGGTCCGTCGCTGGCCGCCTCGTCCTGTTTCTGATCTGCAGCGTTTTCTGGCTCTTGAAAGTCCATGACCACTACCACTCCTTCTCTTCAAGAGCGGCTTGAGGTGATCTTGCCCGAGTTAATTGAATTGCGACGCCATCTCCATGCCCATCCTGAATTAAGTGCCGAAGAGCATCAGACCGCGGCTCTGATCTCCGGAGAGTTGCGTCAATACGGCTGGCGTGTTCGTGAAGGAGTGGGCCGTACTGGAGTGTTGGCAGAGATCGGGCCTGAGATCGGTCCGAAGTTGGGGTTGAGGGTTGATATGGATGCTTTGCCAGTGGAAGAACGCACGGGGTTGCCCTATGCCTCACTTCGGCAAGGTGTCATGCATGCCTGCGGTCATGACCTGCACAGTTGTATTGGTTTGGGGGTTGCCCGCCTTTTGGCTCAGGAGTCGTCTTTGCCTGTCGGCATGCGTCTTTTGTTTCAGCCCGCTGAGGAGATTGCACAAGGAGCCCGCTGGATGCGCGCTGATGGTGCCATAACTGGTCTCACTGCTTTGTTTGGAGTGCATGTGTTCCCTGAGCTGCCGGTGGGCTCCATTGGGGTGCGCAGCGGCAGCTTGACGGCTGCCGCTGGTGAACTCGAAATCGAGGTGATCGGGGAAGGTGGCCATGGTGCCAGACCCCATCAAGCGGTGGATGCCATCTGGATCGCGTCCCGGGTAGTGACAGGTCTGCAGGAGGCAATCAGTCGTCGGTTGGATGCGTTGCATCCGGTCGTGGTCAGTTTTGGAAAGATTGAAGGCGGTAAGGCCTTCAATGTGATCGCCGATCGGGTCACACTCCTCGGTACGGTTCGCTGCCTCTGCGCTGATCTTCACGAACGCTTACCCGCCTGGATTGAGGAGACGGTTCAGGCCATCTGTGAAGGCTTTGGTGCCAAGGTGCGGGTTCGCTATCGATGCATTGCGCCCTCTGTGCGGAATGATCCCTCTCTGACGGCTCTGATTGAACGCTGTGCAATTCAGCAGTTGGGGGCACAACAGGTGCAACGCCTTGAACAGCCATCACTCGGGGCTGAGGATTTTGCGGAACTCCTTCATGACGTACCAGGCACGATGTTTCGGTTGGGAGTAGCGGGTCCTGAAGGATGTGCCCCGCTTCATAGCGGGTTTTTCAATCCTGAGGAAAGGGCTCTGGGGGTGGGTGTGCAGGTGTTGACCGCTGCGATGTTGGCTTGGACGCCGACCCCATGAGTCGTCAGACCCAAACCAGGATTCACATTGTTTTGTCGCTCGCTGCACCATTCATGGTTCTGCTTGGAGCGTTGGCGATGCTGCAGCGGGAGGGCGCCGACAGATGGCAGGCGCTGCCTGCCATCCTGGTGGGGTCAGGTTTGGTCATCCATGCTGTTTTGGGTCGTCGTCGGCGTCGCCATCAGTTATTGATCGCCTTGCGCAGCACCCGCTCTCAGGAGGAATGAGATGGCTAACAGCACCCCTGAGCCGATGGCACCCGATCCTGAGGAGTTGCGTGCTGCAATTGCCTCGGGAGATCCCGTCAAGTCGATGCCGGCCCTAGCCAAATTAAGAGCTCTACCTGAGTCAGCCAATGATGATGTTGTGATTCCTCTGTTGATCCTGGGTAGTCAGCAGCAGGCCTTTTTGGTGCGATCCCTGAGTTGCAGTGGGCTGGGCTATCGGCGCAATGAAATGGGTTGGCAAGTGTTAAGTCGTCTGGTCTCCACCGACGAAGATCCCAATGTGCGTGCTGAAGCTGCCAATTCTTTGGCGAGCTATGGGGTGGAGCGGTCCTGGCCTCTGTTACGCGAGAGCTTCGCGAAGGATGAAGCCTGGTTGGTGCGTTGCAGCATCCTCTCAGCTCTTGCTGAACAACCGGGAATTAATCCAGCCTGGCTGCTTGATCTCGGGCGTCACGCCATTACGGATGCCGACGGCACCGTGCGCGTCAGTGGTGCCGAGATTTTGGCTCGGGTGGTGCGTGAGCAGGCAGGAGATGCCAATGGAGTGGAGGCCAGGGCTTTGCTTCAGCCGCTTCAGCAGGACGGTGATCACCGTGTGGTGGCAGCTGCATTAAACGGGTTGCAGCCTTGATGTCAGAAGTTCCCCAGACCGGGAATTCGTGGCTAGGTTTCAAAGACCACTAGGGGTGCCTTTGCAGTCATTGCGACCGCCGGGGCTGAGATCACACCCTCTGAACCTGATCCGGGTCATGCCGGCGCAGGGAAGTGACTGAAGTGATCCACGGCTTCTGAGCCGGCTCCTGGCAATTCCGCTGCTGCCAAGGACATGCGTACTGAATGGGTCTCTGCTCGCAAGGGTCAGACCAACGTCTCCCAGATGCATTACGCCCGTAAGGGTGTTGTGACAGAAGAAATGGCCTACGTGGCCAAGATCGAGAACCTTCCGGAATCTCTCGTGATGGAAGAGGTGGCTCGTGGTCGCATGATCATTCCCGCGAATGTCAATCACACCAACCTGGAGCCGATGGCGATTGGGATTGCCAGCAGATGCAAGGTGAACGCCAATATCGGCGCCTCTCCAAATGCATCGGATGCAGCCGAGGAGGTGAACAAATTGAAGTTGGCTGTGAAATATGGCGCAGACACGGTGATGGATTTGTCCACCGGCGGCGTCAACCTCGATGAGGTGCGCACATCGATTATTGGGGCGTCATCCGTGCCAATCGGCACGGTTCCTGTGTATCAGGCCCTGGAAAGTGTGCACGGTTCGATCGAGAGACTCGATGAAGATGATTTTCTCCACATCATCGAAAAGCACTGCCAGCAGGGCGTTGACTATCAGACCATTCATGCGGGTCTCTTAATCGAGCATCTCCCCAAGGTGAAGGGACGCCTAACGGGAATTGTGAGCCGTGGAGGCGGGATCTTGGCGCAATGGATGTTGTATCACTACCGCCAAAATCCTTTATTCACTCGCTTTGACGATATTTGCGAGATATTTAAGCGTTATGACTGCACTTTCTCCTTAGGGGATTCACTCCGTCCTGGTTGTCAGCACGACGCCTCTGATGATGCGCAGTTGGCGGAACTGAAGACCCTCGGGGAGCTAACTCGCCGGGCTTGGAAGCACGACATTCAGGTGATGGTTGAGGGTCCTGGTCATGTGCCATTGGATCAGATTGAGTTCAACGTGAAAAAGCAGATGGAGGAGTGCAATGAGGCACCTTTCTATGTGCTTGGCCCTTTGGTGACAGATATTGCTCCCGGATACGACCACATCACGTCAGCAATTGGTGCTGCGATGGCGGGTTGGCACGGCACGGCGATGCTTTGCTATGTGACGCCTAAAGAACACCTTGGTCTCCCCAATGCAGAAGATGTGCGCGAGGGCTTGATTGCTTACAAGATCGCAGCCCATGCGGCTGACATTGCAAGGCATCGCCCCGGCGCCCGAGATCGCGATGATGAACTCAGCCGCGCCCGTTACAACTTTGACTGGAACAAACAGTTTGAGTTGTCTCTCGATCCCGAGCGTGCCAAGCAATATCACGACGAAACTCTGCCCGCTGATATCTTTAAAAAGGCTGAGTTCTGTTCGATGTGTGGTCCAAAGCATTGCCCGATGCAGACCAAGATCACCGATGAAGATCTCGCAGGTCTTGAGAAGGTATTGGAAGTCAAGGTTGATGATGAGTTGAGCAATATCAATGAGCTGAGTAGTTCTGATGAATTGAGTACTGCTAAATAGAATAAGTAAAGACAGGCCTTTAGAGAGCCGAATCAGAAAGAGTCTGTTCAATAATCCTCGCGGATATTGCTTAATAGACTCTTTTTCTGATTAATGGACTAAGTTAAAGCAACTTAGCTCCCTCGGAGTGCAAAGTGTGAATACTTTTCTTTTAAACCGAGAAAAGCAAAGTTATTTTTTGTTAAAAATATTTTATTACGCCTTTGGGGGGTTCTCTCTTCTGCTCGCTGCTTACCGAGCATGGAATATGCCAATCACTGTTGATGAAGGGATCACATATGCTGATCATATTGTTCCTAAATTCGGCCTTTTCGACTTTAGCGCTGCAAATAATCACTTTTTGAACACATTCTTTGTCAAAATATTTTCTATTTTTGCACCATTTAATGCATTCGCTATAAGGTTGCCAACATTGTTGATCGGGGCATGGTTGTTTTTGTTTTACGTGCCATCTAAAAAATTAAAAATTCAGCATTCATTGGCTTTTCTGTTTATTTGCTTGAGTCCATACTTCAGTTCTGAATATTGGTCTCTAGGTCGTGGTTACTTCATGTCTGGATGTTTTGCTGCATCCTTTTCTATGCATGGCGTTTTGCAAAACTTCTCAGGCAAAAATGGATATTTTTTGCTCCTTTATTGATTATTTCCTTGCCAACCCTGGCTGGACTCATGGATTAACGTTAAGGATATACCTTTTGCAGTTTTTTACACTATTTCTACTTACTATTTAACATGGCTTTGCATTCATAGGCCTTTTCAGAATAGTTTTAGTGTAGTCACTCCATCGTTTTTAGCCTTGTCTTTGGCAGGTGCTATGGCTGTTGGTTCAAGGCCTGCGTTTTTGCCAATCGCGCTATTACCAAATCTAATTTTGGCCATTTATTTCTTATTAATATTTTCTGTAGAGCATAAGAATTTAAATGGACAGAAAATTATCTGAAGAGAGCCTTGCTTTTGGTATTTCTCTCTTCTTGTCTTTTATTCATTATTTCATCATTATTGATTCCAGCTAGCTGGAGTAATCCACTTAGCTACTTTTCAGATGTTGCGAAGTTTCACTCAAATCATCCATGGGGAGGCTGCAGTCTAATTTTCGGCGAGTGCCGAAGTATTTCGGGGAATTATTCATTCTTACAGTATGCAATCGATCAGGTGATTGTTAGATTACCACTCCTTCATCTTGCAGTGTTTTCATGTTTGTTTTTGCTGTTTTTAGTTGCTGAACCGATTCGTTTTTTGCTATTACGCAGTTTTCGTCAAACTAGTTCTCAGCCTCGTCAGAGTATGCACTTTTATTCAGCCTCCCATTGGGATGGAATCATTCCCTATGTGTTTCTGACTCTTCAAGCAATTCTGTTACCGGCTTTTGCTCTCGTGTTTGGATCGACTACCTTACGATGGGCTGAGGCACTGGATTTTTGCCTTGGCTGCATTTTGCATTCTCGGTGGTGCATTGCCTTCAGGAATTGAATCACTTCTAGATGTATCACCAATATCTATCCAAGGCCGAATTGCTAAAGCTTCAAAGGGCTTGGTTGTTTTTGTTGTACTTGTAGTTTCAATCGTTACTACTCTTGATTATGCAGCAATTTCACCATATTCTTATGCGTATATGAATGAAATGTCTAGGTTGAGACTTAATCATTCTGACACTGAGCTTGACTATTGGGGTATTGCATCAAAGCCAATCGCCGAAGAAATTAATTCTCGACAATGGCCTGTGAGTAATCTTTTGGATGATGGAGCAGCAGATCATATTTACTATCGAAAGCGTTTTTTAGATGATTCGTACCCCTCTAGCTCAACTCATAAAGAGGCACTCATTCATCGCCGATTTAAAACACAATCAAAACGCCTGGCAGGATTTAATTGCCAAGATCAATTCTCTATTACAGATCAGCTTTTTTTGGGAAAGCCTCTTATCCTTGCGCGGGTTGGTTTTGACTGTCGGAGTAAGAATGATTAGTTCCTAATTTACCTGCTTATTGTCATTGATTGATTTTATATCTCTCGGCAGCTCATTTTCCATCTAATTTTAGCCTGAGACTATCTTTTCTCCGAATCTCTTGATGATGCTTATTGCCATCGAATAAATATGTACAGGGAAAGAGTTCATTTTTTCTCAGAATGTATCGCATTATTTCTTTGCTTGTAGCGGATTCGCCTTTGATGAGAAAATATTTATTTCCTCTGATCTGTTAGTGCAAATACATAGTCTTTTGTCTGCGTTGGCGTGCTTGTTCATTAGCTTTTTGTTTGCCTGCGGCCTGTATGGATTGAGTACGCTCCCGCTAGTTTTATTGACCAAGAGACGGGGAAAGGTTTTTTTGCCTTCTTGCAATGTATTATCTGCTGGTTCTTTTGTTATTGCAATAGCTTTATTTTGTCTTGGTACAAATTTGCTACTGCTGATCCCACCATTGATGGAGTTGGTCCCTGGTGTATCCCAGGTTCAAGGTTTACTGATGCATCGGCTGATCATGATATTTCTTCTATGTAGTATTGGCTCGATAGCAGTCTTTGGTCTGCTTTTGCTGTGGGAGCCACCATGCCGCTTCAAGGTTGCTGGTCTTTCGCTCTTTCGATTTTGTGAGTATCGCAACGTTGGACGAATCAGGCGACGATGTCTGAGTGGGTTTTATGTTTTGGCGGCTTGTTTTATTGGATATTTATTTGTTGTGACTAAGGGAGATGGTTTGAATGGAGATACAGGGCTTTATCACTTACCTAATGTTGTCCATCTAGCCAATTTTGGCATTGAATGGGGATTGGCTAATTGGGATTTGAGATATACAACGTATAGCCTTCAGTTTTTTGGACAAGCCCCGTTTCAGTATTTGCTTCCTGCGAATGGGTATGTGAGCCCTTCTCTCAATATTTATTTCTTAGCTGCTTTGTTGATGTTAGCAGTAGACTCTCTGCGTAATATTATTTTAACAAGGCGGATAAATCATTTTGGCTCTCGAGCTTTTCCTCCAATATTACTTACTGTGCTCGCATACTTTTGCATGTCGTTTGTTTTTGGGCTTGAGCCAAGGAGTTCGTTGATTTCATTTAATCCTGACTTTTCCGTTGCATGTGTTTCGATTATTGGCATCTATTACGCAGCATTTCCGTTTTCATTCGTTTCATTTGTTCTAGCCTGTGTCATTGCTTTATTTCTACCATTGTTTAAAATCACGGGTGTTTTTGCTTCCTTTGCAATAGCGGTGGTAATCGCTCTTCGCCTAGTTCTCCATCTTTTCTGCGAGCGTTCTCGTGCTACTTCCAATCAACACTCATTGTTGAGATCTTTATCTCGGAACTTTGCTTATTTGCGGAAATCTTTTTTGATTTTTCTAGGAGCAGGAGTACTTTTGGCCCTGATCTTCTGTTTGACCTCATTCATTATGTCTGGTTATTTCTTAGCAAAAGCAGCGGCTTTGGGACCGTTCGGGCATCACGCTGTTCCTATTGATGACTTGAAGAGTTTCCTCCAATCAGAGCTTTTATTTAATCGAACACAGTGGTATGGCATTTCTGAAGCGGATGCTCTTCACTTGCGTTTAAATCCAAATGAGTGGTTTAATTTTTGGAGAAATGGCAAGGAAGGAAAAATAATGCTTGGTTGTCTTGGTTTGGCATTAATTTCAGGCTTTGCATCCTTGGTGTTTCTAATTTTTGATCGTTCTTCTCTGAGAGCTTTTATTGAAGACCCTGAAAGATTGATCTGCGATGATGAAATTAGGTTTGACCTGGTTGGGCGTAAACTTAGCAAAAAATATTTTCTGATCTCCAACCTGTCGATATCTGTGGCGATCTCTTTGGTCTTATTGATTGGTATTTTTCTCGGGCCGCCTCAAGCTCGATTTTATTCTTGGACCATTGGTATTTCATTTTATTTACCCCTTTCTTTGGTCTTTTTGTATCCTTTGCTCGGCTTTAGTTTTTGGTCCTTCGTGTCAGCGGCCCTAATGATGATTGGCCGCTCTGGAGTCCTCGAGAAATCTCCACTTCCTAGGATGTCAAAAAGAGCTGAATTCCATTGGAGGAAACCTGGCGCATCTCCTTGGAAGACTCGCTCTTTTTCTGATGATGAACAAACAAGATTTGACTATACTGACATTATTGAGCATGCCGATCATGGTCCAGGTTGTTGGAGTGTTGAGCCTCCATGCTCGTTAGCTAAATCCTCTTATTATCACTAAGCAAATTATAGCTTTGCGTATCGATTGTATTCGAAAGATGTTGATGGGTTCCCCATAGTTGCTATTGATCAGTCTGATACTGCTAGTGATGAGATTGTCGATCAAAGAAGAGACCATTTGTGCTGTATCTTGGAAACGGATATGGCTACATTTCTTAAGGTCAGAACAGCAAAATGAATTGATGAGATTTCGTCTATCATCGCATTAGGGGCGGTTCCCAAATGTATCTAAGTAGCCCTGTTGCTTTGATGTGAATGGTTGCTCTTGAGTGGCTCCATCTTCAGCTTTCAGTTGCCAGAAGTAGACTCATTCATTGCCATTCACTCATGTTTAAGGATACTATAAGTATCAAGAAGGTTTATCCTTAGTGTCTTGACTGAATTGATTTGTATGGAAGTTGTGATGTGTTTCACAGAATGAAGAGCCAAAATTTATTAGGCTGAGAGTGAATCGTGAATGAGTTAATGAGTAGCCCAGAGATTATATTTTAAGATGCAGTAAATCGCTCTAACGCCATCTTTCCAGCCAATTTTTTTCCCTTCATCGTAAGTGCGTCCGTAATAGGAAATTCCTACCTCGTAGATCCGCAAGTTCATTTTGGAGATTTTGGCGGTGACTTCTGGTTCGAAGCCGAATCGATTTTCGCGAATCGTGATTGATTGAATGACTTCGCGCCGGAAGGCCTTGTAGCAGGTCTCCATGTCTGAAAGATTCAGATCCGTTAACAAGTTACTTAATAGAGTGAGAACGCCATTACCGATCCGGTGCCAGAAGTAAACAACACGGTGAGGTCGCCCGCTTTGAAAGCGACTGCCAAACACCACATCTGCTTTCCCGTCGACAATTGGCTGTATGACGATAGGAAATTCCTGGGGGTCATATTCCAAGTCGGCATCTTGCACAATGCAGATATCACCTGTGGCCTCTTGGAAGCCAGTTCGCAGTGCCGCACCCTTTCCCAGATTGATCTGATGAAACACAACATGCACTTCAGGATCTTTGAGGTTTTTTAGAATTTTTAGTGTCCCGTCTTGAGATCCGTCGTCAACAATGATGATCTCCCGATCTTTAATGGGAGCACTTTTAACAGCTTCAATTAACGAGAGGATTGTCCCGGCTTCGTTGTAGCAAGGAATGATGATACTCAATTTCATTGTCTGAATATCATATATTTTTGAATTGTAAAAGAGACTATTGCCAGGCAAGGAATCAAGGCAGCTGCTGCAAGATTTCTGTTCATACCTAAGGCTTTGCCTGCTTCGATTCCTCCTGCATTAAGGAGCCACAGTGCCGTCATCAATATCAGATACCGCAACAGTGGTTGATGATGACGGAGCCCTTTTGCTCGAAACACCAACTTCCCATAAATTGTGTAGCCAAGGCATGCATTAACAACTTGGCTGATCAGCGTGGCAATCGTGACAGTGACCACGCTGGTGGCCAAGAGGCATTGCAACACCACATTGGTTAACAGCACATTAAGGATGCCGGCAGCTCCGAAGCGGCGTTTCTGGCCACTGCTGCTGCGTGGTTGATTCTTGTGATCTACTCGATTAATTGCACTGTGCCCCTTTTGCCTCAGGGCAGAAGGGGCATTTGTCTCGGCAGTTGCCAGTTGGTCGTTTGGTGGCTGTTGCTGCTGACTGTGCAATGAGACTTGCCTTCAGGCCAGCAGAGCCTTCGATTTAGCTACCACGTTTTCCACGGTGAAGCCAAACTTCTCCATGCAGGTGCCGCCGGGGGCCGAAGCACCAAAGCGATTCATGGTGACGCTGTCGCCATCTAGGCCGATAAAACGATGCCAGCCGAAGGATTCTGCAGCTTCCACCACGATGCGCTTCCGTACGGCATTGGGGAGCACGTCTTCCTTGTAGCTATCGCTCTGCTCATCGAACAGTTCCACGCAGGGCATGGACACGACCCGCACTTTTTTACCCTCTGTCGTCAGCTGCTTTGCGGCTTGTACGCAGAGGTCGAGCTCTGTGCCGGTGCCGATCAGGATGAGCTCAGGTGTGCCTGCGCAATCTTCGAGGATGTAACCGCCATGGGCCACCTTGTCGATTGCGGAATTGGCTTGATTGGCCATTCCCTGGCGGCTGAGGCAAAGAGCACTGGGGCGATTGCGGTTCTCGATTGCAAGTTTGTAAGCGCCACTGGTCTCGTTCCCATCGCCAGGGCGGAATACCAGCATTCCAGGCATGGCGCGCAGCGATGGGATCGTCTCGACCGGCTGGTGAGTGGGTCCGTCTTCTCCGACACCGATCGAATCATGGGTGAGAACGTAGATCACACCAAGCATGCTCAGCGCTGAGAGGCGCATGGAGCCGCGCATGTAGTCGGCAAACACCAAGAAGGTGCCGCCATAGGGGATCAAGCCGCTGTTGTGGTATGCGATGCCATTGAGCACCGCAGCCATCGCATGTTCGCGAACGCCGAAATGGAGATAACGCTTTTCAGGAGTTTCGGGTTGATAAGAGCCAGTTTCTCCAGCGATATCGGTGTAATTGGAGTGGGTAAGGTCAGCGGATCCGCCGATCAATTCGGGCAGGTTGGCGCCCAGTGCGCCAAGACAGATCTGAGAGTGCTTGCGAGTGGCAAGTCCCTTGTCGTCTGGGGTGTAGGTGGGAAGCGACTTGTCCCAGCCCTGTGGGAGTTCGCCGCGCAGCATGCGCTCAAACTCTGCAGCTTCGCTGGGGTACTTGCTGCGGTAAGCAGCTAGAGCTTCATTCCACTCGGCTTCCTGCGTGGCGCCACGGTCAACAGCCTTGCGGTATTGGTCGTACGACTCTTGAGGAATCTCGAAGTGGCCGTATGTCCAGCCCAGTTGTTTGCGCGTGAGTTCAGCCTCTTCCTCTCCAAGAGCAGAGCCGTGAACGCCAGCGGTATCGCTCTTGTTTGGTGAGCCATACCCAATGGTGGTAGTCACCTTGATAATTGATGGCCTGTCTGTAACCCCCTTTGCTGTCTCAATCGCATTTGCAATGGCGTCGAGGTCGGTATTGCCGTCAGCTACGTGTTGCACATGCCAGCCGTAGGCTTCGTAGCGCTTCAGGACGTCTTCGGTGAAGGACACATCGGTGCGGCCATCGATGGTGATGTGATTGTCGTCATAGAGGGCGATCAATTTGCCCAACTTGAGGTGACCGGCAAGTGAGGCGGCCTCTGATGCCACCCCTTCCTGGTTACAGCCGTCACCCATGATGACGTAGGTGAAGTGATCAACAACTTTGGCGTCTGGTTTATTGAATTTGGCGCCAAGGTGGGATTCAGCAATCGCCAGACCAACGGCATTGGAGATTCCTGCTCCCAGAGGGCCTGCCGTCACCTCGATGCCTGGAGTCTCAAACGTTTCCGGATGCCCTGGTGTTTTCGAGCCCCACTGACGGAATTGTTTGATGTCATCCATGGTCACCGAGTCGTAGCCGGTGAGGTGGAGCAAGGCGTACACCAACATGCAGCCGTGTCCTGCAGAAAGCACAAACCGATCACGGTTGAACCACTTTGGATTCTTGGGATTGTGCTTTAGAAATTTATCCCACAAGGTATATCCCATCGGTGCGCAGCCCATGGGTAATCCAGGGTGCCCGCTATTGGATTTATTAACGGCGTCTACGGCCAGCATGCGGATGCTGTTCACGCAGAGCGTATCGAGGGAAGCGGTTGCGGCGGCCATGGATAAGAGAGGGGGAATGAAGGAGAAATGCGCTGAGTCTGGATTAGCTCATGCGACGGAAGGCAAGGCAGACGTTGTGACCGCCGAAGCCGAAGGAGTTGGACAGCACTGTTCCCAGTGTTAGTTCACGAGCTGTATTCGGAACAATATCCAGATCACATTCGGGATCCGGATTGGTGTAGTTGATGGTGGGTGGCACGACACCATGACCTAGTGCAAGCACGCAGGCCACAGCTTCGATGCCGCCTGAACCACCCAGAAGGTGCCCAGTCATCGACTTGGTTGAACTCACAGGAATGTCTTTGGCATGACTGCCTAAAGCGCTCTTGATCGCTGCGGTTTCGTTGCTGTCGTTTGCAGGCGTGCTTGTGCCGTGGGCGTTGACATAGTCCACGCTCTCAGCTGCAATTCCACCATCTTCAAGAGCGAGGCGGATGGCAGCGGCGCCACCGACTCCACCTGGGGTCGGAGAAGTGATGTGGTGCGCATCACAAGTGGTGCCGTAGCCAACAATTTCGGCCAAGACATTGGCACCTCTTGACTCGGCGTGGCTGAGGGTCTCAAGGACCAAGATCCCCGAGCCCTCTCCGATCACGAATCCATCCCTGTTTTTGTCAAAAGGGCGGCTGGCGCTTGCGGGATCGTCGTTTCGGAATGAGAGTGCTTTTGCACAGCTACACCGAGTGGGGTGATGGCTGATTCGGCACCGCCGCAAATCATCACGTCGGCTTTGCCTAACTGCAGAAGCTGAAAGGCATCACCAATCGCATTGGAGCCAGCTGCACAGGCAGTAGCCACAGCGGAACTAGGCCCTTTAGCTCCTAAGGCGATCGCGGCTAACCCTGTTGCCATGTTTGGAATCATCATCGGCACCGTGAAGGGGCTGACGCGACCTGGGGCTTTGTCCTTCAAAACATGCGCCTGGGTTTCCATCATGAGCAGTCCGCCCACTCCGGAGCCGATACTGACGCCAATGCGGTGAGCATTGGCATCAGTAATCGTGAGGCCTGCGTTGGCGAGGGCCTGTTTCGCTGCCACCACTCCAAACTTGCAGAATCGATCCCAGCGCTTGGCCTCTTTGGGTTCAATGAACCCGGTTGGATCAAAGTTCTTGACTTCGGCTGCGAAGCGACAAGCGTGCTGACTTGCGTCAAACAAGGTGATCGCCTCGACGCCGTTCTTTCCGGAGGTC
>QCUL01000018.1 GCA_003210755.1 Synechococcus sp. AG-679-C18
GCGTACACAAAGACGATCACGTCACCACCACGGTCAAGGTCGAGACGGTTCGGACTCGATACTGCGGTCAGAGAATTTCTTGAATGGAAGAAGAAACAAGCAGATCGAGGACAGATCAAGCAGCGATCAGTTCAGGCGTATGAGCAGAGGGTGTACCAGCGAATAATTCCTTATACAAGAGTTGTAGGTGTGACTTCGATTAGCGATATCGATAAAACATCTTTTGATGGTTATGCAGGTTATTACTTAGACATCAAGACAAAAGGAAAGTGGAAGTCTTCAGCGAATGGTCTGGCGGCATCTACGATCAATTCTGATTTAACAACTCTTCAGGAATTTTTGGACTGGATGGTTGATCAAGACCTTTTGGATCCTCGTAAGATCAAAAAGTTGTCAAAAATTAAGGATCGAAAGAACTATAGAGATGATGCAAATCCTGCACTCTTCCCGGAAGAATTTGATCAATTCAAAAAAGCACTCTATCTCTTAGAGGATGGTGTAAAGGATTCCATTCAACTTTACAAGAGACGTTGGTTTATCCATTGGGTTCTGTTTATGTATCACGGTGGATTTAGGTGTCATGAGGCGAGGCAAATTCGACTTGGAGATATCGACATCCAAAAAAGACCAGACGGTAAACTGAAAGGTATTGTTCAGATTCGAGAAACCACTAAGACAGGTAAAAGAACTGTCATTATGAATGGAAATACTCTTCGCAAAGTCAGATCACATCTGAATAAAGGGTGGAAATTGCAGGCAGAGCAGATCGAGTTGCATAATCATCTGGTTGACTCTGGGAAAATAAAAGAATTCAGATGGAGGTTTCAAGAAAGGAAGGAATCACCGGTACCGATTACAAAGGACACTTTCCTGTTGGCAAATCCTTTCTCTCAAAAGTTGATCCCCTATACAGATGAGCATATTCGGTCACAGTTCAACAAAGTCTTGTCAGCGTGTGATTTTGATAAGCGTTATACCTTGCATTCTTTAAGGTCTACTCATGTAACCCATTCAATCTTAAAGGGAGTTAATATTAGAGTGATAGCGGATAATGTCGGAAATTCTCAGTCAGAAATTGAGTCTACGTATTATCGATTAAATAATCTTCTGAATATAGATCAATTGGGATTTCATCAAGATGCATCATCGGATGAATCTGAGCAAGGAATTCACCTAGATGAGTGATTTTTGTCAATATGAAAACTGTTTGATGGAGAGGAGTCCCTATCGCGACCGTGTGCAACAACTGCGATACGAGCATCCAGTACGTCCAGGAGCACTACTTCCACTACGACGCAAAGAGAGCGACTGATGCACTCGCAACTGGTCGTGGACAACTCAAAGGAGCGACTGGGACCGAATGGATGCGAGACCCATGCGTCCACGATTCGCAGGAGAGATATTACTTAAACCTGGCAAATAATCGACGATGGTAGCGCTAATAAAGCGCCTTGCTGATTAATACTAGCGCGCAAGGGGTATACAGAATGGATCAGAAGTCCTTGCTCAAAGACTTAACCTAATTCATTCGCGGTATTTGCACGAACATATCCACCAAGGTCAAACCACTTAGAGTATCTTTTATTTACGATTTCAAGGGTTTCATTCGTGAAATAGTCGGATAATTGCAATGGCGATTCGGACCTGGAGGTTTTCTTGAATGTAGGAATATTTTCGACAATTAAACCATGAAGATCACTTGGGACACCGATTTTCTTCAGAACAGAACTGAGATCGCCAACCATTTCCTCCATTCTCACAAAATGATCGATGACCATTTCAGAGTCACAAAAGAAATGCTTATACCCGCTGTATTTTGCAGAAGGATGATTCTCTATATACACCATAAAGTTATCCTTAATCACACTAATATTACCATTTTTCTTCATCTCAACGTACTCACGGAGTTTTTGCTTGCCCAAGTGATGGAAGGCGGACACAACCCGTTCGTAGGGGTTTCGAATGCTTGATATCTTGAGTGCAGAATTAAAGAGTTCCTCTCCTACAAGAATCTTAATTTCTTTGAGACCTGCATGATTTTGAGAGAATCTTTGTGTGTTGAAATTTGGATCTTCTTTGGGATTAATGCCGCGATAACCAATCCTTGAACCATCTTCATACAGCAATGAATTGGTGAAGTGAGGAGCGAAATCTCCACGTAGTAGATATTCAAGCGCCGCTTCAGTTGAAGTTGACGCTGTTTTGATAGATTTTGAATAGATGAAGTTGTACTTAGCGCTGTATAGCATGACGCTATTTTTTTCTTCACCACCCTAATACTAGCACTGCTTGTGGTCATACATAAGGTCAGATTTGACCTTAACCTCTAATCCCTTCTTGTATCTATTGTCTTTCTTCTGAAGTTCCTTGAGCATCTCAACCTCAACCTTGGTCAGTCGAATGGTGATATTCATCTGACCACCTCACTACGGTTGTTCTGGAACTATTCATAGTGCGTGATCAGGTAATCAAGTGTTCCTGTCCTGGATCGTCTGAGGAGGAAGTCTTGTCGCGACGGTGCACAATAACTGTCGACCTCAATTGAATATGTCCGACAGCACCACTTCCACTATGAAGCAACAAGAACACTAGCACCAGTAAGAAAGGATCTGAAAACAATCGGAATTAAATAATCGTGACCAAGAGTGCATTCCTACAGCATGAAACCAGTGCATATGGATCATTCAGCGGCATAGAAATTCCCACTCTTAGGTTGCAAATCATTTGAGATCCCTTGAATAAAATCGATCCATTTGAGACTAGGGACAACGGGATTAACATCAGAAGGAACTTCAACAGCAGCGTCAAGAAAAAGGTTGCGCACCTTAATTAATGCATCGTGCGAATTCTGTTCTCCAGATTCCAAGAATTCATTTTTAATACGTCGTACTTCATGGTTCACCTTGGCAGCATCGGCATAAATATAGACCTTCTTGTTATCGAGCATAGTCATCCACAGGACAACACCATTTTCCTTATAACAACCCTGAAAATCCTCAATGTTTTTTATGGAACGTCTTTTACAACTCAGTAGATTTGAGGCGATATCCTTGGACGATGCAATTTGGTATCGGTCGATAATGAGATCCGCCGGCAAGAGATTTAGTTCACTTTCACCCTTGATAAAATTAAAACCCTTGATTTGTTTGGGATCGACCAGAAACTTGCATACGATAGGTTTTTTCCTCGATTCATCTATCCTCTTGGATAATATACGAGAGTTATATAAAATAAACTCATCTTCGGTCCACAGGGGAAAAGGAACTGTTTCAAAAGGGTCCTCGATTGTTTGGCGGGAGGCAACTTTAATCTCAGTTTCCGAAGTATCACCAAATACGAGTCCCCAGTAACAGAAGTAATAAGCGACATCCTCGCGCAATGCGTAAGAGACACCCATCCCAGCAGATTGTCTGAAATAATCGAGACCGTCTATTTTTTTCCCTTTGCGGACATACTCATCCTCGTCAATCAGAAAACCTCGAAAGACATAAAATGGATCTCCCTTCTCAACAAGATTACAAAGAGAAATTCTATCCTCGGTACCAAAATGTTGAATAAGTGGAGGCAAACCAGCAGACTTATAACTCGGTTCGATCTTTAACATTTCAAGAATATTCGCATATTCAAGTTTTTCAAAGCACAGTTTTGATAACCGTATCCCGTACTCACTATGGAGTTCATTGGACTCGTAATAGCATTGATGTAGAAGGCGAGTGCGCGTAACTTTTTCTAGCGGCAGCAAATGCAGTTGAGATACCGCATGAAACTGGACCTCAAGATTAAAAAAGGTAATTAAGTCGAGGAAGTCTCTAGCAAGACCTTCCCTGCGTTCATTCGCATCAGATACCCCAAGTTCGATAGATCTATCGACGAGGCAGAGATCGTGGATATTGCGAACAAATTTGTCATGGAGATCCTGGTAAAGCGAAACAAGTTTTTTCTCACCCCTTTCATAGAGTTCCCGCATTGACTCCATAATGCTTGGATTAGTATTGGCAAGAAGTGCAAGTGGTGACATATCCCCAGAAAGAACATCATGAAGCGGAGATATCCTGGCAAAGATATCCTCATACGATGAAAGTTCTAGTTCAACAGACTTGTAGATCTCTTTCTTCTTCTTTTAGAGTTCTTTAAATAGTTTTCTTTCCATAACTAGAAATTCTACCTATATTGAATATATCAGAATTTTGCAGAGAAAAAACACCTGCAGAAGATAACTGCAAATGGATCCTCCTAGAAGTCTTTGGATGCGAAGGAGACCCTATGTCTCCTGGCGGTAGGTGAGGGTATTTCACTAGTTCTGGGAACAATTTTTGAGATCTATAAACCACATTGGAGGATATTGACGTACCTCTATAGAAGCAAAGACTCAAGAAATGGGTTGAAGAAGTCAACGGACTGAAGAAAGAAAAGAGTTTGACGTCACAGTTGTTGATGCAATTCTCTTTGTTTTTTCTTTGCAGAGGAAATTACGAGACTCTCAAACGAGAGAAACATTACCCAGTTACAATCAAAACTAGATCACCCATAAATCTTTACGTACTCATTTTTAACCAATGTCGCAATGAAGGAATCTATAGTGACCTTCTTTTTCTTAGTAATCTCTACAAGCATCTCGTAGACCACAGGACTAACTTTGATCTGTTTCATCTGATCACCTCACTACGGTGGTTCTGGAACCATTCATAGTGAGTGATTAGGTAATCCAGGGTTCCTGTCCTGGATCGTCTGAGTTGATGGGATAAAGAATCAAACTTTTGCAGAGTGGTCTGATTCCTTTTCCCAAAGAACAAATTGATATTCCTTTGATCTTGGTTCTGGATGGTGTTCATAGAGATGTATTTGTAGGAGTCATCTCTATTTATTCTGTTTAGAACACCAGATCAGAATTCTGGTAATCCAAAACTAAATCGGGATCCTGTTGACGTTGATAGGAGTAGTAGTCCTTCAGGTTGTAGAATGCATGATGGTCCCAGACCCATGGTTTGATCACCACTCCCCTGTTCCCCTCTGTTGTGGTCTTGAGGAGTTTCTGGACCCTTCGAGAGACCTTCTTATGAATCAGGTGGTCTAAGTACCAGAGGTGGTTCAGAGGTTCAGGTAGAGCACCCAGATGAACATGGGTGTGAAATGCAGTGATTTCTCGTCCTCTAATGATGACTGATTTCCGTTCATGAAAGAAAACCAGATGAGGTCTAAAGGGTGGTTCAGGAAGTTTCTTTAGGGGTTGGTTCAAGAGCGAGGTCAAAAACACATTCCTGAAGTGTTTGGAGTGACTGATGACGGTTCCAGATCGAGTCGGGAGATCATTCCAGAGCAATGTGATGAACCACTGGGGTCGGAAGTTGTTCTCCCATTGATCTGTGATTAGTTCCTGGAGAACCTTTGGATGCGATCTGGTCCTTTGATGAATCCTTTGGAGTTTCTGATTCAGAAGTGACCTTGAGGGTCTTGACTGATTCACTCCCGTTGGTCGTGAATGAACCTCTCTGCGTTCGGTTCTTCTTTGGTGATTTGTTTTAGTTGATTTGGGGTCACTCATTGGTATAACTGGTCTTATGGAATAGTTCTGAGATTTAAGGGTTATCTCTGGGTACACCGAGTCCCTTATGAAATCCATCTGATTTCAAAGACTCTTAAAAGCAAAGTTGGACGATCTCTACCTCTGTAAAGGGTCTAAATATCTTTGTCTTTGTCTTTGTGTTCAGTAATTATATAGGCAATGTGTATTTAAGTCAAGGATTCTTGGGTGTATGCAGGGCAAGACTGCGTGAGATGTTAAAGGCAATCATGTTTATAAAGACATTCCGGCAAATAGGATCCCTATGCAGTCTTTATAGATTAAATAATCTATTTTCTATTCAAGGATTGATCAAATCAAGCAGGGTTCCGTCTTGATCAATCAGTCGATGTCTTTTCCCCGTTGATCTTGCGCGGTTAGCAGCAGATCGATGCGCATCACCTTCGTTGTGTTTGGTCTGGAGGTGTCTCCATTTACCGAATTGGTCTTGATACTGAATATCGATCTTGGTCATAAAGCGACCTCTTGGTTCTGGAGGATTCGTTGAATCGTGGAGACAGAGATACCTGTCTGATCTCGGATTGACCTGTAGGAGTCACCTTCTGATCTCAAACGCAGCACAAGGCGTTCTTTCTTCTCTGATGTCTTTGGTCTTCCTCCAAGGTTCCCTCCCGTCTTCCTGCGGTGTTCAACGGACTCTCGTGTGCGTTCTTGAATCAATGACCTCTCAACCTCAGCAAGACCCGTCAGCAGTCCAATCACCAAGGGCGCAAGTCGTCCGAGTCCTCTGGTATTGATCAGACCGTCCAGGGTCCTGATCTGGATTCCTTTCTCCTGCAGATCAGCAAGGCGATTGATCACTTCCGCCTGAGACCGTCCCAGGCGGTCGAGTTTGGAGACCACCAGTTCATCCCCCATCTGCAGCGTCTCCAGGCATGCACGCAACTGGTGGCGTTTATCCAGAGGTGCACGAGAAGACACCTTCTCGGCGAACACCTCCACGCATCCAGCACTCTTCAGTTCACTGGTCTGAGCAGCGGTGTCTTGGTGAGTGGTGGAACAGCGGGCGTACCCGATTGATCGAGGCATGGTCAAAACCCACTGGGTTTTCAGCACATGGCAACCATACAGAGTTTTGAACACGGCAAAACACCAGTTGTGACGGCAGTTTTTGGCGTCCTGGCAACCCTTGGGTTTTGGTTCAGGTGGGCAGCGGAGGGAGGCGTTGTGAGGAGGTTGGTTTTTGGGGGTGAATTGGAGGTCTAAAGTTGATAGATGAGTTGGACCAAGGTTTGACACTTGGTTCGACACCACTCCCAAACCCCTTTACCTGACTGATATATGGCAACCCACGACATTTTTATGCCTGCCCTCAGCTCCACCATGACGGAGGGCAAAATCGTGGAGTGGCTGAAACAGCCTGGAGAGAAGGTGGCACGGGGCGAATCTGTTCTCGTTGTTGAGTCGGATAAAGCCGATATGGATGTGGAGTCTTTTCAAGATGGCTTTCTGGCTGCGGTATTGATGCCAGCGGGAAGCACGGCGCCAGTGGGTGAAACCATTGGTTTGATCGTTGAAACGGAAGCTGAGATCGCTGAAGCGAAGGCCAAAGCTCCCTCCGCTCCTGCCGCCGCCGCAGCCCTACCCACTCCTGCGGCGGTGCCAGTTCCGGCTGCATCGGCTGCTCCCCAGCCAGTTGCTCCTGCGCCAGCTCAGGTGCCAGCTCCAGTAATAGTTGCCGCTCCAGTTGCCGCAGCAGTCAGCAACGGGCGTTTGATCGTGAGTCCCCGCGCCCGCAAATTGGCCTCCCAGATGGGAATTGATCTTGCCGGGTTGCGCGGTAGCGGTCCCAATGGCCGCATTCAGGCTGAAGACGTTGAAAAAGCGGCTGGACGTCCGGTCACCCCACTTCGAGTGGGAGAAGGAACATCTGCTGCTGTTGTTGCCGGTGCCATCCCAAGTGCTGCTCCATCAGCTCCCTCTGGCAACAGTTTTGGTTCACGAGGTGACACTGTGGCCTTCAACACGCTTCAGGCGGCGGTGAATCGCAACATGGAGGCCAGCCTTGCTGTGCCCTG
The DNA here is from genome assembly GCA_003210755.1 of Synechococcus sp. AG-679-C18. GTDB lineage: Bacteria > Cyanobacteriota > Cyanobacteriia > PCC-6307 > Cyanobiaceae > Synechococcus_C. Next base: position 7,600 of record QCUL01000018.1, read on the forward strand.
CTTTCGTGTTGGCTACACAGTCACAACAGATGGACTCGATACTTTTTACAAGCAGGTGAAGCCCAAAGGCGTCACGATGACTGCTCTTCTGGCGAAAGCCGTGGCAGTGACCTTGGCGCGTCATCCCCAGGTCAATGCTGCTACGACAACTTCTGGAATGAGTTACCCCGCAGAGGTGAATGTGGCCGTCGCTGTTGCGATGGAAGATGGCGGGTTGATCACGCCTGTGTTGCGCAATGCTGATTGCACGGATCTCTATGAGTTGTCGCGTCAATGGGCCGATTTGGTGAAGCGTTCCCGTAGCAAGCAACTGCAGCCTGAGGAATACAGCACAGGCACCTTCACTTTGTCCAACCTTGGAATGTTTGGTGTTGACCGTTTTGATGCCATTCTTCCGCCAGGCACCGGCGCGATCTTGGCTGTCGCTGCGTCTCGTCCCACAGTGGTGGCTGGAAAAGATGGCTCCATTGCTGTGAAGCGTCAGATGCAGGTGAATCTCACAGCCGATCACCGCGTGATTTATGGCGCTGATGGTGCTGCCTTCCTCAAGGATCTTTCTGAGTTGATCGAAACGCGTCCGGAAAGCTTGGCCCTTTGATAATTGGGTTCTCCGACGTTGTGATCTGCCTCGATGTTCGCGGCTGTAGCTGTCAATCCGTGCTGCTTTGGCCAGGCTGAAACTCAATTGGCTTTGAGCTTTGTCATCCGTTTCATTGTTCTCACGCTTGATCGGTCGAGCCTTGCCTCGAGCAAGTGCGGCCCAAGAACGGTTGCCTAAATATCAGGCTTTGCCAATCCTGTCTTCCGATGCGCTGTCTTCCGTGGCTTACGCCACGGAAGCAGCACTCGGAGTCTTGGTACTTGCGGGCAGTGGTGCCCTGAAACAATCACTTCCGATCACGTTGGCGATCATCGCTTTGATCGTGATTGTGGTTCTCTCCTACCGGCAGGCGATTTCCGCTTACCCCAATGGTGGTGGCTCTTACGTGGTTGCACGGGAGAACTTGGGGCGCAACGTCAGCCTGGTTGCAGCGGCTGCACTTTTGATCGACTACACCCTTACGGCTGCCGTGAGCCTGATGGCCGGGACTCAAGCCTTGTCTTCGCTGATTCCCTCCCTACTCCCCCATGAGTTGTTGTTGTCATTGTTGCTGCTGGCCTTGGTGGGCTGGGCGAATTTACGAGGGATACGAGAGGCAGGGCGGGTCTTCTCGATTCCTACTTATGCCTTCGTGGTGATGATCCTGGTCCTGACTCTTGGCGGGTTATGGAATCTCAGCTTTCAGCACGGCTGGACCCCCGAGACACCTCCAGTAGAGGCCGTGTTGCAGCCCTTGGGTCTATTCCTGGTTTTGCGAGCATTCAGTTCTGGTTGTTCTGCAATGACAGGGATTGAAGCCATCTCCAACGGAGTGAAAGTCTTTCGCGAACCTTCGGCCCGGAATGCTCAAGAGACTCTCCTTGTGATGGGTGGCTTGCTGTCGGCAATGCTCTTGGCCGTGACTGGTTTGGGCTTCATGTATGGCATAGCTCCTGACGCCAAAGTCACCGTTTTGGCCCAGATCGGGATGCGCGTGTTTGGTAACGGCAGCGTTCTCTTTTGGATGCTGCAGCTCTCCACATTGCTGATTCTTGTGTTGGCGGCTAATACCGCGTTTGCTGGGTTCCCTCTCTTGGCCGCGATGCTGGCGGAGGACCGCTGTTTGCCTCCGCAGATGCGTTGGCTGGGAGACCGCCTTGTCTACCAAAACGGTATTGGCGTTCTGCTTGCGGTTTCAGCATTCATTATCTGGATCTGCCACGGAGATACCACCGTGGCCGTCAATCTTTATGCGCTTGGGGTGTTTACGGCATTCACGCTTTCCCAGCTTGGTTTGGTGTTGCACTGGTGGCGATTGCGTGGGCCAGGCTGGCAGGGGCGAATCGCGCTTAATGCGCTCGGATCTCTGACCACCTTCATGGTGTTGGTGGTGATCGTTATCAGCAAATTCGCAGAAGGTGCTTGGACGGTGGTGATCGCGATTCCTCTTTTGGTCTGGGGACTCGCCACAATCCGCCGGCGCTATCGAGAAGTGCAAAGGTCGTTGGCACCCAACCCGCAAATGAAGCCTCTGTTTCTTGAGGGGAAGGATCATTCGCCCGAGCATCACGCGATTGTTTGGATTGCTGGTCTCAACGAACCATCCTTTGAGGCGGTGCGTTATGCCTGCTCGATCGCAGACAGGGTCACGGCTCTGATGGTGGTGGATGATCAAGACGATGCTGGTCAGATCAGTCAGGACTGGGATCGTCTGGTGGGGGACAACACAGGTGCACTGGAGTTCAAATTGCTTGAGAGTCCTTTCAGCTCGCTGGTGCAGCCTTTTTGCGAATTTGTTGTTGAGCAAGAACGGCACAATCCTGGGCAATTCACAACCGTTGTGATGCCTGTTGCCGTTCCTAGAGATCGTCTGGATGGAACCCTTCTTAATCAGAGAGCATTGAATTTATTTGCAGCTCTCTCTGCAGGCGGAAGCCGAGTTTTCTCAATCGTGCGTTACTACATTCCACCTGCAGGAGAGGGGCGTGATGGTGCCTTGGCAGCATGGACTGAGGGTGTGATGGAGCCAGACCATGCCTGACTCACGCGATCTCCTGCTCAGTTCGTATGACTACGGTCTGCCAGAAGAAAGAATTGCTCAGGCCCCGGTGGAGCCGCGACATGATGCACGCCTGCTGGTCGTTCCCCCTGTGGATCGCCCCCTGACTGCTCTGCGGCATCAAAGAGTTTGGGACTGGCAACAGGAATTGCAACCGGGTGATCTGTTGGTCGTCAATGACACAAGAGTGCTCAAGGCGCGCCTTCGTGTGCGTCGAAGTGGTGGAGGTTTGGGAGAATTGCTCGTGCTGGAGCCACGCGGTGAGGGGAGATGGCTCTGCCTCGCTAGGCCTGGCAAAAAGTTGCGGCCTGGAGATGGACTTTGGCTTGAGGCCTTGGAGCAGGAACCGATTTCCCTGACCGTTCTGGCGAGTGACATGGCAAGCGGAGGACGGGTCGTGCAGTTCCCGTCGGATTACGTTGATGCTCTTGCGCTTGAAGGATTGCTGGAGCGTTACGGGGAGGTTCCTCTCCCTCCCTACATCACTCGGCAGGACAGCTCTGATCAGGAGCGTTATCAGACGCGCTACGCCACACGCCCAGGAGCCGTCGCGGCTCCGACGGCAGGACTGCATCTCAGTGATGAGCTGCTCGCTTCGATTGCTAAGCGAGGGGTTGGTCTCGTGCATGTCACCCTGCATGTGGGGTTGGGCACTTTTAGGCCAGTTGAAACAGAGGATCTCAGCGAACTAACCCTGCACAGTGAATGGGTGGAGGTGCGGCCTGAAGTTGTGGAAGCGGTGTCGGAGTGTCGTGCTCGAGGCGGCCGGGTGATTGCGGTGGGAACGACGAGTGTGCGTGCATTGGAAGCTGCTGCGGCTGCGGGGCATGGGAATTTGCAGCCTTTGAAGGGGCCTGTGGATCTTGTGATTCAGCCCGGTTTTCGCTTCAAGGTTGTGCAGGGATTACTGACGAATTTTCACTTGCCTAAGAGCTCGCTGTTACTCCTAGTGAGCGCAATGATCGGGCGCGACCCGTTGATGCAGCTTTACAGCAAGGCCATAGAGGAAAGGTATCGCTTTTACTCCTATGGCGATGCCATGTGGATTGCTCCTGAATCTGTGCTCCTCAATGCCAGACCTGGTTGATTCTGATGAGGGTTTTAATAACGATCCTGCCAGTAGAGCAACCGATTGTTTTGCAAAAAAAACCCCGTTTTTAGACGGGGCCTTGGAACGTTCATTCCAGATGTTGTTGGTCAGACAGGAACGGGTTGCTCAATGATTCCAGTTGGTACCTCTGCAAACATCACTGAGGACAGATAGCGCTCGGCCAAGTCAGGCAGGACCACCACGATTGTTTTACCGGCAAATTCATCTTGCTTGGCAAGACGAATTGCGGCAGCGGCGGCGGCACCACAAGAGATTCCTACGAGGAGACCTTCTTCCTGGGCCAGGCGTAACGCCATCTCAATCGATTCCTCGTTGGTGACTTGCTCAACGCGATCGACCATCGAGAGATCGAGGTTTTTGGGGATGAAGCCGGCGCCAATGCCTTGGATTTTGTGTGGTCCTGGTTTGACTTCTTCCCCATTCATGGTTTGGGTGATCACCGGGCTGTGGCTTGGTTCCACTGCAACTGAGGTGATGGCCTTGCCCTTTTCTTTCTTGATGTAACGCGAAACACCGGTGATTGTGCCGCCGGTGCCAACGCCGGCGACAAAGACATCAATCGCGCCATCGCAGTCATTCCAGATCTCGGGACCTGTGGTTTTCTCGTGGATCTCTGGGTTGGCTGGATTCTCGAACTGACCAGGCATGAAGTACTTGGCTGGATCGCTATCTGCGATTTCCTTTGCCTTGGCAATTGCGCCAGGCATCCCTTTGGCTGCTTCGGTGAGTATGAGTTCAGCACCAAGGACCGCCATGACACGTCGACGTTCGATCGACATGGATTCCGGCATGGTGAGAATCAGCTTGTAACCTCTTGCCGCAGCACTGAAGGCGAGGGCGATTCCCGTATTCCCTGATGTGGGTTCCACGATGGTTTTCCCATCGGTCAAAACCCCACGCTTTTCAGCGTCCCAAATCATGTTGGCGCCAATTCGGCATTTAACGCTGTAAGCAGGGTTGCGGCCTTCGATCTTGGCCAGCACTGTGGCTTTGCAGCCTTTAGTGACGTGGTTGAGGCGTACGAGCGGAGTGTTGCCGATGGCTTGACTGTTGTCGGCGTAGACGCGGGACATGAGGCTGGGTTTATTTTCTAGAAATTTAATTGCCAGCACTAGCACTTGATTCCACCTTCAGGCCTTATTAAGACTTCGATGTCTGTTGATGTGGTTTTGGCTCAGCCAACTCGATCAATTTTTTGGTTTCGTATGAAAACTTGCTACACGTCGCTTTTGACGTGCGCTTTGATTGGAATCTCCACGGCTGCTGTTCGAACAGAAGCTCAGGAGCAGGAGCGTGGCCCATACCTGCGACTCGGTGCCGGGGTGCAATGGCCGGAGACAAGTGCCCTTGAGGATCAGAATTGCTCCAGCAAGAAACCGCCAGCACTGTTTGGGTGTGAACTAGGAAATGATGGAAGGCGATTGGGGGCTTACGGCGGATTTGAGCAAACCCCGGTTTTGGATGCCGCTTTTGGTTACCGCTGGGCTCCCTGGCTACGGACAGAAGCTCTGCTCAACTGGTCGCCCCAGCTCAGCTTGTCCAGCACTAGCAATTTTCTCAGTGGGGGCTCCAACCAGCCGGTGAGCGCTTCTGGGAATGCCTTTGCGGGGTTTGCAGTGCTGTACGTGGATGGACCTGAACTTGCAACGATCCGTCCTTTCATCGGTGCAGGACTCGGTGCTGCTCGGACATCTCTTTCTGACGTCACCTATCGCTTTCCAGCGATTTCGGGTGATGCGGTCACTGTGAGCCAAGGAGGGAGCAGTGCATCATTTGCCTATCTGCTGACAGCTGGGGTGAGCATCCCTGTCAGCGAGAGAATTGATCTTGACCTGGCCTATCGCTGGACCGACCTGGGCACAGTTAAAACCAATTCAGGTTCAGCAAGAATTGTGCGGCCGGCAGGCCAATTCAACCTCGATATTGCTGGCACTCAGATTGATTTGAAGTCTCAATCCCTACTAGCAAGTTTAAGGTTTCGTTTTTAACCGCTCGAGTGAGACAACGCCTTTTCAAACCGTTGCCAGAGCTCCTCTGGATCTTCGAGCCCTACCGAAACGCGAAGCAGGTGAGAGGGAACGCCGCAGGCTTCGGCCCAAAGAAGTTCTTCGTAGTGAGCAAGGAGTACATAAGGGCAGACCAACGTGAAAGGTGTGCCCAGGCTTGGTCCCTTGCAGACCGATAAAGCGTCGTACACCTTTTGAGCTTGATTGCTACCTCCTTTGAGATCAAACGACAGCAGGCAGCCATGTCCAGCGCCGGGGCGCAATAAGGCGCGGAAGTTTGAGCATTGATCCGGGTAGTAAACGCGTGCTACTGCGGGATGGTCTTGAAGCCGCTTGGCTAGCGCATGGGCATTGGTGTTTAGTTGGGGAATGCGTGCCATAAAGTCTCGGCTCCCTTGCTCCAAGGCCATCGCATCGGCATCTCCAAGGTCGGTGAATTCCGCCGTTGATCGCTGCTTTTGAAAGGTTTGGTTCCAGCGGGATTGGGGATTCACAACCAGTGCTCCAGACAGCACATCACCACGACCGGCAAAACTTTTGGTGAGCGAACTAAAAATCAGGTCCGCATGCGAAAAGAGATCGATGTTCAGGCAAGAGCCGATCGTGTCGTCAGCGATGAGGGGAATACCTCTCTCGTGAGCCAAGCGAGCCAGAGTTGCTAGATCTACGCATTGAAGAAGTGGATTGCTGGGTATCTCCACAATCACAGCTGAGGGCGTGAAGCGATCGAGCGCGGCTTCAACGGCTTCTCTGCTGCTGTCGAGGAGGAGCTCGCTGCCAGAAAAGATCACCTGGGGCAGTTTCAGCACATCCACATAGGGAAAGCCGATTTGCAGGGTTGGGCGTTCGGGGCGTAGCGCCGTCACCAATTGGAGAGCACTGTGCAGAGCTGCCATTCCGGAGGGATGCAGGCTCAATTGTTGGGGACTACACCCATAAATGAAGGCCAGTCTGTCGATGACTTGGGCCTTGGCTTCATCGCCGGCAGCCATGGAGGGTGCTGGTTCTTTTTTCAAACTGATGGCAGCACTTCGGGATGAGGCCCCCAATCCCGCGTGTTGCCAAAAGGCCTTGGCATGGGGACTCGCGTCAGCATCGGCTATCAACACATCGAGGCTGTTTTGATGAATGATTTGGGTTGCAGCGTCTGGCGACTGACGACTGCAGTGTTGTTGAGCTAGTTGGGCGGTGGAAACGCTGGGGTAGGGCCAGGCACTCAATCCAAAAGGGGCCTTCGCTAAGGCGTTTTGAGCAACAGTTTCGACCAGTGGATGGAGTGCAAAGCGTGGATAAAACGCTTGCAACTGAGCTCGGCACTGTGGATCACTCTCCTCGTAAGCGATGACATCACGCCAACGCGGGAGGGCTACCGAGACGGCATGGGTGCTGTCTGGCAGGGGATGGCCGAGGTCCTTTCCCTGCCAGCAGGGATTGCTTAGTAGATCGCGGGGACTCACGGAAGCAGGGTGAGAGCGTGATCGAGATCCGCCAACAGGTCCGCAATGTCTTCGCAGCCCAGGGAAAGGCGGACGAGGCCGTCGCTGATGCCCAGTGATTCTTTGACGTCAGCAGAGACGGCGGCGTGGGTCATGGTCGCTGGATGACAGATCAAGCTCTCAACTCCGCCAAGACTTTCTGCCATCGTGAACCAACGCAAGGCTTTACAGAAGGCATAAGCCTGTTCACGGTTCGCATCTAATCCAATCGTCACGATGGCCCCGCCGCCCTTCATTTGCTTTAGAGCAACGGCCTGTTGAGGATGATCATGGCGTCCGGGGTAGCGCACCCATGACACTGCTGGATGACAACCCAGATGATCAGCGACAACGGCTGCATTGGCTATTTGTTGCTTGAGTCGAAGGGGCAGCGTTTTGATCCCTCGGGTGATCAACCAGCAGTCGAACGGTGAGGGCATCAGCCCTAAGGCTTTTTGGGCGAACACCATTTTTTGATGCCAGCTGGAATCATCCGTACTGACAGCACCTCCAAGGGCATCGGAATGCCCATTGATGTATTTGGTGGTGCTAGTCAGTGAGAGCGTGGCGCCAAGTTTCAGTGGACGTTGCACCAAGGCCGTGGCGAAGGTGTTGTCGACCACCACGGGGACTTTGCTGGAGCGAGCAGCGTTGCAAACCGCCTCAAGATCAATCACCTTCAGAAGTGGATTGGTGGGGCTTTCCAGCCAGACCATTGCTGGTTTGTGCTTATGAATGCTTGCCAGAGAGGCGGATTTGGTGAAATCAACCCATTCGGTTCGCACCCCGAACTTTGCAAATACTTGTTCAAAGAGCCGAACGGTGCAGCCGTAGAGGTTCTCTTCGCAGAGCACCAAATCACCTTGATGGAGGGTGGAGGCAATCGCGGTGATGGCACTCACTCCAGAACCAAACACCGTTGCATGAGCACAGTCTTCAACGGAGGCCAGCACGCCTTCAAGGATGCTGAAGTTGGGGTTTCCGGAGCGGGTGTAGTCGAAACCACCTGGGTTGCCATGGGCAAAGGTGGATGTGGCATAAATCGGCGGCATGACGGTGCCTGTCTCTGCCGCAAAGCTTTCACCGTGGTGAATGGCCCTAGTGGCTGCGGCAGGCTTGTCCACGTTGCTGAAAAATTGAAGTTACAGGCTAGGCAATCACCTTCTTTGCTCATTAAGGTTTTAAAAAGTTGGTAGGCGTGATGAAAGAAAATCCTGTGCAGCAAAGCGATAAGGATGAATGGCGCGATCACGTGCTCCAGGAAATTGTTGACTTCTTAAGTAAAAACAAAGAAGAAATTCATCATCGCTACTTGGATCAACGGCGTGGTCAACTTCCCCGGGATTTCATCGAAGAGAGGGGATTGATGGATTTCGAGCTAGCGATTACTTTTTTGGAAGATAAGCCCAAAGGTATGGGGCTTGGTCTGGGCTTTTTCAAGGCGAACCTGATTCGCTAAAAGTCTCCGAGTTTTTGTTGATGGGGGATCAAGGTCGCTTTTTGCGCATTTGAGGATTGCTTGCCAGAATGCCCATGAATGGTTGATTGCAATGGGCCTGCGGAATTCCTTTAAGAAAACAATGACTTACTTGCTAGGTGTGGTTGATGAGTATTGGGCTATGAGAGAACCTAGCCAGTACGGCAAGAAGGATCCTGAATGTTCAATCGCTGCCAAGAGTGAGGTTTGTGTTGGCGAGAGCGCTTCTCACTAAATAAAAGAAAAGATCGCTTTACTTACTTTAATCAACTTGGATATAAAAATACTTCCACTTAGCCTGCTTCGATGTAAGCATTCTAATTTTTATTTGAAATCAACTTAATCTCATCGAATTCTAATTTTTGTTTGTTTCTGACCTCGTGAGGTTTGATATCTCTTGGTGCTAGGCAATTCTTTGTGTGTTCCCGAATCAGTAGGGACCCGACCGATCAATCAAGATTGTTCTTTATAGGCAGCGTATAGCTCAACAATGTATTGCATGAAAAAGGGATTCCATGCCATTTCCTAGCTGCCACAGTAACCAAGGCAAACAGCGCAAAGGAGAGGATTTAAAACCTTTTTTTGATCACTTAAGATGCATTTTGCAAAAAGTTGTCTAGACTTGCTGCTGATATCTAATGATTTTAGAATGATAAAAGCGATGCATCGGCAACTATATCTCTTATCCTTGCCAATGTGTGCAATTGTCTTAAGCAGTTGCTCAAGTAATAAAATAGAAGAAGGCAGTAAAGCGAATCAATCCAGCATTCAAAAATCTCAAGTAAGAGATTGCGCAGGTGATCAGCGCGATTCAGCCACAAAGAGAACGGTGTCTGTTGTGCCGCAGCTCCCTCAGTCCAAAATTTATGCCTATTACTGGCCACTCCTTGAAAACATTGGGAAGCAAACCGATATTTGTTTTAAATTAAAATTAGCAGTTGATATTCCTGAATTTGAAAAACTTCTTGAAAGCTCTGAGGTGGACTATGCCTTTATGAATCCTTATCATCTGGTTATTAATAAAGAGCGCTATACTCCATTGATCAGAGATTCAAACAAGCTTCTGACAGGAATTATTGTGACTTCAAAAGTATCTTCTATTCAAAATATACAAGATATTGATGGTCAGGAGCTTTACCTACCTGCTCCCAATGCCTTTGGGGCTTCATTGCTTGTAAGATCTTATCTTTCGTCACAGGGGATAAAACCGATTGTGAAATATGTGAAAACTCATAGTAATGTATATAGAAACAGCATCATGAATCCAGACGGTGTAGGCGGTGGCGTGAACAATACGTTAAGGAGAGAAAATCCTGGAGTTCGTCAACAAATTCGAATCATCAAGGAAACGAAAGGCTATCCTGCTCATCCATTTTCATCCAAATCAATATTGCCTAGCAACGAACAAATTAAAGTTCAAAATGCATGGCTAATACTTGGCGAAAATAAAGCCAACTTTCAGCTTTTGAATAAGGCACAAATACCAACACCAATGAAAGCAGATTACAAAAAAGATTATCAACAACTTGAATCATTGGGCCTTGAGAGGTACGTGCAATGACGTGCAAAATTCATGAAAAATAATCACTCTAAATATCAATGGGAATTAAGGCCTAGTCTCGTAATTGCTACCACCGTTGCAGTTTTTATTGGGATTAACGCATGGGTTCAACAGAAAACGACTGCTGAGCTTCAGCAAATCCAGAATCAAGCACTGACAGATACAGCAGATGCACTAGCCAAGAATCTGACAAACTCTCTTGTGATCGATGATTACGCCAATGTAGAGAAGAGAATCGAAGATGTGATCAATGAAAAGGATTATATTCAATCGATTGTGCTTTCAAGACCAAATGGAGTTGATACTTTGCGTCTAAGCCGCCCCAAACCTGGGGGTGCAATCTTGATTGAATTTGCAGGATTAGGACGAATTAATCGTAGAGACGATCCTCAGGAAAGTCAAAATAAGCTTGTCACCTTTAGTAAAAGAGTTCCTATTAACGCAGGGCCAGCAAATCTTGGTTCGTTGCAAATTTTTTCATGGAAATCAAATATCGAAAACCGCGCTGAACTGATACAAAGGACGATCTTTCTGAGTTCAACATTCTCCTTATTGCCAGCCTTTATTGCCATTTTTTATGTTGTTCTAAATCGAAATAGAGCTAAAGTTCATATGATCACAGAAGAAAAAAATAAACAATTAATCAAAGCGAATATTCTTGCAGAAAGTGCGAGTACAGCAAAAACAGAGTTCCTATCACGAATGACCCATGAGCTTCGAACGCCTATGAATGCAGTGCTTGGGATTACGCATCTTGCCATGCAAGCGGAACCTGAGAATAGTCAGCTTAATTACCTTAAAAAAATCGAAATGTCTGGTAATCATCTGCTTTCAATTATAAATGATATTCTCGACTTCAGCAAGATCGAATCTGGCAAGCTAGTCCTTAATGAATCCGTATTCTCGCTTGAAGATGTTGTCGATGAAGTTATTAATTTAGTTGCATATTCTATTTTCAAAAAAGGAATTGAATTTGTAGTTATTCTAGATCCTTCAATTCCTAAAATGCTTTGGGGAGATTCTCATCGTCTTACGCAAATTTTGGTCAATTTGCTTTCAAATGCGTCTAAATTTACAGAGCATGGAACGATCAGCATGCACGCATCAGTTGTTGCTATTGATTCTGAGAAAGCAACCCTTCAATTCGCCATTCAGGACAGTGGTATCGGCATAGCAAATGATCAGATTCAGCACCTGTTTCAAGACTTTCACCAAGCAGAGCCATCAACAACCCGGCGATTTGGTGGCACTGGGCTAGGCCTCAGTATCTGCAAACATCTTGTGGAGCTGATGCAAGGAAGGATTGATGTCAAGAGCACTCTCGAAGAGGGTTCCTGCTTCGTTGTGCAAGTGCCAATCGGGGTGCATCGATCTGTAGCAGAAACACAGTCAGGCGAGATCTTCAAATATAAAAATTGCTTGATTGTTGCGGAGAATGCTTTGGTTAGAGATGTGGTTCAGGGGATGTGTATGCAATTAAATATCAAGTCTCAAACGGCACAGGATATAGATGAGCTGATAACCAAACTCTCAATATCACGTGAGCAAGCTCAATGCTTTGATCTTATTATGTTGGATAATTCGCTATTTAATGAGGCTGAAGATTTACTCTGTCATCAAGGTTCCCAAGACAAAAATTTGGATTCCAATCCAAGCATTGTCCTGATGACAGTTCCAGCCAAGGATAGCGGTTTAGATCAGCAAGTTTCGAGCCTTATTAAAGCTTCTATCTGCAAGCCAATTCGACTGGAATTGATGAAAGCCTGCCTGAGAGAAACTGACCTTATTTCTGTCAAGACTGAGATTGCACCAGGATATCTAGAAGATACTGTTAGGCCAATATGGAAATTCAATCAATTACGAGTTCTTCTTGTTGAAGATAATTCAATCAATGAAGAAATCTGTCGTGAGCTTTTAATGAACGTTGGAATTCAAGTTTATAGTGCCAATCACGGAGTAGAGGCACTTCAGTGGCTCAAATTAAATACACCTAGAAGTAACGGTGATGGTGACTATGCCATGCCTTGTGATGTGATTCTTATGGACTTAGATATGCCAATTATGAATGGATGGGAATGCACTCAACAAATTCGCAATAATCATGGTTGGTCAGATATACCGGTTCTTGCGATGTCAGCACATGCGATGGATCAGGAGAAACGCCGGTCAATGGCGATGGGTTTTCAAGATTACATTACAAAACCCTTTCACCCCGATTATCTTTATGAGCGCCTTCAATATTGGAGCAAAAAAAAGACTATTACCGTTGGAACTAGAAGCATGGTTTCTGATCAAGAACTATTCATCTCTGGGATCAACACTCAAGAGGCGCTGAAAAGACTTGGAGGGAGGCAAAAGCTCTATTTAAGAATGTTGAGGGCATTTGTTCAAACTGAGAGGCAAAGTGGTGAGACTCTGTCAAAGCATCTTCAAAATAATGAATGGGAAGAGGCTAGGCGGCTTGTCCATACGGTAAAAGGGGTCAGCCTGACGCTAGGGATGACCGCTCTTGCAGATATTTCAGTCAAACTTGAAAAACAATTAAACGAATACCAAAGCCCAAATGATCTCATTGAAAAATTTAATCAGGAAATTGCTCAATCAGTGAGAGCTATAGAAGAGTCGCTCGGATGATTTTGAAATGATTTTGAAATGATTTTATGAATTCATCTCTATTTTGTAAAGTATTAATATTTACACCAACGTTTGAGGCAATGTTCTAACTCAACTTCGCCAACAGGTTTGATAAGAACCTCAACCATCCCAGCGTCGAGACAATGTGGTAGTACATCATCAGCACCTGTAATTCCTACAATGGGTAATTGTTCAAGCCCTATTTGTTTTTTAATTAGTCTAGTTGCTTCAATGCCATTGATTCCAGGCATTATTATATCCATCAAAATGATGTCCCAGTGATCCTTTGAGGCTGCTTCAACAGCGGACTTCCCGTTATTAACAATTGAGACCTGACAGTTGAGGTCTTGGAGTATCTCTGCCGTCAACTCAGACAAAATGGCATTGTCTTCTACAAGGAGCACTCGATAGCGCTGACCACTTTGTGTGGTAGAGCGCAGAGAATCCACCATTAAGAGGCAATCAACAAGAGTATGTCTTGATTCTGCACGGAATTACAACTTTCTGTGGCTGCGCGTTGTGAGATTCAAGAATCAGCATGGATCTTCAAGATTGATACATCGCTTGTGGCAACTAATGGTAAGGGGTCATTCAGAGAGACGTTGAGTAGAGAAGTCTCGGTCTAAAGATGATCTTTCTGTCAAGAAGACACGACAGATCTGTGCCTGAGTTAAATCGTCTCTGGGGTGAACCTCTATCGGAAAGTAATGTAGTGGTTTTGTTGTTGCGCATGGCATATTCTTCCTTTCATGCTAATGATGATTGGTGCTTAGAGCATTTTGGCAAGAGTGCGCCGCGATCAATATGAGAAGGTTGATTTCGAATGATGTTGGGAACAATGTTGCGCTTGAAGGCCTGAGGTAAAAGCACTAGGATTACATTGCAACGAGATGTTCTTTTGAACCAATCTAGTATCCGTCGTTTTATATTTACTCTGATTACAGGCTACCTAGCAATTTTTGGTGTTCAGCAAATTCCCTATGAGTTCCCCAACCAATGGGCCGTACTTATTCCAGTTTTAATCGTCGTTTATATCGTCACGGTATGGTTGGATGGTGTGTTTTTTAAAGACGAGGAGCCTCCAGAAAAGATTTCTCCCGGTCCGAAGAAGAAAAAGAATAAATCGCTTAGAAAATCTCAGGGTTTTGGCGACAATCAGCTATAAAAATAACAATGTTGGCAAGAATTATTGCTAATGCGTTTTTTGACAAAATACGCCTAATTATGTCGTGAAGAAAGCATTTTCAATTGGATTGTTTATGGTTGTTTTCCCTTGAAGCAATGAATAAACTTTTCCTTGTGGTGTAGCACGATTGAAATGCATTTATTTGTTGCTCATCCAGCGGTGCTGTATTCGTAAAAAAACCTTGCTCTCTTGGTGAAAAGAGAGCAAGGTCCTGAAGTAAGCAAAGGAAAACGTTGTTTTGATTCCTTTGAAAAAATGAATTTAGACTTTTCTTGAGTAGTACTCCACCACCAATAGTTCGTTGATCTCAAGAGCTACCCATTCGCGTTCAGCGCGGCCAATGACTTTGGCACTGAGTTTGGGTTTATCGAGTTCAAGATGAGGAGGAACGTTGGCCAATCCTGGAAATTGGAGGTTGGCTTCAGCAAGGAGCTTGCTGCACTTGCGTTCGCGAATTGCGATCACATCACCAGCCTTGCACTGATAGCTGGCAATGTCGGTGACGCGTCCATTCACAGTGACGTGACCGTGGTTCACCAATTGACGTGCACCGGGCACGGTTGGTCCAAATCCAATACGGAAGCAAACGTTGTCGAGTCGATTCTCGAGAAGTTTGAGCAGGTTGGTTCCAGTTGAACCTTCCTGAGCGCGCGCTTTCTTCACATAGCGCACGAGTTGGCGTTCTGAAACACCGTAATTGAAGCGAAGCTTTTGCTTTTCTTCTAAGCGGATTGCGTATTCGGAGCGCTTGCGACGGGCCTGGCCGTGCTGACCGGGTGGATAGGACCGCTTTGCGGCCTTCCGGGTGAGACCAGGAAGGTCTCCCAAGCGCCGCGTGATCCTCAGGCGAGGGCCGCGGTATCTGGACATAGGAAAGTGATGAATGGAATGGGTTCGCGCTAGGGCGAGGATCCGTCATGCTGGTCGTGTGGCCTGCACTGCGGAATCGCATGCACGAATCAATCATCTTATCGGGCGACAGCATGAACTCCATCAATCGTGCCCTAAGCACCGTGTTGCTTGCGCTCATTGGCTTTTATCGCCAATGGATTTCTCCTCTTATCGGTCCCCGGTGTCGATTCATTCCCAGCTGCAGTGCCTACGGGGTCGAGGCGATAGAGCGCCATGGTCCATGGCGCGGTGGTTGGTTGACGTTCCGCCGGGTTTTGCGTTGTCATCCCTTTACCCCCTGTGGCTGTGACCCTGTCCCAGATTGATTCTGATCGCTTGATCCTGTACAGCCGTGCTGGTTGTTGTCTTTGTGAGGGGCTCGAACAAAAGCTGCGTGCTCTCAACCTTGAGCAGTTAAAGCGTCCCTTGCGGCTTGTTGTGATCGATATCGATGCTCCTGGTTGCTCCCCGGCATTGAAAGCGCGATATGACATGCAGGTGCCTGTGTTGGCTGTTGAAGGAACTGAGCTCCCCAGGGTGTCACCCCGTTTAAGTGGCGATGGACTCTTCCGATGGTTGCAACGGGTTTGCGACAGTGCGACAGGTTCGGATTAGAACTGCCTCATCTGTGGTGGCCCAGCGATGACCCAGACCCTCCACGCCTTGCTTCAGTCGGTGGGTTTGCCTGTGCCTCATGGCTTGGTGAATCCAGTGATCGAATCATTGACCTGTGATTCCCGCAATGCTGGACCTGGGAGTTTGTTTGTTGGTCTTCCAGGTGAACGGGTGGATGGTGGCAGCTTCTGGCCACAAGTTGTGGCTGCTGGTGCTGCAGCGGTCCTGATCGGATCAAAAGCTGCTGCAGCGCAGCCTCCCGATCAGGATGACGCTGTTCTTGTGGTGCCAGATCCTGTGGCTTACTGGGCTGGGGAGTTGGCAGCGGCTTATTGGAATCACCCCAGCGATCGAATCGGTTTAATAGGGGTAACGGGAACCAACGGCAAAACCACCACAACACACCTCATTGAGCATTTGAGTTCGAGTTGTGGACGCCCTACCGCTTTGTTCGGGACTCTTCTGAATCGCTGGCCTGGTCACAGCGTGACGGCGACCCACACCACAGCGATGGCGGATCGGCTGCAGGCTCAGCTCGCTGAGGCCTGTGCGGCTGGCACGCAGTTGACGGCCATGGAAGTGAGCTCTCATGCACTCGATCAGCATCGGGTGGCTGGATGCCGCTTCTCGGGTGCTGTCTTCACCAATCTCACTCAGGACCATCTGGATTACCACGAGACGATGGCGTCTTATTTCGAGGCCAAGGCTCGTTTGTTTTCCCCACCTCTTGTCACTGGTGTAAGCCCCCAATGTGTGGTCAATGTTGACGATCCCTGGGGGGAAGAACTTGCTCGGAGTTTGGGGCAACGTTGCTGGAGGAGCTCTTTGTCTGAGGCCTCAAAAGAGGTGGAGCTCACGATGAAAGATGTTGTGATGGGCTCCTCTGGTGTCGAAGGCCGACTGTGCAGTCCACTTGGAGAGGGGGCCTTTCACTCTCCACTGCTTGGTCGTTTCAATCTGATGAATGTGCTGCAAGCTGTAGGCGTGCTGCTTCAGCAAGGCCTGCCCTTAGAGGCGCTGTTAGAGGCGATTAGGACCTTCGGGGGGGTCCCTGGTCGTATGGAACGGGTGCTCTTGACCTCTTCAACGCAACCAATCCCAACGGTCTTGGTTGATTACGCCCACACCCCTGATGGTCTTAAAAATGCACTGAAAGCTTGTCGCCCGTTTGTACAAGGCAAACTCATTTGTGTGTTTGGGTGTGGAGGTGATAGGGATCGCGGCAAACGTCCTCAGATGGCTGCAATTGCTGCTGAACTGGCCGATTCCGTGGTGGTGACGTCTGATAATCCGCGGACAGAAAATCCTCAACAAATTCTTGATGATGTTGTTACTGGAATTCCAGATGGCACCGTTTTATCAGTTGATCTAGAGCGTGATAAGGCGATTGCTCAAGCGATTGATCAAGCAGAATCAGGCGATTTTGTTTTGATCGCAGGTAAAGGTCATGAGGATTATCAAATCCTCGGTACACAGAAAATCCATTTTGACGACCGAGAACAAGCTAAGAGAGCTCTGGAAAAAAAAGTAGCCAGCTGATTAATTAGCTTGGATAATAGAAAAAAGCTGCTCCAAAGATTGAAAACATTCCTAGAAGTAAAACCCCTTCTAGCCAATTAGATTGTGCGTCCATATTGACTAAATTTACTATTAGGACACTAAACAAGAGAGCGATGACTTCAAAAGCTGTAAAATCTAGATTCATTGGCTGGCCGATAAAGGAACCAATGATGATGAGTGCAGGGGCAATTAAAAGTGCAACAAGCAGGCTTGATCCCATTGCGAGTGAAATTGGAAGATCCATTTGGTTTTTCCATGCCCCTTTGACTGCTGGGACATATTCTGAAAACCCACCAATAATGGGAATAATGATAATTCCAGTGAATAAAGCACTGAAACCTAGCTCTTCGGTAGCGGGCTCAAGAAAATGGACAAAGCTTTCTGACTGATAAGCCAGAAGGGCAGTGCTTATGATTAATTGAACGATCCAAGGTGTTAAATTAGTAGGCTCTTTTGTTTCAGAAGGTGAAATTGTTTCATCTTCTTTAAGGATATGAGGATCAAAAAGATGGCTATGTGTTGCTAGGGAAAAGATGAGCGTCATGAAATAAATGATCACTAGGATGACCGCCACTGTCATCGAGAGCCCATGAATCGCAATTGGATCATCGATGCCAGATGTGCTGATGAGAGATGCCGGTAGTGCCATCGCCATGACAGCTAAGGTCATCGCAGCACCATTGGTACGAACCATGGTGGCTTGAAAGCTTTGTTCGCTATATCTCAGGCCTCCAACAAGCATTGCGACGCCTGTAACAAGCAGAAGATCAGATAAGATCGCGCCAGTAATACTTGCTTTGACAACATCAATCAGGCCAAGCCGCAGTGCTGACAAAGCAATAATAAATTCAGCACAATTACCGAAGACTGCTGTGCAGATTGCTCCGATTGTTGGACCACTATGTTCTGAGATTTCTTCTGTAGCGTCGCTGAGTAAAAGAGCGATCGGAATGATTCCAGCTGCTGAAAAAATAAAACAAACAATCGTGGGCCAGCCCTGACTGGCGGCTACTTGCGTCAGCAGAAGCATGATGATGGCTGGAATCAACTTCCAGCGACCAGATTGCACAAATGAATGATGTGAATCTGATGCCTTCCTCTTTTCAGATGTGATGTTGTCTGTCAGCATTTAATTGTTGGTGTTGTTTTGATTGAAATATAAGAATGAGCTTGGATTTTAAAATAGATTATGGTTCCCATTGTTGAGCCCCGAAAAAGGTGAGTTCAACATAATCACTTGCTTGCTGTTTGTTGGAAGAGAAGTCAAGCTTGAATCCCCCTAAGTCTACTTTTTGAATCGATTTTAGGGTTGTGATTAGCTTTTCTCTGGTCAGTGGACCCGGGACTCGCTTTAAGCCTTCTGTCAATAATCTGGCAGCCATAAATCCTTCTAGGCTTGTGAAGCCAAACCGTGCGGAAGGGTTGTTGACGCGCATGAGTCGTTGATAGTCTGCGACAACCGGAATCCAGCGATCCCATGGAAATGGAACAACTTGACTGACGCCAATGCCATTGGCTTGCCCCACAGGAAGAGAATTCTCGAGAGCCCTGGTGCCAACAAAAGAGACGTTCATAATCCGAGCTTTAATATTTTGTTGCAGCAAGGCCTTACTCAGTGCTGCTGAACTTACATAGGTGGAAATAATAATAACGGCATTTGGCTGAGCCTTCTCAAGAACTCTTAATGCGGGGTTGATTTGCGCAGAATTCCTTTGAACTGTTGCTATTGCTACAGGCTTAAGACCATGTTGTTTTAGAGCTGCTTCGGCTGAACGTAGACCATCTTTCCCGAAAGCATCATCTTGATAGATGACAGCAATTTTTTGACGGGCACCACGTATAAGGCTATTAACGATTTTGTCGATTTCCATTCTGTAGCTAGCTCTTAGATTCACTACCATTTTGAGATCGTTTTTACGCAGAAGAGACGCGCCAGTTAGAGGAGCAATAAGTGGAACTTTTTTCTTTTCAATTAAAGGGAGTATTTCCTTCGTTGTTGGAGTCCCTACATATCCAAATAATGCTAATAAATTTGGTTTTGCAAGAAGAGCCTTTGTATTCGTAACAGTCAGGTCTGGTTCGTATTGATCATCCAGGCTGATTAATTTTATTTTTCTCCCTTTAATGCCTCCTTCTCGATTGACTTCGTCAAACCATGCATTGGCTCCAGCTCGATATTTTTGCCCTATTTGAGCGGATGGCCCACTGAGTGGAAGGGATTGACCAAGAAGGATATTATTCTTATTTTCGAATGGTGTACGCGCATTTTGCTGTTGAGCGGTAGCTGGCATTACCGCTAAAATGATTCCAAAGGCGATGGATGTATTGCTTGGAATTAATTTGCGCATGCGCTTATATAATGAACTCATAATTTGATTAGGTACTTTCGTTTTCATGACGAAGATTCGACGACGGAGGAAATGGAATTTCTTAGCAATCGCGTCAGTCTTGCTGGCAGCTCTGCTTCTGATTGTTGGAATAACAAGTTTAGATGTGGATCAAGTGCCGGGTCGTGATTCCTTGCGCCTTTCTTCAGCTTCTCGCGCTTTAAATACGTCTTTGGACCGTTTGCCTCGTGATGGCTGGAGCTCACAAAGAGGTGAGTCTCTGAGTGGTAGTGAAATCCGGGCAGATCTTGATGCTTTGGATAATGCTAAGTACCACGTGAAACTTGGGATGTATTCCAATAGTACCTATGATCTTGATCTAAGTGTTCCCAGCTTTTCGTCTAGTGGATATGTTTGGTTACGGTGGGAGCAGCCGCTTCAGGATTATTTAGAGGCAAATGATAATTCCTTAGAAGAACATATTCTGCTTTTAAATGCTCTTTTGTCTGATGCGGAACCCGTTTTGCATCCTGTTCAGGATAAGCCTGCAATTTTGTCTGATGGTACTTACTATCAGCTCTATACGTATGTGGGTCGATTTTTTATTGATAAAACAAGCTTCAGGAGCTTCCCCTTCCTCACGATTGGCCTGCCAATTGCTATTGAGGCAGATGATGTTGAGGGTGGTCTTGGTTACTCGAGCCTTCGTTTTGAGCCCGATATTCGTAATAGTGGGATGGGATTATATGCTGGAACTGGAATCATTGGTTGGTTGAATCGTGGTTGGTCAATTGCTGAATATCGTCATAACTATGCGACGAACTTTGGCTTGGGTGGATTGGATAGAGATTATAGTTTAATTGTTTATGATATTACATTTGGTACTTCCGCTTGGTCAGCATTCTGGCGCTTGATGTTACCTCTTCTTGTTGTGATGGTGATGGTGCTACTTGTGTTTAAGATCCGTCCCGATGAACAAGATGCTCGGGCAGGAATTCCTGTAACTGTCTTGTTAACCTTGGTATTTTTGCAGCAGGTGTATCGAGGTGAGCTCCCTGATCTCCCCTTCCTTACATTCTTAGATCAGGTCTATGTGATTGCTTATGTCATCACATTGTTTGCGTTCATCTTGTTGGTCTGGATTGGACGCCGCTATGCTGATATGGAAAATATGCCTCTAGGGGAAAGTCGAGACAAGCTTTCCCATCGGCTTGAAACTCTTGATGAGGTTTGGCCTCTCATGATGGTGTTATTTTGTTCGATTGCAGTGTTTACTGCCTGGTATCTGATTCCCTCAGGTACCTGAAGAGGCGGTCGTTGTGAGTTCTCTAAGAGCATTGATTAGTTGAGAAAGCTCTTGTTCTTCAGTGGTGATATGGGTACAGGCTCTTAGACATATTGGCTCTTCCAGATTGCGGATCCAGATTCCCTTGCTTCCGAGGATTTCTACAATTTCGGCGGTGCTTCGCGTGCTCTCGCTACTCAGTTTGAAACTAACTAAGCCTGCAGGAGGTTCTCCTGCAAGCAATGGAGTGGTGCCTGGAAGCTCATTGAGTTGTCTCCACAGTTGATTGCTTAAGCGTTGGATTGTCTGCAGTCGCTCTTCAGCCCTGCCCTCGTCCGCTAATAAATTTAAGGATTGCCGCAGCCCTGCCATCAGCGGCACACAGCTTGTTGCTATTTCAAAGCGACGGCTGTCGTGGTGGAAAGGATCCGGATCATTCAGGATTGCGCGCGTTTCATCGCGAAGGCTTCGCCAGCCGATCATGGTTGGATTGGCTTCATTCAGGATGCGATCTGATAACGCCACTCCTCCAAGTCCTTCGGGTCCGCAGGCCCATTTGTGTCCAGTGAAGGCATAGATGTCAGCGGCTTGTGCTGCCTCTTTCACAGGGATCTGACCCATGGTTTGCGCTGCATCCACGAGCAGATAAGGATGCTGAGGATGGTCACGAAGATGATCTGCAACAGCGGCGATAGGCATGAGTTGCCCTGTATTCCAAAGCAGATGGGAGAGCACCACCAATTTCGTGCGGGGCTGGAGTGATCGATCAAGAGCCCTGATCACGTTTGCGTCCGTGTCGCTTTGTTCTTCACAGCCTCGTCTGAGCTCTTGCACAGGGAGGTTGTCGATGGCCAGTTGTTCTCGCCTGGCTAATTCATGACAAGCGGCGACCACCCCTGGGTGCTCGCAATCACTAATCAGGATGCGATCACCAGCTTTGAAGGGAAGTCCCCAAAGAGGAAGCACGCATCCGCTGGTGACATTTTCGCTGAGTGCTAGGCGATGGGGAGCTACACCGCAAAGGCGGGCTAATAATCCACGGGTGTGATTTGTTTCGCTACTGATGAAGGGCCACACGTCTGTGGTGAAAGGTCCTAATTCCTGGATGCGATGCCAGCTTTTGACCATGGCCTCTAAAGAAGGCGTTGGTAGCGGTCCCTGGCCGCCGAAATTGAAGTAGGTCTTGTTGGCCAGTGCTGGGCAATAATCTTTGAATGACACAAAAATGTTAACGAAGGGCTTCTGCTTTTTGACTTTATTCAATATGACAGGATATTAGTTTAGCAGTTTGAGTAAAGTTCTGGATTCAGCTATTATATTCTTCTCTCCCAAATTGTTATCGATCATCTTTTGAAGGAGATAGAGCTTATGTGAATACAGATATCGATTATACTGTTTGCTTTGGCGCTTCATTCGTCAAAGCAGTGGTTTGAATGTCATTGATGATGAATAACTCCATTGTTTGTTTCTACTTCGCTTCACACCATGGCTACGTTTTGAGTCGATGCTTGGTTTGCAATGGCCGCAGTTGATTGGTTGATGATCCTGCATCCTTTTCTTGCTGTGGTGTTGGTGTATCCACTGATTGGTGTGGTGGTACGTCTGGCGGTTCAGACGCGTGCCCGTCGCGTTCAAAAGGTGAAGCTCCCTCCAACGGTGGGCCGAGACCACAGCGATCTGGGGAGTTGGTTGGCTGCCGGTGTCGTGGTGCTGGTGTTGATCGCCCTCTTCGTTGTGATCGCGACAAAGACTCCCTTCGCTGAATTTGAGGGGGGCGTTGCTCGTGCAATGCAGCTGCTGCTTGTGTTGTGCGGAACAAGTGTGAGTCTTCTTGCTCTTTGGCGTTGCAAATTGCCCATTCTGCGGCTCGCGTTTTCTCTGATCACCTGGGCTGGGGTGTTGGGACTAGGCGCTCAGCCAGAGGTTTGGCGGCTCTCAGATAACCCATTTACGCCTGCTTTTTGGCAGTCTCATTACTGGGCTGGTGTCGGTGTAACCGGCTTGATGTTGTTTTCTCTTGGGGCTCGCGCTGAGATCTTCCGCGATATTCGCATTCGGCGTTTGCATGTGACAGCCAATGTATTAGCCGCCCTGCTGTTCTTAACTCAAGGCCTTACGGGTACACGCGATCTTCTGGAAATTCCTCTGAGTTGGCAGAAATCCACTATTTATCAGTGTGACTTTGATGCGATGACTTGCCCTTCTGATTCTAACTGAGTTCACGCAAATTTTAGCTTAATTTACTGCATTTTGCAGCTGTGGTGATATACGTAAAACAAATTATTCAAAATAATTAATAGCAATTTGCATAAAATAATTCTGACTCAGAATTTATGAGATAAAAGTAAATTTTAAATTAAATGCAAAATATTAATATTTTATATAAAAATAAAAGAAATTATCTTCAAGTATTTCGTAGAAGTCGTGATTGGTGGTGCTATTTCTAGAGCTAGATCCTTAAAGAACCTGCACAACTTCGCTAACTTCAGGGATGCATTCGCGCATTTTGCGCTCGATACCCATTTTTAAGGTCATCGTGCTGCTTGGGCAGCTGCCACACGCGCCTTGCAGGCGAACTTTAACGACCGGGCCATCGATCTCTACAACTTCTACGTTTCCGCCATCTGCCATCAGAAATGGACGAAGTTCATCAAGCACCTTTTCCACGTTCTCATTTGTGAGGGCCATGGTTTCAGTAGCGCTCATGGATCAAATCAACACTGTTTTTTCAGTTTAGGCATTTTTGTCGACACTTGGCCTCATAACCTATTGAGAGAGATTTGTTCGCGCCTTGGACCGCTACGACGTTGTGCTCGTGGGTGCAGGGATCATGAGCGCCACATTGGCAACCCTGTTGCATGAGCTCGACCCTGAGCTGCGTTTGTTGTGCATTGAACGCTTAGAGGCAGCTGCATTAGAGAGCAGTGCCGCAGTGAATAACGCTGGCACTGGCCACGCCGCTAACTGTGAGCTCAATTACACCCCAATTCAGGCTGATGGCACGGTTTCCGCCGACAAGCCGCTTGCGATTAATGCAAGTTTTGAGCGCAGCCTTGAATTTTGGGCGTCGCTTCGCGAGAGGGGGCGTTTAGATCCCAACTTGTTTCTGCACCGCGTCCCCCACATCAGTTTTGTGTGGGGTGAGGGTGCTGTGGCTTACCTGCGCCAGCGCTATGAGCAATTGAAGGTTTTTCCTGCTTTCTCTGCCATGCAATGGAGCAGCGACGATGCCGAACTGGCGTCTTGGATGCCACTTGTGATGGCGGGGCGTGATGCTCAGATGCCCGTTGCTGCGACCAAGGTTGACCGAGGCACTGATGTGGATTTTGGCGCTCTGTCTCGTGCTCTTTTTGCACCGCTTCAAGGCTCAGGTGCCCTTGACGTGATTTTCGGTACTTCGGTGACCAATCTGAAGAGAAGTGCTGATGGCTGGGAGCTTCAACTTCGTTCTCCTTCAGGACGCAGAGTTGTCACAACTTCGTTTGTCTTCCTTGGCGCTGGTGGTGGTGCTCTGCCCCTGCTGCAACGATCCAGGATTCCCGAAGCTGCGGATTACGCCGGTTTCCCCGTGAGTGGGCAATGGCTGGTCTGCAATGACCCGGTGTTGTCGGAGCATCACTTCGCCAAGGTCTATGGCAAAGCAAAAGTGGGGGCTCCTCCGATGTCGGTTCCCCATCTCGACACGCGTTGGATTGATGGTCGTCGTTCTTTGCTGTTTGGGCCCTATGCCGGCTTCAGTAGCAAGTTTTTGAAACAGGGGTCACTGCTGGATCTACCCCGATCTGTGCGCTCTTCCAACGTGTTGCCGATGCTTCAGGTTGGTTTGAACAACGTTTCTCTGGTTCGTTATCTCGTCAATCAGCTGCGCCAGAGCGATGAGGATCGGATGGAGGCGCTAAGAGCGTTTCTGCCTGCAGCCCGGGATCAGGATTGGACGTTGTCTGTGGCTGGTCAACGCGTTCAGATCATTAAACGCACGCCAACTGGCGGTCGTTTGCAGTTGGGAACTGAAGTCGTGGCGTCAGCAGATGGTTCACTGTCGGCACTTCTTGGAGCGTCTCCTGGGGCAAGCACCTCAGTGACGATCATGTTGGAAGTTCTGCAACGCTGCTTCCCGGCACGTTTGGCAACAGAGGAGTGGCAGCAGCGATTGCAAGCCTTGATACCAAGCTATGGACAAGACATTTCCGTGAATGCGGAGTTACTAAAGCGAAGCCGCCAACGCAGTGATGCGCTGCTAGGGCTTGAGGTCAAGAGCTGATCAAGGCTTACAGCGCATTGCTGCTTAATAGTTTTGGTTTTTCGCTGCGAAAATCCACCCAAGGGTTGGTACCAAGAACTGGATTCAGTGCAAGCTCCGGGGCCTCGTAACACATGTTCCAGGTGGCAGGGCCGCAGATGCTTGCGATGCATAAGCCCCTTTCCGGATCCATGAAAGCTCCATGGGGGCCTAGGCCCGGGTAGCTGATGCTCCACCCCTCAATCTCACTTTTGGATGCTTTCGGTGCAGGGATGGCGCTCAAGCTGAGTTTCGCCACGTTGTGATTGGAAAACGCAAAAAACCAGGTCCATGGGCCTCCTGACACCAGGGCCATGTATTCATCAACCCCGCCATGCTCACTTTTGTTGACGTGAAGCCGTCCGAATTTTTGTTCGGCAGCGTTGTGAGCGGCTTCATTCATCGCTTGCATGTCGTAGACCTTTGGATAAGGCGGTACACCCACCTCAGCTGTGCTCATAGACCCTCCATTGGCCTCCACGGGGTCTCGCCCAGCGAGGCGAATGCTCTCCAGCCACTGAGCCCGAGAGAGTGTGAAGGTCTCTATCAGTTGCTGTTGCTCTGCTGGGTTGGTTGCTCTGGTCTGCGCTGCTTCAAGAATGGGAAAGACGCTTGCGGATATGGGTAGTGAGCTGACGCGGACCCCAATTTTGAGGAGCTGTTCATTCACCGCCTCCAGCCCATGCCTGGAGGGGGACTGATCGGAAAACTCAATGGTGATGTTCATGAGGGTTTAATTCAGGTATGCCCGGCCTTGCTGATCTGCGGCCTTAAGCGCACACGCCACGGCAGCCGCCTTGACCTCAAAAGGTTCGTTGTGGATTGTTTCTCCGGAAATTACAGACCGTTCAGCAATTTGTTGAATCTGATCGTCGCTTTCGGGGTTGACTCCCAGCTGGGCCAAGGTGGTGGGGAGCCCCACGCATCGGCAGTACTCAAAAATCTCTTGGATTTCTGATTGAGGCTGTCCCTCCAGGACAAGCTGAGTGTGGAGGCCCATGGCCACCTTCTCTCCGTGGAGCATGCCGTGGCTGCCGGCAATCACGCTGAAGCCGTTGGCAACCGAATGGGCTGCAGCCAGTCCGCCGTTTTCAAACCCAAGGCCTGAAAGCAGGTTGTTTGCTTCAACGATTCGTTCAAGCGCTGGAGTGGGAACACCGGCATCCACGGCTGCGCATGCTCCAGGGCCATCGGCTAGAAGGATGTCGTGACAAAGTTTTGCGAGGGCTGTTCCCGATGTAGTGGGCTTGCCCCCTAACTGATTGTTCACGTGACTCTGGAGCACCGTTCGAGCTTCAAACCAGGTGGCAAGCGCATCGCCCAAACCTGCTACGAGTTGTCGTTTTGGGGCTTGAGCGATGACAGTCGTGTCAACCAGCACCAGCTGAGGATGGCGGGTATAAAAGCGATAACTCAGCATCTCCCCTTGCTCTGAATACAGCACTGAAAGCGCGCTGCAAGGGGAATCGGTGCTGGCCAGGGTGGGGGTGATCACCACTGGCAATTCCAGCTCATTCGCTACGGCGCGCGCGGTGTCGGAAGCTTTGCCACCCCCGGCGCCTACGACTGCAGTGAACGTATGGGTTTTGGCAAGTTCTACAAGACGATTAATCTCCGCTTCGCTGCATTCACCCCCAAAGGCTTCAATTACAGGGGTGAGGCCTAGGGGTGGCAGCTCTGCTTGCCAGATGGGAGCCAGGCGGCGCTGCGCTGTTCCGCCAGCAATGAACAGCACGGAATTAGCTAGCCCTAATCGTTTTAATTCTCGACCAAGTTCATTCGTTGCCCCTGGGCCCTGCACGTAGCGACCAGGGGAAGCCAAGACGGCTAGCGGACGCTTGTGAATGCAGCCCTGTTCAAGTGGATAGGCCATGGCCTGAAATGACGAAATGCCATGGCTTATCCCTAGCCACTGTTTGTTTCGTTAGTTTCCTTGACTTGATTTCTCTTCATCGAGAGAAACTTGGCAGCTTTGGATCTCGATTGAGTCCTCAATCAATTCTGATATGTATTTTTTGGGCTGAGGCAACTTGCCGCCACATTGGGGCTTCAGGGGTGGTCACCAGTCAGATTGACGATGACCACCCCTGCGGTGATCAGGGCGATTCCCACCACCTGACCAGGCGTAGGCACCTGCCTGTAAGCAAAAAATCCGATCAAGAGGATGGCCACAATGCCAACCCCACTCCAAAGGGCGTAAGTGATGCCCAGGGGAATGGTTTGCACCACCTTCGAAAGTAGGAGCATGGAGGTTGCGTAGGCGCAGAGCACGATGAGCGCGGGTACAGGTTTGCTGAAACCCTCCGAGAGCTTGAGGAAGGACGTGCCAATGACTTCTGCGCTGATGGCAAGCAATAACAGGATCCAGGGGGTTGGCATGGCCATAACTCTCAGGGAACTGATGATGGCTCCTTAGGATCGTTGTACTGCCTTCAGAAGCCCGAGCCGGGATTTCGCCAACCGCATGACCGACGCTCCCGTCAAAAGGATTCGCAATTTTTGCATCATTGCCCATATCGACCATGGCAAGTCGACCCTGGCTGATCGATTGCTGCAAGACACCGGCACGGTGGCGAATCGGGATATGCAAGAACAGTTTCTCGACAACATGGAGCTGGAGCGGGAACGGGGGATCACGATCAAGCTTCAAGCTGCTCGCATGAATTACCAGGCAGCGGATGGTGAGGAATACGTTCTCAATTTGATTGATACCCCTGGGCATGTGGATTTTTCCTATGAGGTGAGTCGCAGTCTTCAGGCTTGTGAAGGGGCTTTGCTTGTGGTGGACGCGAGCCAAGGGGTAGAAGCACAGACGTTGGCCAACGTGTACATGGCGCTGGAGAACGATCTAGAGATCATTCCTGTGCTGAACAAAATTGATTTGCCAGGTGCTGATCCGGATCGGATCAAGGAGGAGATCGAGGCGATCATTGGTTTGGATTGTTCAAATGCGATTCCCTGTTCCGCCAAAACAGGCATGGGAGTCCCTGAAATTCTTCAAGCCGTGGTGGATCGTGTTCCACCCCCAGCTGACACGGTGAAGGACCCCACCAAAGCCCTGATCTTTGATTCCTATTACGACCCCTACCGAGGCGTGATCGTTTATTTCCGTGTGATGAGCGGAAGGATTAGTCGGAAAGACAAGGTGTTGTTGATGGCGAGCAACAAGACCTATGAACTCGATGAAGTTGGGATCATGGCCCCGGATGAGAAAAAGGTGGACGAGCTTCATGCCGGTGAGGTGGGATATCTCGCCGCTTCCATCAAGGCGGTAGCCGATGCACGGGTGGGTGACACGATCACTTTGTTGAACGAACCTGCTGATGCACCGCTTCCCGGTTATGCGGAAGCAAAGCCAATGGTGTTTTGTGGCTTGTTCCCAACCGAGGCCGATCAATACCCTGATTTACGTGAAGCACTTCATAAGTTGCAGCTTTCTGATGCGGCCCTTCAATTCGAACCTGAAACCAGTAGTGCGATGGGGTTTGGATTCCGATGTGGTTTTCTCGGCCTTCTACACATGGAAATTGTGCAAGAACGCCTGGAGCGTGAATACAACCTTGATCTGATTGTTACTGCTCCATCGGTGATCTACACCGTGAATTTGATTGATGGGGAGCAAGAGATGATTGATAATCCGGCCACTCTTCCAGATCCACAAAAACGTGAATCGATCGAGGAGCCTTATGTGCGGATGGAGATCTATGCACCCAATGAATTTAATGGAGCCTTGATGGGGTTGTGTCAGGAACGCAGGGGTGAATATGTTGATATGAAGTACATCACCAAAGAACGGGTGACTCTTATTTATGAATTGCCATTGGCCGAAGTTGTGACTGACTTCTTTGATCAGATGAAGACCCGCACCCAGGGTTATGCCTCTATGGAGTATCACTTAATCGGGTACCGCAAGAATGAGCTTGTTCGTCTTGATGTGTTGATTAATGCGGAAAGAGCTGATCCCCTCACCACGATTGTTCACCGCGACAAGGCGTACAACGTGGGCAAGGGCTTGGTAGAAAAACTCAAGGAATTGATTCCGCGCCAACAATTCAAAATCCCCTTGCAGGCATCAATTGGCAGCCGAATCATTGCTAGTACGAGCATTAGCGCTATCCGAAAAGATGTGCTGGCCAAGTGCTATGGCGGTGACATCTCAAGGAAGAAAAAATTACTCAAGAAGCAGGCTAAAGGTAAAAAACGTATGAAAGCTATGGGCAAGGTTGATGTTCCCCAAGAGGCTTTCATGGCAGTATTAAAATTAAATCAAACTCCTTAATATTTATTGCTGGGCAACAGTGACATAACTTTTGTCGATCATTAAATAGTCTCCTGTGCTGCGATCCGCCAATTCATTCATCCATTTTGAATCGAGTCCGAGCGCTGTCGTATTGATGGTAATTTTTTGACTGCGCTGATCATTCTTGGCAACGTAGCTATCAACAGTTGAGGTGAAATCCTTCTTTGACCATTTGCCTCCTCGTGGATCTGTCGATGGTTCTCCATCAGAAAGAAAATATAGGGTGTCTGTCTCTTGATCATTGAGTGCCGTATTTAAGCCATCCCATGGATGAGTGCCGCCCCAGCGTGTGACATTGCCATCATTGAGTGAATTGACAAAAGAAATCGCAGATTGACGGGTACTGTCATCGTCTAGAGAAATAAGGCCGTTGTTCGATGGCTTCCAGCCTCGGTGATTGAGATATCCTCTAGAGCTAAAAGATTCAATATTGATCATCGTGTCAGGAGTTAATTCGTTGATAATGGCAATTAATTCGTTTTGCAGAGATTCCATGCGTGTAAGTGCACAGATCTTTCGCGATGAGATGTAGCGCTTGCCCGTCCAATACGTGCGCCTTTGACCGCGGCCACTTCCCCAGAGAATACAGGCACTCATGGAGCCTGATCCATCCACTAAGAAGCGCACTCGTTTTGAGCGGATGTTGCGAAAAAACGCTCCGTTCAGTACCCCACTTTGCTCTCTGGAGTCCGTGTCTTCAATCTTGGATGCACGTGAATACGCTGCAAAATGAAGATCCTGGCGGCTAATACTGCGTAAGCTATTTTTAATTTCCAAATAACTTGGGTTGTCTTGAGCTTGTTGAGTGCTCGGAGCAACAATTTTGATGAGTTTGCGAGCAGCGTCGGTTTCGATTGCGAACGCCGGCTCTTTTATGACTCGAGTTGGAGTGCGTTCACCATGGTTGGCGATCACTGCAAAATCAAGATCAAGCTGCTTGATGATCTGATTGAGCGACTGTTCAGTCCCATCAGGATTGGTGGATGTATCACAAGTATCGGGGTTGCCTTGGCAAGGCAGAACGCCAATATCTTCGAGAATTGAACTGATATACGTCTCGGCAACTTCGCCATAGCGCCCATCCATGGTGAGGGGTGCTCCACAGCGCTCAAGAGCGTAGCCGTTGCCGCGGGTACTGGTACTCAATCCATAGAGAACTGGGCTGTCAAGTTCGGCCATGCGGATACCAAAAGCTGGACGGAACGGCCGGTTACGTGCCACTGCGAGGGTCTCACACTCCTGCAAGGAAGATGCATATTGCGGATTCTTCAAATCTGTGTGGGCCAGCTCAGCATTCTGTGCGTCTTTTGTACTGATCAATAAGTGCAAGCTCCTTTGAACTTCTGAGCCAAGCAAGCGCAAGCCGTTCGATGCGTTCTGACGGAGAGATGTTTTTTCTTCTGTATTGCTGATGAGGGACCCGGTTGTTGATAGGGCTGCAGCAGAGGCGCTGACGAGAAGAGCACTCGCGCCTAGGGAGATCACCGCTTCTGCCATGCCGAATCCATTCCGGCGTGAACGATCTCTCTGAGAATTGGCTGATTTCTGAGCAAGGGTCTTGCGCAAAAGCATGGGATGAGTTACCGCGCAAAGCCGTCAATTTATTCATAGGCAGATTGCACAAATGTGGGAATGTTCGGCCAGCTTTTTGGTGACAGTTCTGTAGGTGTCATCCCCATTTGGGTTGGCATATCTTCGCTGATGGCTCCCAGGTGCCTCTGATCAGGTAGCCGTTGCCATTCATATGGAGACATCGCACCAAGAGTCTTGGATCTGAATTACCTTTCAGTGATTTCAGCAGAAGTGTGAATGTCTTAGGGGTGGCGCTTGTCCCCGGTGGACTGATGCAAAATTTTGGTTCCAGTGCCATGGCTTGTACTTGTCTGCTCACTCGGCTTCCCTCGAGATTCATCACCCGCAGACGTCTGGAAGGGTCTTCTTCGCTGCAATTAGGCATCGCCTCGGCTTGACCTCCGTCAGGTCGTTGTCGTTCCAATCCCATTGATGATGGAAGCGCCCAGCTGTTGGCTTCAAAGCAGATGCAGTGTGAGAGGCGTTCTTCACGCAGTCGCGTTCGGAGGTTAAAAAGGCCTACTTCGACTAAGCGAGAATACTGATCAACCTCTCCCTGCAGGAGTTGGCGACGAAAAGTAGGCAGCACCCAGCTTGCGATGAGCGCGGCAATGGTTGTGACGATCAGGATTTCCAGCAGGGTGAAGCCGCGTTCATCAGAGGGTCTCATGGACAGCGGGGAGCAAAGGTTGGATGAAGTTCAATCATTCTCTGTTCTGTGCTGATGGCCTGTTCCGGTGCTTGAAATCTGTAGGCGGCTTCAATCACTTCCCAGCCATTGCCTAGAGACGTGATCGTGAGGTCTCGCACGGCCATCGTTGGCTGAGGAACATGTTGAATGGTGCTTGCTTGATTGATGCGGGAAATTAAATAGGCCTCTGGCGCAGAGCAGGCTAGATCGCGATCGGTTAGTGGAATGGATTCCAGGGTGAGACGTCTATTTGCCTGTTGAATCAGCTGTATGTTGTTGTTGATCTCAGCCTCAATACGACTGCGCTTCTTTTCAATGCTGCTTCCAGTCAGTGCAGAAATTGAGACCCGGCTAATGCCAACCATCACGCCCGCCAGGATTAATGCACCGATCAACACCTCTAAAAGTGTGAATCCGTCGCAGGATTGACGACATTGAGATTGACGTAGTTTCTTTTTCATCACTACCACTGGCGGAATGTATCAAGACCAGTGCCGAGAATTCCTCTGTTAACGGTTCGTCCAATTCCGTTGAAGCCAATGCTTTGCCATTGCCAGAGTTCTCCTGCTGGCTCACTCAGATGCTGGTTGGTGTTCGCGTCTGTGGTGGTGAGGGTGAGCTGATATCCATTCGCACAAAAGGACTTTGCCCAGATCATTCCCCTCAATTCCGTGTCCCCTTCTAGTTGAATGCTGCCTCGGGGTAGTGCCACCATGGCAGCAGGAAGACTCTGACCCTCAATCTTCAGCTGTTGTTGTGATGGTTGGCAGTCTTGCGGAGAACTCCCAGAGGTGGCAGTGATCACTAAGCGTTCAGCTTGGTGATTACAACGATTGGATCCGGCATTAACGCCGCAGATTTCAGCGCCGTTTCTGAGTTGAATACCGCCACTCATTCCGTTGGGAGAGGGAGATGCACCCTGGGGTAATTCCATATGCAATACAACAGGCCGGTTGTCATTTTCGATCAGCAACCGTGAACCGTTCTGCAAATTGATGTGTTCGATATAGACATGGCAGTCTCCACTGTGACCAGGGCAGATTGTTGTGTTTGGAATGCGTACTGTGTTGCCATTTTTCACCACACCTTCTGCCGCTCTTCGACTACGGCCTGTTTTGGTCCGAGTGCAGATAGCGGATCGTCTCCTTCTTGGTCCGCATGGATTAGCCGTGTCATCAAAACTCCAAATATGCTCATCTATCTTGGGCTTAAATGAATAAAGGTTGCTTTGAGGAAGTGTCCGATTGAGGACCGGCCAAATGCGAGATCCCAATTGGTTGTCGTTATCGCTTTTTCCATTCGTTTGTTGTAGGCGTACCTCATTGGAGCACCCTTCTTGTTTTTGATAAGGCTGATCGTTGTTGATCAAATGGAGAATGCGGCCTGGCCCATTGATTCGGGCGGGACCCAGGACAAGATGTTGCGCTGTCAAAACACCCCAATCATCTGTACTTGATATCACTCCATTCACATATAGAGAGCGGGTGAGGAGTGTTCGGGCCAGCAACTGCTCTTTGCCAGAGTTGTTGATCCGCTTGACGACTCCCTCCACCTCGAACACACCTTCACCAACGCCTGTTTTGCTGGGGCTGGAGTAGCCACGCAAGCGATAGAAGGCCTGGATTGTTCCTTTTGGATCCTCACGAAACATTCTGCTGTCACTGGTATGGAACGGAACTTCGTCTACCGGCCAAACGTTGGATTCAATGGGATGCTTGGGCATTCCAATACTGGTGTCTGTGCAGATTTCCTCTAGGTTGAGTTCCTGATTGTTTTTGAGATTCAACCAGGAATATCCGTTGTTTGGTGCTGAAGTATTTTCCTGATTGTCGAGAGTAAACAGAAATCCGCGGTAGGTCTCTTTATTTTGGCTGTTGAGAAGCGCCAAAATTCGATTGAATCCATTGATTGCTGCTGCCTCAGATATTTGTTGATAGCTCTCTGAACTACTTAATCGTTTTGCATACAACTGGTTAATCAGTAATGCACTCGCCCCTGCGCTAAGCACAAGACCCATCATCAAGGCTAAAAGTACAGCGATACCGCTTTCGTCAGGCCGTATGTTTCTGCGTTTGAGTGCGTTCAGCTTCATCAGCTGCTGCCACGGCAAGTTAATGAACTTGTTTCCGCGACCGCTCCATTGCGACCAATAATCTGATGACTTGCCCCAGTTTTAAGATCAACGCAGGCAATCACGTTGAAATCTGCACTGGCTGTATTTGTGGATGTGGCTTCAAATACAAAGTAATTTTCAACACCTCCATTATTCTTTCGAACCAATTGATAACGATCTCCAGGCAAGGTGATGGCGGTTGTTAAATTTCCGTCGTTTGTAGTTGCAGGGCCTTGATTTGTCATCAATGTTGTCATGGTGTTGAGATCAGCCCATTGCTCTGGCAGGGTTCCAAACTCATCAACAAAAGCAGCAACTGTTGCCAACATCTGCGACATGGTTGCGTTGGCTTCCGCCTGATGCGTCCTCTGTGTTTGCCGAAAATAATTTGGTAGTGCGATGGAGCTCAAAATGCCAACAATTCCAACGGTGATCATCACCTCAGCCAATGTGAAGCCTCTCGCCCCTCTAGGCCGGATGCCACTACTGCTTTTGGGTCTGGAAGGCACGTACTCTCATATTCTTCTCAGGCAAAGCTAAGGAGGAATTTAAAAAAAAGCTAGTGGCATGCAAATTAAATCGTCTTTTACTTGGTCAGGTGTCTGGAAACGATGGATAGGGTTGACTCGACAAGGATCTAAAATTCCTATCAGTTTGCTGGTTTTGTGAAAATAGAAGTTTCTGTGATAACAGAACCAGGTCTTATTTCATCTAATCATTATGTGAGAAATTATTGCATTAACTAGCGTTCAAAAAAAATTGAACCTTAATTCGAAAAGATTCAGTCGTTCAATCTATTTCTTGCAAGCCTTTTAATTGTTGATGACAGCTGTTTCTGATATGCAGGGATGTTAAATAATGATTTCAAATTTAGATGCAAAACAATTATTCCCTTGTTTCTCTTCTTGCTTAATACTATGCACGTAAAAAGTCACCAAGATGGTTGTAATACCATCTTGGTGACTTTTTACAGATCACAGACAAGTTGGAGCTGTACTTGTGAAGGAACTGCTTATCTCTACTTTCCCTGTATTGAGCTCAACGCAACCCCTAATTGGATTCCCGCCAGCAGCGGAAGCCAGACTTCCATCACCTCCAGCCGCTTCTGAATTGGCTGATGCCGTCACGTCAATGATATTGGTGCCATTAGCTAATGCAGCGTAAGTGAAGTTATCTGAGTCATTCTGTGCGGCTTGCGCTGCAGCTGCGGTTGCTGCAGTAGATACTTTGCCATCAAGTTGATACTCTGCATGAGCTTCCTTTAAGATTGCAGACATCTTTGTTTTGGCTTCAGTTGCTTTCGCCTTTGTGGTGTTGTTAAGGAAATTAGGTAGGGCAATCGCGCTTAAAATCCCAACAATCACGATCACAATCATCAGCTCCACCAAGGTGAAGCCTTTCTCGAGAGCATTCTTTGGTGCTCTGCTGATGGACACAGTCATGGAGCGCTTGCTTTTGAGGTTGGTCATGTTGGAGGGGGGCTTCTGTTTTCCCCGTAAGGTTCCCAGCCATGATTCCGTAGATCTGGGATTAGGGAAGGGGTTTCTGAGAATTTCCTTAAAGAGCCTCAGAATCCTTCTCAAAACCATGGCCCTACCTAGGGCCTTTTCCCTTTTTGGCATCTCACGAAATCCAGTGATGCCTGAATGATTTGGTCCCTTTGGCCTCCACTTGCGGTTCTCCTCTCGCCGATGAGCTCCTGCTCAAAATGTTCTTTAGAACATTTCTCGCTAAGTATTTATACGGATTTTTTATTGGCCTCGAGTTGGTTGAGAGCGTGCTTTCTAGGCAGAGAGGCAACTCCTTATGCAGAAAACTTTTGAATCAATGAGAAATACAGGGGAATTCCAACGATGATATTGAATGGAAAGGTAACCCCCAGCGCTGCAGAAAGGTAAAGGCTCGGGTTTGCATTGGGTAAAGCACTGCGCATTGCAGCGGGAACAGCGATGTAAGACGCGCTGGCGCAAAGAATAACAAATAAGAGTGCATTTCCAGGTTCCAGTTTAAAGAATGAAGCCAAGGCGATTGCAACGAATGCATTCAGGAGTGGGAACAAGATCGAAAAAGCGATCAGGAATAGTCCACTCTTTCTTAATTCGTTGATCCGTGAAGCGGCAGATAGTCCCATCTCCAGAAGGAAGAGACATAGCACTCCATAAAAGATCTGGTTGGTAAATGGTGCAATCTTTTCAACACCAGAGTGATCAAAGAATTCGGAGAGTGCACCAACTGCAAGGGCACCTAGAAGTAAGAAAACTGAGGTATTTAAAATCGAAGTTTGAATAATGCTGCTCAGTTGCGTTTTCTGTTTTAACTCATCGCTCGAGGTTCGCTTCGATTTCCCATGCAGGATTAAACCCATCACAATCGCAGGAGACTCCATGAGTGCGAGTGCTGCGATCATGAATCCGGAGTGCTCAACCTTGATCTCGTTGAGAAATGAACTGGCGGTGATGAATGTTACAGCGCTGATCGAACCAAATGAAGCAGCCAGAGCAGCTGAATCGCCC
The DNA here is from genome assembly GCA_003210755.1 of Synechococcus sp. AG-679-C18. Taxonomy (GTDB): domain Bacteria; phylum Cyanobacteriota; class Cyanobacteriia; order PCC-6307; family Cyanobiaceae; genus Synechococcus_C. The sequence goes on from QCUL01000018.1 coordinate 43,835, forward strand.
GGTTCAAACCGTTGTCTGAGGATTGGGAATGCATACACTGGCACCACCACGGCCATGACAAAACAGAGCAAAAGTACTTTGAGTACTGAACCACTTAGGCCGCTGAGTACTAGCTCCACACCTCCTTTGAATCCGATTGCAATTAATAGATAAATTGATAATAACTTCGAAACTGGTTGCGGTATCTCCAGATTGATCTTTAGGAAAACGGCTAGTCCTCCCATAAAAAAGAATAAAACAGCTGGTGAGAATATGTTTTCTAAGATTAGGCTTTGGTTCAACTGTTGATACGTAACTCTTGAGACGGTAACGGCTGATGTGAATGGGTGCAAGTTTTTTTAGGAATTCTTTTATTGTGCAAATTTTCTCTGCAATGTATTGCAATTGATCGGGTCTTTCTTTTTAAGGCATGAGATACCTGGTCAGGTTGACCTAAGTACTCGCATATTCTCTGTCGATCAAATTATTTGACAATGTAGTATTGCTTTACATGCAAATAGTTTTATTTTGCTTGAGCCAGGACTTACGTCAGTTAAGTGTTAAGGTAGGATTAAGATTATGATCAGGGAAATTATTATTTGAAGACATTTGATTTTTTCTTTTGTATGGCTTGATGGATTCCATGAGTTGCGAGTTGGTCTATTTGACGTGACCGGAAGATAAATCTAGTTGAAACTTAAATATCATCTATTTTGATGTATTCTCCTGATGTTCGACTGGACAATATTTGCATCCACTCAGATTCAAGTCCAAGGCTTGTAGAGTTTATTGCGATTGAATCATTATTATTTGTGACTCTTGTAGCATTTAGATCTTCATAGGTTTTAGCAATCTTTTCATAGTCATCAACGTTCCAAGAGTTATTGTTTGGATCGAAGTTTGGTTTGCCATCGGAGAGAAAATAGATCGTGTCTGTATTCCCATCAGCGAATGCTTGATCAAGGCTACTCCAGGGCATCGTTCCACCCCAGTATTTTGGATTGCTATTGCTGAGGCTCAGCACAAAGTTAATCGCTGACTGGCGTACTTCTGAATTAATTGGACCAAGTTCCACCAGATTTAATTTGCTTTTTTCCCAGTTTTTGTTGTTGCGATTACCCTCCGTACTGAATGCCGCAAGCCCGATTTTTGTGTAATCCGGTAAATTTTGTATTATATCAATCATTTCATTTTGCAATGCTTCCATTCGAGTGAAGCTGCATATCCTCTTAGTTTTGTAATATCCCGTTTGTGGATCATAAAAGCGCCTTTTTGTATTACCAATCTCTCCGCTCCATGCAACACAAGCACTCATTGAGCCCGACCCATCAAGGATGAAGCGTACATTGCTGCTGGTGATGTTCTGGAAGAATGCACCACCGCTGTAACCTTGTCCTTCCCCACTATTTGTGGCGTTGTAACCGAATCGAACCCTTTTGTCTGCTCTGGCAAACGCAGCAAAATAAAGTTCTTGGGTAGTTTGTGATTTTGTTCTTGATGTTTTTTCGAGGTAACTAGCTGATATTTGGTACGGGTCATTATCTTTGTTGTCATCAAGTTCGTAAGGATCTATAAACTTTACAAGCTTGGTGTTTAGATCTGTCTGAATTCTTAAAGCAGGTTCTTGATTGGTGCGTGCTGGTGTTTTTCCCTCTTTGAAATGAAAGTCTATTTCATTTAATACAGTATTTAAATTTCTAGTCTGAGGACAGTTTTTATCTTCTGCAAGGTCACTGACCTTGCAAGGTATTGTGCCAATATCATCAAGAATTTGACTTACAAATTTTTCAGACTGATATTCTTCATCCCCATTATTTTGTTGTGAATTCTGGCTGTCTGAGTAGGTTCCATCCATATTGAGAGACACACCACATCGGAGTATTGCGTAGCCTCGTCCATTGCTACTGAGGCTTACGCCGTAGACCACTGGATCTTCTAATTCCACCATATTGATACCAAAGAGTGGTTTGAAACCCTTATTTCCAGAAAGTTCATTGCATTGATTGACCACTTCGGCGTGATTGCTCATTAGATCTGTATCCTCCTCACCTTCCTTTAGAGTTTCAGTCCTTGTGATGAGTAGATTCATACTCCGCTCAATTTCTGAGCGCATTAACCGTAGACCATTTGTGGTGTTCTGACGAAGTGTCGCTTTCCCTTGCGATTCAGAAACCATCCTTTCTGTAAAGCGCAATCCTGTGGCTGAGGCACCCATAATTAAGCCTCCTGCAGCTACGCTGACTAACAATTCAGTGGCAGTGAAGCCATTGCGCCTTTTGAGGCGTGATGATGCTTTACGTTGAATGACTTCAAACATTTTGCCGTACCCACCCTTTCTCTTACTTATTTATTCTTGCAAGGATGGGTTGTTTAATTGTCAATTGGTGGTGAATATAAACTGAGAATCCTATGATTTTAGCGTGATATATTGCATGATCCCGTACTGACAGGTGAGGAAGAAGTTGTTACCTGCCATGTACCATTTGCGATCGCTCCAGTCCCATCGATCTGAACGCAACGCATGTTTATTCTGTTTTGTTTCGGTAGGCAATTATTTCCAGATATGGATCTGTTATGGCAGATGAGAAAGGTGAGTGTTCCTGAGTTGGCAGTCATTCCCGGAGGTGTAAATCCGAAATCTTTGTTGCTTGTTGCGACAACAACAGCTCTGCTTGCGGGTGTGGATTCGATCTGAGCAAGTCGTAAGTTATCGCGAGCTCTGCCTGTTAAATTGCTGATTTGATCTCCTGCATAGCCATTTTCACAGTCGGGGTCTGATGTGAGTTCACTGATGACAGAATCGCAGCACATAAATTTAGTGCTGTTATTAGCACTATTCTGATTGAACTCGACTACGTCTTCTGGAGGAAAGAATTTAAATGCCGCTGGAAAATCTATTTTGCAACTTGTTTTGTTTGTAGCTAACTTTGCTCGTAATTGATAGAGACCTGACTCCAATAGCAAGGCATAGCGATCAACCTCTCCTTGCCAGCGACTGCGGCTGATGATTGGCGCCGTTGTTGTAGTAACAACTCCTAGGACAGCCAGGGCTACGAGCATCTCAATTAAAGTGAATCCGCTTTCTTTATTTTTCATTGTGTGTCATAACATTGTGATGAGAAATTTGGATTGATTTCCGCAATTCGTTTTTCAATCCCGATTGATGATTCAGGCGCTTCAAAGCTGTAGGTGAGAATCAGGAGTGAGGGATTGTTGGCATTCCAGTCCATAGTTATTGCTTTGTTCTTTGGTTCACCGGCTATCTCTCCTTTCTTCAAGTGAACCATTAAAAAGTCGCTTGGATTTTGACAGGCTGCTGATAGATTGATATTTAAGCCTGCTGGATCACGTATTGCTTCAGGTGTGAGATAGGAATCCTGCATCTGTATGAGCTGAAGATGATCATTGATGGCTGCCTCAATCGTGTTCCTACTCGATTGCTTACTACTTGTTGCCATTGCTGTCATGCTTAGGCGGCCAACACTTGTCATCACTGCGGCAATGATCAGGCCAGCAATCAGCGTTTCAAGCACTGTGAATCCTGCTACCAAACGATTTGCTTTTAGCTTCTTAGGATGTGAGAGTGAGTGGCGATTCATGGCAGGCCATACAGATTCATAAGAATCAGCGGGAGAGTGTACTTACGAATAATGCAATGTCAAAAATTTGTGCTTTACTTCTTTAGTATCGGATTACTAAACCCCGCGAAGATGACTGAATTCCTGGTATGTAGTGATAATTTTTGTTGGATTGACTGAGGCTTTACTGAGAGCTTAATTCCATTCCAAATTCTTATTTACCAACGTTCAAAAGTATCTAAACTTGTTCCTCGTATTGCTCGTGTCACCATTCGACCATAGCCAGGGTAATTGAATCGAGATAGCCAGCCCCAGTTATCATTAGCTCTTTGAACAATAGGAGTGTTATTTGTTTCAGTGTTTAATGTGAAATTAGAGGCTTGTCCACTGTCGTCCAAAACACAGATACTGCTAGCCCAGGCGAGACCACTAAGAGTTGCATTGTCCGGGCGAATTGTTCCTGTTGGCAGATACAAAAGTGCGTAAGGAAGATTGTTGTCTTTGAAACTTACGGATCTCGCTAATGTGTTGCAGGCTTCAGTTGGAGCGGAGCCGGTGGTACCAACGATGACTAGTTGCTCTGGATTTTCATTGCAAACTGAGTCTGTATTGTTAACGCCGCAAAGCTCAGATGTTCCATCCAGCTTGATTGCTCTAGAAAGATTGAGATCATTTGGGTAGGCTATCGGTTGTTCTAAATGCAGCACAACAGAGCGTGTATCTGTCGTTTGTATATGCAGCTTTGTTTGACTCAGATTGATATGGTCGATGTAGACATGGCAGTCGAACTTGTCTGAATTTTTGCAAAGAATATCTGTGCTTAGGGTGATTGTTGAACCCCCTATTGCCTGATTACTTCCAAGCTCCTCATTGAGTGTTCTGAAATCTGAAGCATTGGTTTTGTCTGCGTCACGCACGCATATCACTTCAGCGCAGGGCAGTGCAGAATACAGCTTTTCGGTTATTCCATCAGTCTCTAAATCATTGATTCCATCCTGATTGCGATCGTCAGGAGCAGGTGCGCTGTCATCAAAACTCCACATCCGGATTGTTTCACCATCACTAGTTTGTGTGGTGTCGTTTATTGGATCTTTTTTGAATAGTTTTATTGGTGGCATCCCGCTAACACCACGCTTTGCTTCGTTGATATTAATTGGCCATACTTGATTTGAGCGATCCTTACCGGCCAGGTTTGAATTCGTTGCACTCACATTTTCCAAAAGAGCATTATCGCTACAGCTACTTGCATATTGTTGTGCTGAATAAGCATCTGGTAAGTTTGTGAGATAAAAAATATTTCCTGGGCCAGTAATTGTTGTATTGTTCATTCGTAAGTTATGACCACTCATGACCGCCCAGTCTCCAGCGCCAGCAACATTTGAGCTAATATATAGAGACCGTTTTAGAAGTGCACGGGCAAGAACAAATGTTCCTCTTTGGACGATTCCTTCCACGTAAAATGTTCCTTCTCCATTTCCATTATTGGCTGTTGTGTTGTAACTGCGCAGACGGTACCCGATTTGAATTGGTTTCTGGTTGCCCTGTGAATCGCTTATTCCATCTGATCGCATTGATCCGCTATTGATGATAATTCTGGGTGATTCTGACTCTGTACCAACTGGATAGGCATTGATGTGTTTTGTTGTTGGTGTACAGAGCTCTACCAATTGGAATCCTTCCGAATTAGGTGTTGCCCAGCCCCTTTTGCCTTGATCATTGTTTAGTGAAAGTAGGAAACCTGTGTACTGATTCCTGTTGTCAAGGTTTAGATCGCTGAGGATACGGTTGAGTCCGTTTAATGCCGCTGATTCAGCCATTTGTTGATAGCTTTCTGAGGCGCCTAATTTTCGTGCGATCAATTGGCGCATCATGAGGCCAGTTGCGCCTGCTAGTAAGACAAGTCCCATTAAAAGAGCGATGACGATGGTCATGCCTTCTTCTGTTTTGGGCGCTTCTCGTAGACTCTTTGTCTTTGCTATGACTGTTTTTTTATGTTTGGTCATGAGTTAGGCGCAATTGGGCGTACCGGCGGCGGTAGTGTCATCTCCCGTTGTTAAATCACTTGCACCATTGCTGATGTTGATGCAAGCTTGAATATCTCTTTTTGACGTTGTATTTGTTGGCTCCGCTTTAATTAAATAGATGGAACTACTTTCTGTCG
>QCUL01000019.1 GCA_003210755.1 Synechococcus sp. AG-679-C18
TCAAAGTGTCTCCAAGCATCAACATGGTGGCGACACTCGCCAGGGCGGAGGGAATCCTGGCTGCCCAGGTTCCAAGTGGATCCCAAAGATCATTGGCTGGCATGGAGTAGCCCAAGCCCATCAGCCAATACACCAAAGGTGGCTTGTCAAATCGAGGCAATCCATTGACCCGAGGAGTTAACCAGTCGCCGGTTCTGGCCATGGCTCGACCAGCTGCAGCAAACAAGGGTGGTGTTTCATCCACTAAGCCTGTTGCACCAAGTTGCCAGCAACACAAAGCAAGGCCCAGGGCCAGAATCAGCAGCAGGCCGCGGCTTCGCTGTCTTGGTGTGATGAGTGTGATGGCGGTGGCTGAAATCATCGGCATGGTGAGATCGTGCCATCCCCTGATGAGAGTCCCTGACGGACCCAGTTCTCAACGCGTCGTGCAAACACCTCATGGCTTGCAAACTGCTCTACCCAATGACGGCAACCGCGACGATCAATCTTTTCAACCTTTCCACAGGCCACTGCTAAGGCTTCAACATCATCAGGAGCTACAAGCCATCCAGTCACACCATTTTGAATGAGTTCACCGGGTCCTCCTCGGTCGTAGGCCACCACCGGCACTCCACACGCCATCGCTTCGACCACCACATTCCCGTAAGCCTCATTCCATTTCGGAGTGTTCAGCAGGGCGCGGCAACATCCCAACTCCTTCTGAAGTAATTGCGTGGGCTTGAACCCAAGCCATTGAATCGTTCCGGGAGGTACGGCTGCTTCAACCGCTTCTGCATACCGAGCATCCTCTACTAGCCCCCAGACCAAGAGCGTCTCACGTAATGAGGCGGCAACGGAGGCAGCATCTTCGAGTCCTTTTTCTGGTGCGACGCGTCCCGCCCAACCCAACGGTCCAACTGTGTTCAGTTTCAGCTCGTAACCGCTTAAGTCAAAGCCATTTCCAACAACTGTTGGTTGATGGGGCAACGAAAAATCGCTCGCTTGGCGATGGGTATGGAACGACATTCGTCTCTGGTCCCAGCGAGCCAATTGAGAGACTGCATCGTCCATCGCTCGAGATACAGATCCCATGCTCACCAAGTGGAATAACGATGGCTTCACATGAGGGGTGAGCCAGAGCGGCAACCAGTCGTAGCTGAAGTTGATAACGGCATCCGCTTCTTCTCCCAAAGACAGCGCAAGGTCCCAAAGACGCGGAAGAACTCCTTCACATGGAATTTGAATGGAAGCCTCAGCATCAGCGTGCTGCCAGCTGGGTTGATCGATCCCCTGGGCTCTGTGCAAGGTGATGTTGGAGCAGTCTTCCGGAACAACAGATTCGCCTGGGGCGATGAGAGTGATCCGATGCCCCCTTGAGGCGAGCCCCCTCAGTAAGGACGTCAGCGTCAGTTCGACGCCCCCACCACGGCCGCTGCCGAGGTGCCCTATGGGCGTACTTACCAGAATTAGATTTAGCGAATTATTCATGCACCAACATCGTTTTGCTGGGGTTCATTAACGAGAGGAATTGGCTCCCAGAATCGCTTGCGCTGACTCACCAGAACCACTGATAGCAGCACCAGAAGTACAGCCAACCATTGCAAACTCTCTAAGCGTTCTTGCAACAACAACCCTCCAGAAGCGAGTGCAAAAACAGGAGTGAGAAATCCAAGTGTGGTGAATCCTGTGAGGTCTTCTCGGCTCGCGAACCAGAAAAATAGGGCGTAGGCCAAAGCACTACCCATCAGAGAGGCATAGGCCATTTGCGCCCAGGCAAAGGCAGACCAAGGGGGAATGAACGGAAACGTGCTGTCGAAGCCATGCCAAACCAAGAGCGGTAGTCCTCCCAGCAACATGTGCCAGCCGGTAACGGCTACTGGATCGCTGTTTCGACAGGCGTATCGACTCAGCACTGTGCCGACGGCCATGGCAATGGCAGCTGCCAACATCCATCCAGTTCCAGCCTGCCAACCAGATTGAAAGGACACTCCTTCACCTAATAACCACCAGTGCTGTAGCAAAGGTTGAGGAACGCCAAGGCAAACAATTCCCACCAGGCCAAGAACCAACCCTATCCAGCCAAAAGGATTGATCGATTCTGCAAAAAGCCAGCGTGCAAGTAACGCAACCATCAAAGGCTGAGAATCAATTAAGACTGATCCAAGTCCGGCGCCAGTGCCCTCAAGTCCGCGGGTGAGACAGATTTGGAACAGCAGGGCATCAATCAGCGTGAAAAGGAGAAACCAGCCCCGATCGGCTGGATCAATTAGTAAGGAACGCCCAAGGAGTGGAGCGAGGGCGATCACCACGATTCCAGCAGGGAGGAGCCTTAGACAGGAGACAAGAATTGGCCCTCCAGTACTGACGAGTGGAGCCATCGCTGTCATGGCCGTCCCCCAGAGAATGAAGGGGAGGACCATCAGCAGCCCTCGGCGGAGAGATCCCATGGGGTGCCGCGTACAGGCTCCTTTTTAAGATCTAAACGTGTTCGATTGAACGACATGATTTGGCCCTGGCGCCGCAAGTCCAGGCGAAGGATGGCGAGGATCGCCATTGAGGGGGCCATTACGGGCTCCACTCGCCGACGCGTCCTTAAAGCATTGAAGGAGGTGCAGGAGCGAGAGTTCCCGGCACTTCTGCTGAGAATCGACAGTCCTGGAGGGACTGTTGGCGATAGTCAGGAAATTCATGCTGCTCTCTTGAGATTGCGAGAAAAAGGCTGTCGCGTTGTCGCCAGCTTCGGCAATATCTCTGCCTCTGGTGGGGTTTATGTGGGAGTAGCCGCTGAAACAATCGTGTCGAATCCGGGCACGATCACTGGTTCCATTGGTGTGATTCTTCGCGGCAACAACCTCTCCAAATTGCTAGAGCGTGTCGGTGTCAAATTTGAAACCGTCAAGAGTGGAGCGTTTAAAGACATCCTTTCTCCTGATCGTGCCCTCGGCCCGGAGGAGCGCCAGCTTCTTCAAGCTTTGATCGACAGCAGTTACGAGCAATTCGTGGCTGCTGTTGCACAAGGGCGGAATCTGAATGAGGAGCGCGTTCGCGAGTTTGCTGATGGTCGAGTGTTTAGCGGCGCTCAAGCCAAAGATCTTGGGCTTGTGGATGAGCTGGGCGATGAAGAGCGCGCAAGGGTTCTTGCCGCTCAATTGGCTGATTTAGATGAGGAGCGCTGCCGTGTGGTGACCCTTGGAAAACCACGCAAGACATTGCTGCAAGGGTTGTCAGGATCCATGCTTTTTGCGCGAATTCAGGAGCTCATCACGATGGAACTTGAGCTGACCGGCCAACCTCTTTGGTTGTTTAGGCCATGACCGTTGGAAGCGGATTGGCTTTGCGCGGTCTTCGAGGTGCGACCACCTGCAGCGCCAATACAGTTTTTGCGATTGAGCAGGCGGTCTCTGAACTGATGGACGCCCTGGTGGAGCACAACGCATTGAAGCCCGAGTGCATCGTTTCGATCACGTTTTCTGTGACAACCGATCTAGACGCCTGTTTTCCTGCTGCCATTGCTCGGCGGCGGGAAGGCTGGGATGGGGTGGCTCTCATCGACTGCCAGCAAATGGCTGTCGAGGGAGACCTGGCAAGGTGCATTCGTCTTCTTGCCCACACCTGGATGCCAGACGAACAGGAGCTCCGCCACGTCTACCTGGGTGATGCCAGTCGGCTGAGACCAGATAGATCCGGTCACAACTGACAGATGCCACGCCGGCCCTCCTAGCCCCCTGTTGCATGCGGTTGTTAGGAGAATCAGCGAAACTAAAACTGTGGTGAGAGTTCTCACCAAATCGATAGATGGATTTTTCCCCTACGACCTCGGCACGACGCCTCGCTTTCGCAGCGGGGCTTATCGGTTGTGGAGTTGTTGCCTCAGCCTCAGTGGCGGAGTTGCTCAACCCCAATGCTGTACAAGCTCAGAACACCCCTTCTTTGATGGAGTTTCGCTGGGAAAGCGACAAAAACTATCGGAAGCTTTATTACGTGCAGACGAGTACTCGACAAAGGGAGCGTTCTGATTACTTTTTCATGATTAGACCAAAAGATCGTAAAACTGCAATATTGAAATTAAGTATTACTATTCCTGATTATTTCAACGCTCGAATACGCCCACGCAAGTTGAAACTTTGTAAAATGAAAAAGGGTGGAATGTTGTCGAGAAGTCGCTGCGAAGAAGTCATTCCTGCCGTTTTTGAGATTAGTGAAAATCAATCGGCAATTGAGGTTTTCCCAGAAACACCCATACCCACTGAAGACACTTATGCGGTTTCAATGACGATCTTCAATCCGAGTCAGTCCGGTATGTTCCAGTTCAATGCTTTGGCTCAGGCACCTGGAGACGTTCCCGTTGCTGGCTACCTAGGAAGCTGGAACTTCAGTATCGACTAAGCATTGGCTGATAAACTCTTTCTCTGATAAAAGGCTCGACGCCGTAGTGAATCTATGACCAAACGAACTTTCGGTGGTACCAGCCGCAAGCGCAAACGCGTTTCGGGTTTTCGTGTTCGCATGCGATCCCATACCGGTCGCCGTGTGATTCGGACACGCCGCAAAAGGGGTCGTTCTCGTCTTGCAGCCTGACTGTGATCATTCCCACCTAATCCTCTTTGGAGAGGTCTTCAATTAATTTTGATGGTGTTACCTACTGCAATGAGATTACGTGGACACCGTTGTTTTGATCATTTGCATCGAAAAGGACAGCGCTTCCAGGGAACGTTGATGACTCTCCGTAAAGCTGCGGCGATGCCGAGGCTTCTTCGCTCGAATTGCCGACCTCTTGAAAGTCAGAAAACATTGTCCGTTTGCCGTTGCGCCGTTGTTATTAGCGGTAAGGTCAGCAAAAGGGCAGTGATCCGTAATCGACTCAGACGCCGCCTTCATGATCATCTCCGTCATCGCTTTGAGAGGTCTTTGCAGTATGGAAATACTTGGGTTTTGATCAGCCTCAAGCCTGGTGCGGATGCTTCTGAGGCCCTCATCCTGGAAGAATGCGACAGATTGCTCCAACAAGCGGGGTACTAGCTATGTCAACTTCAATTCAAGAAGAGACCTTTTACGAGGGAGGGCCAGCACGCGGGGACTTGATTTTCAACCTGTTGCTTGGACTGACTTTGATCGGGTTGCCCTTCGCTGTCGGAGCCATTGTTCGTGCGGTCTGGCTGCGTTTCAACATCACCAGTCGGCGAATTTCCGTCACTGGCGGCTGGATGGGGAGAGACCGTAGTCAGGTCGTTTTTAGTCAGGTCCAGGAAGTTCGAAGTGTCTCGCGTGGATTCGGTGCCTGGGGTGACATGGTCCTTGTCTTGACCGACGGCTCACGTTTAGAACTTCGATCTGTGCCCCGCTTCCGAGAGCTTGAGACTTACATCGAGGAGCGTATCCGCGCTCGTCGAGAAAGTTCCAGTTCGAAGGCTGAAGACAGCAAAGGTTTCGCCGCTTGAAATTTTGTCCGTTTTAAGCGGATTTCCACAGAAGCCCCTGTGCTGTTGCACACTGGCAACAACATTCATCAATCACTCGGAACGCCATCGTGATCGGGTACATCTCCGACAATCTGTTGCTGCCAATCCTGGACTTTTTCTACGGATTGGTTCCCAGCTATGGCCTCGCGATCGTGGCCCTTACGGTGGTCATCCGTCTGGCTTTATTTCCCTTAAGTGCAGGGTCCATTCGTAGTGCCAGGCGCATGCGAATCGCTCAGCCCGTGATGCAGAAACGCCAGGCTGAGATCAAGGCTCGCTACGCCAGCGATCCGCAAAAGCAGCAAGCAGAACTGGGTAAATTGATGAAGGAGTTCGGCAGCCCCTTGGCTGGGTGCTTGCCACTGCTCGTTCAAATGCCGATTTTGTTTGCGCTTTTCGCAACATTGCGTGGTTCACCTTTTGCGGATGTTCCCTACACGCTCAACCTCAAAGTTCTCCCTTCGGATCAAATCGCAGCTGTTGAGCCCAAACCGTTTACCAGTGCGAGCCACTCAATCTTTGTGACGGAAACCAACCATGTTCCTGTCGTGGCGAGTCTTCCTGGGGGTACGAAGATCGGCGCTGGTGACAGTGTGGCGATTCAGCTTGAGACCCGCAGCGGTGAAAGTTTCCGTGATGTGATTTCTGGAGTTGATAACGGTCAACGCTTCGTTCCAACTTGGACTGTCACCAAAGGCGAAGACATCGTCAAAGTGAGTGAGAACGGTCAGATTCAGGCTCTCACCACAGGTGATGCAACCGTTGAAGGCAAGATCCCTGGTTTGGCTGCCCGCAGCGGATTTTTGTTCATCAAAGCTTTGGGCCAAGTTGGCTTCTACACAGAGGGAGCAATCAATTGGGATATTGCGATTCTCATTGGTGCTTTCGGTTTGAGCTTGTTTGCTTCTCAGCTTTTGTCTGGGATGGGTATGCCTGCGAATCCCCAGCAATCCACTGCAAATAAGATCACTCCGGTCATGATCACTGGGATGTTTTTGTTTTTCCCATTACCAGCAGGTGTTCTGCTCTATATGGTGATCGCCAACATTTTCCAGGCACTGCAAACCTTCCTCCTGACACGCGAGGCGCTCCCAGACAATCTTCAGTCAATTCTTGATGATCAGATGCTCCAGAAGGCTCAAGCTCCTGCTGGAGCGTCTGCAGGCGGTGGATCGTCTTCAGGGAGGATGCCATTTGAACCCAAGGGCGGAAACAAATGATTCCGGGGCTTGAGCCCGTTCCTCTTCGGGAACTACAAGCTCTTGGTTCTGTTCGCGATTGGGAATTCGAGGGCCATCTCGAAGATCTAGAGACTCTGACACCAGTTCGAGGAAGGCTCTTGGCAGAGCACAGAGGCAATGTTTTGGAGGTGAGAGGGCTGGCCAAAACGATTGTGACTCTGTGCTGTGACCGCTGCCTGAATCAGTTCAATCGAGCACTTTCCACCAGCACTAATGAACTGATCTGGCTCGGTGATAGAGAAGCTTCCGAAGCAATGGCTGAGGAGGGTCTAGATGCGTCAGCGTTGGAGGGACTTGTGGAGTGCCTAGATCCCAGGGGTGATTTCGAGCCTGAGCGATGGGTGTTCGAACAATTAAGTCTTCAATTGCCGGCAGTGAACTTCTGTGGCGATGCCTGTCCGGGGATTCCTCAATCGTTAAAAAAAGAAGCTTCGTCTTCTGAGTTGCCAGCTGTGGATCCGCGCTGGGAAGCTCTATTGACTTTGCGCTCTGCCGTCGATGAGTTGTAGGAGGTAGCAATTGACTGAACAGTGGGCCCAACATCTAGATCTGCTGATTCGAGCAGGTACGCCGCTGATTTGGATTCGTAGCCATGAGGAAGAGAGAGTTGAATCTCTGTTAGGGCAAGCCGCTGAACGCTTGCCAGGCCGACGACTGGCCTGCTGGGATTTTGTTAGTGGCCTTTCCGGCGTTCTTGGCAGTGAAGGGCTCGGATCCCGTCAGCCGATGGCGGTACTGCAGTGGTTGCAGGATCTTGATGGCAATAGCCCAACACTCCTTCTCCTCAAGGATGTTCATCGCTTCTGTGATGACGCGGGTATCGCCCGAATGCTGCGCAATCTCACAAGTCTCTTAAGGGGACGCTCTCATACTCTCGTGCTCGGTTGTGGTAGCTGGACACCGCCAGCAGATTTAGAAGAGGCCCTCACACTCCTCGACTTGCCGCTTCCGCAAGAAAAGGAACTGATGACTCTGCTAGGGAATATTTCGAAGGCAACCGGTTCGCCGTTGAACAGCGAGGTGCTTGAAGAGTTGACTCATGCCTGTTGCGGGTTGAGCGAATCACGTGTTCGTCATGTGGCGGCTAAAGCTCTCGCTCAGCGTGGCGAGCTGAGCCGCCAAGATCTTGCTGACGTTCTTGAAGAGAAGCGTCTAGCCCTGGCTCGCAGTGAGGTGCTGGAGTTCTGTCGTACAGACGCCACTCCAGCGGATATTGGTGGGCTTGAGTCTCTCAAGCAGTGGCTAGAGCAGCGTCATCGTGCCTTTAGTGATGAAGCTCGGCGATTTGGATTGCCTCTTCCGCGAGGTGTCCTTTTGGTGGGGCCACAGGGCACTGGCAAATCTTTAACTGCAAGGGTGATCGCTCACAGTTGGTCAATGCCACTCCTCCGTTTGGATGTGGGTCGACTGTTTGCAGGACTTGTTGGCGCTAGCGAGGCGCGTACGCGTGAAATGATCCAAAGAGCTGAAGCGATGGCTCCCTGCGTGCTTTGGATCGATGAAATTGATAAGGGTTTTGGGAGCGATGGCCGAAGCGATGGCGGAACCAGTCAGCGAGTATTGGCGACTGTTCTTACCTGGATGGCAGAGAAAACCTCCCCTGTTTTTGTTGTCGCTACAGCCAATGGAGTCGACCGCCTTCCCGCTGAACTCCTCAGAAAGGGCCGTTTTGATGAGATTTTTTTGCTTGATATGCCAGCGCGTTCTGAGCGCCAAAGCATCATGAATTTGCATATCAGCCGCAGACGTCCAGGTCTCTCACTTCCTGTGGATACGGTCGTTGATCGAACGGATGGCTATTCCGGAGCTGAACTAGAGCAAACAGTGATCGAAGCCATGCACCTGGCCTTTGCTGAGGGTCGAGAATTAGCTGAGGCCGACTTGATTCAGGCTGCGGCTCAATTGGTCCCTCTGTCGCGCACTGCAAAAGAACAGCTGGAAGGACTTAAGCAATGGGCTAGCAGCGGCAGGGCACGGCCTGCTTCATTGCGACTGGTAACGAACCCTGACAGGGCGTAACGAACTACACGCATTGTTCGTACCAATCTTTGTGGCCTCCGTATGTTTCGTAAATAGCGCCAACCCGTCTGTGAATCGTTCTTCTGATCTCACCACTCAACTCGCTGCTGCATGTCTTGGTGCAGGTGTGATCACTACTGTTGCTGTCGCCCAAGGGCAGAACCCAATCACCGCACTTGGCATCACATTGTTCTCAGCTGTTGCAGCTGTGATGGTTGGCCAAGTTCTCTAAAACTTATTAACTCAGGATCTGAATAGACACGTAGGCTGCTCAGCTCCACTTCAGAAACTCCGTGCTTGACCAGCGCCTGGTGCGTGACAACCCTCAATTGATTTCCCGTGAACTGGGTCGCAGGGGGATGGATGTTGATCTCACGGGTCTTCAACTCATTGCTCAGCAGCAACGCGATCTAGAGGAGCGTCGCAGCAGCCTTCAAGCCGAAGGCAACCAAATTGGGAAAGAGGTTGGTCAGCGTATTAAAAGTGGGGCCGATCCGAAGGGCTCCGAGGTTGCGGAACTTCGCTTACAAGGGAATCAAATCAAGCAAAAGGTTGCCGTTCTCGAGGATGAGGAGAAACAACTAACAGCCCGTTTACGTGAAGACCTGCTCAGCTATCCCAATTTGCCGTCTGATGTCTGTCCGGACGGTCGCAATGAAACCGACAACATAGAAGTTCGTCGCTGGGGAACCCCCCTTGTTCAAGAGGGACTCCTGGAGCATTGGCAAATCGCAGATCGGCTTTGTTTGCTCGATACGGAGCGTTCCGTGAAAATTGCTCAGAGCCGTTTCGTCACTCTGTTTGGGCAGGGTGCTCGGCTTGAACGAGCGCTGATCAACTTCATGCTCGATTTGCATTCGGGGAAGGGTTACCGGGAGGTACTCCCCCCTGTTCTGGTGAACAGTGCAAGCCTGTTGGGATCAGGTCAACTGCCCAAATTCGCGGAGGAAAGCTTCCGTTGTGCAGATGATGATCTTTGGTTGACGCCAACTGCTGAGGTTCCGCTCACCTCATTGCATCGAGACGAAATCATTCCTGCTGAACAATTGCCACTCCGCTATGTGGCTTATAGCCCTTGTTTTCGGAGAGAAGCAGGCAGCTACGGACGCGACACTCGAGGGCTCATTCGTTTGCACCAGTTCAATAAAGTTGAGTTGTATTGGTTTGTGCATCCAGAACGCTCCGAAGAGGCTTTTGTACAGATCACGGCCGATGCCGAAGCCGTGCTTCAAGCCTTGGAGTTGCCTTATCGAGTGCTTGAACTCTGTACGGGTGATCTTGGCTTTTCAGCTGCACGCACCTATGACCTCGAGGTCTGGTTAGCTGGAGCAGGTGCTTACCGGGAAATCTCGAGCTGCAGTGTTTGCTCGGATTTCCAGGCTCGACGCTCGTCTATTCGCACGAAAGAGGGCAATACTTCAAAGTTGGTGCACACTCTCAATGGAAGCGGTCTTGCGATAGGGCGCACCATGGCAGCTTTGCTTGAGAACGGGCAACAGGCTGACGGGAGTGTGAAGTTGCCTCGGGCCCTGATTCCCTACTTCGGTCGCGATCGTCTCCAGCCAGAATGAATGGATTAAAGAATCCTGCATGAACGTTCTGGCGGCATTGTTGGTCCTTGGGCTGCTGATCGTGATCCATGAGGCTGGTCACTTTCTCGCAGCCAGATTTCAGGGAATACGGGTCAATGGATTTTCCATTGGATTTGGACCTGCTCTCTGGAAACTCGAGCGTGGGGGAGTGACCTATGCCCTGCGCGTTCTTCCTCTTGGGGGATTTGTTTCTTTCCCTGACGATGATGAAAACAGCCCGATTCCGGCGGATGATCCTGATCTGCTTCGCAATCGTCCGATTCCTCAGAGAGCCCTAGTTATCAGCGCAGGGGTTCTTGCCAATTTGCTTCTTGCTTGGTTGGTTCTGGTAGGCCATACGGCTTTGGCAGGTGTACCAGGTGATCCTGATCCCGGGGTGATGGTGATGGCTGTTCAGCAGGGAGAGCCTGCGGAACAAGCAGGGTTGAAACCTGGTGATCACATCTTGAGTATTGAAGGGTTGCCACTTGGTCGTGGCGAGTCTGCTGTGAAAGAGGCAGTAACGCCCGTCCGGGCTAGCCCATCCGTTCCGTTGTCACTCGAAGTTGAAAAGAATGGAGTAGTGCGCACGGTTGAGCTCATTCCCGAAGACCATCAAGGGCAGGGACGAATTGGAGCTCAGCTTCAAGCCAACTTCAGCGGAAACACTCGTGCAGTTCATGGCTTGGGTGAAGCGATACGGAGTGGATCGGCGCAATTCAGTGGATTGCTTCAACGAACGGTTTCTGGTTATGGATCTCTGTTTACTGATTTTGGAACCACCGCCCAGCAGGTCAGTGGTCCAGTAAAGATTGTTGAGATGGGCGCCCAGCTCTCCAGTCAAGGAGGAAGCGGTCTCGCCTTGTTTATGGCTCTGATTTCGATCAACCTTGCCGTTCTCAATGCTCTTCCCTTGCCTCTTCTGGATGGAGGGCAGTTAGCGATCATCCTCCTTGAGGGAGTTCGCGGCAGGCCAATTCCAGAGCGCTTTCAATTGATTGTGATGCAATCCAGCTTTTTGTTGGTGGTTGGACTGAGTGTTCTTCTCATCGTGCGCGATACAAGTCAACTCTCGGTTGTTCAGCGCTTCATTGGTCAGTGAACAGATACTATGAAGGATCAATATTTCAGGACCCGAATCGCTGCATGGCCAAGAAGTCAATGATTGCCCGCGATGTAAAGCGCAAAAAAATGGTTGAACGCTTTTCAGCTAAACGAGCAGCTTTGATGACTGCATTCCATTCGGCTAAAGATCCTATGGAGCGATTGGAGATCCATCGCAAGATCCAGCTTCTTCCTCGCAACAGTGCTCCAAATCGTGTTCGTAATCGCTGTTGGGCAACAGGAAAGCCCAGAGGCGTTTATCGCGACTTTGGACTCTGTCGTAATCAGCTTCGCGAGCGGGCCCACAAAGGTGAACTACCAGGTGTTGTGAAGTCCAGCTGGTGATTACTGATCAGTTTGATACCGCTTAATGAATCAGGAGGTGAGTGAACACCTCCTTTTTTATGACCATGAACCAGTGGGATTTTCTGGATCAACCCCGATGATGCCGACAACTGCTCCGCTCAAATGTAAGAATCACGGTTGACAGAAAGACATAAACAACGTGCAAGGTCAGACGCAGTCGATCTCCTTTGACGGTCGGGAGATTCGGCTGACTACAGGGCGCTATGCCCCCCAAGCTGGTGGCTCGGTGATGATTGAGTGCGGAGACACCTCCGTATTGGTCACGGCTACCCGCTCCACAGGTCGAGATGGAATTGATTTTCTTCCGCTGATCTGCGATTACGAAGAACGCCTCTACGCCGCAGGAAGGATTCCTGGAAGTTTCATGCGTCGAGAGGGTCGTCCACCAGAGCGCGCAACGCTGATATGTCGTCTCATCGACAGGCCGATGCGTCCGCTGTTCCCCAGTTGGCTTCGCGATGATTTGCAGATTGTTGCGACCTGCATGTCTCTCGATGAGAGGGTTCCAGCTGACGTTCTTGCGGTAACAGGCGCATCAATGGCCACCTTGCTCGCGAAGATCCCGTTTTATGGACCGATGGCGGCAGTTCGCGTGGGGCTGCTCGGGGATGACTTTGTGCTCAACCCCAGCTATCGGGAAATCGAGCGTGGTGATCTTGATCTCGTCGTAGCCGGCACTCCACAGGGTGTAGTGATGGTTGAAGCAGGCGCGAATCAGCTTCCCGAAGGTGATGTCATTGAGGCAATCGACTTTGGTTACGAAGCTGTCTCTGAATTAATCAAAGCCCAACAATCCATCCTTAAAGATGCTGGGATCGAGCAAGTTATTCCAGAATCTCCTGAACAAGACAAAACTCTGCCTGTCTACTTAGAAAAAGCTTGCAGTAAGGCAATTGGGGAGGTGCTCGGTCAATTCGAGCAAACCAAGGGCGAGCGTGACGAAAAGCTTGATGCAATCCGCAGCACGACGGCGGAAACCATTCAGGAGCTCAAAGAATCTGATCCTGTCCGTGTTGCCGTGAGTGCTAACAGCAAAGCTCTACCAAACAGTTTCAAGGCACTCACAAAAACTTTGATGCGCCAGCAGATTGTTAAAGAAGGAAAAAGGGTCGATGGGCGCGATCTTGATCAGGTTCGTACGATCAGCGCGGCAGCCGGTGTGTTGCCAAAGCGTGTCCATGGTTCTGGTTTATTCCAACGGGGTTTAACCCAAGTGTTGTCCACTGCCACTCTCGGCACTCCGAGTGATGCGCAGGAGATGGATGATCTCAACCCCAGTAATGAAAAAACCTACTTACATCACTACAACTTCCCGGCTTATTCCGTCGGCGAGACGCGTCCGATGCGCTCTCCTGGGCGCCGTGAAATTGGGCATGGTGCACTGGCCGAGAGGGCCATTCTTCCCGTACTCCCTGCGAAAGATACATTTCCCTATGTGGTGCGTGTTGTCAGCGAAGTTCTGAGCTCGAATGGCTCCACTTCTATGGGTTCAGTATGTGGAAGCACATTGGCATTGATGGATGCAGGTGTCCCGCTTAAAGCGCCCGTAAGTGGTGCTGCTATGGGATTGATCAAGGAAGGTGATGAAGTGAAAATCCTCACTGACATTCAGGGCATTGAAGACTTCCTTGGGGATATGGACTTCAAAGTGGCTGGCACGGACAAGGGGATCACCGCCCTGCAGATGGATATGAAGATCACCGGACTTCCAGTGAGCATCGTGGCAGAGGCCGTTAAACAGGCTCGGCCCGCTCGTCTCCACATCCTTGAAAAGATGATGGAAGCGATCGAGAGTCCGCGTGAAGGGTTATCTCCTCACGCACCTCGCCTGTTGAGTTTCCGAATTGATCCTGAGCTGATTGGCACAGTCATTGGACCAGGCGGTCGCACCATTAAAAACATCACTGAGCGCACGAATACCAAGATCGATATTGAGGACAGTGGAATTGTCACCATTGCATCTCACGACGGTGCAGCAGCTGAGGAAGCTCAGAAGATCATTGAAGGCCTCACTCGAAAGGTCAATGAGGGTGAGGTGTTTACCGGCTCCATCACCCGCATCATTCCGATTGGAGCTTTCGTTGAAATTCTTCCTGGAAAAGAAGGCATGATTCACATTTCACAGCTTTCTGAGGCGCGGGTTGAAAAAGTCGAAGATGTGGTGAAGGTGGGAGATGAGGTCACTGTTCGCGTCCGTGAAATCGACAATCGCGGCCGTATCAACCTCACCCTTCGTGGTGTTCCTCAGAATGGTGAGTCTCCTGAGTCACAACCGGCTCCCACGCCAGTTGCACCTCTCTCCTGAGAGGCGCTCCCCCCTGGCTCATACCTGAAAACCGGGATCGATTACTCCCATTGCCTGTGCCGCTTTCTCACACAAAGCGGCATGGGCCTTTCCATGGCTAGCGATCAAGCATCCCGCCTGGCGAACATCGCCAGTGTTGTAGGTGAGCTCTCCGCCGTCTGCATGGGTGAAGGCGCCACCAGCAGCGAGAAGTACGGCTTCTGGAGCGGCCATATCCCAATCTTTTGGGGCACTTTTCCCAGATAGGGAGATGTATAAATCGGTTTCGCCGCGAAGGATCGTGGCTACTTTGCAGCCGACACTGCCCACTGCCTTTGAGTCACCAAGGTTTAGGGCTGTGATCAACTGTTCAAGTCGTTGATCTCTGTGACTGCGGCTTGCCACCAAGATGAGTTCGTTGGCGACTTTTCGCTCACTGAAACGAACCGACGTGCGCTCTCCGGAGCGGTTTTCACACCAGGTGCCGTCACCCACCACACCAATCCAAAGCTCTTCTCGTTCTGGAACTAGCACTACCCCAAGCACTGGCCGTTGTTGATGCACTAAGGCCAGATGTACGGCGTATTCACCTGTGCCTTGCAAAAAGTCTTTGGTTCCATCAAGCGGATCCAAAATCCAAAGCCATTCAGCCTCTAAGGGTTGCCCCTCCGTCAGTTGCTCTTTGGCCGTTTCCTCACTGAGAAGGGTCCAATTGGCTGCTGGGAATGATTTTTTTACGCCATCCAAGAGCCATTGATTGACGGCAAGATCCGCTGCGGATACTGGACCTTCACCACCATCATCAACGCTGAGGGGCTTAGGAAAGCCGTGGGGGGGCTGTTGCCCACGGGCATAGGCGATCAAAATGTCAGCCGCTCCCCAGCTCAAAGGGCGAAGGACTTTCAAAACATCGTCCAGACTGATACCGGCTAGGAGGGTCTGCGAGCTCGGCATCATGGTTTGATCTGGGTGAAGTCATTGTGAAACAACGCGCTGAACCTGCTGCTGGTGTCCTCTACGTGGTTGGGACCCCAATTGGTCATCTCGGTGACCTCTCGCCGAGAGCGCGTGCTCTTCTGATCGATGTGGATACCGTTGCCTGTGAAGACACGCGGCATAGCGGGCAGCTGCTCAGCCGCATCGGTTCAACTGCCCGACGGTGCTCGTTTCATCAGCACAACACGCGCACTCGAATCCCTCAACTATTGATGGAATTGCACGACGGTCGAAGCGTTGCGGTGATTAGTGATGCAGGTTTGCCGGGGATCAGTGATCCTGGTCAGGAGTTGGTTGCCGCCGCCCGATTCTCCGGATGTGAGGTGATGTCGATTCCTGGTCCATGCGCAGCGACAACAGCACTGGTCAGCAGCGGTCTTCCTACAGATCGCTTCTGTTTCGAGGGTTTTCTCCCCGTTAGAGGCCGGGAACGACGCGATCGTCTCGCTTTGATCGCTAACGAACAGCGCACAAGCGTGATTTACGAAGCTCCTCACCGCTTGTGCCAACTCCTTGAAGAGTTGATCGCGCACTGCGGTGAGGAGCGACCTTTACAAGTGGCTCGGGAACTGACCAAGCGTCATGAGCAACAGGTGGGCCCAACCATTGGTGCTGCTTGGAGTCATTTCAACGAGCACAGCCCACAGGGGGAATGCACCGTGGTGTTGGGGGGAGCGGAACCAGTCAAATTTAATGAGCTGAGCGATTCACAATGCTGTGAACAGTTGCTTGAACTCACGAGGGAAGGGATGAGTGCAAAGGATGCTGCAAAAGTGCTCTCTAACCGTATTGGTCGCTCAAAACGCGAGCTCTATGCCCTGCTTCATACGGTGACCGAACATGCAGACTGATTTCAAATTAACTAATGCAATGTTTCTCCGCCTGAGGCTGCTTCTCTTAAGTCTTGGTAGTGGCTTGACGCTGTTACTGGTTCTTTGCCTGGGTGCTCAGAATCTGAATGACCGGCATCGCCTTAACCTTGGTGTTGGTCAGTCGGCACCTCTTCCTTCAGGCTTCATTGTGGGCGTCAGCCTGGTTTTGGGGATCGTGAGCGGTGGCAGTTTGGTAGCGGTTTTGGCACCTGAACAAGATCGCTGAATTAGGACATGAGAGTAAATAGGGAGCCCTCAATCACCAAGTGTGTGATGCCACGGGCAAGAAGATAAGACGATGTTTGTGCAAACACGTGGGTGTCCGGAACTTTAATGACTCTCTGACTGCGTCCACACTGGCGTTTAGCAGCGCGCGGACTCGCGTAAAGGCAAAGTGCTTGGCGTTGTTGCTCTGAAGGATCACTGAGTCCCAATTCAGGAAACTCACTGAGAGGGCGAGGATCGAGCTCTACGGTTTTGTCTACAAGCATGTAAACGCTCTCTGGCAGCAGCTCAGATGCAAATTGTCTGCAGATCACTTGTTGAGTCGTGACTTGAGGAAGATCTACGGGTAGAACCGCTATTTCATGAAATACATCGTCCTCTTGAAAGGTAAACCCCTCGATTTCGTCATGATCATCGCGACTCAACTCATCCGCATCATTGAGAACAAGGGGCTGTCCATCTTTTTCTTCGTTTATTGAATCTTCATTTGTGGAGTCTGCTGCAGTTGATGGGGGCTCTTTTTGGTGGAGATCATCACCAATAGCTCCATTCTCAGATTGAGTGGCCTCAGTTGAAATGGTTTCATTGATATTAATTTCTGCAAGTCTTGTCTCGTTAACAGTGCTTCTTGTAGACCGCTGAGTTTTGAGCGCGGTGTACTCCTCTGAGCTGAGCAAGGACCTAACGGTACGACTCACTGTGTTGGCACTGCAGCCATACAAAGCAGCAATTGAGGCACTGGTCTCTCCAGCGCGGTACCTCTCAACAATCTCCTTCTTATGGCTGTCGTTAAGCCTGCTGGGGGCCATCATCAGAACTACACAGTTTTGGATCTTAATCGGGGTGGTGTCCGTCGACTGCCAAAATGTGTGGATGCTCCCTTAGCTCAGCTGGATAGAGCAGCTGCCTTCTAAGCAGCCGGTCGTCGGTTCGAATCCGCCAGGGGGCGTTGACAATCACATTGTGGTATCCGGGGTTTCCTAGATACCGCAGTTTTTTTGGGAGAATTGGTTGAGCTTCTTGAAGAGATCGAGAACGAAGCAGTTAGGAATCAGCATGTTGCGGACCGCCAGAGTTCGGTGTGGGTCCATCCGTAATGGCCATCAATGTGTCTGGGTTAAAGGTGATGGCGAGTCGCGTACTCAGGTAGAAGTGAGGCTCCTGCTTTTTTAAGCACATAAGTGCAACGGTCTGGCATCGCTTCAGCGGAAGGCCTAAGTGAATAAACGATTGCGGCGACTTTCTGACTGAGATGAATCAAAAGCTAAGGGTTTATTCATCTGCCATGTTCAGAAATTGAGCAGGAGTAGAGACGGGTTGAAACGTATTCCAGAATCAGACGAAGTCTTCGATTTGCAGGCGAGGAGATCCGCAGCAAAGCGTGCCTTGGCTCTTTGAGAAGCAGGGCAAGTGACGTTGAGACGCAAACTCTCCCGAGAGGAGTTGGATTACAACTGGCAATCGGTTCTGCTGCTCAATGACTAGTTTGATCAGCCTGAAATGCACTAATGCAATCGGGACATCCATGCCTCCAGCGATCTGTTCGCAAGTTGACGTTTTGAGAGGATCGATCAGGGTGAGCAAGGACTGACTTCACCTATCGAAGTGCATTACTTGTCGGTAAGGGTTGGTCCCAGGGGCATGGCAAAACCAATTCTCCTTGCTGGTTTTGCACTGGGGAGGAAGGGTTCCATGGACTCCAGCCATCACCAGGGAGTTATTTCGCCACTTCGATCTGAATAGCAGCGACCACATTTCTCAAGACTTTGCGGATGGACCTGGGAAGTCAACTCTCAAGATCATTGCCCAGAGACAAGAGTCTCAGCCCAGTTATCTCGGCACACCCACCACTGCAAATAACCAAGTTGATGGACCTTGGGGAGCAGCTCGCGCATCATTGCTGCTGCTGCAGAAGAAGCAGGGTCGGATTGCTCTCTGGCAAGGCGGTAGTTCGCGCAGAAGGCTCCAAACGTGCCTTTTCGTACTCCGCGCTGCCGTTGCAAATGCTCCTTCAACATGTCATCGGATCTGGAGACACTGCCAGTAACCTCTGCTGCTGATGCTCCGAAATCCCGCTCTCCGGGAAGAAGATCTTCACCCGTGAAGCCGCACACCTCACCTGCAGTCAGTGCCGCGCGGTTGTCATCATCAAAAGATTGAACTGATTCATCACCGCGTTTCGACATCTCTTGACGACAGATCTCGGCGATGTCCTGATCGCGCCAGTCGAACAGGTCGCCGACCCCATTGGAATGCACGATATCGACCATCTGAAGCCGCAGCATGCGCTCGCATGCAGCAGCTTGTAAACGGTCCTGATTGGTTTTCTGGAGCCGGCGCAGAGCCCATTCCGCATTGAGGAAAAATGCGGAGGTGGTTCCTTTTCGATGACCGTGTGCACTCTGCTGAGAGGTGCCCATGATCTGCTCCGGGCTCACGCAACGATCGTCAGTCATGGCCTTGAAGAAGAGCGGTCCAATACATATTTATCAAGATTCACCTGCTGAGTTTGGACTGCTAGCAATCCGCAACAAGTCCGCCAACTGCACACACGCCATAACGACCCCTCGAATCTCGGTAGCCAAGTAGAAAGATCAGCTACCTAAGAAGCTGCAGGTCGTTGAGTGAAGCGCATCGGAGGTAATCCCTAAAGGGTTCCAACAGCACGCCTTTTTAGGATTTTCAGGGCGACTCCATAGATATTTAAAGCTGGTCATCGTCTGAAAAATTGATGCTGCGACTGGAGATGTAGTGACCCTCTCAGTAGTAGCAATCTGTCCTTGGCTTAAATCTTCCAGGAGACTCTTTCAAAAAAAGTCAAAGTAACTAATCATGGAATTATTTCCTGTCCCTTCAATTGATTTGATGGAGTTGATAGTGTTTCTGCGCACAATCCGCTTAGAACCGCGTTATCAGTGGGAGGCGAGCAATGTGATTCAAATGCTAATCCTCTTGGCAGATGGCAAGACCGCCTCATGCAAGTGGATAAGACGAGACTTAAATGAGGCGGATGATCCTGTTGCTGCGAAATCTGACGTCTAAATCGAAGAAGATGGATCTGTGGATAACAACAACATCCAGATGGCTGATTCGTTGGACTTTATGGCAATAGCTATCAGCAGAGGACTCACACTCTGAGAGGCCTGCTGCAGAGAGACCAGTCTTCACCTGGTGATTTCGAATCGCATTTACTCATGGCTTCCAAGTTCTCCACGTTCAGCATGAATTTCGTTCTGGTAAATCTCAGGAGTGGTGGAATGCTGTTCAGGCAAAAATGGCTCCAGGTGGTGACTGGGATGAAGCCATCGCCAAAAATTTAGAAGCTGGATTTTACGCTCATGCTTTCTGCCCGATTGCCCTCGAAGGCCCAGTGTTCTGTATTTGGGAAGTTCGTGAGGGGATAACAGAAGATCAGTTTCAGGAATTTATTGATGGCCCAACGGGAGTTATGTACGGGACTGATGCGGTGATGAATATCTGCAAGGAAATCAACGTGGAATTAGCTGGTAAAACACCAGCTCCAAGGAAGTTCTAAAACGATTGATCTACGCTTCCTGATCAGACTTGCCGCTGCATCTAAATCTTCATCGTAAGTTCAAAATACTTACCATATCTACTAATCCATTTTAACTGGCTTAGTAAATAAGTAGGTTTCGCTATTAATGACTTCTTTAGAGTGGAGTCGCCATTGATCGATCAGAATAGCCATGGCAATTAGTCATCGATTCCTTAGAAGAAATGAAACAGTTTAATTTTGCATCAAATCTAACCCTCCATAAGATTTGAAAAAGCCGTCACTTAGTGCTGGCGAATGTAAATTGCTCCTAATTCTTGGTTTGGAGTTTTGCCGGTTGCCGGCAAGAATAATCCGGCTGTTTATTGCAGCAGTATGTCTATGCTCACAGTAATGATTGCGACGGAGGGCGCCGATCAAGGAGATAGGCTAAATCAGGCGAGTGATCCATGCATCAATAGGATGTTTCAAGCGGCATCCTTAGATGAAAGACTAGTAACAGGAAATACTCGTAACGACTTTGTGCTTTATTTCAGTGCCAGTCGTTGTTGACTCAAACCTTCTACATACCATTGGTGATTCATCAAATGCATCAGTCTGTTGATGAGAGTGGCCCATGCCCTAATCCAGTTTTATGATTCTTGGATTGTGTGATTCCAGGAGAATTTGAGCAAGAATGAATCCTTA
Source organism: Synechococcus sp. AG-679-C18 (assembly GCA_003210755.1). Lineage (GTDB taxonomy): Bacteria > Cyanobacteriota > Cyanobacteriia > PCC-6307 > Cyanobiaceae > Synechococcus_C. The sequence continues at coordinate 20,318 of QCUL01000019.1, forward strand.
TGAAATCAAGCCGTATTACACAATTACTTCTCGCCGCACTTGTTATTACGCAGGTGCCTAATTTGATTGACTTTGTGCAGGGTTTGAGACGCTATGAGTCTCCGGAGGCTGCGCTTAGAGCTTGTCAGCAATGGGCAGAAAATGCTGGGACGTTCACCGTGAAGAGAACAGGACTTTGGACAAGTTACTCACTGTCTCCAGCGAGATCATGTAGTAAGGAGGGTGATCATTACGTCGGGTATGAAATCCCTTTAGATGGCGCGACAGAAATTAGCAATCGCCCTAATGACCCTATAGGGTTTAACTTTAACAATATTCCCGAGGTAGAAGACACTGGTAATCGTTGGAGTTTTAGACGTAAAAAGTGGTCGATTGTGATTCCTTTCTGAATGATTATTTGGACGTAAGGAAGGCTGTCTCGGGAATCTTGAGCGAATGATTGGCCATAATCTAAAGATTCCAAATATTGATAAGCGATGTTTTGATTACTATTTTGCTTGGGAGAATAGTCTCGATCAATAAAAATAAACGCAATTAATAAATGCCTTTCTGAATATTGATGGCACTTCTAATGTGTCAAAACTTCCTGCGTAGATGATTTGAATGTCCTCGAATGATCTGGGCTTATATTGTCTCTGGTATGAAAAGTATAGACTTATTGCCAATCTTTGCTGGCGATCATGGCAGCTTTGGAGGCTCACGACCTTGCATTCGTGCTCTGCTCCACTGATCCAACCACTCCAACTGTTGGGCCGCTGGTAAGTGTTGGAGCTTTTTTAATATTGCTGCCGTTTGCAATGTCATGACTGAAGTTCCACTTAATTTTTGAATCGATTAGCTTATGAATATGACATATATTCTCATGAGTTCAGTACTAAATTAAACAACTTCGTCAGTCAATTCATTGACTCATCTGTGTTGAAACTGCCGCTGTATCCTCAGTCATCATTCAATTTTGATATTGGTCAATCCGAAAAGAAGAGGAGGAGGCCTTTTTTTGCACTCTTTGAGAACCACGAGTTGGCTTGACGACATTCGAAAGGCGGATGCTCATCAGCTTCTGATGATCTTCATTTTTTATTCAACTTGATTCATCTGTCACTGAGCATGTTGGTCAATGTTAAGAAGAAGGAGCGTGAAGCAGCCCATACCAAAGCTAAGGCCAAGAACTAAGAGATCTTGAGAAGTCATTGAAGTCTCTCCGCTGCTTTTAGTTAAGCCCAAATTGTTGCTCAATTTATAGAGGATAACCGTACCCACTGAGACTAATTCCAATCTCCAGGTTGCTTTGTTAGGCAGCTGCCCTTAGTGGGCAGACTTGGAAAAGTGCTTCGCCCGATTGCATCGATGCTCAGTTAGATGACAAAAGGGATACGAGATTTTGATTGATCATTTCAAGTTGAGATTCAATCTCCTGAGTTGAATTGTCCTCTAGAAGGCTACTGATGTAATCCAGCTTTTCAGCTTGTTTTTCTAGTAAGTCCCCAATCCGAGTCAGAGCGATGATTATATTTTTGTTCGAATTTGGGTCATTCATAATTTTTTTGTTTACTTTAGATCATAAGTCAGTGATTCAGCAAGCTTTTTCAAAGTCTTGATCAGTTTGAATTTTATATGTCCTATTTGACTTGAGGCAATAACAGTGGCTTGGAATATTGGCTTGGTTTGGTCAGTTTTTTGTCAAAATACTTGTCTAGGAGCTAATCGCCCCAGTATTTAGAGATCTTTGTTGGTATGGGTGTCTCCTAGTGACCTAAATGTCTAATTGTGTTTGGCTTGATTAAGAAGATAGGTCGAGCCGGCTGAGGGGTTTGGATTCAGGAACTTTTCAAGTATTTTACAAGGCTTTGATTGGAAAGTTGTTGTGTCATTAATTTTGCTGATAATATGAATATATGTTTCTTGGGCTACACGTCAACACTGAGTAGCTACTGTTTATGTCTTGAATGAAGGCATAGTTTTGTCTATTCTTCTGTTTTAAAGTTCTCTGGCTGCTGCATCTGCTCAGCCCAAGTTCCCTACATTATTGAGATTTTAGATAAGAATTTTGTGTGGATCCTCAGAATGATCAGCCCTACAGCATGAATAATTTGAGTTTTCAGTTTCAGGCGATGGTTCATTGATAAGAGATGAGCCATATCGGTCGTGATCGCCTGACGTTGAATCTTGGTTATATTTTATGAGTATAGACTCTCCAGATTGATGCACCGCTATGGACTGATTTGAGAATCAAATTCACCCATTGCTTCATTGCTACGGCAAACTTGCTTGTATGAACTATTAAAAATGCTTGCTGTCTCAGCAAGACGAATGTAAATAAATGTGGTTGATGATTTCACTGGATTCATGTACAAGATAGTTCGGAACTTTCATGCTTTTTCAAGCCTCTTATGAGTTCCCCCCCTGAATGATCTTTGTAGTTTTCCAAGAGTGTGCGGCGTTTTTTCTCTAGAAGCATTCGACATTGACGCGAGCAGCACAAAGTTCGAGGACTTTTGGCCTCGAAAATAATTCTGCATACTACGCAGGGTTTTTCAAGCATGAAATCATCATGGCTCAATTCACTCGTCGTAGCTGCTACAAACCGGCTTCCTTCCTTGAAGGCTAGTCATGTCAGTAGCTCAATTGATGCATTTGTGCTGTAAACAACCGAACAGGTGCGTGATCGGGATACAAATGAAAGGCCACCGCCCTGAGTGTTGGTGCATCCTTTCCTTACCCTCGCGAATACAGATCAGGATTTAAAATGATACCGGCGAATTGAACAGCCTGGCTTATTCACAAACCAAAAGGATCTGTTTAGCTTCCCTCTTATAGGTGAATGGGTTCCTCCGGATGAAATCTTTATTGTATTCTGTTTTTTTTAATTTGATGCCGCGTTAAAAAATGAGTTTGTGGGTAAATAGTTAATAAGGTTCTCGAGTCATCAAAGATTGAATGATGAATTGAGGACGCCGTAGTTCAAAATAAATGATTTAATTGCTTTCGGCTCTTGTTGTGAGGGAGACTATTATGTTAAAAAGAGTTCTTACTGCAAGTTCGATTCGTGTTGATAGGTTATTGTAAAATAAGCGAACACTTCTTCTGTTGATGTGGAGAGAGCTGTGAGATGCTTTTTATCGTTACTGGTGGTAATCGGAATAGGAGGGTGTTTTCACTCTTCAATAGATAAAGCAGAGAGAGCTTGTGCTAAATGGAAGGGAAAAGGCGTTATTCTCACGTTTACTAGGCCTGGCACTTGGGCTGAAATTGGTCTGAAACCAAAGCCAGGGTTAAAACCAAAGCCTGTTGAGGAATCTATTTCATCGCGGAAATGTGTGATGAACGAGGCACGAAGAGAAGTGGAGGGACGAAAAAATAATGAAATAAGACTGAAGAGATGGATAGAAGGAAAAAATGAAGGAAGATGGCTTGTTGTTCGAAAGTTCCGCTATTGATTCAATCAAGAGTTTTCAAGGGTGAAGTCATAAGAAAGCTGAGGAATTAAAGACTATTCTTGGCATGATTTAGTTTGATTTTGCAGGAAAAAGTTATGATATAGGTAATGTTGATGCGAGATTTTGCTTCTAGGATTGACGGGGCTTACTAATTTGTAGCAGGCAATATAACCGTTTGAGGTTTTAATGCAGATTTGGAGTTTGCTCACTGTTCATTAATGCAAATGTCTTGCTTATTGGTTTTACTGAAAGCGAAGTGCTCGCTTTCGAAAAAAAATTGAATGGACTAAGCTCAGAACCTTTGAACTGTTAGCTCTTTCGTAAGTTTAATATTGCTGTTTATCCCGAGGAAATGGTAAAAATGAATTGATTGGTTTTGATTGGAAAATAGCTTTTGTTTTGTTCAGTAGCTAATGAATTGAACCCCCAACTCTATCTGCAGAGCCGAACATGGTTCATTCAGGTGGCTTACGCAAAGCATATGAAATTCTTTTAGTTTATTTGTTGTTGTATTTGAATGTAGTTTTGAATATTGCTTAGGCCTTGGTTGGCATAGTAATTGATTCAATCGCTATGCCTGCAAATTTAGAGGGTATTAATCTGAGGGTTGTCATAGGAATTCTCGTGTAATATTTTCTGGAACTTAATCTAAAATAGAGAGTATATTTTTTAACATGCTGCCATTTTGAATCGAGGGATTATGGTTTAAGCGTTTCTCAAGATACTTTTAATTCAGCTTCACGATATGGTGCAAAATTAGCTTTCTTAACACCACAGATTGGACAACTCCAATCGTCAGGAATTGCTTCAAATGGTGTTCCTGGAGCGATACCTGAATCGGGATCGCCAGCTATAGGGTCATAAATCATCGAACAAGTTTTACAAATCCATTTGCCTAGTGTTTGTTCTTCAGCTTCGCCCGCTTCGCCTTCACCACGAAGTGCATCGAGAGCAATGTCATAACGCTCAGCATGATGTTTTTCAATATGGCTTAGAAGCTCAAAATTCTTGGCAGCTGTGTGAAATATTTCAGCATGATCCTTTGATTCGCTGCTTTGCTCGTTGAACTCTGTCTCAGCATCGTTATCTTCATCATCATGGGCTTGAGCAGCAAACTCCGGATACATTGTTGTGAATTCATATACTTCACCTTCGATTGCCAGTTCAAGGCATCGGGCGAGTAAAACCTGCTTGAAATCTTCGCTTAGGACATCAGGGTCATCGACCACTAGCTCTGGATGTAAGAGTCGGAAGTGAGCGAACGCATGCTCCGTTTCTTGTGCTGCAGTTTCGCGGAATAACTTAGCTAGTTCGCGATTGCCAAGCTTTTTGGCAACGTCTGCGAAAAAGAGATATTTCCGGCTTGCCATGCTTTCTCCTCCAAAGGCCGCTTCCAAATTGGTTTGGGTTGAGGTGTGGAGTGTTGCTGTGGTCATTGCTGTCTCCGGTAGGGACCAGTTCGTTCTATTGCTGCATTCACCAGCTTGGAAGACGGGTCAACCGTAAATAGAGGTACGGTTTTAGGACCTTTGCGGATCATTTCGGTACAATCAGAGTAATGGAAAAATATAAAATTGATGAAAGGCGATTGCCCTGAAATTGGATAATATTTTTTAAAATAGAATGATATATCGTTTTGTCAGCCGTTGAGTCTTTTTCTATAATACCAATAAACTATTTTATATTTATCCTTGAGTATTGCTTTGGTTTATTGGGTGATAGCTTGATTTCCATCGTCTTAATGGACTTTCCGTAAGTGTTGCGACAGTGATTATTTGGTTTATTTAGTGAAAGTTAAGCAAGTTGCTGGAATCATTCCCCTTTGTATTTGGCGCTTGATAAAGGGTTGTTGAGGGGAATGCGAAGTCGGCATTAGCAACACGTACGATATCGGCAATCTTCAGAAAAATCTCTTGTTGTTGATCAAGCCATAGCTTCCAGTTTGTTGTAAGTGTAAAGCAATAGACCATAATATTGATTGAAGAAGCATCCCATTCGTTGAAATTAACTAGGATAATCTGGTTTTCATCAATGTTGGGGTGTTGTTCGAGCATTTCGCGGATTTGGAGTGTGATTGCTCCCACCCTTGGCAGATCTTCGTAGCGCAGGCTGATGCTGGCTTTGATGCGGCGGTTATACATCTGTCCTGGGTTTTCGATTGGACTTGTCGCGAACACGGCATTAGGGATATAGAGAGGTCGCCGATCGAAAGTTCTTAAGCGTGTGTGATACCAACCGATACTTTCAACGGTTCCCTCAAGTCCTGAGGTGCTAATCCAGTCGCCCTCTTTGAAAGGTCGATTAAAGAAGAGCATGAAACCTGAAAGGAAGTTCTGAGATATCTGCTGAGTTCCAAAGCCGATGCCAATTCCTGCACCTCCCAAAAGCGTTGCTACAGCTGTGCTCGATACACCGAAGGTCACCATTAATGCAGCACTAGTGATGACGATCATTCCAATTGTGTAGATCCGATCCAGAAGAGTGATGAGCATAGCCTCATCTTTAGGATCTTCAAACTTCAGCCATTTTCTGAACCGTTTAGAACGCAAAACTGTCTGCCCCAAGCGGATCAGCGCCCAACCGATCGCGATAATTGTTATAGTCGCTGATAATTTGAGACTGATCGAGACATCTGTACGGTCGCTATATTTCGCCAAAAATCTTGCGAACCATCCGAGGTAAAGGGCTGCACTCAGACCTAATGTGAGGGGACGACGAATAGCTGAGGCCAATAACGATGCATCTCTGCGCCCACCGCGAATAAATAGGGTCAGTACAATCCAAAGAACAATCAGTCCGATGCTGCCAATCACAATTCCAAAATTGCTTTGAAAAAAATGCAGGTCTTCGAATAGTGGGTGAATGTCCATCCTTTAAGATTCCTGAGGCATATCTATCATATTTTATTAGGGTATCGATCCATCTGCCTAAAGCCTTTTGAGATCTTGTTATTCGATTTTTTTAGATAGCTGTTACTTTCTTTGAGGTCGTTTCTGATATTCGAGTCTATGTTTATTTTGTTTAAACTATTAATATTGTATCTGAGATTATTCCATCTATAACTTTGTCAAGCAATGGCAGGGATAAACATGTTTAGTCCAACTCTCATGACTTTTTATTTGGCCCCTTCCTGGTTTTCAGTCAATTTATGAGTTTTGTTGATCTGAGATTGAGACGCTTGGCAACGAATTGAACACATATGCTTCTTGGTTTAGTATTGATGCAAATTGTCTAATCCCTTGAGAAGTCATTTAAATAAACATCCGCAAATCCCAACCTATCTTGTAGCAGTCTCCTCTGCTTTTTTGGTTGCCTTATTTCATTTGGAATATAGCGGTTCATTTCTGGTTGGATATTCCTTTTTGGTTGGACTTGTTGCAGGGCTCTTCGGCTGGTTATTAGCCTGGGGCCTTTGGCGTTTCTGGAGAGTATTTCCTTACAAAAGATGGGTTCACCTAAGAATAAAAATTTATTTTGATGACTAGCTGCTTGATTATATTTTGTGCTTTTTCTTTCCTCTCCCTTTGAGGCAAATTTTGAGAAATTTGTCAATGTTTTGGCGGTTTTTATGTTAGCTGCATGTTCAACAAGCCAATATAATCTTTCTATTTAGACGAGTGTTTTTAGCCTAATTCAATTTCGCCTCTTGTTGAGGCAGCATTCGTTATATTATTATACTCAGCTATTTGATTAATTATTCCTAGGTTCTTCCCAGCTGTTCATGAAAAGCGAGATGGGCATGTTTTCATTTTTTTCAACAAGCTGCCTTGATTCATTTGGCTTCCTACCATAAACATAAATTATTTGAACTTTCGCTCAAAGTATTAATTAATATTTAAGTGATCTAGCTACGTTTGGTTCTTCTTGAAATTATTCACTGCTAATTGCAGCTGCCCCAACGCTGCTCGACCAATATTGAATCCAGCCCAAGTTATCGCGAGTATGATCGGAGTAAATACAATGAGTATGCGCCAATCCATCATTTTGATAGCTATTTCTTAACTATTTTGCATGCTATGGCTGATTTGCTCGAATTGTTTCTCACACTTGAGCGCATCAAATATTAACGGCTGATAGCACAAATAATGCGTTTCATTTGACGCTGCTTATTGTCCAAATATGGTCATACAATAGTGTATTGCGTATATTTTCGAGAGTTTTGCTGAGCTTTCATACAGGTAGAAAGTAAGTTGGATCTATGATCGTACCGAACTGGGACTATTTCGCGAATGCACCATTAGATTGCGGTACTATCAAATTCAGGACAAAAACAGAACGAGCATTGCATGCACGCGTTGTTGCTTCTGAAATTAATTGGAAGGAATATCAAACTTCAAATCTTCTGGAAGACTGGATAATAGCAAAGAGAGAGCTTAAATTATATCAAAGTTCTCTTAAAATAATGTGCAAAAATTGAAGAGAAGTTGATAATTTTAAGACGTTAATGCTTCCTTTGATGCTCGTTTTTTGGTTTTAAGTTTTTCTTTGGTGGTTATGCCTGCTTTGATTTAGTCGTTGTAGGTCTCGTTTTTGATATTGTTTTTGAATTTCATGTTTTTGTTTTAACTATATCTTCTAAGGAAGTTTGTCTTTTTTTCTTTTTCTTCGTTGATTTCTTCTATCATTTTAAGGGGACTGGAGTGAACGCATACATTGATTTTTTTTACGATGCTGTGCTCTTTCCATATCCCCACTTGGGTTTCTGACCTGGAATAAGTGACCTGCCAGCAATAATTGACTGGTATAACGACTATCTGAGTCCATAGTGACTTAGTGGCATTACATGATTCAAGTCGGTACCTAGCGGATCCATCTTCTTTTTTCTCTTTGTTAAATCCAAGTGCATAAAGCTGGTCACACCAGTTAGACATTTCTGCTTTTTAACCTTGTATCTTCTACGATTTAATCACGCTACTTTATGTCGATGTTAAATGAGAGACGTTTAGAGCTTACTAATGTTTCGCCGTCGTCTTTCATTGGAGCTAGTTGGCTGGTTTGTTCTTGATCTGAGATCATTCCTGATAGCGATACGCCCCCATAATTCATTGAGCAATCAACGGGTATACATTTTCTTCATATGATGTAGAAGCTCTTTATTGGGAACTTTTTTAGTTTAGATAGATATTAATGTTTTTGTCGAGTGCTCAGACTGTACCTCCTTAGGTTATCAAAATTTGAACTTGTCTAGCCAGTCATGTCTCATGTCTTTTTTGCAGTCGTGTGTTGCCATTAGTTGCTAAATTTTTTGCTCCCCTTTTCCTTGCTAGTAGGTTTTTCCGTTATGTAAGTTTGGATGAAAGAAGAGTGTCGAAGAGAATCCTTTTGATTTTCAGAATCATATGAAACTTCAAGTGTAGGATGAAAGCTTCGAATGATTTTTACTTTGATTCATACAAATACAACATGATGAATCGAGACACTATTTTGTTGATGGCGTATCTCTTGCACTATAGGCTTAGTGACTGAAGATACATGTGTTAGCAATGTTGGTATGAAATTCATAGTTCTTTTCAGTCTGGTCGTTTTAATGGCATCGCTATTGAACTTGTATGATGGCTTGATTTTCTCGTCTCAGTCTTGCAATAGCTCGTCCAGAATAATTACTCGTTTATTCCATTGTGTTCGTCATTGTGTTTATTTTTTAGTCATTGATTGAAACTTTTAGTAGGCGTTTGTTCGCACTTATCCAATCTTTCATCACCCATAAGCAGATCACTATTAATAGTGCTGGGACCAATCCCATACTTAACCTAATCATGCTAATTGCGCTCTGTGGCTGCTGTTCTCCAAGACTTGCTTCATAGCCGCTCCAGCTCAAAACAAGGCCAAGGATGAACACTGAGGCAGCGCTTCCTAGCTTTTGTATTTGCACCATAAAGGCTGTGATCAGTCCGGCTGGTCGGTTGGGCTCGGCATCCACCGCGTCAGGCAAAAAAGCCCATGGAAGAAGATAAGCCGTTGACGCGCTGATACCTAGCAGTATCAGGGTGATCATCAAAGTTATCAGTTGGCTTTGATTGGCTGGCGCCAACGCATTCCCTGACACCGGTAGGGCGGGTAAAACGATTGCGATTAGGCAAAGCACGATCCAGCATGAGCCGCCGATTTGTAGTGCGCGAAGACGTGTCTGATTCACAGACACCTGATTCCAAATCCAGATGCCAACCATGGCACTGATTTGAAAGGGAATGAGTAAACCCGTGCTCCAGCTTTGAGGAAGGTGTAGAGCGTCGGAAAGATAGATAATTGCCACTGGTTGCATCAGCTGTAGAGCTCCCCACATCAGGAGGTACATCGACACCACTCGTAGAAAGAGTCCATTGCCGCAGAGCGTGCGTACCTGAGGCCAAAACGCAATGCCTTCAGGTCTGGGGCGTTGACAGCGGGCAGCTGCAGGCGCCAGACCGATGGCACTAGCGAGACTTCCTCCAATCAGAATCAGACCGGCGGTTACACCGATTTTCAGATACCCATTCGTGCCCTGATGGCTTAGTGATGCGCCCAATATCAGTCCAATTAGGCTTGCCAGAATTGAGCCTGTAAAGCGAGCGCTATTCAGCCTCGTGCGCAGCGTCACGTCAGCCGTCAGCTCGGTGGCGAGTGCTGAGTAAGGCAAATTCACGCCTGAATAAGTCGCTTGAAACAGGCTGGCGATGAGTACGAACCAAAGGAATCGCCAGGGATCAGGGAAAGGCGGAACCCACCACATCAGTGCCATTGAAATGCCAAGCGGGATTGCACATCCCAACATCCAGGGAATGCGAGGACCCATGAGACCGCTGGTTCGATCTCCGAGCCAGCCGATAACCTGGTCACTGACGACGTCCCAGAGACGCACAGTCATCAATACGGTTCCCGCAAGCCAAGCGGGTAGACCAGCAACACTTGTGTAGAAAACAAATAAATAGAAGCCCACAAGGGCGGAAGCCATGCCCGTACCGGCGTCGCCTATGCCATACGCGAGCATTACCCTTCTCTTCGTTGATGCTGGAGCATCGGCGATGTCGAGTTGGGTAAACATTTCAGTTAGGGAATCGGCCTTCCCGCACTTTGCCCCCGTCCCTAGCAGGGGGCAATCCAATCGACTTGCAATGTCTTCACAGTGGTTTTGATCTCACCTCCGATCCGTTTAAGGCTCGCGTCCCTAAATGATTGTGTTATTCCGGCAACGTTTCATTAAATGTTGCCGCAGATGCTGTGTAAGTCTTTCTTTGCTTTCTTGTTAATCGATCTTGAACAATTTTCAGACGCACAGCACGGGATGGTCCGAGCGTGAAACCACGTCGACGTGGTTGGTTGGGATGGTCACTTCTCCTTGTGAGCTTGAGAACTTGATTTTTAATAAGGTAGGCCAAGATCAGTTTCATCTCATAGAGCGCGAGGGCTGAACCGATGCATCGTCTTGAGCCTCCACCGAATGGAAGAAATTCGTAAGGACTGTAATTAGATTTCAGAAAGCGATCGGGGTTGAATAGCAGTGGATCTGTGTAGAGATCGGTACGCTCGTGAATTGCCTGAATACAGCCCAAAAGAACATCACCAGGGTGGAGTTCAAAACCAGCCAAATTGATGGCAACTTCTACCCGACGAGGAAACATCAGCATCGCTACCGGGTGTATTCGCAACACTTCATTCACCACTGCCGTGAGGTATGGGAGTTTGGCTATCTCCTCTGGCTCATCAGAGCTAGAGAGCATTCCCAACTCCGACTGCAGTTTTTGCAACACCTCTGGGTTGCGGTGAATCCAGTAAAGGGCCCAAGTCAGCGCTGTGGCAGTGGTCTCATGGCCTGCGAACAGGAAGGTCAGAAGCTCGTCTTTGAGTTCAGTGTCACTCAACCCTTGTCCGTTGTCGTCTACACAAGTCAGAAGAAGGCTGAGCATATCAACTGGCTTTTCGTTCTCATTTTTGTTCTCAGCAGCCATTCGTTTAAGGGCAATTTGCTTCAGAAGAAGCGTTTCGATGGCCATTTCGGTGCCTTGAAGCTTTCCGCCTGGGCTCCAGGCACCCCAGTTGCGGCGAAGAAAAGGAAAGAAAAGCAAAAGGGAACCAAACCGTCCTGCACGGATACTCAAACTTTGATGCAGTAGTCGTTCAAGGTGTCGATAGTCTTCGCCTTCGTTCAATCCGAAGATGGCAGTGAGAATCACTCGCATAGTGATGCTCTGCATTCGTTCTCTTGCATCGAAGACATCACCGGTTTTAAGGCCGGTCATGACCTGTTAAGTAAGTGATGTGATCAGTTGTCCGTAAGCTCTGAGCCTCTCACCATGAAAAGGGGGAGTGAGGAGTTTCCTTCGCTGCCTATGTGGTGAAGGCTCCAGAAGAATGATGGAGTGTTGTCCAACAACTTGTGCAAGCAGTCCATTCAAACGTCCTGGTGCGCTGATACTTCTACCCCCATCCTCTCTAATGAGTGCCTCAATGACCTGCGGATCATTAATTAATACCTGTTGGGGCGGAAGGGTTGGAGAAATGCTTACTCGTACTATTCCTGGATGTTTGCGGAAACAACGCCGGTAATAAGAAATGGGTCTGAGAATTGCCTCCAACATTTGCCAGAAGGGCGCTACAGACAAAATTGGAATATCGCGTCCTTTCTGCACTATTGCCTTAGGTAGAATTTTCTTGTCACTTTTGGGACTTATATTTGTCATTTAGCTGGAGTATTTTAAAAGTGCTTAAGAGGACTAATGCTCGCGAATCGTAAGCTCAACAGAATTTTTATAGCAAATTCAAATTCTATTTCAAATAAGAATCTTTCAAAAAAGAAGTCAATAAAGTTTAAAGCTGTCTATGGCTTGCCTGAAAATTTTGTGTGATTTGGATGAGTTGCGGATTGTGGTCATTTGCTTTAGGTCCTAAATGTCAGCAGGAATCAAGGGCCTAATGATTGCTTCAAGTGGTTTGCAGGCTGTTCAAAAAATGTAGAGAAGGTATTCCAGCAGAGCGTACAAATAATAAGTTGTATTAGCGCTTTGTTCAGCTGTTTTGATTTTTAACTAATGCAAAATTATTGTTGGCGCAATTCCCTTCTTTACACAGCGCTCTATGAATAGAGATTGGAGTTTTCGATGGGAGCCGCGCCGAAATCGACAAAGCAAGGTCTGAGGGGGGATTGGCAATCAGCCTAAAGTTGAGTTCCTGATGCCTTAGCTGTGCTCCCAATTCGTAAAATCACCTCAGCTGAACTGGATTTAGTGTCTTAACGATAAAAGTTATTCAGCTCCTGGAGTGGGCTGGTTCTAAGACTGCAGGCCATAGGCCGAGGAATGATTTTTAAGTTCACTGGAGTCGTACATAAGCTCAGCATCTCTGAAGAATTCTGCTTGCCAGGAGGCACAAAGGCTGAGCTGGTAGATCTGTGCTTTTGGTTAGGGCAACCTTTCGTTTTGTTGAAAGCGCCCAGCTGTCTTCGTTCCCCCACAGGCCTTGATGCAAGCGCTTGGTTTGGGTCAGAACATAAGAGTTGAAGAAATCTTATGAACCCAAATTGGATTCAGGCTGCAGGCATCGGCAGCTTTCTAGCAGCAATCTCCGCAGTTTTTATCACGGGGGTTTTTGCGGTTGGATGAGGGACGATTCGCTTTCTCGGCCTGTGCTCAATCCTTCTTCATATTCTTTTCTGCCGCTGAAAGGCCTCCCAGCAACAAATTTTTCCTTTGTTTCCCTTGGTAGAAAGCATGTCATGCCACTAACGGCTGCAGGCTTTGTTCCACAGCAAGCCGCATCTTCCAGCGAATGATGGCTCTTTCGCTGTGGACTCCTTCGCAGCGCATAGAAGTTTCTCTACTCAGGGCTAAGGCCTCCTTGGCTTGCTTTACAGTCGTCTGGAAGAAGGCTGACCTCAATGACTTGGGAATACACGCAATTGCGTTTTGTTCCGAAAGGAAAGTCTTGGACTGGAGAAATTGAAGAACTTTGGCTTGATGAAAAGCAGTTAATTTCTCGGAGGCACCCACAGCGCGAGGTCACATTGGTGGGTTTGATGAATGAGCTTGGAGAACAAGGATGGGAGCTTATTACTTATGCACAGCCATTTACTGGTTATCATGGAGGATGCTACACTTTTAAAAGGCAAAAATAAACATCAGAAAGGTAATAAAAATCATCAAACTTTGAAATACTAAGGTTGGAAATATTTGAATTTTTCGCCTTATTTATTCCTCTAATATTCTTCTAATGGTTGGATTTAGCACAAGCATTGACTGATGCGAGATTGTTTTGTATGACCCAAAGTCATCATTCAATTAAGCCTCGATCACTTGCCAGGGAGGTCTCGCACTTAAAGAATCTTTTTTTGTGGTTGCAAGCAGAGATAATTTTTTGTTAGCGCGTATATCAGTTCTATTGACTTTCAAATCGTATGCCAAATCCCTGCTCAAAATAAAGTGTCTTTGAGGCACGATAATAAAGGGGATGCCCATTGTTCCGTTCGAGGCTTGACAAGTGAATTGACGTCTACTTCAACGCTGTGGTTTCTTCTCGTGATTTTGATGATTGATGGGGGTGAAGTTTTCACTTGATGTCAATGCGCTGGCCTTGTTGGTCAATTGTTTCTAATTTCAGATCATTGTGCGTGGATTGGCGTTCGATGCCCTCAGCCAAGTTGAGACGCATAGTTCCGAGTCGTTCTTTAGAGCGATTCCTTGGGCGATGGTTAGTTGCTATCCCAGTGGCATTGGCTCCTGCCTGGCTCTCTGCAGAGTTGTTTCGTCTTCCAGCGGAAAAGGTATGTGCTGAGGTGGATGCCTTTGCTCAAGAGCAAGTTGCCAGTGCAACGGCCAAGGCGTTACGGCAGGATTGCCGACAGGCTATTGAAGAGAGCGTCAACTTTTGGCTTCTTTGGTTGGTTTGGGCTCTGTTGATTCGAGCGAGTTATCGTTACTGGCCATTATTGGTTGCGATGGTTGTCGAAGGCGAGAAGCACGATTTCTAGTGTCAAGAGTTGATTGGCCCTATAAATAAGGAAAAATCTGATAGGTTATTTTTATTCATTCTGTACAATCGAGTGATTTAGTCAAAGAATGTTCTGAGGGGGTAGGGACGATCGGTCAGACAATGCTTGCGAATCGATGTTGTCTTTTTGTATGGCTGTGGATGATTCACAGCTTCAGGCAAGTTGTTACAGAATTTGCTAAAAAAAACTATAAAAATGTAATAAGGTGTTGAAATCAACATTGAAGAGCATTTGATGATCAGTATAAGTTGATCTTCTTCCCTGAAAATGCCCTTATCTAGTGATTTGTCGTTTTGGAAACACAGCTTTAAACGTATTGCGATATCATCTGGATATTCCCTTCAGCTTTGACTACATTAATCATGAATTGTTGTTTGAGCTTTTAAGTTCAAGAAGTTATGGACCTATTGTTTTGATGTTCAACCTGAAAACAGTAGCTTCTAACCACATTTTAGATTCAATGAATGTGATGAGACGCTTAGCGACACCCAAACATGACTAACAGCACTCCAACGATCCTGATTTGGGTCAACCAATACAAAAAATATCAGCAACTAATCGAGCAGGGTCTGACTGATGAGGCCGTTAACCTCAAAAGAGAAATCGATGAAGCTTTACCTCTGATCGAATTGACTTGGAGTGATTTAGAGCAAGCAGCAACAGATTCCTCTTCAGCATGACATCTTTTCAATGAATCAATACTCTTATCCAATAGCTTCCATCAATCCTTCCCGTGGAGTTCTCTGAATTCCTCTAGTTTATCTAGATCCTTTTGTTCGTCTACGCTGTAATCAGTAAGAATAAGTGCTTTGCCAATCGTTCCTAGAGCATATTCAATACGATCAAGATCCTTTTGACCCTCTTTTTCAATTCTGGCTGCTCGAATTACACTTGGTTTTAGTTGATCTGCCAGTTTCTCGATTTCATTGGCAATGAAGTGAGCTTTGGCGAGAGATGATGAAGACATGATGAACTTGAATTTGCTGTATTTGTGTAATGGTAATATTATGTTTAAATGTTTTGTTTTGTTGTGTTTTAGATGGGCTTTGAACTGATTTATCATTGAAATAGGTACTTGGTGAAATATCTGTATTGAGCTAAATTATCATAAGGCTTCAGCCTGTTATGACAAAAGTATCTTCTCTGGTCTTGTGTCGGTCTCTTGCCACATGGCTAAATGAAATGCTGCTGACCCTCATTTAAACCGTTGATGGCTTGATCCTTTTGTTTGGAGCATCATCACCAGCATGTATTAATTCGGATTTGTTGATCCTGCCATAATTGCTCAAAATGAGTAAGTTAAGTGGAGATCTAACCAAAACATCAGCGCACACCACTATGCCGACATATTCTTTTGATGTGGTTTCCGATTTTGACCGTCAGGAGCTAGTCAATACTCTTGATCAGGTTCGCAGAGACGTTGGAAACCGCTATGACCTTAAGGATTCAGGCACAGATATTGAACTGACGGAAACTGAAGTTGTGATTACAACGTCCAGTGATATGACATTGCAGGCTGTAGAAGATATCTTGAGGGCTAAAGCTACAAAACGCGATCTTTCTCTTAAAATCTTTGATTTCCAACCCCCGGAATCTGTTGGAGGTAATCGACTAAAGCAGGTTGTCAAATTGCGGAAGGGTCTAAGTCAAGAAATGGCGAAGAAGTTAAGTAAGATTGTTCGCGATGAACTGAAGAAGGTCACTGTTGCAATTCAAGGAGAAAGCCTTCGCATTACTGGTAAAAGTAAAGATGATCTTCAGTCAGCAATTCAATTGGTTAAAAGCAAGGAAGAAGACCTAGATGTTCCTCTTCAATTTGAGAATTATCGTTAATACTTGTTTTTAAGTTGTTCAGCAGTAATCCATTGTCTCTTTCGTTCCACGTGAGGGATGCTTAAGATCTTCTATATATGCATTCAAAGATTGACTGGGATTTAATTATTGTATTTACTTAATTAAGGCTTTGATAGTATATTTTGTGATCGAAGGTTTAGGGTTATAAGCCTCAAGAACGATACTTTTAAGGCCCTCAAATTTTTTTGTTGCTTCTGGCGTCCTAAAAGAGATCTGTGCCTAGCTGTAATGAAAAGCTGTTATTTACTTGTGGTGAAGTGAGTGCGTTATAAATGAGCTGACCATTGAGTGACGTAAAGAGTTTTTTATCTCCCAATGGGTATATTTTAATTGTTCCAGAAAAGTTATTGCTTGGAGAAAGCCCGGCAGCAAAGGCTCCTGTGAATTGATTGCTGAGTGATAAATTAAAGAAATCATTGGGAATCCAATCCAGGCTAATTCGAGCGCTGCTTGCTGCATAGGTGTTCCCGCAGTATTGATCATCGTTACAGCCTTGTCCTCCCCAGATGCTTTGCACAGATGGGCCTGCAGATATGTTGACGGTTGTTGTATCTGTCTTGACTAAATCATATCCGAGGCCAATTGAGTTAATGAGATTGTTAGAACCTATTAAATTTAGGGTGTCATACTCATAGATATTGGATGCATAAGCACTCAATCTTCCTGAAAAAGTGTGCGAAAAACGTAGATCAATTTGCCCTTGATTGGTATCTGTAGATCCTTTCTCTTCATCGACACTCCTTGAAAAATCATATTCCGTATTGGCTCTTAATGAGAGTAGGTTTTTCTCATCCTTATATTGAATCCTTAGCAAGGATGTACTATCAAAATCAAGATCTTGATCGGTGTTTGAACCAGTGATTCCTGCTGAGAAACTTCCTGTCCATAGCTTCTTTTTGGGTTTTGGTTTCAGGTCTTTCTCTTGAATCTCTAGCCTTCCGAGGCTGGGGTGATCGATCACTGTTAGTTCTCCATTGTTTTCGCTTTTGACCAGTGTTCCATGAATCTTGTCCCCGTTGCTTAAAGTAAGGGTCACCGTTTCTGCTTTAGAAGTGCGAATGCTACTTCCCAGAAGAAGTAAGGTTGATGCGCTTAAGACGATCGAGATGGAAGTCTTTTTTTTGAAAATAAATTTTTGAGGATTCATGTTGATTGGCATATTATCTCAAAGCGAAAGATTGATTTGCGCTCCTGCTGCCCAAATTGATTGCACCGATTTAGCTCCAGAAGGATTGATGATCCGTTGTATCAACGGCTGAATTTGCAGATTTTCAAATATCTGAATCGTGTAGTTAAGTTCTACGACTCCTTCATAGCTTTTGTTTGGTGTAATGCTTTGACTAAATCGGCTCCGATTGAATCCAAGTGCGAGTATGTCCATAGGTCGACCGGGGATAGTCCCTTGACTAAGAATACCTCCAGCCATGAAGTTCGATAGGGGGTTGTTCTCTTCAGTCAGGCTGAGACTGCCTGACATCCAGATGCGATTATCTTGTCCAATCGGCAGTGCTAAAGGAAATGTGATTGTTCCATAGATACCTGAATTTACTCCATCTCCGAGATTTTCGCTCTTGCTTGTATCTAGTTTAGACGCCCCTAAGTAGCTTCCAACTTGAATGACTGGATCTGGAAGTGAATGCTTGGTTTTAAAGGTATCATCGGTGAATGCTTGGAACGGATTGAGTGACCATTGTAAAATTTGAAGATTGCCTTTGAGTTTTGGGATCTCAGGGTTAACTCCCAGTGCTGATGCTAATTGCTGGGTCTTGTTTAAGTAATAGTATCCATATTCTAATGTTCCAAGCTGCTTGTGATGTGCGCCAATCTGTGTTCCTGGCGCGATAAATGGACTGATTGGCTGTCCGACAATAGAGACATTGTATGGTGTGTTTAGGCTTGAATTTATGTAATAATTCAGTACCGGTATTTCCATTATATCCTTTTCAATTGATATCAATCCAGCTTTCATGCTCCAGTCGATCTGTTTTTCTCCCTCGATGCGTTCTACTGATGCTTGGGTTAGCCACGTGCCAATCGGACTGGCCAATGTTTGGAGTGGATACACCGATCCAAGTTGTTCGTTAAGGGATGGATTTCCTGTAAATTGATTGAATTCTACTTGGACATTCCAGTGGTCTAGCTCTGACCAGTCGTTTCTATTCTTGTTCAGGCCAGTGCCCAAAGTGATGCCTGCGGAAATCTGCTGAATCCAGCTGCTGGCTGAAAAATTGTTCGGGCCTGATGATTCCCCTAGAACTGGTTCAGCGATTAATTCGAGATTGTATTCAAACCAATTTGGTTGATCAGTATTGAAGAATGATTCATCTGCCATGACACTTGCCCCGGTGATGAATAGAAGCCCTAGCTGCATAATCGTTGGGACGATTAGTTCAGCATTCGTCAACATGAAAGTCAGGCGATTGCAGAAAAACTTTCACGGAATGCTTTGATTGTGGCTTCGATATTTTCATCAGAATGGGCAAGTGATGTAAAACCAGCTTCAAACGCGGAAGGAGCTAAGTAAACACCCCGTTCAAGCATGGCTCGGTGAAGTTGTCCGAAACGCTCAGCATCCGTAGCTTTTGCTTCTTCGAAATTGCGAACTGGCCCTTCACAGAGGAAAAAACCAAACATGGCTCCAACACTTCCTCCGCTAATCGGAAGGCCTGCTTGGCGACCAGCATCGAGGATTCCCTCGATTAGGCGTTCAGTTGTGGCGGAGAGTTTTTCGTAACTTCCAGGCTGCTTAAGTAATTCGAGGGTTTTGATTCCAGCTGTCATCGCAAGAGGATTGCCGCTCAATGTTCCTGCTTGATACATAGGGCCTGCAGGAGACACCATCTCCATGATGTCCTTGCGACCGCCATAGGCGCCTACGGGTAAGCCTCCTCCAATGACTTTCCCCATCGTGGTTAAGTCGGGAGTCACACCAAAGTGGGCCTGGGCTCCGCCGTAGCTGATGCGGAATCCAGTCATTACTTCGTCGAATACCAGTAGAGCTCCGTTCTCTTTAGTGAGTTCCCTTAAGCCTTCCAAAAACCCAGGTTCTGGTTGGATGAACCCGGCATTGCCAACAATCGGCTCGAGTATGACTCCTGCGATGGCATCTGGGTTCTCAGCAAAAAGCTGTTTGACCGATTCCAAGTCGTTGTAGGGAGCGGTCAGGGTATTGGCTGTGGTGCTTCTTGGTACACCTGGTGAATCAGGTAGGCCGAGTGTTGCCACTCCAGAGCCGGCTTTCACCAGGAACATGTCGGCATGACCGTGATAGCAGCCCTCAAATTTGATGATCTTGTCTCGCCCTGTAAAGGCTCTGATCAAGCGCAGCATTGACATGCAGGCTTCTGTTCCGCTGTTGACGAATCGAACCATCTCCACGCTGGGAACGGCGTCAATCACCATCTCGGCGAGAGTGTTCTCTAAGGCGCAAGGTGCTCCAAAGCTGGTTCCTTTTTCAATCGCTTCCTGTAGGGCGCTGATGACCTCTGGATGGGCATGCCCACAGATGGCTGGTCCCCAGCTGCCGATGTAATCAATGTATTTATTGCCGTCTACATCCCAGGCGTACGGGCCTTTGACCCGATCAAACACGATTGGTTGTCCACCAACCGACTTAAAAGCACGCACCGGTGAGCTCACCCCGCCAGGCATCAGAGCCTTGGCAGCACTGAAGATGGCCTGGGAGTGGCTGGTGTTCAGATTGGAAGCAGTCACAGGGACGGGAGCCAAAGGGCAGTTGCAAACCGTGCAATATCTTGACCCATAGATCGGCCAGTTGTGTTTTTTCTGTATTCGAAGGCTGAGAAATGACGTGAAAACTGCTTAGGTTAATTCTGTTATGCACGCCATCAGTGAGCTACGACTGGCCAGCACTAGAGCGTGAATTGAGAGGTTTTTTGCCTCCAAAAGCAATGGTCTCAAGGCGGCAAGAGTTGTTGTCCTACGACTGTGACGGTCTCACCATGGACCGGCACATGCCGAAGCTCGCAGTGCTGCCGGAATCGGCGGATCAGGTGGCAAAGATTTTGGGGTGCTGTCACCGACAGGGCATTCCCTTCGTCGCTCGCGGGAGCGGGACTGGGCTTTCTGGCGGTGCGCTTGTGGAACAAGAAGCACTATTAGTTGTGACCAGTCGAATGCGTCGAATTCTCGATATTGATCTCGAGAACCAAACAATCACGGTGGAACCCGGCGTGATCAACAGCTGGGTCAGCCGTGCAGTAGTTGGCGATGGCTTTTATTACGCTCCTGATCCCTCCAGTCAGGTGGTTTGCAGCATCGGGGGCAATGTTGCGGAAAACTCAGGTGGTGTGCACTGTCTGAAATATGGGGTCACCAGCAATCACGTGCTTGCTTTAGATGTTGTGCTTCCTGATGGCACTCCCACGCGCCTTGGGAGCTCTTTGTGCGATGCGGCTGAGCTTGATTTACGTGGCGTTTTCATTGGTAGTGAGGGCACACTTGGAATCGCTACGGCGATCACACTGCGATTGCTGCATGCGCCCGATGCTGTGGGCGTATTGCTTGCAGATTTCCCCTCCATGCAGGCAGCTGGAGAGGCTGTGCGGCTGATTACCCGCGCTGGGGTGTTGCCAGCAGGCCTTGAAATTATGGATCAAACTTGCATCAAGGCTGTTAACGAAGCTTTTGGTGAGGAGGAGTATCCGCCAGCAGCAGGAGCTGTGCTGTTAATAGAGCTTGATGGTCAAGAACCTGAGGTCAAGCAAGCTGTCACTGTTACTACGGCCCTTTGTCTCGACGCTGGTGCTGGCGATATTCGCGAAGCCTGGAGTGAAGAAGATCGCGCTCGTCTCTGGAAAGGCCGAAAAAGCGCTATCTCAGCACTCGGCAGGCAATGCCCCAGTTATTACCTTCAAGATGGCGTTGTGCCTCGCACGGCTCTGCCAAGAGTGCTTGAGGCCATCGATCAGCTCAGTGCAGACCATGGCCTTGTTGTCGCGAATGTTTTCCATGCGGGCGACGGCAATCTGCATCCATTGATTTTGTATCGCGCTTCAGAGCAGGGAGTTAACGAACGTGTAAAAGCCCTCGGCGGCGCGATCATGAATCTTTGTCTGGAGGTCGGTGGAAGTATTAGCGGTGAACATGGTGTTGGAAGTGATAAGCGCTGTTATCTCAATCAGATGTTTAGTGCTGAAGACCTGATCACGATGCAGTGGGTTCGCCTCGCTTTTGATCCGCTTGGAAGAGCCAATCCTGGAAAAATCTTCCCTACACCACAAAGTTGCGGCGAGTCGTTAAGACGTTCTGTTCAACTTCAGGCTGAAGGACAATCGCTTCCGCAGGAAGCGATTGTGTACTGAGTTGAATCTCTCGCTTTAGGGAACCGGTCTACGTGTCATATGCATCCTCTCCGTCGCCGTCGTCCTCCAATTCCCAAGCAAGATCAACACAAACGGGTGCATGATCACTGGGTTGGATCCGCCCCCGTTCCTCTTTATCAATCGAACAGCTTCGAGCTAGCTCGCGTAGCATTTCATTGAGATAGATGTGATCGATACGCCAGCCACGGTCGCGGTCCCAAGCGCCACTGCGGTAATCCCACCAGCTCCAGTGCCCGCTGTTCGGCTCAAACAGTCGGAAAGCATCTTGAAGATCAGAACCCAATGCCACCAGTAAGGCGGCTCTTTCGCGATCTGAGGCCATGATTCCTCCTGACAAGCGATCAGGATCCGGGAGGTCTCGCGCTTCAAGTCCGATGTTGAAATCTCCCACCACGCATAGAGGTTCGTCTCTTGTTTGGATGGCTCCGATGTAGCGCTCCAGGCAGGACAGCCAAGCCAGCTTGTAGTTGTACTTATCGGAGCTAAGGCTTGAACCATTGGGCACGTAGAGATTGACCACTCGGATGCCATCAACGAGAGCACTGATAACGCGCTTCTGAGCACCCAGCTCCTCGGCGTCTGGGTCGCCTATGAGTTCCCCGATAAAGCCCATGCGTACATCTTCAAGGGGGGTGCGACTGATCAACGCAACGCCGTTGTAGGCCTTTTGTCCGTGTATCTGAACTTGATAGCCCTTTTGGAGGAAAGGCTCTAGCGGGAATTGGGGATCATCAACCTTGGTTTCTTGCAGTGCCAGCAGGTCAGGTTTTTTTTGATCGAGCCAATTCAGAACATGAGTCAGACGCGTTCGCACTGAATTGACATTCCAGCTGGCGATTTGCACGGCGAGGACGGTGGTTGAAATTGACTCTTATCATCGGCTCATTAAGAGTGAGTTGAGATGGTGTCGACGCTTGCCTGTTTGAGGCTTCATCTTCTCGGGATCGTCAGCTTCTTATCACTGACAACCGCTGGTGGTGTGCTAGCTCAGCAAAGCCCATTAACTAGTGGCTATCAGTCCCCCCAAGAGCGTGAAGTGTTCCAGACGGAGCCTGGACAAAAAGATAAAAATTCGGTGCTTGACGCCACTAACCCAATGGAGCTGATGAACCGGTTGCGAAGGGCAAATGCCATGAACGATGCCACGCCTCCATCTGACGCTATCGATGCTGCGCTTAAGGCTCTTGAGTCTCCCCAACCTGCTCCTTGACACGCTGACCAAATTCTGTTGCTTGCAGTTCTGTTTCACTCACTTCAATTTTGCGAGCTGCCTCGAGTGCCCAACGCACAGCAAGCTGATCCAAAGCCAGTTTGTCTTTTTTGCTAATAGAAACCCGATTTCGCACGCTGATTAATAGTTGTTGCGATTGCTGAATCTCACCTTTATCCCTGTAGAGCAGTGCGAGGGCGAGCAATGGTCTGATGTCGTTAGGGGTTTCTGCCGCAATTACTTGGTAGGTGGCTATCGCTGCGTCGTCTTTTTGGGTGAGCCGTTGCAGGTCAGCCAAGCGCAATCCAAAAGTGAGCCTTTGGCCGTTTGGTTGCTGATTGAACCGCTTAAGTGCCTGCTTCAACGCGGAGGCTTGTCGTTCTGTTCCTACATCCAGCAAAAGTTTTAGGTCCTGAACTTCAGGGTGATTGGGCCATAAAGCTTGAAGGGTGATGAGCTCACGATTAGCTGCTTCGAGGTCATTTTTCTGGAACTTCTCGCGAGCCAAGAGCAAGCGCCAATGCAAGTCGCGTGGATTGGCGCGAGCAAGTTGAGCCAATCTTTGATCGCGCCTGACTTGATTCAGAGCCTTTGCCTCCAACGAGCTTTTCAACGAGTTGGCCTGTGGATCTGCATTGATGAATTGGGCCAGGAACCAGCCTGTGATCATGGCTAGTGGAACCCCCAACCCCATCAACCATCGTTTTCGGACCACTTGTGGTCGGACAGAGCCGGGCAATCTGCTTTGGGAGTGCTATTACCACTTTGAAGTGATTCCCTCGAGCTGGCTAGAGTCATCGAAGGCAAATGGAAGCCACTGATAGCAATGCGCGACCATCCGATTTCCCCGGTGACAGAACCCCTCCAGTACCGGGCGATCGGTGTTGTTAGGGGTATTTATCGACCTGAATCCGACGACCAGCTGACCCGTGGAGTCTTGATCGACTCTGATGGCGTCGAATTAGAGGCTGTCGTTCTTGGCAGGATGCTTACTCTGATGCGCCGTCATCTCGATATGACGAAGCCCCACTTATGGGTGGTATATCCCCGATGCCGTGAGAAAGAGCAATTGCATCTTCAAATTGCGGGGATCTGGGAGCCCAGTACCCTTGCCTCCAGCGATGACTCGGCGGACCAACTTCCTGAGGGGGATGACTTCTTCTCGATTCGTGGCGAATTGATCTTCACGAAGCCAGAAATCAAAGAGCTTGTTGTGAAAGTACGGCAGTTGCCCAGGGCCGATGGATTTCGTCCTTTGCCGTTCAAAGTTCAGCTCTCTGGGGAACTTCCTCTTGAGCATCTCCGACATTTCGTCAGCTTGGATGTCCGTCGACAAGGTCAGCTCCTGACTGTTGAGACCGTTGAAGTGATTGCGCCAATTCCTACTCGGGGAGGGAAAGGTCGAGATGGAGCCCGTAGGGGAGGTGCTCGCCCGCGAGCTGCCAAAACCTGATGCCTTCTTCTCCAGCATTCAATACAACCGCCGGTGTCGCGGTAGCCAGTGCAACGGGTTTAGCTGTGTTTGGCCCCTTGATCGGACTGTCGACTGCATGGATTGCGCTTGGTTTAGGAGGCGCACTGCTGGGCCTCACCGTTGATGCCGCTCAATTGAATGGGATGGGAGGGCACCTTTTGGCAGAATCTCTTCCTGGTGGGCGAAAGAGGCTCCGCCGAGTTGCGTTTCACGAGGCTGGTCACTGGTTGGTGGCGCAGGAGGAACACTTAGAGGTCAAGAGAGTGCTGGTTGGCACGCGTGGATGTCTTCAGGCGGGATTGCGTTGCAACGGAGTGACCGAATTTGCTCTTCCTGATCGTGCTCAGCTATCGCTTGAAGACTTACGCCGTTGGAGCAGGGTTCTTCAAGCTGGAATGGCTGCAGAGACGCTTCTTGATGGCCCCCCTCAAGGTGGCGAAGATGACAGGGCGTTGTTGGGGCGAATTTGGGGTGTTTCTGGACAAGATGTGGAAACAGCTCAGCGAGAGCAGCGGAGGGCACGTCGGGAAGTTGAGCAGTTTTTGCGCTCACGACGGACGGAAATTGCAACCATTGCTGACAGGCTGCTGGAAGGAATGCCTCCAGAGGCGGCATGAGTGCACTTGTGGTTGATTGTCCAACCGGTTTGGCCGGGGACATGTTGCTGTCTGCGTTCCTTGATTTAGGAGTGCCCGAGTCGGTTGTCCATGAGCCCATGCAGTCCCTTGGCCTGGGGAACGCTTATCTCTTCAAGGTTGAGCAATCAGATAGTGGTGGATTACGCGGGATTCGCCTCACGGTTAGTAATCAGGAACAAAACCCACCACATCGACGCTGGGTCGATCTGCGCAAGTTGATCTCAGAAGCTTCTCTATCCAGTTCCCTCAAGGCCAACGTTTTGAATGTCTTTCGCACTCTGGCTGAAGCGGAAGCAATAGTTCACGGCTGTTCTCCCGATCAAGTGCACTTCCATGAGATTGGTGCAATCGACAGCTTGGTCGATGTCATCGGCGTTTGTGCTGCCGTTGAGAGCCTTTCTCCTGGAAAGATCTACTGCAATGCACCTGCAGTAGGCCATGGTCTTGTGAAGACGGCTCATGGGGTGCTTCCTGTTCCGGTTCCAGCGGTACTTGAATTGGCGAAACGTCATCAGGTTCCGATTCGTACCGGTGAAGATCTTCCTGCCGTTGAGTTGACCACTCCAACTGGAATCGCGCTGATGGCTGTTTTGGCGAATCAGTTTCATCGACCCTCAACGATGGAGGTTGAAGGTATTGGTGTCGGACTCGGTCATCGTCTTTTAGATCGTCCCAACCTCTTGCGTTTGATCCGCATCCACGAAGCCAGCAAGGTCGAGGCTGGCTGGCAAGAGCTAGTGATACAGGAGGCTTGGATAGATGATGCAACAGCCGAAGAGTTGGCCAGCCTTGCTGAACAGTTGCGCAGGGCTGGTGCTTTAGATGTTGTCCATGGGGCCGTGCTGATGAAAAAACAACGGCCTGGTACTGCTGTTATCGCCTTGACAACTCCTCAACAAGCTGCTGCTTTGAGGCATGTGTGGTGGCGCCATAGTCCAACAATCGGCTTGAGGGAAAGAGAGCAGGGAAGATGGGTGCTGCCCCGTCGCTCTGGAACAAGCTCGACTCCTTGGGGTTTAGTTCGGGCCAAGCAGACCCGACGTCCTGATGGGACTTTCACTTTGAAGTGGGAGCAAGATGAGCTCCAGCGTTTGTCTTCCGAGTCTGGTTTGACCGTTGTGGAATTGCGTGAGCGCCTTTTTCTTGAATCCCATTCGTTTGTTCCTGAGGAGGACTGGCGATGCTGAAAAGGCTTTCTTTGCCTGGAGGTTTACGCCTGTGGATAACCCTGCTCACATTGGCGTTTGTGGGGGTAGCTCTCATAAGCCATGCCTCAGGCTTGCGTGCACTCACGATTACTCGCCAAGGATGGTGGTGGTTGGTGTTTGGGCTTGGTTTGAGTTGGCTCAGCCTGGTGGTCAACGCCGTGGCTTGGAAAGTATTGATCCATTGGCTCGGCCATCAACCAGAACGCTTGGCCTTGATACCGCTTTATCTACGAAGCAACTTGCTCAAATATCTTCCTGGAGGTATCTGGCACTTTCTTGAGCGTTTTCGCGCTCTGCGACCTGAACTCGGCGGTGGAAAGGCCTTGGTGTC
>QCUL01000020.1 GCA_003210755.1 Synechococcus sp. AG-679-C18
CTTCCAGTTCTCCAGCTCTCTTTCGTCGATGAACTCCCACTCCTCCATACTCTCACTGCACTAGTACAACTGTTCCAGCTGAGGCTATGACGGCTAGTCAACGCAAGTCATTGGCAAAGCGTGGGACTCCTTTCACCGCTGTGACCTCACCAAACAGCCATGCCCTTACCTGCACACCAGTACGCCCAAAGGGGCTGTCAAAGTGTGGAGGTGAGCCGCCTCCGACCTTGCAATGCACAAAAGACTAATTATTTTTATAACTCTATTTGCATTTGCAACTCCTGCTATTGCTGGTAGCCCCAAAGAAGATTGTTTAGAGTTTGCGAGATACCTTAATGGATGGTATTCTGCATCCAACGATAAACATGATAGTAAAAAGTATTTCTATAAAAAAGCTGCAAAAGCAAGCCATAACATTGACAGTCACATGGGCATTGGCAAAGCAGAGAGGGATAGGATGGGAACTGGAATTCACAGAAAAACCAGATATAATTTCTGCAAAAGTTATGGTGTTCGTTTCGAATAATCACTAATGCTGCCAATGAAACAAAAAATCTTTTTCAAGATGGGGTGGCAGTGAATCCTGTTTGGTCAGTGGTTTCCCTTTCAGCAATAGTTGTCTTTCTATTCGTCGCTTTATCTGCTGCAAGCACAGGTGCTTATGAATGTGTGGGCGCTTGCAAGTGCATGATTGAATGCTCTGGAAGCTGTCTCTGTTGATCGATGTATAACCCAAACTGAAAACAGGAATACATAGAACTAAAAGGCTGGGACAACATGACCTTTAGTCCGAAGTACTTAGCTACTCATCCCTGTAACTCCAGTACTATGGGAATGGGGCAGATGGCAATGGAAAAAGAACTAGAGCGTCTTAAAGCTGAGGTTTCTCAAGACAATGGATAAATATGATCCTAAGTATGATTTATGGCTCCCTTGCACAGTATGTGGAGAGCTAGTACAGACGGTCTGAACATCGCTTACTTCAGCTAATGCCTTCACCAGGCGTTTGCGCTCGGCTGGGGTGTAGCTGCGCTTCAATTCACCGTCGTGTTGCAGCAGTGAAGAAGGCAAAGGCCACCCTTCAACATCTGCGGCTTCCAGCAGGTCTTCTAGTGCCTGTGAACCATGGCGAGCTAGGAAACCATCAGCACCATTCTTGGAGCCGTTTGGCTCGCTAGGAAGAATGCAGCGGTGTGGTCTTGCTCCACGCTTACGCGTCCAATTCCCGATATCTGTGGCGGCATCATCAACACTGATGTTGTCTTCAATGTCGGAGTCAAAAAGGATGATGACCTTGCGACCACGCATTGGAATTGCCTTTAGTTCAGGCAAAAGACGGGTGTCATTGTCTGGATTCCATTTGCCGTTTTCATCGCGGCGATCTTTGGTGTTCCAAGTGCCGGTCAACCCAACAAAACAGAAGCCTGTTGGGATGTGCTCGTAACAGCTATCAACTTTGACTGGACCCTCAATCAACACCAGCGGGATGTTGACGTCTTCGAGATAGCCATCGGGCATTAACGGGCTGAAATAAGGACGCGAACCGCTTCCTTTTGGCGCTTTGAATTTGGGCTTACCTGTAGGGAACAAACGTCTGACGA
Organism: Synechococcus sp. AG-679-C18; assembly: GCA_003210755.1. Classification (GTDB taxonomy): domain Bacteria; phylum Cyanobacteriota; class Cyanobacteriia; order PCC-6307; family Cyanobiaceae; genus Synechococcus_C. The sequence goes on from QCUL01000020.1 coordinate 1,602, forward strand.
TGTACTCATCGCCTTTGCTGTCCATGTATGGCTTGCCCTCGGGGTCGAGGAAGCAAATACCTAGATGGAAGCCATCGCTGAAATATTTGCCTTTAATCAGTTCCGCGTCGACTCCCCTTTTTTTCAGGTACTCGCTGTGTTCCTCTCGGAGATTTGGCATCACACTTGTCCCCCATCAACTAGTTGATCAAGGGTTGTCTCGTCATAGATCTCTATGTCTTGTTGGAGACGCTTTAGTTCTGCTTCTCGACGTTCGTCTTCTTTTTGTACCGCTTCGATGGTGCGTTGACGCTGCATTTCCCTAATTGCAGGGATGCAATAAACAACAGGACCACCTATGGATCCAGTTGCATAAACCCAATGCGTTCCAGCATCGAGCCTGCGCTCACGGCGCATGTTTCTGAGGGTGCTTGGCTTTATGTGCAGAAGATCTGAAGCTTCTGGTTCAAGCACCCAATCGTGCGTGGCTTTCATGGATAAGGAAAAACCGCAAACCCAGCGAGATCCTGTCCTCTACCTGCTGGTGAATGCCGTTTTCTCCTCTTGGCTTTCTAAGTGGGGCTTGCCAAGCCTGATTCCAACTTCTCCACTGATTCGCCCCCTGCATGACCGACGGGACCGCAGTGGAGTCCTTAACCGTCGTTTCTTCTTCAAGCCCAGGAATGTGCAGGCATTACCTGGGAGGGTCGGTGTCTGAGGAGATTGCGACTTTGCTATTTGGAATTATGGCGAGGGTGATGGCAGGTAGGGCGTAACGCTGGGAAAGTCGTGCCAAAGGCAGGCCCTGACTAGAGGGCTGTTGGCACCGAGTTGGCATATCTTCTGCTGAGCATTAAAAAAGCCACCTTGGGAAGGTGGCCGTTAATCCAGTTGTGACTGGGGTTTTGCGTGATGGGCGATCCAGGTTTCGAACCAGGGACATCCTGCTTGTAAGGCAGGCGCTCTACCGCTGAGCTAATCGCCCTTCGCTGATGATTCTGCCTGAAGGTGGCAGGCTATGCCCATCATTGTGCTTCTCCAAACATGGCTTCCGGCCGTGAGCACGATCAAGCCACCTGTGCCCTGTCTTTGATCTACGGATTGATCTGGTGGCCATGGCTGGGCTTCAGTGGCGCTGCCTGCAGCGGATTGGCCTTTTTATTCGGAGGGCTGCTGCTTTCCCCAGACCTTGACATCAATTCCAGGCCCTATCAACGCTGGGGTGCGCTGCGCTGGTTGTGGTGGCCATACCAACGCCTAATCCGTCACCGCTCGGTGTTGTCGCACAGCCCATTTCTGGGAACAACCCTTCGGCTGGCTTATCTCATCTGTTTTGTGACAGCCATCAGTTGGCTCGGAAGCCTTTGGGGAACCCCTACTCCAAGGCAATGGCTGAGCTGGATGGAAAAGGCGTGGACCGATTCTTCAGGCTTGGTTCTTATCGGATTAATCGGCATCGAAGCAAGTGCTTGGTTGCATCTGATTCAGGACGGTGATCCCATGCCAAGGCTGTCGATTAAGCCACAATCGCCAATGAAGCGAAGACGTCGTCGTTGACCGATGTCAACCAAGCAAAACTTCTGCAATAACTCGACTTTGATGGCGATTGGGGTGTGAGTACAAACGAGTCCCTCACCACTTGATTCCGTCTAAGACGCCGTTGACCAGTGGGAAATGCTTGGTTCGAATGAATGGCATCCGAGGAAAAGAAAGCTCTGTTCGAATGATGTGGAGAGGCAAAAGAACACATCTGAATCTTTCAATTCCTGCCTCAATCTCCCTTCATGCTGCTCGCACCCAATCAGCAGATGGGCTGCTTCAGACACCTGGGGGCATTGAATTGAACGGCTTTGCAGATGATGGCTCGCTGAGCCGTGAAACTTAAACGATTCTCCACTGACCCCCATGAGCAACGCAATGCACGATCTAGTCGGGGTAGTCGCGCAACTCCGCGACCCGAATCAGGGTTGCCCCTGGGACCTCAAGCAAACGCATCAAACCTTGATTCCCTACCTGTTGGAGGAGGCTCATGAAGTCGTGGACGCAATTCGTCATGGCGACGACCGTCACCTTCAAGAAGAATTAGGCGATCTTCTGCTCCAGGTTGTGCTGCACGCTCAACTCGCGCAAGAACAAAAGCGCTTCGATCTTGATGCCGTTGCTCGTGGGATCAGTGACAAGTTGATTCGTCGCCATCCTCACGTCTTTGGCGATGCAGAGGCTTTTGACAGCGAAGCCGTCTCCGCAAACTGGGAGATCATCAAGGCCGCAGAAAAAGCCGAGCGCGGCGAGATTCCCTTCGAATCAACCAGTCCATTGAGTGATCAACTCGCCAGCAAAATTCGTGGACAACCAGCCCTGGCTGGCGCCATGACCCTCTCGCGCAAAGCCGCCAAAGCGGGCTTTGAGTGGGACGACATCAAGGGCGTTTGGGGCAAAGTCCATGAGGAGCTTGAAGAACTCAAGGAGGCCGTTGCCTCTGGGGATCAGCAGCACGCTCAGGAAGAGCTGGGCGATCTACTGTTCACTCTTGTGAATGTGGCGCGCTGGTGTGACATCAAGCCAGAGGAAGGATTGGCAAGCACAAACCAGCGTTTTCTTGATCGCTTCTCTCGGGTTGAAGCGGCTTTAGGGGGACAACTTCAAGGACACAGCATCAGTGAGCTAGAAGCTTTGTGGCAGCAAGCCAAGTTAGCGATACGTGAGGAACAGAACTCACTCGCCAGACCTCAAAACGAACGGGCATGATTCCCGTTTTTAATCATCGGGAGAGGGACGCTGTTGACGATTTTTTTTGATCTGACTGCGACGCCCCTTGGCCTCAAGACGTCGCTGTACAGCGCCTTTCCCAGGGCGAGTAGCCCGGCGCTTTGGGGGAGGCGGCTTCAAGCCCTCTCTCAACACATCAGCAAGCCGAGCCATTGCTCTCTGACGGTTTTGCCACTGCGAACGCTCCTCGGCAGCCACCACCCTCAGGCATCCATCAACCAGTCGCGATGCAAGAGCTTCCATCAGTCGTTGTCGCCGAAAGGGACCCAGTACCGCCGAGCGTTCCAGATCGAACACCAGCTCTACCCGAGAATCAGTGGTGTTAACCCCCTGACCTCCGGGGCCTGAGGCCCGAGAAAAACGCCATTGCAGCTCCCTGGAGGGGATCACCAGGTGACTATTCACAGTGAGGTCCTGGGGCATTGTTCCAGCACTCCGTCAATGCATCAATCGCTGAAATACCGACTGAAAGCATTGACCTTGGCATCACTCCATCGATCCGTCGCTGGTTTTAGCTGGGTGGAGCAAACGTTCCATCAACCCACCATGACCACTGCAAGCCAGACCAGTGGCAACTGGATTGATGAGCACCACAACGGAGTGCGTTACGGACTGGAAGGCACGGTGCTGGTTGACGAGACCAGTCCTTTTCAGCGAATCACCGTGATCGATAGCCAGCGTTATGGGAAGAGTCTTTTACTAGATGGCTGCTGGATGACTGCAGAGCACCAGGAACGTCACTATCACGAATCATTGGTACATCCTGCGCTCTGCTCAGCAGAATCGATTGAACGCGTGCTCGTAATCGGCGGCGGTGATGGTGGAACCGCCAGAGAATGCCTGCGGCACCCAGGCGTCAAGCACCTTGACATGGTGGAAATTGACGGCCGAGTTGTGGAGCTCTGCCAAGAACACTTACCGACGATCGGAGGCTGTTGCTGGAATGACCCCCGGTTTCACTTAAAGATTGGCGATGGAATCGCCTGGGCCGCGAAGGCCGAAGAGAGCTCCTACGACGTTGTACTGGTGGATGGATCAGACCCGGCAGGTCCCGCCGAAGGCTTATTCAACCGATCTTTCTTCAGCAACTGTCGCCGCATCCTGAAGCCGGGTGGGGTATTCGGCACCCAAAGCGAATCACCGGAGGCCTTCCGGAAAGTACACATCGACATGGTGAAGCTGATCCGGGAGCTGTTTGACCACGCCGATCCGCTCTACGGCTGGGTTCCGATGTATCCAAGTGGTTGGTGGAGCTGGACTTTTGCAGCCAAAGAGGCACCTTGCTACCTCACCGTCAGAAACGATCGGGCCGCGGCCGTGGCCGAAGGTTGTGCCATCTGGAGTCCTCGCTGGCAACAAGGAGCTTTCAACACCATCCCAGCCTTCATCGAACGGGAACTGAATCAATGACTAACTTCACAGCCCAACTCATCCATCAGAACTTGTTTGACGATGAAGGTGCCATTTTCATGGGAGCACGCCGCAATCCCGATGGATGCCGAGTCGCGATCTTTGGCGTTCCCTATGACGGCACCACCTCATTCCGCCCTGGAACAAGGTTTGGACCAGCTGCAATTCGTGAGGTAAGCGCTGGGCTTGAGACCTACTGCCCACAGCTCGATCTAGATCTCGAAGACTTCTCCTACGCAGATATCGGAGCCGTTGACATTCCTTACGGCGATCCGGAACCGGTCGTGGATTGTGTACGCAATGCCACAAGCACTGTTCTTTCCAAAAACATAAAACCCTTGATGCTTGGCGGTGAACATTCCGTCAGCTCTGGAGCTGTCGCTGCCGTGGCAGAGCAACATCCAGACCTCGTACTGGTGCAACTCGACGCCCATGCCGACTTGCGGCATGAATGGCTTGGTGCACGTCACAGCCACGCCTGCGCCATGCGTCGATGCTTGGAAGTTCTTCCCAGCCAACAGCTTTTGCAGATCGCAATCCGCAGCGGAACCTCTGACGAATTCAAAGAACTGCGTAGCAGCGGACGACTCATCACAATCCAAGACATGGCCGATCGCTTGGGTGCGTTAAGGGGACGACCGATCTACCTCACAGTGGACCTCGACTGGTTTGACCCAGCTGTAATGCCCGGCACAGGAACTCCTGAACCAGGTGGATTTCTCTGGAGCGATTTCGCTGCAATCATTAACGAGCTTCGCCACCACCGCCTTATGGCAGCAGACGTGGTGGAACTCTCACCTCAACTCGACCCAAGCGGGATCAGCAGCATTCTGGCTGCCAAAGTCACACGAAGCCTGCTGTTATTGATGGCTCAAGGGGAATGAGCAACTGAAAGTTTTCAACGATCATCATATTTCCAGATCAAGTAGCTTGCATGAAGTAAATGAAAGCCTTTGCGGCCAAAAAACCTCAAAAAATATAAATTCAGAAGCAGTAAATCAAGCAGTCATCTTTTTACTTGAAACGAATCAGATCAAAAGAACTTCTAACTAAGTGCCTAATTAAGTAGGCTTAGAGTAATACTGTGAATTCAGATTCTTGATCTGAATTCTGCATCGAATCACAGAAATCCAACTGTCGTTCCAGCGGCACAAGCACAGATTCGCTGAGATTGAGTTCAGGAAGTGATGGTGGACGAGAAGTCCAGTGGTGACAAAAAACCTGGCTAGCCAATTCCGGATGAACGGAAAGTCGACGCAAGCGACACCATCCTGTTCCAGTGGGCGCAGGGGGAGTGCAATGCACACAGGATTGGCAACTTGACTGAGTCACAACACACCTGGCGAAACGCGAGCTCAGACTAAGGACGCTTGCAAAAGCGGTCCACAAAATCGCCAAAATCTGCTGCTTTGCTTCCAATTCCAATTTCGCTGCGAATTGGTTCATAGGATTTGTGAGCACGCCATCTGGTCATGGACCTGAACCAAACACCGCTCCATGACCTCTGCATCTCAGCAGGAGGCCGCATGGTGCCCTTTGCCGGGTGGGACATGCCTGTCCAGTTCTCAGGCTTAGTCACTGAACACAAGGCCGTGCGCACCGACACTGGCATGTTCGACATCTCCCACATGGGAGTTCTGCGCATTGAAGGAGCCAATCCAAAAGACGCTCTCCAAAAACTGGTACCGAGTGATCTTCACCGAATCGGCCCTGGCCAGGCCTGCTACACAGTCCTGCTGAATGAGCAGGGTGGAATCATCGATGACCTGATCGTTTACGACCTCGGCCCGTCGTTTTCGAGTAAAAATCACGAAACATTGTTGGTGGTGATCAATGCAGCCTGTGCTGAAACAGACACAGTTTGGATTCGCCAACATCTTGAAGAGGCTGATCTGCAGGTCCTCGATGAAAAGAAAAACGGAGTTCTACTCGCTCTCCAAGGGCCAAAAGCAATTGCTCTTTTGGAGCGACTCAGCAGAGACGATCTGAGCGAACTACCTCGCTTCGGCCATCGCACACTCAAAATTGATGGTCTCAACGCCCCGGTTTTCACAGCCCGCACTGGCTACACGGGAGAAGACGGTGTCGAGCTGCTGCTTAACGCAGAAGACGGCCGCAAGCTCTGGACGCAGTTGATCGAGGAGGGTGTCACCCCCTGCGGTCTTGGTGCTCGAGACACCTTGCGCCTGGAGGCGGCGATGCATCTCTATGGCCAAGACATGAACGCCGAAACCACCCCTTTCGATGCCGGCTTGGGCTGGCTGGTGCACTTAGAAATGCCAGCAAATTTCGTCGGTCGTCAAGCGCTCGAAAAAGCGGCAGAGCATGGTCCCTCAAAGCGTCTCGTCGGGTTGAAGCTCGAAGGCCGTTCAATTGCTCGTCATGATTACCCCGTTATCCACGAAGGGGCTTCAGTGGGGGTAGTTACGAGCGGTAGCTGGTCTCCAACCCTTGAGGAACCAATCGCTCTTGCTTTTCTTCCACAAGCCCTAGCAAAACTCGGTACAGAGATCAGTGTGGAGATTCGTGGGCAGCTCAAACCAGCCACTGTGGTGAGGCGTCCCTTCTACCGCCGTTCCTAATCCGGGCACAGGGTGTGGGAAACTCGCCTCTCTCCAGCGAAACTCCCATGCGCAGCAACGGATGCGGCGACCTGCGCGACACGCACATCGACGAAACCGTTCAGCTCTGCGGCTGGGTGGATCGCCGCCGCGATCATGGGGGGGTGATTTTCATCGACCTTCGTGACCGCAGTGGCACCGTTCAGGTCACCGTGGATCCAGACCTCTCCACCAATGCATTTGCTGTGGCCGAACACCTGCGCAGCGAATCTGTGTTGCAGGTTCTGGGAAAAGTCAGAGCCCGACCAGCTGAGGCCCTGAATGATCGATTGGCGACTGGTGCGGTGGAAGTTGTAGCAAGCAATATCAATGTCCTTAACAGCGTCAAAGGCACCCTCCCTTTCGCTGTATCGATACACGACGAAGAAAACACACGCGAAGAGCTTCGCCTCCGCCACCGCTTTTTAGATCTGCGCCGCAAGCGCATGAACGACAACCTGCGCTTGCGTGCACACACCATCCAAACGGCTCGACGCTTCCTCGAAGACGAGGGGTTCATCGAAGTGGAAACTCCGGTGCTCACACGCTCAACCCCAGAAGGAGCAAGGGATTACATCCTTCCAAGCCGCGTTTGTGGTGGCGAATGGTTTGCACTTCCGCAGTCTCCACAGCTGTTCAAGCAGTTGCTGATGGTGGGAGGAATTGAGCGCTATTACCAAGTGGCTCGCTGCTTCCGAGATGAGGATCTGAGGGCGGATCGACAGCCAGAGTTCACCCAGCTGGACATGGAGATGAGCTTCATGGACCAGGAACAGATTCTTGAGCTCAACGAACGTCTCATTGCAGCGATATGGAGCAAAGTCAAAGGCGTTGACCTCCCGCTCCCTTTCCCTCGCATCACCTGGCATGAGGCGATGGAGCGCTACGGCACCGATCGACCTGACACCAGGTACGGCATGGAACTCACCAATGTGAGCGACATTGTTAAAGACATGGGCTTCAAAGTGTTCAGTGGAGCTGTGACGTCAGGTGGATCTGTGAAGTGCATTGCAGTGCCAGGTGGTAACGACGCAGTGTCCAACGTGCGCATCAAGCCTGGTGGTGATGTGTTCAGCGAAGCCCAAGCCGCTGGAGCAGGAGGCCTGGCCTTCATCCGCGTGCGAGAAGGCAACGAAATCGACACCATTGGGGCCATCAAGGACAACCTTTCAGACGATCAGAAGCAAGTCCTGCTGCAACGCACTGGGGCTTCACCTGGAACCCTGCTGCTTTTTGGTGCTGGCGATACAGCCACGGTGAACAAAGCCCTGGATCGCGTTCGCCAATTCCTCGCAAGGGAGATGGGAATGGTGAAGCCCGACAGTGAGAACGATCAATGGAATTTTCTTTGGGTGGTCGATTTCCCAATGTTCGAATTCAACAGCGATGAAAATCGATTTGAAGCACTGCATCACCCCTTCTGCGCCCCTAACAGGACTGACCTTGGTGATAACGCCGATAGCTGGGCTGAAACCCTACCCACAGCGCGGGCACAGGCTTACGACTTGGTCTTAAACGGACTTGAACTTGGTGGTGGCTCCCTAAGGATCCATGACTCCGCTCTCCAACGTCAGGTGTTAAGCACCATCGGCCTGGCTCCGGACGAAGCCCAGGAACAATTCGGTTTCCTCGTCGATGCGCTCGACATGGGAGCACCACCGCATGGAGGGCTGGCATTCGGAGTGGACCGAATGGTGATGCTGCTCGCTGGGGAGGAATCAATCCGCGACACCATTGCGTTCCCGAAAACGCAGCAAGCTCGCTGCCTGATGACCGCTGCCCCTGCAGGGGTCTCTGAGCGGCAACTCGACGATCTGCATGTCGCCAGCACTTGGGTCGATCCTGTGACAGAAAACACTGACTAAGTCGAGCAAACCGGAACAGAAACCAACGTTTCTGCACACCAACTGGCTTAAACCGAGACTCTTGAGATAACACATCGAATTCTCAAAGCGTTGTCGACCAGCTCCTCATCGACGGGATCTAACCCGATCCGCTGGAGCGGCGGCAATGATCTCTTGCGTCTTTATCTGCAAGACATCGGTCGAGTGGATCTGCTCACCGCAGAAGAAGAAGTTCTTTTGTCGCGTCTCGTGCAGCAATACGAGCGCCTGAAGCGTGAGGAACGTCAATTCGCCGAAGAACACCCTGCCATTGAGATGCTTCTGTCTCTGGAGGAACTTCAGCAAAGAGAAGCCAACCATCTCTCTCACTGGCCCACCAGGCAGGAATGGGCCCGGGCCGCGGAGTTGCCACTTGAAGAGCTCAACTCTCTGCTCAACAAGGGCTATGAAACATGGGCAGGGTTGATCTCCTCCGACAGCCGTGCATTGCAGCGTCGTCTACGAGAGGGACGGAAGGCTCGTGACCGGATGATCCAGGCCAATCTGCGGTTGGTGGTGGCAGTGGCGAAGAAATACCAACATCGGGGCATGGAACTGCTGGATCTGGTGCAAGAGGGCACCTTGGGGCTCGAGCGGGCGGTCGAAAAATTTGATTCCACCCGAGGCTTTCGGTTCAGTACCTACTCCTACTGGTGGATTCGCCAAGGGATTACAAGGGCCATTGCCACACAAAGCCGAACGATCCGCTTGCCCGTTCACATCACCGAAAAACTCAACCGAATCAAACGGGTGCAGCAAGAGATTGCCAGCAATGAAGGACGCACCGCATCAATGTCAGATCTGGCCAGGGAACTCAGCGTCAGCGAGGACACAGTGCGTCAAACCCTGGCTCGCGTTCCGCGTTCGGTGTCTCTCGAGACCAAAGTCGGTCGTGATCAAGACACTCAACTTGGAGAACTGCTGGAAGACGTTCATGCCACACCGGAGCAAACCCTTACCCGCGATGCACTCCACGACGATCTCGAACATTTGCTTGATGAGCTGACGCCGAGAGAAGCAACGGTGATTCGCTTTCGCTTCGGGCTCGAAGACGACACACCCCGAACCCTCGCCCAGATCGGCGAAGACATGAACCTCTCTAGAGAAAGGGTGCGTCAGATCGAAACCCGAGCACTCCTGAAACTGCGTCAGCCCCAGCGTCGTTTGAAGGTACGCGATTACATCCAGGCACTGGATTCCTGAACCAAAAAGAAACTGAGCTGCTTATTCGCACGTACTTAATATTGTTCTGAGTTGAGGACGGCCTCGGTGATGATCGCTGAGCGCATCCGCGACCTCAATGTTTTGGCACAACATGGTGCGTGAGTGATCTGTGTGTGTGCAGCGTCTTCGGAATCATAAAAAAACAGTCTGGAGGCTGCTCAGCCTTGTGAAACATTCGCCATCAATCCAAGCTTGAACTCACAGCAATTTCAAACGGCACCGCCCGATTGGGAAGTCGCAACAACTCAGCGCTCATCGAGGCGATGTCCTCGGGCTGAGTCATTGCCTGAGCTTCCATCGATTGCGCGGGCCATCTGTCGCTTGGCCCGCTGCGAACCGCTGCGGCCATATCGGTGTTCACCCAGCCAGGACAGATGGCCGTCACCCGAATTCCAGCCTCCCAGCCCTCGTTGCGCATGGTCTGGCACAAACCAAGCAGAGCAAATTTACTGGCGCTGTATGCCGCTAAACGCCCCTTGCTGCGCTTGCCGCTCATCGAAACCATGACCTGAATACGACCCTCTCCATGAGACGCCAACTGCGACCAAGCAGCACGAGTCAACCACCAAGGCCCCATCAGATTCACGTCCATCGTATGGGTGATCTCTGACTCTTCATGTTGCTCAAACAACAGCGGCACACGACTAAAAATGCCGGCGCTGTGGATCACGCTGTCGAAGCCACCAAAATGATTTGCAGTCGCCTCAACCCAGTCCTGAGCCGTCGCAGGATCCTCTGCAAGGTAAGGATGCAGCAGCAAACGGTCGCAGCCAACCCACTTAGGATCCAGAGCGCTTCCTCTAAGGGAATCAAGATCCCGAAGGCCAAGGCTGAGACGATGACCATCGTTGAGAGCTCTCTCTGCGATAGCCCGGCCGATCCCACGACTTGCACCGCTGATCAAAAGTGTGCGCACGGCTAACGAGTCGATGGTCTACAGCTGTAAATTGACATGTTGCCGATGAAGCCATGGCCAAGTTCGTCTTTGTCACCGGCGGTGTTGTCTCCAGCATCGGCAAAGGAATTGTGGCCGCAAGTCTTGGGCGCCTGCTCAAGTCTCGCGGTTACAGCGTTTCAATTCTGAAGCTGGATCCTTATCTGAACGTGGATCCGGGCACGATGAGCCCTTTTCAACACGGAGAGGTCTTTGTCACTGAAGACGGTGCTGAAACCGACTTGGATCTCGGCCATTACGAGCGCTTCACCGACACTGCGATGTCACGCCTAAACAGCGTGACCACAGGTTCGATCTATCAATCCGTCATTAATAAAGAGCGACGCGGCAGTTACAACGGCGGAACAGTGCAAGTGATTCCCCACATCACTGGCGAAATCCGCGACCGCATTCATCGAGTTGCCTCGAACAGCAATGCCGACGTTGTCATCACCGAAATTGGAGGAACCGTTGGAGATATTGAATCGCTGCCATTTTTGGAAGCCATTCGAGAATTCCGAGGCGATGTGGGACGTCGAGACCTGGCCTATATCCACGTCACACTGCTGCCATTCATCGGCACCTCTGGAGAACTCAAGACCAAACCCACACAACACTCAGTTAAAGAACTTCGTTCCATCGGGATCCAACCTGACGTAATCGTCTGCCGCAGTGATCGCGACATCAACGAAGAGCTCAAACGCAAAATCGGTGGTTTCTGTGGTGTGCCCCAGCGTGCTGTTATCCCCTCACTAGATGCCGACAGCATCTATGCAGTTCCACTCACGCTTGAAGATGAAGGCCTCTGCCGTGAAGTACTGGACGTTCTGGACCTAACAGATCACAACAGCGACATGGTTGAGTGGGCCCAATTGGTCCACAAACTCCGCAATCCAGGACCCGCCGTAAAAGTGGCTCTTGTCGGCAAGTATGTGCAACTCAACGACGCCTACTTGTCCGTTGTCGAGGCCTTGCGCCACGCTTGCTTAACCCAAGACGCCTCTCTAGATCTGCACTGGGTCTGCGCTGAGGAGATTGAAGCGCAAGGAGCTGACCCTCTCCTACGAGGTATGGATGCCGTTGTCGTACCTGGTGGATTCGGCAATCGCGGGGTTGATGGAAAGGTTGCGGCTATCCGCTGGGCCAGAGAGCAACGCGTGCCATTTCTAGGACTCTGCCTAGGAATGCAATGCGCCGTTATCGAGTGGGCACGCAATCTGGCTGGACTCACAGATGCCACGAGCGCTGAGCTCGAGCCAGGCACAACCCATCCAGTCATCCATCTCCTCCCTGAACAACAAGACGTTGTGGATCTCGGAGGAACCATGCGTCTGGGCGTCTACCCCTGCAGAGTCACAGCAGACAGCCTGGCTTCGAGACTTTATGGAGAAGAGGTGGTGTACGAACGCCATCGCCACCGCTACGAATTCAACAACGCTTATCGCAATCTCTTTGTGGAATCCGGTTACCAGATCAGCGGTACGTCCCCAGATGGTCGCCTTGTAGAACTGATCGAATTGCCCGAACATCCCTTTTTCACTGCCTGCCAGTACCACCCGGAATTCCTATCAAGACCAGGCAAACCCCATCCGCTCTTTCAAGGTCTCATCGAAGCAGCTCAACAACGTCTTCCCTCGAGCCCCAGCGAAGCCTTGCGTCAACAAAACAATCCAATGGCTAATGCCAGTCATCCAAACCAGCAATCTTGACCGACCGCTTGCCTGTTGTTGAGACCTTTCACTCTCTTCAAGGAGAGGGATTACATACAGGCCGCAGCGCTTTTTTTATCCGCTTGGGAGGGTGCAGAGTTGGCTGCAGCTGGTGTGACACCAAGCATTCCTGGCCTGCTGATTCCCATCCACAGCGACTCATCATGGATCTGGCCGCCGAAGCCGCCGAAGCCGCTTCAGCGGGAGCTGCCTTTGTGGTGATAACAGGCGGAGAGCCCCTGCATCACAATCTTGATGGCCTTGCGGCTGCACTTAGAACCACTGCAAAGATTCCCATCCACGTCGAAACCAGCGGAGTTGACAGCCTCAGCGGGGAGCCCGACTGGATCACTCTCTCCCCCAAGCGACACAGGCCACCGCAACAAGCGATGCTCACCGCATGTCATGAATTGAAAGTAGTCGTTCATGAACCAGCCGACCTGCTGTTTGCCGATGTGTGCTCCTCTCAGGCTCCACAGGCCCAATGGCTCATACAGCCTGGATGGGACTCTGTTGCAGGTCAACAGTTAGCGATCCAATACGCCAAAAGCAATTTCAACTGGCGCCTGAGTCTTCAGAACCACAAATGGATTGGAGTTCGCTGAAGACACAAGCAAACACCCTTCAAATTGATCTTAAAAAAGTAGTAAATGACACATAACTGACCAAAAACATAAATTATTTGAAAGAATTGAATAAGCTGAGTATTCAGTGAGTTATGCCTGAGTGATGCCTTATTAGCTCTCAAAACATTAAGCAAAAACAACTATGCCAATCCCTTCATGGGCTACTATTTTTTCAGAAAATTTTAGGTCAAGAAGAAGAACAAATATTTACTACTCTGCTGAAGCTAATTCCTATCAACTCAGTGACAATGAAGATGCGATCATTCTGAAAAACCGCAGAGGAAAAGCTTTTAGCAAGAAAGCATCAAGAAGCCGAGATATCATTGGAGCTACGAAAACAAAAGACGGCTTCTCTGTCTTGATAGAGGGAACTGATATTCAACTGAATGAGCGGTACAGAGTCCTATATGCCAACACGGATGGGATCATAACATCGAGAACTAACTGGAGCACTGAAACACCTTTAAACAAGGGCTATGAAGAAGACAGTATTTCAAATAAACCTGGCCAAATATCATCTCTATCCAATATCTTCAATACAGCATCTGCGGATACTGATTCAAACGGAGTTGTAGACGGAAGCGAGTTAATCGCCTACCAAATTCATCAGAATGGATCGGCGATTACATTAAGCAACCGCAAAGGAAAAACCTTTAATGATCTGACATCAAGGAACTGGGATGTAACCCATATTGCCAAAACACTAGGGGGGGATGGCTTTGCAGTATTAAGAGAAGGAGCTAATAGAAAGTCTGGTTTATTTAGAGTCTGGTATACGAACCGTTTCGGAGTTATAACATCTGGAACCAAATGGAAGTCAAGATTACAACTTGCAAGCGAGGGACATGAAGAGCAGTTTGCAATCGATTTCGATGGAGATGGGTATATTGGAGAACAACCAGAAGATGATTTCAGCAACACCGCAGAAACAACCGGAACGATCGCTACCGGGAGCAGTGTCACCGGCGAATTAGAGACACCAGGTGACAACGACTGGTTTAGAATTATTCTGGACAAAGCCTATACCTACCATTTTAAAGTTAGCGGCGACTCCCTTAGTGATTCGTTTCTCAAGTTATACAATAGCGCAGGGGAAGTTCTTGCTTCCAATGACGACTACGATGGAAGCCTTGATAGTGAGATTCGGAATTTCAATGCTACTGAATCCGGGATTTATTATCTAGACATTAGTGGTTATAACGATACGCTTACAGGGACTTACTCCTTGTATGCCGAACAAATCACTCCTCCAAACATTAATGATGGAGTAGCTGCCTATAGAATTGTTGGATCGACTGAACAAGGCAACACGCTTTCAGTCCAATTGCTATCAGCTGATCCTGACGGAAATGGAAGCCCTGTTTTTACATGGCAAAAGTCAAGCGATAACGGACAATCATGGGTTGTAGCGGGTACAGAATCTCAGTTAGTGATCGACTCTTCCTTACAAGGGCATAAGATAAGGGTGAATGTAAATTATATTGATGGGGAAGATTTTAATGAAAACTCTATGACCCAGGTAGTGGATATTCCAAACATTAATGATGGAGTAGCTGCCTATAGAATTGTTGGATCGACTGAACAAGGCAACACGCTTTCAGTCCAATTGCTATCAGCTGATCCTGACGGAAATGGAAGCCCTGTTTTTACATGGCAAAAGTCAAGCGATAACGGACAATCATGGGTTGTAGCGGGTACAGAATCTCAGTTAGTGATCGACTCTTCCTTACAAGGGCATAAGATAAGGGTGAATGTAAATTATGTTGATGGGGAAGATTTTAATGAAAACTCTCTGACCCAGGTAGTAGATATTCCCACTTTATCCCTAGACGATTATGGGAACTCATCTGGATCCAGTGGAAATCTTAAAGTAAATGGTTCAAACTCTGGAAATTTAGAATTCATAGGTGATCGTGATTGGTTTAAAGTTACTCTTGAGAAAGATATTACGTATGAATTCATAGTGACTGGGAACACTTTGAGTGATACATATTTAAGACTTTACGATAGATCCGGGAGCTTAGTCGGCTTCAATGATGATTACGGCAACACTTTCAACAGCAAAATCGGCGATTTTAGCGCCACCACTTCAGGGAACTACTATTTAGATGTTGGTGCATACAACGATCTCTCCACTGGAACTTATGACATATTCGCCAACGAGATCATCTCAGAACCATCTGGATTTAGCTTAGAAGATGGATATGGTCAGATCGATGCAAAAGCTGCTTTTGAGAAACATTTTAATATCAACCTTCCTACAGTAGCTCTTCCAGGAGACGATCAATGGGCCTTAAATAATATCAACATTGCAGCAGTATGGGAACCAAATGGAAGCTTTTCAGGTGCTACAGGCAGTGGAACAACTGTCGCAGTTATAGACACCGGAATTGATTACAATCACATCGAGTTTCAAGACAAAATTGTAGGAGGTTACGACTTCGTTGACAATGACGATATCGCCGACGATCTTAACAATCATGGTACGCATGTTGCAGGAATAATTGTAGGAACTAATGATGGATTCGGTGTTACAGGTGTCGCTTTTGATGCAAAAGTTATGCCAATTAAAGTACTTGATGCAGACGGTATTGGATTCACTTCAGATATCATTGCAGGAATTTACTATGCTGCCAATTCAGATATCAAAGTCGATGTAATCAACCTCTCTTTAGGGGGTGGCCAGAATAGTGCTGCAATGCAGAATGCAATTCACTATGCAACAGATAGAGATATTGTTGTCGTCATGGCGGCTGGTAACGAGGGGGGATCTTTACCTACAAGTCCTGCAATCAATGCCGTCAACTATGGATTAGCTGTAGGTGCAGTTAATCAAGATGGGAATCTTACTAGCTTCTCAAACCAAGCCGGAACATTACTTGATTATGTAACAGCTCCAGGAGAAAATATTACATCTGCGATCACTCGCAATCGTTACGCTACATATAGTGGAACATCAATGGCTGCTCCATTCGTATCAGGAGTAGCGTCTTTACTATCGGGATACGATTCAAGCCTTACAACGGAGCAAATAGAAAATCTTTTAACATCAACTTCTCATAATAGTATTTCCTCAAGCACTTCTCAAAACGCAAATAATTACGACGGACTGACCAATACAAGAAGCTTGATTACCCTAGAAACTCTTAATGATTTTACAAATGATGACCTCACCAATCCTTTGATTGGAATTTTTGGAGGAGACGCAACGAGCAGAAAGCAAAATGCCTCCAAAATCACATCGCAACAAGGCTCTGATTTAAGCGACTTTGATTATTTCGAAATTCTTGACCCCCTAACCAATAACTTTGCAGCGCTCGCTTTCGATAGTGATACCGAATCAGATCGCTTATCTACATTAAACGAGCTACTTTCCAACAATTATTTCGAATCTTTCGAAATAGATCAAAAATGGTCAATCGCATGAGGTTCTAAATCAATTTGCTATGCATCAAACTCTTTCCCTAAGACTTGAAAGCACTATACAACATATAATTTTCACTTCAACACAAGAGCCGCAAGGTTTCAAGATAATTCCTAAATATTTTCATAGGCTAATTATTAAAGCTTCTTTACGGCTCATTTCTTACCATTGCCAAGCCTATGTTGAATCAACGCCAAAAATCGATCGCACGACCCAGGATTCATTCAAGACTCAACCTGATATGTAGAGGATTTTCAATGTTTAAATAATAGGCAATTCAAACGGAATCGTTGCTCGAATCAAGCAATGAAAAGCACGTCATCTGCGAATATTTGTAAATCGCAAGACAGATTTTGTCGCATCAATATGGCTTTGATGAATGTCTCAGTCACGATCTGCACCAATCAAACAGTTTAAATTAATGGATATGAAAGATTGCCTCCCAATTATTCAAGAGCAGCTCAGCAGCCTGGATAAAAGCACGATCGACTTACTCAGACGAGGCGACCAATTGAGCCCGTTGATAAGACGTTTGTTCATGGAAGTAACCACCCAGGAGCTGACAGCGTCTCCTGAACTTCTTCAGCAAGCAGTTAGAACGCATTGCCAGAAAGAGAAGCTCAACAACGAAGAAGCCTTGGAATCCTGGCTAAACGAGCGCTGCATCAGCCAAGACGAACTTCTCCTGCAGCTCAGTCTTCCGATCAAGCTCAACAAACTGGCCATGGATACATTTTCGGGAAAAGCAGAGGCACGATTTCTACAGCGCAAAGAAGAACTCGATCAGGCCACTTACAGCCTGCTGCGGGTCAAAGATTCAGGGCTTGCTCATGAGCTCTATCTTCAATTAGAAGCTGGTGAAGCCAATTTTCAACACGTAGCAAGCCAATTCAGTGAAGGGCCGGAGCAGCGCAGTGGTGGTCAGGTGGGGCCAGCCCCATTAGCACGTGCCCACCCCAAGCTGCATCAACGATTGCGAACGGCCACTCCTGGGATTGTTCTCGAGCCCTTAGCGATCGAAACTTGGTGGGTCGTGGCGCGCTTGGATGAGCGTATGGAGGCCAGCTTTGATGACTCAATGCATCAACGCATGGCGAGCGAACTTCTTGAGCAGTGGCTCCAGACAGAGACCAACCATCTCCTCAAAGCCGTTTGCACCAGCAGAAACTCTCAAGGCCAGACCTGATGCCCTCAACTTCCTCATCAAATGGCATGCAGGCCCTCAAGCAGATCTTCGATGAACGTGGCGAGCGGATTCTCTACGAATTAGGTCAGCCGCTCTGCGAAGGCCGTTCCATTCCTGGCCAGGTGTTGTTAATCGAGCGTGGCACTGCGCGCCTTCTTGGAGAACAAGATGGTCGACTCAGCACTCTTGCCAAGCTGGAAGTAGGCCAATTCGTGGGAGCCGCTTCACTGTTACGAGGCGCACCCTGCGAAGACGTTCGTGCAGCCTCTGAGCTCGTAGCACTCCGACTAAGCGACGAGAATTTTCTCGACCTCCTTCAACACAACCCTACCGCCGCCGCCGCATGCAATGGCCATTTGTGGCCTGCTGAGCTCGCAGCACTTCTGAAAAGCCTCCTTCAACAAACACCTAGACAGACGCGAACGCTGAACAGCTGGCTCAAAGAATTACTACCGCAGGCGCAGCTCCTGAATGCATCCGACGACCTTGCAATCCAAACAGCTTTCAACGCCAATCAGTGTCTTTTTCTCAGCGGAGAACCAACTGAACAAGGGCATGGCGAACTTGGCCAGGAATTCAAGAACATCAACGAGATCTCAGTCTTACCAGGTGGATTGCATCAGCTTCCTCTGCGTCTGATTGCCCTTCCGAAGACGGCGCTACAAGAGCTCAATCATGAGCCACAAGCGGAACTCGTTGCTGCGGAGGTAGTTGGAAGCAATTCCACGTCAGACAAAACCAATGAAAGAGAGATTCCAAAAGCTCCTCTGAGGCCACCTGTTAGTCGCTTCAACAGAAATAAGGAAGACGAAAGGGACTTTTTCGTGGGCGGGGAAGGACCCTTGCAAGAAACCCTCGCCTGCTTCCAGATGCTGGCCAAGCTGATGAAGCTGCCTTTCAGACGAGACGCGATTGAGAAGGTTTTGCGTGATCAGTTGCGTCGTGGCCAGACCCCGACGCTTCGCTTATGTGGCCAGATTGCGGCAGGCCTCGGCTTGCATGTATCGGGAGCCAAGGTTGCAGCAAAGTTCGGCACGCGCTTGCAAACGCCCACCATGATCCCCTGGCAGGGCGGATTTGCCCTCGTGACGCGAAGTGATGAACGTGGGTTAGTGCTGGCATCACCGAGCCAGGGATTTGTAGATCTTCCAGCCTCAACACTCGAGGAAGTGTTCCCCGAAGGAATCGAGTTGTTAATGCTCGATCGCACCAACACCACTCCTGAACAGAACTTTGGACCGGGATGGTTCTGGCCGGCACTCAAGCGGTATCGAAACGTGCTGGTACAGGTGCTTGCAGCCAGCTTTGTTGTACAGCTGTTCACACTGGCCAATCCATTACTGATCCAAGTGATCATCGACAAGGTGATCAATCAGCGCAGTCTTGACACATTGCAAGTGCTGGGGATCGCCCTGGTTGCAGTGACCATCCTTGAAGGTGTGCTTGGAAGCCTCAAAACTTTCCTCTTCGCCGAAACCACCAACCGCATCGACCAACGTCTAGGAGCCGAAGTCATTGATCACCTCCTGCGCTTGCCACTTGGCTATTTCGATAAGCGTCCCGTTGGCGAACTGGGCTCAAGGATTAGCGAACTGGAAAAAATCCGCAATTTCCTAACTGGTCAGGCCCTCACAACGCTTCTTGATGCGGCGTTCTCGGTGATCTACATCGTGGTGATGCTGTTTTACAGCTGGTTACTCACCCTCATTGCTCTCGCCGTGTTGCCGATTCAAGTTGGGCTCACCCTGCTTGGAGCACCCTTGTTCAGGCGTCAGTACCGACAGGCCGCAGAAGCCAATGCCAAAACCCAGAGCCACCTTGTAGAGGTGCTCACTGGTATCCAAACCGTCAAGAGTCAGAACGTTGAAATGGTGAGCCGCTACACCTGGCAGGAGCGCTACGCCGAATACATCAGCCGCACTTTTGAAAAGACAATCAGCGGTACGGCACTGAGCCAAACCTCTCAGGTACTCCAGAAAATTTCTCAGCTCCTAGTGCTTTGGGTGGGTGCCACTCTGGTTCTGTCTGGTGACCTGACCCTCGGGCAACTGATCGCATTTCGGATCATTTCCGGTTACGTCACCCAGCCACTGCTCCGCCTTTCCACCATCTGGCAAAGCATCCAGGAGCTGAAAGTGAGCTTTGAACGTCTTGCTGATGTGATCGATACACCGCAGGAGTCGAACGAACTCGATAAAGCCAAAGTGCCCCTGCCCTCCCTTCAGGGTGATGTGAGCTTTGAGGGCCTCACCTTTGCATTCAGCAAGGGCTCAACGCCCGTTTTAAATGACGTGGACTTGCATGTAAAAGCAGGAACCTTCGTTGGAATTGTGGGGCAAAGCGGCAGCGGCAAAAGCACACTGATGAAACTGCTCCCCAGGCTCTATGCCCCTGATGAAGGCAGGATCCTGATCGACGGCTACGACATCGACAAGGTCGAGCTGTACTCCTTACGTCGCCAAATTGGCATCGTGCCTCAGGATCCGCTTTTGTTCTCGGGAAGCGTGAGTGAAAACATCGCTCTAACCCAGCCTGATGTTTCAAGCGAGACAATCGTGACGGCGGCCAAGATCGCCTGCGCCCATGACTTCATCATGCAACTGCCGAGCGGCTATTCAACCCCTGTTGGTGAACGTGGGGCCTCTCTAAGTGGTGGACAACGGCAACGAATCGCTATCGCACGAACACTCCTTGCCAATCCAAAGCTTTTGGTCATGGACGAAGCCACCAGCGCGCTGGACTACGAAACCGAACGGAAGGTTTGCGACAACTTGATCAATGCCCTTCATGACTGCACTGTGTTCTTTATTACCCACCGCTTATCCACCGTGCGACGGGCCGAGCGAATCGTAGTGATGCATCAAGGCGCCCTAGTCGAGCAAGGGTCACACGACGAATTGATGGAAAAACGAGGGCGTTATTACGCCCTTTATCGCCAGCAGGAGGCCGGCTGATCATGACGGACCCAAACAAAAAGCTGCCTGGGAAAAGTGGCAGCACAAATCCGATCGGAAATCTGGTTCGCCAAGCTCAGAACAAGCTGGAAAGCAGTATTAGCAGCGGTGATCACAACGAAGCTGTACTCCAGCAAAGCCAGGTGTGGGTGAAAGCTGTGACTTGGAGCCTGATCGGCACAACCGTATTCGGTATCGCTTGGTTGGGGATCGCGCGCACGGAAGAGGTAGTTGTGGCCACGGGAAAACTTGAGCCTGTTGGCAACGTCAAAGAGATTCGAATCCCACCAGGAGCCGTGGTGGAAGAGATTCTGGTGAAAAATGGAGAACGGGTGAGCGAGAAGCAGGCTCTGATTCGGCTTGATCAGGAGAGCTCAGCCGAACAACTTAATTCTCTTGAACAAGGTGTCAAAGAGAAAACATCCCAAATCGTCCAGAAGCAGGAACAGTTATCCCTCAAAAAACTGGAACGCGAACGCACACTCGATCTCAATCGTGAACAACTCGCGACTATTAATAACAATCTGGAACTCGAAAGTCAGATTCTTGATCGACTGCAAAGCCTGGCTCGAGAAGGAGCCAGCCCTGATATCCAATACTTGCAACAGCGCAACAAAGTGGTTGGCCTGAAAGGAGACCGGACCAAGTTACAACTTGAAGGGAAGCGCCAGATCAATCAGATCAACCAACAGATCGAACAATTGAATGCTGAATTGGCCGGACTCCGTAGTGAACGTGCTCAGCTCAATGCCAACCTCACCGAAGTGAAAGTGACCAACAAAAATCAGACCCTTCGAGCACCGGTTAGCGGCATCGTATTTGATTTGAAGTTGAACAATCCGGGATACATCTCACAGGCGCAATCATCAGAAGCGGTGCTGAAGGTAGTGCCCTTCAACACCCTTGAAGCCGATGTAGAAATCCCCAGCAACAAAATCGGTTTCGTACGCATTGGCCAACCAGCTGACATCAGCATTGATTCCTTTCCAGCCAGTGATTTTGGAGTGCTGGAAGGAAAAGTTCTGTCGGTGGGCTCGGATGCACTTCCACCAGACCAACAAAAAATGCGCCAGGGATACTCTTACCCAGCTGTTATCAAATTGGACAGCCAGCAACTAAAGATTAAAAACGGCACAACATTGCCATTACAGGTAGGTATGTCTCTCACCGCAAATATCAAACTGCGAAGTGTCAGCTATTTACAGCTTTTACTCAACACCTTCCAAAGTAAAACCGACTCGCTCAGGGAGCTGTAAACGATCAGAGCTTCACAGCCTGCTGCTGCTTAGTCTCAGCTTTCCACACACGCCAACGCAACTCTGTCCCTTCAGGTAAATCAACAACAATTGGCCAGGATGCGTTGTATGGAATGAGGTAGGGCTGTTTACCCAGTGACAAGAAAGAACGGCTTTCTGATTGGTTTGGATTGCAGGCCTTTCGCGTACTCATCACGATCACTGGACCGCTGAGCTCAAACAGTGCCTTCCCAGAGGCCTTGGGGAGCCTGCGCATCGAGAGGGGTGGCCCCGATAAGCGCTTGATGTTGCAATCAACTTCCACCTCTTTCCCAACGATCAGCTGTATCTGCCAGTCAATTGGATTAGACGAAATCATGGAATCATCACTCTTCTGCAGCAACCCTGAGGGTTGGATCACCCAACGTTTCAAGCCTGCATTGGGTGCTGGATATCCACTGAGATCTAGACGCGGAATCGCAACAGCAGGACCAGAGGCAGCAACAAACAGCACCGGGAGTGCAAATCTCCACAGACCCATGGTCATACCCAGACGGCAACAGAATGCCAAGCATGACCGATTCCACCGCGATTGCCCTGCTCTCGGGCGGGCTTGATTCTGCAACAGCTGCTGCTCTGGCCATGAAGTCAGGTTTCCGTGTCATTGGACTGTCCTTTGATTACGGCCAGCGGCACCATCGAGAGCTTGATGCCGCTACTGAAATAGCCAAGGCGCTGAATCTTGTCGAGCATCACACCATCAGCGTGAATCTGGCGAGTTGGGGAGGCTCCTCTCTGACCGACTGCCATCAGGAACTACCCACTGGAGGGGTTCAAGAAGGTGTAATTCCTAATACGTATGTGCCAGGGCGAAATACCGTCTTCATCTCAATTGGGCTCAGTCTTGCCGAAGCACGAGGCGCTGACCACTTGGTGCTGGGGGTCAATGCAGTGGACTACTCCGGCTATCCCGACTGCCGACCAGACTATTTGGAGGCATTCCAGGTCCTTGCCGATCTCAGCAGTCGTGTTGGGCGCGAAGGTCATGGCCCAAAGCTATGGGCACCACTGGTGGTGTGGGGGAAGCAGCGAATTGTTGAAGAAGCACTACATCTTGGGGTTCCAATCGAACGCACATGGAGTTGTTACAGCGGCGGCGATGTGCCTTGTGGCGTATGCGACAGCTGCAGAATCCGTAATGAGGCTCTACTCGCCGCTGGACGACCAGATCTTTGTAGCCCTCGCTGTCCATGAACTCGATTCAAACCACCAACAAGGCGCTCATTCGCAGCACCCAAGACTGGATTGAGCCCTCTGCTGTGGCATCCGCTTTAGCCCAAGACCACGGGGAAGCCGGTTTGATTTGGTTGGATGGTGATGCCAGCGATCTGGGGCGATGGCTCACCCTGGCGGCGGATCCTCTTGAGCAAGTCTGTTGCCGAGGCTTGCCAGGAGAGTCGGCCGCTACCAATCCCTTCGAAGCTTTGCGTTCACTGAGTCCAGGACACTGGACTGGATGGCTCAGTTACGACGCTGCCGCCTGGTTAGAGCCGACAAACCCCTGGCAAAGCGACGCGATGGCAACCCTCTGGATGGGCCGACATGACCCGGTTCTACGCTTCGATTTACAAAAGAAGGAGGTTTGGATTGAGGGAGTCGATGCCAATCGTCACGCCGAGATGGAGCGTTGGTGGCACGGTCTCAATCAGCAACGCAAGTGCAACACCAATCCATACAAGAGCTCCAAACCCATCCATACGCCATGGGTTCGGCACAGTACTCGCAACGACTACGCCGCTGGTGTGGAGCGAATACGAGAGTTGATCGCGATGGGTGATCTCTTTCAGGCCAATCTCACCAGCTGTACCAGCACAACATTGCGAGAATCGATCAGCAATTTGGAGCTCTTCATACGGTTGCGGCAACGCTGCCCTGCACCCTTTGCTGGATTGATCATTGCCAGCGGCGAAGCGAGGGGAGAAGCACTGTTATCGACTTCGCCAGAACGATTTATGGAAGTGCTGCCAAATGGTGCAGTGCAAACAAGGCCAATTAAAGGAACACGCCCTCGAGATCCCAACCCGGAAAGGGATGCAGATCTAGCCGCTGAATTGATTTGCAGTGAAAAAGATCGTGCCGAAAACGTGATGATCGTTGACTTACTCAGAAATGACCTCGGCAGAGTCTGCGTTCCAGGAAGCATCCAAGTCCCTCAACTTGTCAATTTGGAAAGCTATGCCCAAGTCCATCACCTCACATCCGTCGTTAGTGGACAACTGAAGGCCAGCCTTAACTGGACAGATCTTCTCGAATCAAGCTGGCCTGGCGGTTCCATCAGTGGAGCCCCAAAACTCAGAGCTTGCCGAAGACTCCAGGAATTGGAGCCGAAAGGAAGAGGTCCGTACTGCGGCTCACTGCTGAACCTCAACTGGGATGGACGATTCGACAGCAACATTTTGATCCGTACCGTCCTCCGAAAAAACAACGAGCTGAGGGTGCATGCAGGCTGTGGAATCGTCGCCGACTCGGATGCTCAGTCAGAAGCTGACGAACTCGACTGGAAACTGCTGCCACTTTTGGAGGCACTGGAGTGACAACAACAGAAACACCCAGATCAATCGCTTGGATCAACGGCAGTTGGGGACAGCCAACAGAATTAAAGCTTCCACTCAGCGACCGGGGACTGCAACTGGCAGATGGCTTGTTCGAAACCGTCCTGATTCACGATCAGAAGCCATACTTTTTGGATGAACATCTCAAACGCTGGGTAGAAAGCGCTGCCCTCTTAGGAATGGCAGCACCCCCAAAAAGACCATGGCTAGATCCACTGATTCAAGAAGCGATTGATCGCTTAGGGCTCGACAAAAGTGAAGCAGCCCTACGGCTGAACTGGAGCAGGGGAGATGGAAGCAAACGAGGCATTGGCCTGCATGAACAACCTCCTGACCGAGCTCAACACCGCTTTTGGTTGACGTTACAGACGTATACCCCAACTTTCACAACCATACGAACCTGGATCAGTCGCCATGAGTATCGGCATCACTCCAGCGTGTTGAGTCGGTGCAAAACATTCGCCTACAACCAATCGATACAAGTACGCAGAGAGGCACAACAAAGGGGCAACGACGATGGACTGATGCTCAGCACCAATGGCGCACTTTGCTGCGGGAGCACTGCCAACCTTTTAGTGCAACGCGATGGAGAATGGCTGACGCCTCCTTTGAGTGATGGCTGCTTAGCTGGAATTATGCGGGCACAGTCCATCAAGCAAGGGCTTGTCCGAGAGCAGTCACTGACGCCAAACCCTCAAGCGGATGATCAATGGTTGTTGATCAACAGCCTGAGCTGTCGTGAGATTAGCCATGTCAACGAGAAACCCCTAATGACTAACGAAAATGCCGAAGTCTTGTGGAGATCTCTTCTAAAACCACAACTCTAGAAATCATTGCCATCCTGACCACAACAGAATGCGATAGATCATTTGGAATTAAGGAGAGATCTAAGCCTCAAAAGCCTTACCTTGACCGTCGTAACCGGAACCATTGGTTCGGGTTGGCTACTTGCGTCGTATTACGCCGCCCGCACAGCCGGACCAGCGAGTCTGCCCGCCTGGCTTCTCGGCGGCTTCATCTCATTCCTGCTCGCTCTGGTCTTTGCTGAGCTCGGCTCCCTGATCAATAGTTCCGGGGCGTTGGCCCAGATTCCTCTGTTGAGCCACGGTCGCTTGTCTGGCTTCATCGGCGGCTGGAGTATTTGGATAAGCTACTTATGCGTGCCGACAATCGAGCTACTTGCCATGCTCGATTATCTCGATAGCAGTCTCCCCTGGCTCACTCAAGATCGAAATGGCACCCAAATTCTCAGTGGTGCAGGCCTCGCTATAGCAATTGCGTTGATGTTGCTCTTCACTTGGGTCAATCTCAACGGAGTAAAAGGCCTTGCACGCTGGATCAACAGCTTGACGATCTGGAAGCTGGTGGTCCCTCTGCTGGTAGCCAGCGTGCTGATGCTGCTCAGTCAGCACTGGGGAAACCTCTCGATACCGGTAACTCTTGGAGGCACAGTCATAACTGCCTCAATCAATAATGCAGGCTCGCAACTCGTCGATGCGGTAGGAAGCGGGGGGATACTTTTTTGTTTACTTGGCTTCCGCACAGCCGTTGACCTAGCAGGAGAAGCCCGCAACCCCCAACGCAATGTGCCATTAGCGATGGGCCTCGGATTAGGCATCAGCTTGATGATTTACCTCCTACTACAGCTCTCATTTCTGGTGAGCGTGCCACCGGAAGCCCTTCGCCAAGGTTGGAGCCATCTAAGCCTCAGTCAGCATGGCGGCCCCTTGGCAGCACTAGCTATTGGACTGGGCCTGGGTTGGATGTTGGTGCTTTTGTTGATCGATGCAGCACTCTCTCCAAGCACCACCGCTATGGCCTACCTAGGAGTCTCGGCTCGCGTGAGCTGGATGATGGGTTGCTGCAAATTGCTCCCAAAGAAACTGCAAAGAGTCAACAGAAATGGAGTGCCCGATGTTGCGGTCATCAGCAGTTTGGTGGTGGGGTGTGCACTGTTCTTAATCGGACCAGGATGGCAGCAGGTGGTGGCCTTTCTCACAGCAGCACAGATGATCGCCCTAGCCATGGGACCAGCAAGTTTGTTAGCTCTACGCCAACAATTACCAAGAGAAAATAAACATTTTCGGATTCCTCGTCCAACAGCAATTTGTGGTCTTGCCTTCGTGATGGCCACATGGGCTACAAATTGGTGCGGACGCACAGCACTAGAAGGAGCCGTAATTGCAATCGGAATTCCAAGCCTGCTTTATGCACTCCACAACTGGCGGAAACAACAACCGATCGAAACTAAAGCAGGTCTTTGGTGGGGACTTTATTTAGGACTTCTTGTTCTCGACATGGAGCTCTTCAGCAAAGGACAACCCCTTCAACTATCAAACCTTAGTCACCTAGCCGTATTAGCTGGAATAGCACTTTTAATGTTGCCAATTGCCGTCAACAGCGCCTTACCAGAGATATCGCCCCACGCACTCACACACTTAGGAAATGATCCACAACCTCCTGACTGAGTTCAGCGGTAGGTCCACTCGCCACTATTCCTCCACGTTGCATGGCGTAGTAACGATCAGCTTGACGCACAAAGTGCAAGTGCTGCTCAACAAGCAAAACTCCAATTCCTCTCTCACTGATAATGCGACGAACCGCGCCCTCGATATCTTGCACAATATTAGGCTGAATTCCTTCAGTAGGTTCATCAAGAAGTAGTAACTTAGGACGACCTAAAAGAGCACGAGCAATGGCAAGTTGTTGCTGTTGACCTCCAGAGAGATCTCCTCCTTTCCGCGAAAGAAATTCTTGGAGGATTGGGAAGAGTTCATAGATAAAAGGGTCGATTAGACGATGTCGAGCGAGTCCTCCTGGAAGGGCCTCCATCCCAAGCATCAAATTCTCCTCAACAGTTAATTGAGGAATGATTTCTCTACCCTGTGGGACATAACCAAGGCCCGATCTTGCGCGCTGATGAGGAGCGTAACGATCAATTCCATGTCCGTCGAAAATAATCTCTCCAGAGCGTGGGCGAAGCAAGCCGATGAGTGACTTAAGAAGAGTAGTCTTACCCACCCCATTCCGTCCGATCAAACAGACCATCTCACCAGTGAGCACGGTCATATCTACAGCACGAAGAATATGACTTTCGCCGTAGTAAGTGTTAAGGCCTCGGATTTCAAGCATTGTCATCGAGCGTCCTCCACAGTGGTCCCTAGATAAACTTCAATCACACGAGAATCTTGCTGTACTTGATCCATTGATCCCTCACAAAGCACATGGCCCTGATGCAATACCGTTACCGGACTTTCAAGACGACGGATAAATTCCATATCATGTTCAATAACAAGAACAGTGTGATTTCCCGACAACGACTTCAACAAGTCGGCCGTAAGTTCGGTTTCCTCATCAGTCAGACCAGCCACAGGCTCATCAACAAGTAAGAGGTCGGGATCCTGACCAACCAACATCGCAATCTCCAACCACTGTTTCTGTCCGTGAGAAAGAGCTCCGGCTTGCCAGTTCGCACGTGATTGAAGATTAACAATGCTCATTAAATGGTGTAGCTGCTCACGCTGAGCAGCAGTAATACGAGCAAATAACAGAGGCCAAGGATGCTTAGATCGACTCACTGCTAATTCCAAATTTTCTTGAACAGTTAAGTCCTCAAACACTCGAGGACTTTGGAACTTTCGCCCAATCCCAAGTCGAGCAATTCGATGCTCTGGAATTCCCACAAGAGAACGGCCTTTGAAGAGCACACTTCCTGAGCTAGGAGCAACCTTACCGGTAATCACATCCAGAAAGGTTGTCTTACCAGCTCCATTAGGACCAATCACTGCCCGCAATTCTCCAGATTGCAAGCTGAGGTTGAGATCACGAAGAGCAAGAAAACCATCAAAACTAACGGTGATCTTGTTGAGATCCAACAAAGCATTGGCTTGATCAAAAGTATTAGTCATGGCTGCACTTCCTCATTACCATCAACTTCGAGATGTGGATACGTACCAATTGGACGTGATAGACCTAAACGAGACATCAAGTTATGTCGTCCATCGCCTCGGAACCAACCAATCACACCTTCAGGTAAAAAAGTTACTACAAGAATGAACAACCCTCCCTGGATGAATAACCAGGTTTCAGGCAAAGCTTCGCTCACCAAACTCTTGGCATACATGATCGAAACGGATCCCAGAATTGCTCCAACTAACGTGCCGCGACCTCCAACAGCTACCCAAATCACCATCTCAATCGAAAAGGGAACAGTCATAAACTGAGGCGAAACAATACCAGATTGCACTGTGTATAGGGCTCCACCAATACCAGCAAGACCCCCAGCGATTGCAAAGACAATCGTTTTAAACAAAGTTGGGTTATATCCAGCAAAGCGAAGCCTTGGTTCGTCATCGCGAATCGCAATCAACACATTGCCAAAGCGGCCACGCACAACCCAGCGTAAAAATATCCAGACCAAAATCACAACAATAGCTGTTAGCCAAAAGAAGCCCCTCTGCATCTCTGACGATCCCAACTCAAGCTCTCCAAACAAAACAGTCACATCCGTCTTGAGACCATTGGTGCCATTGATTAGCTTTTGTTGACCATTGAAGAAGTTGAAAAAAACTAAAAGTGCAGCCTGAGTGAGAATCGAAAAATAAACACCCTTAATCCGATTACGAAAGACCAAAGCACCTAATACGGCCGCAAGCAATGCAGGCAGCAACCAGATAGCTATAAGAGTGAAAACAGGAGAACGAAAAGGTTCCCAAAATGATGGCAGTCGATCAACTCCATAAAGACTAAAAAATTCAGGGATCCCATTTGGCAAGTCCGATGAGCTTCTAAGTTGCAGATACATCGCGGCTGCATAGCCACCGAGGGCAAAAAAGATGCCCTGCCCGAGACTGAGCAAACCGGTGAATCCCCAGATCAAATCAATCCCAAGAGCAACAATCGCCAGCGACAAAAATCGACCCAAGAGATTGAGACGGAAGACAGGCAAAACTGACGGAGCTGCAATCACTGCTGCGATCAGCAATATCCAAATGCTCAACCAAAAACAGCGACGCCATTGAAGTGATCCAAACATCTGATTAAGCCTCCACCATGCGGCCTTTTTGTGGAAACAATCCTGCAGGGCGGAATTGAAGAAACACCACAATCAGGGCAAAAACCATCACCTGAGCCATGCTCGTAGTTGCAAAGAATTCCACGACTCCAGCCAATGGTGCAGGCATATCGGGCCAAATCGTGAGCAAACGCCCAGCACCAATTAAGTCTGTCAGCAAGCCAATCGCAAATGATGCCAACACTGTGCCAAGTAGATTTCCAACTCCTCCAAGCACAACAACCATGAAACAACCAACGATGTAGGAGGTACCAACGTTGGGACCAACCGATCCAAGCAATGACACGGCTACTCCCGCAACACCTGCCAAACCAGAACCAATACCAAAAGTGAGCACATCCACTGCATCTGTGGGAATACCAAGGCACTCGCTCATCGCACGGTTCTGCGTCACTGCCCTGATCCGAATACCCCAAACACTGCCATTGAGGAACCAGATCACCCCGACGACTGCAATCAATGTCATCACAATGATCACCAGCCGAGGCACAGGAAATGTGAGATCCATCCACTCGAGACCGCCACGCATCCACTTCGGCGCCGTGACATCAACGTTGCGTGATGTTGCCCGAGCAATCCTACTTATTTGCGATGCCAATCCACCAGCAAACAAAACTCCAATGAAGGTAGACAAAGCCCAGCTACCTGCTCTCACAAAACGAGATTGAGCTCCCTCCAATAAGGGTTTAGGAAGAAACACCGGAAGACTGAATCCAAGCAAAAGAGACAGCACGAATCCGGCTGCGTAAGCAAGGGGGACGCTGCGCACGAATTGCTGCAAAATCAAACTCACTCCCCAGGTTGCGAGCAAGGTCTCAAGGGGACTGCCATAAAGACGCCGTATCACTGTGCGCTCGAGCAGGATTCCTACGACACCACTCACGATGAATGCACATGGAATGGCTACCAACACATAGACGTTATAGATAGGTAGCAGAAATGGAAGCTTGAAAATAAGTTGCACCACGTAGGTGGTGTAAGCACCAAGCATGATCAGCTCGCCATGAGCAAGATTGATCACACCCATCAAGCCGAACACAATCGCCAGTCCAAGGGCGGCCATCAGCAGTACAGAGCCGATAGCCACACCGTTAAACAGACTTTCAAGAAGCAGTTGCACGGAAGAAGTTAAGTAAGCGAAAAACAAAAAGGAGGAGCCCCTAAGGGCCCCTCCAACAGCTACCCATCAAAGAGATGAAGCCATTACGTGATCACAGCTTGTACTTCTCCCCCTTACTGGGGTCAGACCAGTCGCAAGCAAATCCCTGTGATGTTGGCTCAAACTGATTCCAGGTCTGAGGATCGATCGGGTTATCCGATTCTTCAACGATCTTGAATTGCCCGTCTGCAGTGATCTCGCCAATCCTGACGATTTGAGAGATATGGTGATTGGGGCGCACCTCAATCGGGCCTTGAGGCGCATCAAATTTGATGCCAATCAATGCTTCACGTACTTTGTCATCATCAAAAGTACCGGCTTTCTCAACAGCCTGCTTCCAGAGATACACCATGTTGTACGCCGATTCTTGAGGGTCAGCTACAACACGATCATCCCCATATTTAGCTTTGAAATCAGCAGCAAACTTTTTGGATGCAGGCGTATCAATGGACATCATGTAGTTCCAAGCACCATAATGACCTTCCAAAAACTCAGGTCCGATCGTGCTGATTTCTTCCTCAGCTATGGAATAACTCATAACGTAGTAACCATTCGCAGGAGTGATTCCAGCATCCTGAATTTGCTTAAAAAAAGCAACATTTTGGTCGCCATTTAGAGTGTTGATGATGACTCCACCATCAGGAAGAGCCTTCTTGATCTTGGCAATAATTGGCGCAACTTCGGTGTTGCCTAGTGGCAAATAATCCTCACCAACGACTTCTCCACCTAGAGACTTTACTTGCTCCTTCGTGATCGTATTCGATGTACGGGGGAAAACATAATCAGAACCAACTAAATAGAAGGGTTTTCCAGCAGCTGGGGACGATTTATACATAAAAAACGTAGCCGGCTCTGACTGCTGGTTTGGAGTCGCTCCTGTGTAGAAAATATTCTTGGAACACTCCTGACCTTCGTACTGAATCGGATAGTAGAGAAACGCTTCTTTCGACTCATAAACCGGGAGCATTGCCTTCCGGCTAGCGGAAGTCCATCCACCAAAGACAACAGGAACCTTATCCTGATCAATCAGTTTTTTAGACTTTTCAGCGAAAGTTGGCCAATCAGAGGCACCATCCTCAACGATGTAGTCGATTTTGTATTTCTTACCATCAACTTCAACTCCACCGGCAGCATTGATTTCATCAATAGCCATCTTTTCTGTATCAACCAAAGTGGACTCAGAAATTGCCATCGTGCCAGTCAATGAATGAAGGATGCCAACGGTGACGCTGTCGTCATACTCAACGTTGGAGGCCTTCTCATCGCCACCACCACAAGCAGTAACAACTAGACCCAGCGACGCTGCAGCCATGCCAACAAACAAGCGCTTGGACAATGATGAGCTCATGGATTAAAGAAAACAAGAGGAACGACGTTGAAACGTCTGGGCCCCAAAAGGTACAGATCAAGGCAACAAAGTTCCTGTATCAATAAAAACAATTTGCCTATTAAGTACTTAAATACGTCTCATTTTGGTAACTGTTGCCACACAAATCCCTCGATGCAATCAAGCCCAACACCAGTACGGAGGTTCGAAAAGCACCAAGGCCTAACTCCACGCATCTGCGCAGTGTCCTGCTCCATTACATCCAAATCAGCTCCTACCAGTGGAGCTAGATCAATCTTATTGATCACTAATAAATCTGATCGTGTGATCCCAGGGCCGCCTTTACGAGGAATCTTGTCTCCAGCAGCTACATCAATAACGTAGATACAAAGATCCACCAATTCAGGACTGAAACTAGCCGCAAGATTGTCACCACCGCTTTCAACCATCACCAAATCGAGGCCCGGAAATTGACGCTCCAATTCATTCACGGCAGCTCGATTAATTGAGCAGTCCTCGCGAATCGCTGTATGAGGACAACCCCCAGTTTCAACACCCCGGATGCGCTCTGGCTCCAAGGCTCCTGCCCGCGTGAGGAATTGGGCATCCTCTTGGGTGTAAATATCATTGGTGACAACCGCTAACTGCAAGCGATCGCGCAATCGCCTGCAAAGTGCTTCCACAAGAGCTGTTTTTCCTGAACCCACCGGCCCAGCGACGCCAAGCCTGAGTTTGCTTTCCATCAGCTCCTAAACAAACGCGAATACAGCTCAGCATGCGCCAACTGGGCAAGCCCCGCACCGACACCACCACTCCAAAGCATCTTCGGATCTTGATCTCTCAAGACACTCGCCTGAGCACTGATCAGCGGCAAAAGTTGCTGTTGAATTTTCTGAGCGGTGGTGGGGCCAAGTGGTACCAGTCGTACCGCCGCACTCAGCTGATTTGCAACCCAGCCGTACAGATAACCCTCAATCATCTCGAGCTCGGGAATCCCCATCGACAAACAAGCCCAAGCCCAGGCCGCCGGCCACGCCAGAACAACGGCTTCAGGTAATGGATGATCAAGAGCGTTCATCAGCTCAAGCAAAGCCCCCCCCATCTGGACTTGCTGTGCACGCATCGCTGCCGATTCCCTGAGAGCCAACAACCAGCCATCAAGAGAAATCAATTCTTCTTGTATCTCCGTCATTCCTCGTGCCCAGCATTGAAGCTGAAAACGCAATGGAGATAGTGCCGCAGCCTCCAACCTCAAAGCTCCTCTTCGCAGCTCCGCTTCAATCCATTGCTGAAGATCCGATTCATCGACCAAACAGCCTTTTTGGATCAGAACCTCAAGGCCTTCGGAATAACTAAATGCTCCAACCGGTAAAGCAGGGCTTACCAACTGCAGCAAAGCAAGAGTTGTCATCGATGCTGATGCCCGTTGTAGGCACCGCTCTCAGGCATGAATGGACGACAACACCGAGTGACCCTCAACCCGCGGCTCTCAAGCATGGTTGCGAGCACAGTGTCGTCGAGCAGCAAGAGCTCACACTCATGCAACTCAAGAGCAACATGGCGATTCCCGAGGTGATAGGAAGCCTCAAGCAATGCCAATGGCGAAGGAGCTTCCACCCGCAACAACGCTTCCGATGCAGCCGTGACCAACACCTCCACATCCTCTTGCGAATCTGTTAGCCGATCACCAGGCATTAACGCTCCCTCTCTCGGCAACTGCAACAACACATCTCGACCACAAACTGTTCGACGACGTCCCCGCAACACCGAGCGCTGATCTGCGCTGAGCGGCAACTCCATCACCGAACATATGGGGCTGCTCAATACGGCCTTAGACAACAGGCGATGGTCCAGCACGATCAAGCCAACGCTCAAGAGTTCACACCATCAACGACATCACGAGGCAAAGATTGCCAAGACACCACAACATCATTTAGTAGTCCTTGCTACAGAGCCACAGGCAGGCTGGCATCGAACGTTCTCGAATGCATCGACTTGACCCCTGGCACGGCACCTGCGACCTAACTTTTCATTCAGCCAGCATCGGTAGTCAACATCAGGGTGGCTGCACTGCTCCGTTGAAATTGATGCGTGCCGCCCGAGATGAGAACGGTCGCTGCGAGCTCCCACTCCTCCACACCGCTGGGGGGCTTGTTGGTGGTGATCAATTGAGCATCAACCTGACCTTGAGACGGAACAGCCGCTGCCTGATCACCAGCGTGGCCGCACAAAAGGTCTATGGATCGGTAGGCCGTAGCCATATCCACCCCCAGGGAGCGTGGGCCAATCAAAAGGTCAAGGCGAACCTTGAGGCGGGTAGCGATTTGGAGTGGCTTCCCCAAGAACTTGTGCTTTATGCCGATGCTCTTTTTGAGCAAAACCTGAGCGTCACATTGCCCTTGGATGGATCGTTTCTCAGCGCAGAAATCGTGCGGTTCGGACGCACTGCCGCAAATGAAACATTGGGTAAGGGCTGCTGGAGATCAGCTATTCAGCTGCAACGCCAAACGACTGAAGGGATGCGCTGGGAACTGATCGACAGACTCGAAATCAGCGACGAAGCTCTGAAAGGAGCCCATGGCCTCAATCAGCAACCGGTGTTCGGCACCCTGATTTGGGCGGCACCCTTTGCTCTTCAAACAGAATGCCTCAACACTCTTATTGCTCAAGCGCAGAGTGATAGGAACGGGCTGACGGGAGAGATGCACTGTGGGGCCCTTCGCCAGGGCCTGATTGCTCGTTACAGCGGTTGTTCCAGCCGTGATGCACGCTTCTGGTTTAGCCGAATCTGGGCCAAGACTCGTCAAGTTCGCGACCTTGCCCCACCAAAGATTCCCAGGGTCTGGCCGTTGCAAGAAGATCCTCTGAGGGCATAAGCGTTCAAATTGGACATTTCGCTGGCCAAGACAAAGAGAAACTAAAAAGAGTGCAAGGTCTATATGCACCTCAGCCCCCAGGAAAAAGACAAGCTGCTCATCGTCACTGCCGCGCTTTTGGCGGAGCGTCGTCTCAACCGTGGCCTCAAGCTCAACCACCCTGAAGCGGTGGCTTTGCTTAGTTTTTTGGTCCTTGAGGGAGCAAGGGATGGCAAAAGTGTTGCCGACTTAATGCAGGAAGGGAGCACGTGGCTGAGTCGCGACCAAGTGATGGAAGGGATTCCAGAACTTGTCAACGAAGTCCAAATTGAGGCAGTTTTTCAGGATGGGACCAAGCTCGTGACCTTGCATGATCCGATTCGCTGAGGCTTCCTCTTCTATGGCAAACCTGATTCCTGGTGAACTACTGGCCGAGCCCGGTGAACTTGAACTCAACGCCAACAGACCTGTCACAACCCTGAGCGTTGCCAATTGCGGCGACCGCCCCGTGCAGGTGGGATCCCACTTTCATTTCCAAGAAACGAATGCAGCACTCCTATTTGACCGTGATGCCGCTCGCGGGAAACGACTGGACATTCCGGCAGGGACAGCCATACGCTTCGAACCCGGTGACAGCCGCGACGTCAATCTGATCCCATTTGCCGGAGCACGCCGCGTGGTCGGATTCAACGGACGAATCAACGGACCCCTCGACGCCTGATCCATGCCTTACCGCATCTCACGACAGGCCTACGCCGAAACGTATGGCCCCACAACCGGTGACCGCCTTCGTCTGGCGGATACCGAACTAATCCTCGAGGTGGAGAAGGACTACACCACTTACGGCGATGAAGTGAAGTTCGGAGGCGGCAAAGTGATTCGCGATGGCATGGGGCAGTCTCAGACCTCCAGAGCTGAAGGAGCGGTTGACACCGTGATTACGAATGCCCTCATTCTCGATTGGTGGGGCATCGTTAAGGCCGATGTAGGCCTGAAGGACGGCCGCATTGTGGGCATCGGCAAAGCAGGCAACCCCGACATCCAGGAAGGCGTCACCATTGTGATCGGGCCAAGCACCGAAGCCATTGCTGGGGAAGGCCAGATCCTCACCGCTGGTGGGATTGACACGCACATTCATTTCATCTGCCCTCAACAGATCGAAACAGCATTGGCAAGTGGTATCACCACGCTGATGGGGGGCGGCACAGGACCTGCCACCGGGACGAATGCAACCACATGCACCCCAGGCGCGTTTCATATCAGCCGAATGCTGCAGGCCGCTGAAGGGCTACCCGTCAACCTGGGATTTTTTGGGAAAGGAAACGCCAGCACTTCAGAAGCCTTAGAAGAGCAAGTACGCGCTGGAGCATGCGGCCTCAAGTTGCATGAAGATTGGGGCACCACCCCTGCCGCCATTGACGCCTGTCTTTCGGTTGCCGATCAAATGGATGTTCAGGTCTGCATCCACACCGACACCCTTAATGAAGCAGGCTTCGTTGAAGACACCATCGCCGCAATCAAGGGTCGGACCATTCACACCTTTCATACAGAAGGTGCTGGAGGAGGGCACGCGCCAGACATCATCAAAATCTGCGGCGAGGCAAACGTGCTTCCAAGCAGCACCAATCCCACACGGCCTTACACCCGCAACACACTCGAGGAACATCTCGACATGTTGATGGTGTGCCATCACCTAGATCCAAGAATCCCAGAAGATGTGGCCTTTGCGGAGTCAAGGATCCGCCGTGAAACCATCGCAGCTGAAGACATCCTTCACGACCTCGGCGCCTTTTCGATCATCGCCAGCGATTCCCAGGCGATGGGGCGAGTGGGAGAGGTGATCACACGCACGTTCCAAACGGCGCACAAAATGAAAGTACAGCGCGGAACCTTGCCTGAGGATTGCAACCGCAATGACAACCATCGCCTGAAGCGTTACATCGCCAAAGTAACAATCAATCCAGCAATCGCGCATGGCATCAGCAGGGAGGTGGGCTCAGTGGAGACAGGCAAACTCGCCGACCTTGTGCTCTGGAAACCTGGGTTTTTCGGAATTAGACCGCAACTCGTGATTAAAGGAGGCTCGATCGTCTGGGCTCAAATGGGCGATGCCAACGCCTCAATCCCTACCCCTGGACCCGTGCATGGCAGGCCTATGTTCGGGGCATTTGGCAAAGCTCTTGCACCCAGCTGCCTCACATTTCTCAGCGAAGCAGCAATAGACAACAACATCCAAAAAAGGCTTGGGCTCGAACGAACCTGCATCGCCGTGCAAGGCACACGCAGTATTGACAAAAGAGCCCTCAAACTCAATTCAACACTGCCAAAGATGAAAGTTGACTCCCAAACTTATGAGGTCTTTGCTGATGGAGAGCTTCTTACATGCGAACCTGCAGAGTCCTTACCCCTTGCTCAACGCTATTTGCTCCTCTAAAGCAAGGGGTGGTCTATAGAGTTGACATTCAAGAACAAAGATGTTCCAGAAGTAACAAAGAATGATCTCTAGAGGAGATAACTCTTTTCAGATGAGCTCAAACTCATAACACCAATAGTCAAATTACAGCCATTTGACGAAGAGAGCGATCAATAAAAGAAGTCTTGAGAGCGAATCCCCACAGCTATGGAGGTCATTGACAAAAAAGCTGTCAGTCAATCTGCCAACTGCACCTTTTTGTATATTAAGAAAGCAAATAGATCACGAACCGGGGCAGTAACGACCGATACTTTTTGCTATAATATGGACTCAAGAGGAGGGCCTTATGTTCGGACAAATAATTTTCAGCAAATTGATTAAAGCGTGTGAATCCGAATGGATTCCTGAAGAGGACGTATTGCTAGGCGAACGGTGGAGCCCACCATCAACTTCTGTATCTTCTAAGAAAAACCTTAAAGAGCTCATCTATCAACCCAGAAGAATGACTTCAAGCGAAATCATAAAAAACAACAAAAAATATTTTTCAAGACCCCAGGTCAAAAAATAACAAAGTACTATTTATAGTTGTGTTATTTTCAAATTAAGGCAATACAATGCCTTGCCAAATCCATGAATTGAGATTGATGGATTTGGTCTAATGTTTTGACAGAGGCATTGGAGTGACGGCTAAGGACTTCTGGATGTATGGGTAAACTGGTTAAGAGATTTAAATCGGAATCTTCAGAATTATATGAGCTCTGATGATTTTGATCTAGAAGAAAAGAAAGTTGAGATCCACAATTTGGACATTGCATCGAAGAAAAATTTTCAACAAAACCAAGAATTGGAAGACCAAATTGCTTATACATAGCAACCGTACGTTGAAGGTCAGCGTCGGATGAAAGACCAGGAACCCCCACAAGAAGAACTGATGCGACCGGACTTTCTTGCAAAATAGTGATCTGAGCATCACCAGTACCTGGAGGCAGATCAATCAATAAGAAGTCAAGTTCACCCCAAGCAACGTCATACATAAACTGCTTCAACAAACGAGTAAGAATGGGGCCCCGCCAAGCCAAAGATTGTCCTTGGCTAGCGAGCATGCCAACTGACATCACCTTCAGTTGATCAATATCCAAAGGAATAAATTGCGTACCCTCAGTACCATCCGAGATCTCAACAGAAACATCATCTGCACCTAACAGAGTTGATATATTGGGACCATAAACATCCGCATCAAGAATTCCAACACTGTATCCGCATGATCGAAGGGTGCGTGCCAAGGCGAGTGTCACAGAGGTCTTACCCACTCCACCTTTGCCACTACCAATAGCAAGTGTTCGTTTAACGCCAGTAATCGTTTTGGGGTCAACAACTACTCGATTTGTCCATGGGATAGCAGCCAACTGATCTCGAACTAAAGGCAACAGATTGCCCTGGTCTGACCCATGAAATAAACGCACATACACGTCATCTCCAATGACACGGATATTACGAATAAGAGACATCCTGATAATATCAATATCAGAACCTATAGGCGTTAAACAGGAAAGAGATTGACGCACCTCTTGAGTACGTATCTCAACTAAATCAGTAGGAGCTGTAGACACAACCATAAGGCATGAGAAATTACTTAGTTGGGTTTAACTCAGATTGAAACTTAGCCAATGATTTCTGGGCAGCGATACGCACTTCAATATCAGAATCATCCAAGGTTTGCTGCAAAGCCGCCTTACTTTGATCTAGCAGTATTCCTCCCAATGCTAAAGCTGCCTCCTTCCTAACATCCGAATACTCATCACATAATAACGGTAAGATATTTGGGAGATGTTCGTTTAAAACTAAAGGATTAAGAGCACGTAAAGAGAACTTCCTAACTTGCCAATGCTCATCACCAATAGAATTTGCCAAAAATGATGCAGAGTAGGGATCACACTTTCGCTCGAGCGCTTGTGCAGCATTGCGTCTCACTTGCCAGGATGTATCGTTGGATAAAGACTCAGTGAGTATTTTAATAACATCAGGCTCATCGAGATGAGCCATCGTTAACATAGTCTCCTTACGGACCTCGATATCTGGATCAGAAGCTAGTTTTAAAGCAGGAGGAAAATGAGTAAGTTGATTTAAATACCGCAGTGTCGTAACAGATTCACGTCTCAAATCAGCATTATCCGAGCTCAGGAATGGCGCGACAGATGGCAATGCTTGGACATCATGAATTTTTCTAAGCAGAATAAGCAAAGATAGTTGCTGAGGTACATCGTCAGTAACCAACCGATCCAAGATGAGCAAGAGATGGTCTTGATTGACAAGCTCTTTTAATGCATTGAGAGCTTCCTTACGGACCCTGTCTGAACTAGCAGATGAGAGGCAGCCGAGCAAAGGGGTCACAGCATCCTGATGAGCGATTTCCCAGAGAGAGGTTACTGCAGTGAAAACAACATCCTCACATTCATCAGATAATGCATGGATCAAGAAAGGAATTGATTGCTCATCACATAAGTGCTGAAGATTAACAACACCAACCAGACGGTCATCAGTAGAGGAAGACAAGAGTAATTGAACAGGACCAATTAACTCTTCATCAAGTTCATCAAAAGTTGAAGAAAGATGATTAGGGATGGAATTTTCAGTCATCGTAAAAGGAAAGGTATTTGGACTGTAATGGCGCCAGTTGGACATTCCTTTTCACAGGGAAGACAAAACCAGCACTCGTCATACTTCATATAGGCCTTACCAGTTTCAGGATTCTTAGACAGAACATCTAAAGGACAAACTTCAATACAGGCATTACATTTTTCGAGGCATTTTGATTCATCAACAATAACAGGAACATCAACGCGACTAAAAGAAAGAGACATGATAGAGAAAATAGTTTTTTGAAATAAAACTGAAGTTAAGACGCAACAGCAACATCGTACTTTTCTTCAGCAAGATTAACATCTATAATGTATGGCTGAAGAGGTTGCTTATAGATAGACATGGCATCACTGCTATCTTTTTGAATAATGGTATTGCAGAGCCACTCATCATCATTACGAGCAGGATAATCCAAGCGATAATGATAAAGCCCCCAACGACTTTCTCTCCTGAATAGTGAAGCGCGGGCAGCCATCTCAGCACAATCTCGAATAAAGTGGATTTCCATGCATCGCATCAACTCATGAGGATCACGTGCTCCTAGTTCAGACATAACAGAGTCGTAACCCACAAATTTTTGAAGACCGATTTCCATATTTGCAGGAGCCTTAGGAGGCTGAAGATAATCATTAACATAACGCCGAAGCTTATATTCAACTTGAGTATGAGGTATACCATCAGGTTGGTTCATCGGTGTAAGAATACGGATCCTCTCTTGGCTAAGAAAATCCTCATCAGGGTCTACATGATCAACACCCTCTATCGATTCAATAGCGTGTTCAGCAGCAACACGGCCAGAAACAAATGCTCCAATCATATAATTATGCGGAACACTAGCCATATCACCCGCTGCATATAAACCAACAATATTTGTTTGCATGTTTTCATCAACTTGAACGCCAGAAGCAGAATGGCCACTACATAGACCAATTTCTGAAATACTCATCTCAACACCATGTGTCCGATAATTCTCATTACGTCCCTCATGAAATCGTTCTCGAGAAGGTCGTTCATTGGCCCAGAGAACGGTCTCGATTTCTGAAATGGTTGCTTCATCGAGATGATACATTTTCAAATGCACTGGACCAGTGCCTGAATTCAACTCTTTATACATTTCAAGCATCATTTGCCCACTCCAGTAATCACAGCTAATAAATCGATTACCTTCCGCATTAGCGGTATAAGCACCAAAAGGACTGGCAACATATGCACAGGCTGGTCCATTATAATCCTTAATTAAGGGATTAATCTGAAAGCATTCAATATTAGAAAGTTTGGCTCCAGCGTGATAGGCCATCGAATAACCGTCGCCAGCATTCGTTGGATTTTCATAAGTACCGTATAAATATCCAGAAGAAGGCAAACCAAGACGTCCGCAAGCTCCAGTACAAAGAAGAACAGCCTTCGCTTGTATCACATGAAAGTCGCCAGAACGAACATCTAGTCCAGTAACACCAACAGCACGCTCGTGATCCACAATCACTCGTGTTGCCATTACGCGGTTAATGACTTCCACCTTGTGCCGCTTGACCTGCCGAGAAAGAATTTTCTTTAAATCCTTGCCTTCGGGCATCGGCAAAACATATTTGCCCACACGGTGCACTTGCTTTAGATCATATTCGCCTTCATTGTCTTTCTGAAACTTAACCCCCCACTTTTCCAATTCCTGAATAACACTGAAACCAAGCTGCCCAGTTTTTAAAACAGGTCTTTGATCTAATATGCCATCATTAGCAATTGTGATTTCTTTCACATATTGTTCAGGCGTCGAATTACCGGGTATCACAGCCGTGTTCACACCATCCATACCCATCGCGATAGCTCCGCTTCTACGGATATTTGCTTTCTCTAGAACTAATACTTTGGCATCTGGATTTTTTTGCTTTGCCTTAATTGCTGCCATACATCCAGCCGTACCTCCACCAACAACTAAAAAATCGACTTGCCTGTTAATGGTG
This sequence comes from Synechococcus sp. AG-679-C18, assembly GCA_003210755.1. Classification (GTDB taxonomy): domain Bacteria; phylum Cyanobacteriota; class Cyanobacteriia; order PCC-6307; family Cyanobiaceae; genus Synechococcus_C. The sequence continues at coordinate 43,573 of QCUL01000020.1, forward strand.
TTCATAGAGGGTTGAACTTCACATCACTACTATAAACAGAGTCCTACAAACAATAAAGAAGCAACGATTACAAAATTAAATATGGCTATTAGAAATTTCAATAGCCAGAAATCAACGATTTCGATAGATATCTATATCTTTTTAAAGAGTTGATTTATCAACTTAACTTCGAGTGTGAGAACCCCCTTACCATGAAACTA
>QCUL01000021.1 GCA_003210755.1 Synechococcus sp. AG-679-C18
TAAAGCACCCTGTGAAAGATCATGATTGATAGAGGCTTTGTATTCATCACCAAGGGCAACTCCAGCAACCCTTGAAAATACTTTTCCAGAACGTATTTCATTGATACGGTTAAGGTAGATGCGACCAGGTGCAAGTCTTTTGCTGTCAAGAATTGCGATAAGTTCTTGATCTTGTTGTGTTTCTTCTGCTGCTATTACTGCAAGTTGAAAGGGTCCGTTGCTTTGTCCTCGTAATAAGCCATTCATAATTCCTCTTGCTGGCAGAATTGAGCTTACAATCACTTTTCTGCTGCGGGCGGGGATAATGATTTCTCGAGGAAGTTTCCTGTCTAGCTCTCCCCGAAGCATCTGTACTGCTGTTGCATCCCCTGGACCCGTGTTCCATGGTCGAGGGCCTAAAGGTTTGACGCCCATCAAACGATTGGGATGGTAGGGAGCTTCAAAACTATTTTTTACTGACCCTCTTTTAAATTTAAGTGTGACGGGACTACTTCCCGGGTTAATTGCGATTGCCGCAACAGTGAGCAATCCTCTAGATCTGCGTCCACCTAATTTACGGCTGTCTTGTGGGTAATATTTGTGATGCATATGCAAACCGAATTCTCCATTAAATGTGAATTCAGGATTTTTCAGAGGCTGATTGTTTTCTGCTGCAATTGCAGAACCTGGCGCAGTGTTAACAAGTATTCCAGGGCCTTTGACGATTTCAGGCTGGTTTGAGTGCAGAACAGGAACGTTATTAAATGCTCCGTTGAGGGCACGAGCTCTTTGACCTGCCATCAACGGAACATAGGCTCGAGCGGATGACATCACGCCAAGATCGCATGTCGCAATTGCGACACTGATCAAGACCAGTTTTGATAATCGGTGAGACACGCGAGACTGGTTTGTGGGCTTTGCGGGCCGAGCTCTCCGCAAGTTCCAAACCTAGTCGTCAGATCCCCAAGCGCCAAGTCAGTGTTTGAAGTCTCGATCTGATGAGCAATTCGCCAAGATTGTCAGCAGCTTCTGTTTTTTCATGCTGCCCCCCTTTTTCTGTCAGCCCTCTTGTGAATCCAGTCAATGGCGGACACATCACCAACATCGCAAGCTGGAAATGCTTCGCTTTTGGCGGGATGGGCTTGAGCGTCAACTTGCTGCTGTAACAGCAGCAATGTCCACGCTGGAGTCTCAGATTCAACGCGATCACAACGAAGAGTCTTGATCAACTAGCTCTTGCCGCAGACGCGTTAGAGCCCTTTTAAGCCTCCGTTGCATTGTCATGGCACTAACCCCTTGCTTTTTTCCTGCGCAACGGAGGCTGTATCCCTCAATGACAACCTCAAGAACTGCCAGACGGTCTGACTCCTCCAACGCATCGATCGCTTTCCATATGCGATCAGTACGTTCGCTGTGAATCAATGGTTGCCAACCCTCCTTCACTGCACATGTTCTGTTTTCGTCTAGGGGCTCCCATGACTGCCTGCGTCGATAGGTATCCAGAATCTCAGCCATCTCAGCGGACGTTTTTTGTTGTTCCTGAGGCCTTGAGCAAGATCTCTTGATGGCTGACTGGGCTTGCTCCTGAAGGCGTCTTGGAAGTCGAATCAGACCCACACTGTCCCTTAGGTAATGGAGGATGGCACCTCTGATATGAGGTTTGGCAAAAACTTCAAATGGTTTGTCCTGACCTTGGTCATATCCTTCCGCTGCTCTCATCAACCCAAGTCTTCCAACTTGCTTGAGATCATCACGATCCAGTCCAGAACGTCTGGCGTAATGAGCCGCAATTGGCTCAACCAGTTTCAAATGATTCTCAATTCTTTGGTTCCTGATTGTCTTGACGATGGTCATAGCTGAAGATGAATAGTTAGGGCGTTGGCCGTTTGTCCTTCTTCAGACAGACATTTAAGGGGATGTCCACACAACCGTATTTCCACTGATATCAGGTACTACTTGACGCAATAAGGCTTCAGGACCGCGCTTTTTCAACCAAGCGAGATCAGAGTTCGCAGTAGCCAATAAATATCCAGCAAATCCAAGTCCATTAATGCTGAAACCTGCGGCACCTTCGCGACGACGTGTCACCATCGCCATCCATTCCTTGGTCAGCAATATGTTGTAAAAACCCTTTGGGCGCTCGTCTTGACAAGGGTTTCCAATTCCAAGCCTTTCCGCAAGTAAAATATAATTTTTATACAGTTCCTGAGCGTTTTTATCTTCATTTTTGTTATGAATTAGGCGCGATACGACAGAGCAACTGTTGATTAATGGGTCAGTAGTTATTTCTTTTTTGACCTGTTTTGTTATTTGTCTAAAAAACCAGAGATCTCTTGGACAACTCTTCTCATTTTCTTTACGAGGTAGAAGCTGAAGGTGTCGATGAGGTTGACTGGCTCCAGCGATGGGACCGCTATTGAAAAACCATAGGCCTGAAGTGTCATCATCGACATGAACTAATGATTTCCAGTCAGACAAGCTGAGCCAGGCATTCTGTGCGGCCCATTCAGTAGTAATTAAAAGCATGTGTCCGGGTTGAACGGGATATTTATTGAGGATGAGTACGTGGTTTGAGTCAGGACGCGCTACCTCTAGCTCTTCATCCCATGGGCTGAAGGGATTGGGCTTTGGTCCTTCTCGCCGCAGGTGTTTCGGTAAGCGACTTTCGAGAGTTCGTAATTCAAATTTCGTATCCGCTTCCCCTACCACCAGCTCTAACGATGTGCTGAGTGGAACGAGGGCTCCGACTTGAAGTGCTTGTTCGCTGCGCTCAAGCGCTTTCTTCCAGTATTGCTCAGAGCCCATTCGCTTTCAATCTTGCTAAAGACGATCCGATGTAATAGTGATCAAGAATTTCATTAAACTTCAAGCCTTTCATGGCTAATTCTTGTGCTCCATGTTGACTCATGCTGGCTCCGAGATGGCTATGTGCTTCAGCGGCAATTTGGCTTGTTGACGCATAAAGCGATTCAACAAGTCCTCCCTTAAAGCTCAACACAAGTCCTTTAGTCGCTTTTGTTGCAGCTGATGTTGAGGCATTTCTACTTTTGAGTCCCGCATACACTTGCCATCGTGTTGTATCCCCAAGATTGAAATCGGAATCTGCAGGCCGTACAAGATGTACAAGTGCATAGGAGCGTGCGGCTACAGCTTGTGCTTTTAATGCTTCATGATTCCAATGACTTGGCATCTCTGCACCGACAACAGATGCTACGTAGTTTTCTAATGAAAGTTGGTTAATAACGATCCAACCAGCGCCTCTATTGAGAAAATAAATAGTTTCTGAATAGGGTCTTTGATTGACAACGACTGTGCCGGATTGACCTGAATGGCAGGTCACGAGATTGGAATGACGACGAGTAATAATTTTTTGAAGATTATATTCTTGAATTATATTCCCATTGCTATTGATGCAACTTGCTTGTCCCGTTAGATCCACCTGACGGGGAGGAGACTGGCTTAGTAAAGCAACGCGCAAAATTGGGTTGTTTGGTTCTCCTAGGGGAGGAGAGCTAATGATTGAGTTGTGAATCGTATTGAGTGATGAACTCCTGTTTTTTGCGTGTCTGGTTGAAGAACTCTCCAACAGCATTTCAATCGTGTTCTCATCAACTCGCTGTTGTTCAAGGCTCCCTAAAGCTTTCATACTCCAAACAATCCCGCCAATCAGTCCCGCAGTGGCGGTCATGCCCAGCAACAGTGGAGTGAGTTGTCTCACTGTTCTTCGAACGTGGCCTTAAATCATGCCTGAAATCAGCAGAGTTGCTTGGATCGGTCGTGCATTGATTGTGGGTCGTGGTGGGATCGGCACGGCACTGGCAGAAGAACTTCAGCGGAGTCAGCCCAAGTTGGACGTCATGCTCTGCGGCAGGGCCCCTGGTCCCTCCAATAGTTGGCCTGTGGATTTGGAGTCACCTCAGAGTCTTGAGAGGTTGTCTGAAAGGCTCTTGGATGATCCGTACCCCCTGCGATTGGTGATCAATGCCACAGGAAGGCTTCATGGCCCCTCTCTGGCCCCTGAGAAGCGCCTGCAACAGATCAATGCGGATCAATTAATGGAATCCTTTTCCATCAATGCTGCAGGGCCTCTGCTGCTCGCTAAAGCGATTGAACCTGCTTTGGTGCGTGATCGATGTTTTCACTTCGCGAGTCTTAGCGCGCGTGTTGGAAGCATTGCTGACAACAGAAGCGGGGGCTGGTACGCCTATCGCGGTGCGAAAGCTGCTCAGAATATGTACCTGCGTTCGTTGAGCATTGAGTGGGGCAGGCGATATCCGCTCGCCACGGTGACCGCGTTACATCCGGGAACAACTGACACTCCGCTTTCGAAGCCGTTTCAGAGTTTTGTCCCGCCGGATCGTCTCTTCACACCACAGAAAGCCGCCAAGCTTTTGCTCGAAGTTCTGTTTAAGCAGACCGCTAACGACACAGGGCGCTTCCTTGCTTGGGATGGTCAGGAGATTCCTTGGTGAGCGTGAGTTTTAAGGATTTCGAGAGGGATGACATCCAGAGCTGTTAGTTCCGTGGCTTGCAGACGAACAGGTGGGGCCATGCCATCGTCATGAGCCTGTTTCCAACGTGGGGCGCATACACACCAGTGATCCCCAGTTTTGAGACCAGGAAAGCCGAAATTGGGCATGGGAGTGCTCAAGTCATTTCCTTGAGCTTTGCTGTAATTCAAAAATCGTTCTGTCATGACGCAGCAGACACTGTGTTGGCCTAAATCGCTTGGATCAGTGCGGCAATGTCCATCTCGAAACCAACCTGTCATTGGTTCACAACTACAGACTTCTAATTCGCCACCCAAAACATTCAAATGTCTTTGCTCAACTGGCTTTTGACCTTGCTGTGATGACGTCATTTGTTCGCATCAGATGCGAGGAGTCTGCCGAACGACTGGCACATTCTGCGACGAGATGGTTGACGGATCACGGGGGTCAGGCGTTAAAGGTCGTTCAGTTATGCCTCCTCGATGGATTGGGAGTTCACTGAAGACGCGGCGTTTATCGCCCTCTGCGATGCGTTCCGCGAAAGTGGCGAGTCATCGGCTATCGAGTTCCTTGCCAATGGTGAGGGAGCCTTCCACTTTCAGGATCTTGCGCAGAACGCTGCGGGAGAAGGATTTGATCTGAGCGAATCCAGCGCGCTGGACGATTTCCAGCAAGAAGTGATTGACACCATGGAAAAGCTCTGCCAAGAGTGATTCCTCACAGAGCTCAAAGTTGCTTGGTGGTCAGTTGTAAAAAAAGCTGACCTCCTTGTCCTTCAGCCCTTCCCAGCCTGCCTCGATCAATCGGGTGTTCAGGGTCTCTTGGGAAAAGTGTTTGGCACCAGTTCGCACGATTCGGTTTCTCATCGACTTACGAACTCCACTGCGTTGTCTCTGTGCTTCTTTTTCCATCACCTCGCGATAAAGCTTGAGCATTGCTTCCGGAAGCGGGCTTCCATCAATGTCCAACCCGGCTTTGATCGCGTTGTCGATGGCGTCGGGGCCACTGAAGTTCATAGGAAAAGGTGTAACGCCTGAGAAGTCTGTGACAACACATCTCCCTGCCCTCTTGGACAAGAAGATCTTCAGGCATTGAAGAGCTCAGGCACTGAAGTAACGCGCATTGCTATGCAGTGCCACCAAAGCGGTAGTGCTCTGTTCAGGATGTAGTTGGTCGCTTTCGTCCATGGTGAGGCCGATGCGCTCCGCCTGAAGCCACTCCAGCTGTTGCCTGGAGTCCGCCACGTTGGGACAAGCTGGGTAGCCGAAGGAATAGCGACTACCCCGATAACGCTGGGCTAGAACCTCTCTGAGAGGCATCTCGTTGGGATCGGAGTAGCCACATTCCCGACGAATGCGTGCATGAGTCCATTCGGCAAGCGCTTCAGCCATTTGAACGGCTAGTCCGTGAAAAAAGAGATAGTCGCTGTAAGCATCCTTGCGAAACAGCTCTTGACTGAAGCGACTGGCCTCAGAGCCCATCGTGACGGCTTGCATTGGAAGCACATCTGCAGGTTGTCCGTTGATGAGGTCTCTATAAAAATCTGCGATGCAATAACGATTTCCACTTCGTTGACGAGGGACATCAAATCGTCCGAGTTCGGCTCCGCCTTCGGGGTTGTAAACAACCACTGCATTGCCCTCGCGTCCGCAGGGGAAATAGCCATATGCCACTGCTGGATGCAACAAGTGGTCCTCTTTGGCTCGTGCAAGCCATTTCTGAAGGATGGGCTCAGCTTTATCAGCGAGGTCTTGCTCATAGTCTTCTCGACTTTGGTTTTTGGCTTTCCTCATTTGCCACTGACCAGCGAACAGTGCCTGACGATCAAGAAACGAAATCACCTCGTCGAGCGGAATCTCGTCCTCTCCCTGAAGGACAGAGGCACCAAGAAACGGTGTGATGACGGCCTTCTCTTCAGGAACGGCTTCGGAACGTTCGAAGGTGACGGGGAGCTTGTTTTTAGGAGTTTCCGCTGGGGCAGCAGAGCTCTCGGGAGAATCAACGCTGGCTCCTGTTGGTTCCGAATCCCCTCCTATGGATAAGCCCTCTGGGGTTCCGTCTAAAAAACCAGAGCGGTCATCCCATCGGTCTTTGGATTTAGCTGCAACTAATGCATCCATAAAACGCAAATCTGTAAACGCGTCTCTGCCGTATATCACCTTGCCGTCATATACTTCACTACAATCTTTATTAACAAAACGCGGTGTTAATGCTGCACCTCCCAGTACAACTGGAACGTTAATTCCAGCTTCATTAAATGATTGTAAATTATTCTTCATGAACGCTGTTGATTTCACTAAGAGGCCACTCATGGCAATGCAGTCTGCTTGGTGTTCTTCCTGAGCTGCAATAATCGCATTCACGTCTTGTTTGATGCCAAGATTAATTACTTCATAACCATTGTTAGTCAAAATGATATCAACCAAGTTTTTCCCAATGTCATGAACATCCCCTTTAACTGTGGCGATCAAAAACTTTGCTTTCGCTGAACGCTTGCCCTCTTCTTTCTCCATGAATGGCTCTAAAAATGCCACGGCGGCCTTCATTGTTTCGGCTGATTGAAGAACAAAAGGAAGTTGCATTTGTCCAGAACCAAATAGTTCTCCAACAACTTTCATTCCGTCCAACAGATATGTATTCACAATATCTAACGGTGGATAATTTTTCAAACCCTCTTGGAGGGCGTCTTCCAATCCAATCCTTTCGCCATCAATGATGTGCTGTTTGAGCCGTTCTTCGACAGGCAGGTCACTTAGGGAGGGTCCAGATTCCCGAGCAGCTTTAGCGCTAACCCCTTCGAACAAAGTCGTTAGAACTGTAAGTGGATCATAAGTACAAACATCTCCTTCAAAACCACGGCGATCATTAATCAAATCACGACAAACTTTTTGATGCTCTTCGCTAATTTTTATAAGAGGAAGAATTTTGGCTGGAGAAACAATTGCTGCATCCATTCCAGCTTCACAGCAATCATGCAGAAAGACGGAATTCAGCGTAATTCTTGCAGCCGGAGAGAGGCCAAAGCTCACATTCGAAACACCGAGAACAACGTGAACCTGGGGTAGGTCCTCGCGAATTCGGCGAATAGCTTCAATTGTTTCAGCCCCATTGCGTCGATCTTCTTCGATGCCGGTGGAGATTGGTAAGGCAAGGGCGTCATAAAAGATTTCACGAGCTGGAATTCCATATTCCACAGCATCTCGATAAGCCCTTTTCGCAATTGCTACTTTTTGATCGGCGGTACGGGCCATCCCGTCTTCGTCGATTGTGCCTATTACCACCCCAGCTCCGTAGCGCTTTGCGATCTCCAATACCTTGAAAAAGCGTTCGTCTCCATCCTCGTAATTTGTGGAATTAAGAATGCATTTTCCGCCAGCAACTTTCAGGCCGGCCTCCATTTTTTGCCATTCAGTTGAATCAAGCATCAATGGCAAGTTCACATTCGTGACGACTCGATTCACAAGTTCTCGCATATCTCGTTCTCCGTCACGACCGACGTAGTCGACGTTGACATCCAACACATGCGCATTTTCTTTGACTTGTCCGCGGGCAACTGCCACCAGTCCATCCCAATCTTCTTCATTAAGTAATTCACGTACTTTCTTTGAGCCACTGGCATTCAATCGCTCACCAATAATCAAAAATGAATTGTCTTGTAAATAAGGAGTGGCTCCATAAATTGATGCTGCTGCTGCTTCGTAGCTAAAAGCTTTCCTCTGATTATGGTGTGAGCGTACGTCTCTTGGTGCTGCACTGAGCTCTGATGAAATCTCTGAGAGAGCAGCAATGTGAGCAGGTGTAGTTCCACAACACCCACCGATTACTTGAACTCCTAAATCTTCCACGAAATGCATCAATTGCATTTTTAGTTCTACTGGGGTTAGTCGGTAATGAGCTACGCCTCCAATATTTTCTGGTAATCCTGCATTGGGGATGCAACTCACTACAAAGGGCGCATTCTCAGTGAGATAGCGAACATGTTCTTTCATTTGTTCTGGACCCGTTGCGCAATTCAGGCCAAGAACATCAATAGGGAATGGTTCAAGAATGGCAACAACAGCAGCGATGTCGGAACCAACCAGCATGGTTCCAGTTGTTTCCATCGTTACGGACACCATGAGTGGGCGTCGTTGACCACAGATTTCAAATGCTTGTTCGATTCCCTGCAAAGCAGCCTTGATCTGCAGAACGTCCTGACATGTCTCGATGATTAATAGATCGACATCGCCAGCAATGAGTCCTTCCGCTTGTTCTTGATAGGAATCACGCAGGAGGTCAAAGCTGATGTGACCAAGAGTGGGCAATTTTGTAGTAGGCCCCATGGATCCAGCTACGAATCGCGGCTTTTCATCCGTGCTGTATTCCATTGCCACTTCTTTGGCAAGCTCCGCTGCACGCTTGTTGAGCTCGAAAGTTTGAGCTTCTAAGCCATACTCAGCGAGAACAACAGAAGCCGCTCCAAAGGTGTCGGTTTCGATGACATCACAACCTGCTTCTAAAAATTGTCGATGCACGCTTTGGACGGCATCTGGACGAGTTACAACCAGATTCTCGTTGCAACCTTCAAGGGCTTCCCCACCAAAATCCTCGGCGGATAGATCTAACTGCTGCAAGGAAGTCCCAGTTGCTCCGTCAAATACCAAAACGGGGCGTGACGAGTCATGAAGGCGATTCAAAAAGCGTGAGGATTTCAGGGTTGGTGTCTCGGTGACGGCCTGCATCGCTCAACTGCTTCTCGAGCTTCATTCTATGAAGTCTTCATCGCGCAAAGGCAAATCTTCAGGTGTTGAGCTCGATCCTTGTCACCCAGTGATTGAATTCAGGATCACGTCCTTCTGTAATCGCCACCAGACGTTTCCTTAGAGACTCCATCACTGGTCGGTGGCTAGATAAGACAGTCGATTCGAGTTGGCGAATCGGGGTGATTTTGGCTGCTGTACCAGTGAGAAATACTTCGTCTGCGATGCATAGTTCGGTTTTGTCAACGGGCCGTTCGATTACTGGAATTTCCATGTGTTTGGCTAGCTCAATGACACTGGATCGAGTGATGCCTTCAAGAATGTCCTGATCAACACCCGGTGTGATCAGAACCCCGTCACGCACTAAGAAGAGATTCATCCCGCTGGCTTCACTGACCTTTCCTCGAGTGTTCATTAGAAGTGCTTCGTCAAAGCCACTGGTCACCGCTTCTGTTTTGGCTAACGAGCTCGTGATGTAGGCACCACTGATTTTTCCGCGCAGGGGTAGCGACCGGTCTTCTTGCCTGGTCCAACTGCTGATTCTGCAGCTCACACCCTCTGGTGAGAGGTAATCGCCGAGTTCCAAGCCGTAAATCAGAAAGTCGGTCTCGATGTTGTGAAGACGTGGTGCAATGCCTAGATCACTGGTGTAGACGAACGGTCTGAGATAGATGGGCGTCGTTGGCTGGTTGGCCCTGAGGACTGCGACAAGAGCATCCATGACCGTTTTTTCACTGAGCTCAGCAAGAAGAAGCTTTGCGCTTTGTGAGAGGCGCCTGGCATGGCGCTCTGGCCGAAACAAAAGCATGCCACCTGGTTTTTCAGGATCTGGAATGGCTCGCATGCCACCAAAGGCACCTGTTCCGTAATGAAGAGCGTGCGTTGCGATAGATACTTTGGCCTGGTCAAAAGGGATGCAGCGGCCTTCAAACCAGGCATAGGGAAGGAACTGATGCATCGCAAATCGGTCGATAGCCAAATTTTCTCACTCGCCTCGCTCAGGTGACGAGATGTCATCAGACAAGAATGGAGAGATGCATCGACTGAGCAGTCTTCCAGGCGCCGAAAGCAACGAGGTTTTCACCGTTGTTGAGCAACCTCCCGCACCCGTTCTTTTCTTGACGAGCGCTTCAACAGACATCAGTACTCTTTCCTCCTGTCTCAGGCAGCCAGGAATGGCGCACTGGAAGGAGCAACTACGTGCCTTGCCACTTGATTGCTTGCGTCATCCTGCTCAAATTGATCATTACTTGGCCACAACTGCCAGTACCGCTCGCGTGCTTGTTGTTCGTTTGCTCGGTGGACGTGGTCACTGGAGCTATGGGCTTGAACAATGCCGACTTTGGCAGTGTTCAGTACACAACAGAACATTGTTAGTGCTTGCTGGAACTGCTGACCAAAACGATCAACTTCATCCGATTGGATCGATTTCATCAACGTTTTCTCAACAGTTGGCCCTTTTGCTGAGCGAAGGGGGGATTACCAATATGACCAAGTTCTTAAGTGCAATACATCCCTTCATAATCAGCTCCCTAGAGCCCGAAATTCAAACTGAAACCAACGATCTTCAGCCTGAACGAATGGCTGACCCAGCTCGATTTGACTGGAAGGATGAACCAGGTCCCAGGGTCGGGGTCCTGCTCTATCGAGCTCATGCACGTGCTGCTGACACCATTTGGTGTCAGCAGCTTTTAATGGCTTTAAGAAGCCATGGGTTGGTACCTCGTGCCCTCTGGGTTAGCAGCCTGAGAGATCACGTTGTACAAGAGGCGGTTCAACGTGCGTTTCAAGCTCAAGAAGTCCAGCTCGTAATAAGTACTACCGCATTTGCCTCCGTCCAGTTTCAAGAAGCGGGCCTTGGAACTCCTCTCTGGGATGGTCTCGATCTGCCGGTGTTACAGCTTCTGTCGTCAGGACGGTCCAAACAAGCTTGGGAAGCGACCAGCCAGGGGCTTGATCCGATCGATCTCTCCCTTCAAGTGGTACTCCCCGAATTGGATGGACGGATCACCACGCGAATCGGCGCATTCCGTGAAGTGCTTGACGCTGAATCCAGTTTGTCAACGGCTGTCAAAGGGTTAGTTCCCGATGCTGCAGGGTTAACTTGGCTCGCCGAGCATGCTCGGTGTTGGGTTGATTTACGTCAAACGGATGCTGCTGAGAAGCGCGTAGCTCTGGTGCTGGCGAATTACCCCGTGCGCAATGGGCGGATAGCGAATGGTGTTGGTCTGGATACGCCGGCAAGCACTATGAATATTTTGAATTGGTTAGCTGAAACGGGCGTTGAACTTGGTGCTAATTCGCGTCCCAACGATTCCCAGGAGCTCATGGCTCAACTGCTATCCGGACGAAGCAATGATCCTGAGAGTTGTCACCTTGAGCCTCTCGCCCATCTGCCCTTGAACCGTTATCTGCGCTGGTGGCGACAGGTCACACCTGAGGCTCGATCCCTCATTGAGAGTCGTTGGGGTTCACCTGACCAGGCCATAGATCTCGAAGAGAAGGGGTTTGCAGTGCATGGCCTTCTGTTTGGTCACGTAGCAGTGTTGATTCAACCCAGCCGCGGCTATGACCCAGATCAAATCAGCGATCTTCATTCTCCAGATTTGCCTCCTCCACATCGTTATTTAGCCCAATATCTATGGCTTCAGGAGGTCCATGGAACTCAGCTGATGGTCCATGTGGGAAAACACGGCAGCGCTGAGTGGTTACCAGGAAAATCAGTTGGATTGAGTCAATCCTGTGGGCCAGCACTTGCCCTTGCTCCGATCCCTCATATTTATCCATTCATCGTCAATGATCCAGGGGAAGGATCTCAAGCGAAGCGTCGGGGCCATGCTGTGATTCTTGATCACCTAACCCCACCTCTGGGAAGAGCAGGGCTGCACGGATCTCTTCTTTCGCTGGAATCTTTGCTGGATGAATACGTAGAGGCCAGGCAGGTTGCTGCCGATCGTTGTGATGTACTCAAGCAGCAAATCAAGGAGTTGTTGAAACGGCTTGATTGGCCCTCATTGACAGATCAATTGAGCGATCAAGCATCCCCTGGTGAGCAAGTTGACGACCCGTGGACTCGCTGTCTGGATCAGGTTGAGACTTATCTGTGTGAGTTGAAGGAGGCTCAAATCAGAACTGGTTTGCACCGTTTAGGAAGCCAGCCCGACCCTCTAGCCCAAAGAGAACTGCTGTTGGCGATTGCTCGATCGCCATCGGGTCATTGCCAAGGTCTCACTCAGGCCATGGCTCATGTCATTGGACTTGAATGCGACCCCTGGTCTGATGAAGATGGCGAACGCTTGAGTGCTCATGACTGCACAACGCTTGAACGCCTTGGGTGCTCACAACCCAGACGGGTTTCGGCGGCAGTGAGTTGGCTTGATGAACAGGCTCTTCGACTACTGGAGCACATCACGGGGCATCCTTCAGAACCGCTTTGTCCTGCTTTAAATCAATGGCTGGAAAACAGCAGTGAGCCTTCTCTACTGAAGTTGCGCAACGAGCTTTTGCCCCGATTATTGGACTGTGCTCCAAGTGAAAAGAAGGCTTTCCTTGCTGCGTTAAATGGTCGACGTATCGCCAGTGGTCCCTCTGGCGCTCCAACGCGCGGTCGTCCGGATGTGTTGCCAACTGGTCGTAACTTTTATTCCGTCGACCTTCGCGGTTTGCCAACCGAAGCAGCTTGGGATCTAGGCCGACGTAGTGCCGAACAGTTATTGGATCTTTATCGACTTGAAGAAGGAGAAGATCTGCGTCATCTAGCGCTCTCCGTATGGGGAACAGCAACCATGCGGAACGGCGGTGAAGATATTGCTCAGATGTTTGCGTTGCTTGGTGTTCGTCCCCAATGGGATGGCCCGACACGACGGATGGTGGACTTGGAGGTGGTTCCTTTGAGTTTGTTGGCTCGACCCCGCGTGGATGTCACCTTACGCATGTCAGGACTATTTAGGGATGCTTTCCCTCAGCTTGTTGGATGGGTTGACCGTGCTCTGCAACTCGTCTCAACTCTCGATGAAACAGCTCTTGAAAATCCACTCGCTGCGATCACTCGGGAAGAAGGACCGCAAGCCAGGATTTTTGGATCGGCGCCAGGTGCCTATGGCGCTGGATTACAAGCATTAATTGATTCTGGTCAATGGGATGACCAGGCTGAACTTGGAGAGGCTTTTCTCGCTTGGAGTTCATGGAGTTACGACGGCCAAGTTAGAGCTCAGGCCAATCGCTCAGGGTTGGAAGGGGCTCTTCGTCACGTACAGGTTGTGCTTCACAATCAGGACAACCGTGAACACGATCTCCTCGACTCCGATGACTACTACCAGTTTCATGGGGGAATGACTGCAGCTGTGCGGAGCTCCGGTGGAGCTGCGGTGAAGTCGTGGTTCGCCGATCATTCAAGGCAAGAACGTCTTCGCATTCATTCCCTTACTCGTGAAATTGACAAAGTTGTGAGAAGCCGCTTGTTGAATCCTCGCTGGATCAAAGGCATGCAACAGCATGGTTATAAAGGAGCCTTTGAAATGGGAGCAAGCCTCGATTATCTCTTTGCCTACGACGCTTCAACCAATGCCGTACCTACTTGGTGCTATGCAGCTATTTGTGACCAGTGGTTACTCGAACCCGGCACGAAGCAGTTTTTGAGTCAATCGAATCCCTGGGTCCTCAGAGATATGGCTGAACGCTTATTGGAAGCCGCTAATCGTGGCCTATGGAGTCAACCCTCCCCTGAACAGCTTCAGCAAGTCAGGGGTTTGGTTCTCGAAGCCGAAGAGGCTGTTGAAAAGGGGGGCCTTAACTGTTGAGCTCTCGAACCATTGCTTTGAATGGATCAATCGACCCTGGTTTTGATGAGGGAGCGCGAGAGGCTGAAGATGAAGCTGGTTTGATCGCAGGCTCCGGCTTCAACTCTTCTTTCCTTCCAACAGGTGCAGCGTCAGCTGCAAAGGGAGTGTTAACTCCAGATGAGCGCAAGGCGTTTCCTTTGAGCTTTTGATTGAGCTGCTCTTGAGTCATTGTCTCGGCGAAAGTCTTCTTCACCGGGGTGGGAATCCCGTTTGACATCACAGAGGGGATTGAGGGTTCCTCATTGGGTTTCGCATCGCCGAGTCCCTGCGAACGAGTGCCAACTTCGACGTCCATCGCATCAACCTTGGTAACCAATTCTTTGTTTCCAGGATTGTCAGCAGTTCCTGGGAATGTGCGACGAATGGTTTTGGCCTCGCGCATGTAGTCCACGTTTCCGTAGGAAGAGGACGCGTCAGAGTCGAGGTAAAAGGCTTCTGCTTTTGTCTTAACGCGATCTTTTGACAAGTCCTTTTGGCCGTCATCCTTGCTGCGTGAATTCAGCAGTCGATCAAAGAGGCCCATGACTGATGTCCAAATTCTTTACTAATTTAGCGGCCCTCCAGGTCCATACCGTGAGTATCGGTGCCGCACGTACGCAAAAGGCCAAGCTTCTTCAACTGTTTGTCGATCGATTCACAAATCAATGGCGTCGCCGCCCATCGCTGTTGCATGTCGTAGTCATACCAGGCTTCACCTCCGTCAAAACCCAGTTCAGCGGCAGCATCAATCAGCTCTGAGAACCCCAATCTGTAGCGACCTGGATGGGCAAGAATTGCAAGCCCTCCGGCTTCATGAATAGCTCTAACAACCTCCCCAGCCCGTAGTGCCGCTCCCGTTGCCGCGTCGCCTGAGCAATAGGTCAAGAGAGCGCGATGACCTGGAATGAATCCCAGTGCCAAAACGTGGACCAGGCATCCACGAAGGATGCAGCTGATTTCCATCCCACTCCAAAGTTTTGGAGTGATGTTGCCTTGATCTCTTGCTTGTTGGAGCCAATCAAGCATCGGCAAATATGCCGCTGTCGAATGATGATCCGTAACCGCAATATGGCTTAGTTGTCTTTCACTAGCTTGTTTAATGAGAGCGATGGGTTCAAGGCTTCCATCGCTGCAAAGGGTGTGGCAATGAAAATTGAGCTTGCCAGGACAGCTCTCAGGCCCAATCCTGTCTAGGACTGTCCGCAGAGGATGTTTGTCGTAGTTCACAGTTAATCCTGCGCTAGTGATGCGGCGCGAAGGCGCCGCCAGCGGGCATAAAACTGGATGGTTCCAGCCATGAATACGACTAGTCCAACGATGAACCAAGTGGCCGCTCCGGTTGGAAACTGGTTTTTAAACACCACCAGCATCACCACGAGTACTAATAAGAGCGTTGGGAGTTCGTTGAGAGCCCTAAGTTGCCGACCGGTCCACTGGCAGTCTCCATCCTGAAGTTGGCCCATGAGGCGATAACAAAAAAAGTGATAAGCAACCAACAAGGCAACAAAACCCAGTTTTGCGTGCATCCATCCCTGTTGTAACCAGGAGGGTTGTGTCATCAACAAGCCCACAGCCATGGCCACCGTGAGAATTAATCCCGGTGTTGTGATGATGTTGGCCAGCCGACGTTCCATCACGGCGTACTGCGTCTTGAACGCTTCTCTTACAGGCGATGGCTCCTCTTCGGCTTCCACGTGATAGATGAAAAGCCTGACTAGATAAAATAGACCTGCAAACCAGACCACAACCCCAACGATGTGAAGGGTCTTGAACCACAGGTAAGCCTCGGGCGGAAGCGTCAGTGTCATGACCCCATCAATCACACCTGAACAATAGAAAGCCCCTAGGTGAGTGAGTCAAGAAACTGTTGCGCCTTGGTGTAATGCCCATCGAGGACCTCAGGAGCCATGCGGTCGAGATTTCTAGCCATCATCGCCAACCTGGGCTGAGAGCGAAAGAAATCACCATGTCGATGAATAAAGCTCCAAAACAAACCATCCCAGACACCGCACCAATCACCAGATTTGTAATCTGACATTTTTCGTACATAATTTGAGCCTGAGAGATATGGCTTGCTAGTGAAAATGCCACCGTCAGCAAATTGGCTCATGCCGTAAACATTTGGCACCATGACCCAATCATAGGCATCAACGAAAAGTTCCATAAACCAAGTGTAAACACGTGTCGGATGAAATCCGCAGAGCAACATCATGTTTCCCAGCAACATTAATCGTTCAATATGGTGGCAATAACCAGTATTTAAAGCTCGTTTTATGGCATCATCAATAGGTGGGATTCCCGTTTCGCCTTCATAAAAAGCTTGTGGAATTGGACGATCTTCAAACATCCAGAAGTTGCTGTTTCGCATCGTTACTCCATGACGCAAGTACATGGCTGCCATGAATTCTCGCCATCCAATGATCTGGCGAAGAAATCCTTCCAGAGAGTTTAAAGGAATTACATTATGTTTTGCTGCTTCGAGGGTTCTGCTTAGAACCTGCTGTGGAGTAAGGAGCCCAAGATTGAGCATTGGGGTTAAAACGCTATGCCACATCACGCGATGTTGGGCACTGATGGCATCTTCATAAGTACCGAAACCAGCAAGTCTTTCTTCGAGAAATTTATCGAGCCATTGTTCAGCTGTTGAATGGTCAATAGGTAAATCAAATGGTGACTCTTCAGGGACTTTGGCCCCTTTGGGGAGTCGCTTTCGGTTGTCGGCGTCAAAACTCCAACGTCCTCCTACAGGAGCTCCTTCTTTGTCAATCAAAATGCCTAAACGTTTGCGTTGCATTTGATAAAAACTAGCCATCATTGGCTTGCGCTTAGCGTTGAAATGATCATCGACAACTTTGGCAGGTGTCAGGAGCATTGGAGTAGGTAATATATTAATAATGCAGTTACGATGTTGCAAAGTGCTTTTGACTCTTTTAAGTAAAAGGTCATCTATTGGATCAGCAAGATGAAATATTTGATAGCCAGATTCGATTAGCTGTATGAGCAGATCTGAGGTATTCTCTCCATCTTTTGGTTCTAACAGGATGACCTGATGCCCATCAGCTTTTAACCGCTCTTGATAAGCCTTCATCGATTGCGAATGCAACTGACGTTTACGGGGGTGAATGATGAGTGGCCATTGAGGATCACCTCCAAGGATCAAGCCATCAGCAATTAGAGCAATGCTTCTTTTGGCTTGAATTCCTGGGTGGTTTTCGAATAACTGATGCGGAAAAATGAGCGTGATTTCCATAATCTTTTACCCAACCTCTCCAGCGAGTCGACAGGCTCGCCGCCCGAGAGCTGTCGCTGGAATGCGATCCACAAGACCTCCTCGTGGACTGAGTTGTTGGTTGCGACAGTCCATTACTACACGCTCCCGATGTCCTTGTTGATCTTCAAGGCGCATGCGTAATTGCCAATGATTTTTTGCACTGCGGGTGATCTCATCAGCACAGACAACACCAGTACATAAGCCAGGAGAGGCCAGAGCACTAACAGGACTCATCAAAGCTATTGCGATCAACGTCAAAACGTTGAAGACGAGCTTGATCACCTTTTGGGAGAACAATTTCATGATGTTGACTGATCTGCCATCACTCCCTCATCCGCATAAGCCTCTTGGGGATGAAAATAGCTGCGAATCTGTTTTGCAAGGGAAAGTCCAACCCCTGGAGCTTGATTGAGTTGATCCAAGCTGGCGAGTTGAATCGCATCGATGGACTGAAAGTGTGCCAAGAGATCTCTCACTCGTTTCGGTCCAAGCCCTGGGATATCAGAAAGTCGTGAGCGTTTCATCCGTTCTCCTCGTTGCTGACGATGGAAAGTCACGGCGAAGCGATGAGCTTCGTCACGTAAACGCCGTAGTAACGCCACACCTAATTGATCAGGTTCGCTTTCAATCGGCTCCTTGGCTTCCGGAAGGAATACTTCTTCCCGTTGTTTTGCCAACGAGCAGACCACTAGATCTTCATGAAGATTCAACTCCCGCAATGCTTCCATGACGGCTGAAAGTTGTCCTTTCCCTCCGTCGATCATGACGAGATCGGGCCAATCGTGAAGCCCATCCATGTTCAAACTACTACTGGATTCACGTCTGATCTGGAGCAAATTACCCCCTTCAGCTTTGACGCGAGACCATTTACGGAAGCGCCTGCGCATGATTTCGGCCATCGCCATAAAGTCGTCGCTATGACCAGCTTGAATGCTGCTGCTTTGAATTTTGTATCGGCGGTAGTGCTGTTTCGCAGGAAGTCCATCAATAAATACGACCTGTGAAGCAACAGCATCACTGCCTTGAATGTGACTGATGTCATAGCCTTCAATTCGCCTTGGAGGTGTTGTCAATTCAAGAAGTTGAGCCAGGTCTTCATTCGCTAGTGCCTGCTGCTCCTGGCTTTGGCGAGCTCTTCCAAGTTCAAATTCAGCGTTACGCATCACAAGATCGATCAGATCAGCTTTTTGGCGTCGTTGCGGATATAAAACTTGAACTTTTCGCTCCCTTTGCTCGCTTAACCAATCTGCAATTAAGGGCTGTTGGGGTAATTGATGCTGTACTAATACCTCTGGTGGAATCTCAACAGCATCAACTTGGCTGTAATGTTCTTCAATGACTCGCTGCAGGATTAATCCTGATTCTAAGTCTGTTGCATCAGCTGTGAAACCAAGTCTTCCAACAAGTTTTCCAGCACGCATCTGAAAAAGTTGAATTGCTGCCACCCTTTCATCTTGGGCGATAGCAAGAACATCTCTACTGACAGATGCATCAGGGAGACTCATTTTTTGATCAGCAGTTAATTGATCAATCCCCTGAAGCTGATCCCTTATTCCTGCAGCAGCTTCAAAATCAAGCCTCTCCGCATAACGCTCCATTTGCTGATTCAATAGTTGCCTTAGTTCATCACTCCGACCCTGAAATACCATGGCAACTTTGCGTAGAATTTTGTGATAATCCTGAGAACTAATTTTTTCTTGACAAACTCCTGGACATCGACCAATCGAATAATTAAGGCAGGTTCGATTTGGATAAAGTGGACGAGGTCGTTGTCGAAGAGGAAAGACTCGCTTCACAAGGAAGAGGGTCCTTCTTAATAAGCCAACATCTACATACGGTCCATAAAAACGATCCAGAGGGCTGCGAAATCTACGGCGGCGTGTGATAAAAATTCGGGGATAGGTTTCACTCCAGGTAATGCAAAGATAAGGATATTTTTTGTCGTCCTTTAGTAGCACATTGAAATGTGGTTGTTGGTTCTTAATCAGATTTGACTCAAGAGCAAGCGCTTCTGCTTCGCTATCAGTAACGATGAACTCAATTTCACAGATTTGGCGCACCATCAGGCGGATACGTGGGCTTAAGTCGTGACTGCTACGGAAATAGCTTCGAACCCTGCTGCGCAATGTTTTTGATTTCCCTACGTACAGCAAGCGATCATTCGCATCACGCATCAGATAGCAGCCTGGTTCAGCAGGGATCTCTTTTAGGCGCTGTTCCAGGCGCTCCGGTTGCTCTAGCAAAGGACGCTGCATGAGTTAAATCTAGAGACCCAGCGCTGCATAGGATTCGATTAATCCTGCGAAGCTGATGCGAGCTCTTTATCCGGGCAGTTTTGATCCTTTGACTCTTGGACATCTCGACTTGATCGAGCGTGCCTCTTCTTTGTTTGGAGAGGTTGTTGTTGCCGTTTTGCAGAATCCAGGAAAAACACCGGTCTTCAGCCTTGACCAACGTTTGGATCAGATCTCTCAGGCCACAGCTCATCTTCGAGGCATAACAGTGGCCAGCTTTGACGGGCTAACGGTGACATGCGCTCGTCAACACCAAGCTGACTTGATTTTACGTGGTTTACGGGCCATGAGTGATTTTGAGTATGAGCTCCAGATTGCCCATACCAATCGATCACTGGATTCTGCCTTTGAAACTATTTTCCTCAGTACCGCTGCCCACTACAGCTTTTTGAGCAGTTCGGTTGTCAAAGAAGTCGCCAGATTTGGCGGTCGAGTTGAGCACATGGTTCCTGCAGTAGTGGCGAAGGACCTCCAGAGGTTCTTTAATTCGGCTTTATAAGCCAGTTGCGATGAGCGAGATCCGGTTCTCAGTGCTCGACCAGCTCGACCAGCTCGAGGAAATAGTTCTCGAAGGCAGCCGCATTCCTTTCAGTGGAGGAAGGTTGGTCAATGAGCAGGATGCAGTTGAGATTTTGGATGGAGTTCGAGCGGCGCTGCCTGGACAGGTTGCACAAGCCGATCAGCTGCTTCAAAAAAAAGATGATTTCATCTCATCGGCTCGCAATCAGGCTGACGAAATTGTTCAAAAGGCCCAGCAGCATCGCGAACAGCTCGTCAGTGCAGCGGCAGTGCGTCAAGAAGCTGAGCGTCAAGTCAACGAGATGCGTGATCAGGTTCGCCAGCAATGCGAACAGCTTCTCCAGGCTTCACGTCAGCAGGCCGCTCAAATGGAGCATGAAATGCAGTCCAAGCAGGCTCAATTAGAGCAACAATTTGCAGGCCGTCGCCAGCAGTTAGAGCAAGAGGCTCTTCAGCGCCGTCAACAACTTGATCAAGAGGCTCTTGAACTTAAACGCCAATTGTCAGAGCTTCATGAACGCAATCGACTTCAGTCGGTTCATGAGTTGGAGCAGATTCGTAATGAAGGAATCAAGCTGCAGAAGGAGGCTCAATCTGAAGCAGAGCGTATCCATCACGACGCACTCCAGTTCCGTCAACAGACTCAGCAGCAATGCGAGTCATTGATCCAGCGCACACGCCACGATGCTGCCGCCGTTCAAGACGGTGCGAACCGTTATGCAGAGCAAACTCTCGGTGAACTTGAACAGCGACTGAAAGAAATGGCTCAAGTTGTTTTGGCTGGTCGGCAAGAGTTGGTCAAGATTCAGATGATTCGTCCAGAGAACTCTCACAACGAAAGTGATGCATCTGACATGAAAAACGAGAATAGGAAACCAGTGAAGATGAACAAGGCACGCCGTGCAGCTTCTCGCTTTAGGTCGATGAAGGGCACGGGCTGAGGTTATTCACGGTTCTCAAAATCTGGCCGATCGTGGCATTTGGTCGGCTTGCACCGTTGGAGATCATGCTTACGTAACGAGGGCCGTCATTCGTTTGCAGGATTCCAGAAACTGAGCGAACACCGCTGATTGTTCCTGTTTTTCCCCAAAACTTCCCCTGGATAGGTGAGCCGATGAAGTAATTACGAAGAGTGCCTCGCCTGCCTGCAATAGCCATTGAGGCCTGATAGTAAGAAGCGTAGGGATGTTGATCCATACGCATCAGAAGGGCAGAGATGGTTTGACTTGAAACACGGTTGTTTCGCGATAGACCGCTTCCATCTGCAACCCTCAGACCTTGAATGGGAATTCCCTGTTTTTGCATCCAGAGATGAGCCGCCGCCGATGCCGCTCTGACATCCCATTGATTTGAAGCTTGCCTCAGTAAAACTTCTGCTGTGAAGTTATGGCTTTCAGTATTGGCGAGGCTCAGTAGAGCGTGCATTGGAGCCGAGGTTTCTTCATGAAGGACGATCAACTCTTCCGCTTGATGTTGTCGTTGATTGTTCCGAATTGGTTGGCCTTGCTTGACTTCGATGGATCCGCCGCGACGTTTCACCTCTTTTTTAAACAGAGTCTCTAACCGTGCATACGGATCGCTAACTGCCCCTCCAAGGGAATTACTTGTCAAAGCCAATCGAGTAATCGGAGCTCCATAGGCATAGGCCCGATCTGCAGGGTGCCAATCGCTGGGCCACCAATTTTGACGAGGCTCCTCTCGGATCATCAGGTTCACTGATCCCGTTGAGGTTCCAAGCGCTCCACCTTGGCCCATCGCTGCCATTGCGAACCGCTGAAGGCCCGCAATCCCCAGATCGGGGTCACCTTGACCTTTCAGTTCAAGAGTGCCATCAGTTTTTTGAACTAGCTGCGTGCGTAGGCGGAAATCTGGTCCTAGTTGATCAAGAGCAAAGGCTGTACTAATCAGTTTTTGGTTTGATGCTGGAATGCGTGCCATCGCACCATTGATGTCACCGAGTAGGTCACCATTGCTGTTGACCACAGAAACACTCCAAGAACTGGCAACCGGAGCAAGCAAACGGTTTAAGGATTGCTGCAACGGAGCACAAGAACGTCCGCGCTGTTGAAGATCAGGCAGAGGCTGGTTCGATGGCGGCGGCGGTGGAATGATCAATGCAGGCGCTGACTTGACAGGCGCTGATACTGAGCTCCCAATCGCGAGGGTTAGAAGAAGAACGGCTCTTTTCATTGAACGTTGACTCCGCTAACTACCCCATTGACTCGATAAAGCGGACCTTCTAGTTCAACAGGTATGCCTACTTTCAACTTGGTGCCTGCAAAAACGATGCCAGTTTTTGAAACCGTTGCGTCGCCCTCAAGAATAAAGCGAGCATTCAGGGTGCTTTGGAGAGCCCGGTTTGGATCGATTGCCGTTACGACGGAACCATCGGGTTGAACGGCTGCGAGTACACGATTGATGTCTTGAATATCGATCAATTTCACGCTCCCAGCAGGCTGATTTCGAATGATGATGCTTGTTCGACCAGAAGAAAGTGCACTCTGAACCAAAGCTTCGGGATCGGCAGCACTCACTCGACGAACGTCCACCATGACTTGAACAGGTTTCACTGATCCAGTGGCTTTTGCAAACGTATTGCTGAGTTTTGGACTCCAAAGCACACCTGCAACGGCGATGAGTGCGATGAGCCCTGCAGCTGTATCCAGAACTGAAGCCCGTCGTAATCGGTCTCTTAAAGCCATACCTGATCCGATGACCAGGTCACACTAAAAGCGATATCTAGGAACATCAACCTCGCAGATCCTCAATGAAGCGATCAACAGCGCCAAGCTGACGTCCAAAGTTGTCGCTTTCTGAATTCAAGGCCATATCAATTGCCTCAGCATCAGGTTTTGAAGCCGTAGTGCTGAGCCATCGATATCCATTGGGATCTGCCTTAAATAAGTGCCAAATGTCTTGTTCAGACTGAAGTAATGCTCCTTCAGCAAGTGGTTCCAAATGGAATGCAGATCTCCAGATAGAGAGAAACCCTTTCCGTCTGCCTCGGGCAACACTTCCAATACCCACTCCGGCGTCCTCCAGTTTTCCGTTAAGGAGAATCACTTTTCCCTGCCAACTGTTGCAGATTTGCTCAACCATTTCGTAATCGCTTGGTTGCGGACCAATAGCCAATAGCAGGCGGCTCGGAAGCTCTGGATCATGACTGAGTGTTAGATCTTTCAGTGCAAGGCATTGAGATGCAAGCTCAGGGCATTCTCTTTGAGCAAGAGCTGCTGAACCAGCATCGGGCCAAGCAATAATTAACTCGTATCCTTCAACTTGTAAGGCAAGAGCGATGCGTAGGGCAGGCTTCAAAAGCCTCAGGCCTTCAAAACGCCATGTCACAGTCCACCGCTGATGTTGCCGATCTTGCAGGGCTTGCTTCAACGAGACGAGGGTCATCGACTCAGCCTGTTGAAGATCGGCAGGAAGGATTGCGGCCAAACTACACATCAGTAGTGATGGGTGGAGCGTACCTAAATGTCAGACATCACTGTGTTGATGACCATCAATAACTTTTTGGATTCGCTCGTTGATGACAGAAAGTTCTGAATGGTCATTCCAGTTTCCGAGACTTAAACGAAGTCCCGATCTTCGCCAAAGTGGATCAACTCCCATGGCCTCAAGAATAGGGCTGTCACTGTCCCTGCCTGAGGAACATGCACTCCCGCTACTGGCAGCGATTCCTTCACGATCCAGCGCCCTTACCAAGTTTCGACCAGACATGGGTCGGCCTTGGCGATCGGAGACCAGCAACGACAGGTGGTGAGGAAGTCGATCAATGGGATGACCACTGAGACTTATTTCATCTCTTTGGCACAACATTTCAAGCAAGGCGTTGCGTAATTGTGCGATCCCTGATCCTGCTGTTCTGATTTGATCGGCCTTACAAGAACCAATCTCATGAAGTGCTGCAGCCATACCCTCCGCTAAAACAGGTGATTCAGTTCCAGCACGAAGTCCATTTTCCTGTTTTCCACCTACAAATAAGGGCTGTATTCTTTCGGCAATTTCAGATCTAAGAAGCAACAAGCCGATGCCTTTTGGACCTCCACACTTATGAGCTGAGGCCGTTAATAGATCAACGGGAAGATCACTCCAGTCTGGACAACCTTGGCTAAGAATTTGCGTGGCATCGGTGTGGAATGGAATTCCTTTGACTCGGCAGGCCTTTCCAACGGTCTGAATAGGTTGAATTGTTCCGACTTCACTTTGGCCCCAGATCAAGGACACGATTTTGGTTGGAGGTTGAAGCAATCGATCCAAATGGTGTATCTGAATCTGTCCAAAGGTGTCTACGGGCCATATCTCGACGCTCCACCCTTCAGCGATCAACTTTTCAGCGGCAGATGAAACTGCAGGATGTTCAACAGCAGAGATCACCAGTCGGCCGGGAGATGAGGCTCTAGCAAGTCCAAGCAAAGCGAGATGAGCCGACTCTGTGGCACTAGATGTAAATACGATTTCAGATCGATCAGCCCCAAGACTCTTTCCGATGGAAAGGCGCGCACGTTCCAGTGATTCAGCTGCATTGCAGCCGATGCGATGCAAGCTCGATGGATTGCCCCAGGATTGTTGCTGCGCTTCGAGCATGCAAGCCCTCACACACTCTCTTAATGGAGCTGTGGCACAACTATCTAGATAAATGTATGGCTGTTCAGGGAGTGACATCTCGATTAAAGCGGGAAGATGTTCTCTCTTCGAGTGATTCAGTAGCGATATTAATAATTGCGTCAAGCGAGGTTGATGATAAGAATTTCTGGACTTGAGCTTGAGCTTCTTCGTTCATGCATTCATCTGATTGGAGAGAGCTACTATTGGATTGATTTGCTTTGGTGATGGGTTCAACAAGATCCTGAGTTGTTGCTATGCCATCAGAAGTACTTTGCGTTGTTTCATCTTTAACTGGTGAAGACTTTGATTGGGCAAGAGCTGTTTGATTTAAAGTTGTTGATGGAAGTAGCTCAGGATTAAGGACTCCATCGAAGACCGCTAGGGCGGGGCCAGTCATGAAGACAGATCCTTTGGCGTAAGGCCAACTGATCTCAAGAGGTCCGCCTGGAAGAATTACAGTGGCTTCTGTATCAGACAAGCCCAGTAACGAAGCTGCAACAAGAGTGGCGCAGGCGCCGGTGCCGCAGGCAAGGGTTGGGCCAGCACCACGCTCCCAAACACGAATTTCAAGAGTCTGGCGATCTAGTATTTCCAAGAAGTGCACATTTGTTTTCGCTGGGAAATAGGGATGAACCTCTAGAGCAGACCCCCATTTCTCAAAGGGAATGGTTTGGAGATCGTTTACAGGAACCACTACATGCGGATTGCCCATGCCTACGGCAGCCAGTTGAAGCCTGCTGCCATCAAGATCGATCTCTCCCTGAGGAAGTGGGGAGCTTCCCTTGGAAAGAGTTGTTGGAACGTCATCAGGATCGAGAAATGGAGATCCCATATCGACCCGGATCTGTCCATCCTCACAAAGTTCGGGGACGATAATTCCAGCCATTGTCTCCATTCTCCATTTCCGTCCAGGTGGATCACCATCGCTATCGGCAAGAAAACGAGCCAGACAGCGGATGCCGTTGCCGCACATCTCAGCCTCACTACCGTCGGCATTGAAGATGCGCATTCGCAGTTCTTCACCATGCTCAGGAGGGAGAGCCAATATGAGACCGTCTCCTCCGATTCCAAAGCGGCGGTCACACAGGTGACGGACCCAATTGGGATCAGGGTTTGTGATGTTGTGAGGGAGCTGACCTCTACGACCTTCCAACAGCACGAAGTCGTTTCCTAGACCCTGGTACTTGCTGAATTGCAACATGTCTTTTAGACCATTTTTGTGACTGGGCTGTCATCCAGGCCAATAACCCATTCTAAATGCCCGCGTTAGAAGTTTACTAGGTTGATATTGCATTGGTCTCGGTGTCTCGTCAAAGCTGTTGATGTTTAAGCCTGTCCATGATGAATTAAAAATTGATATTTGAATTGTTATTCAAATAAGGGAGCTTTAAGTTTAAATTTCATTTTAAATTTTCTTTGAAGCTACTGTGATATCTTTCGTGATTGAAGCTGTTGATCGAGAATATTGTGAATCAGGAAGCATGAGTTTAATTATTATCGAACAAAAAGTGAATAAAATTTTTATATTTAAGCATGAAAAGTAGAGTCGGCGACTGGTCATAATCACATTATTTCAATGCTGCTGATGTCTTTGTAAGAAAAGTTTGACGCGTGAACCAGGTGCTAATTGGTCAAGGTTAGGAAGTTTTTAAGAGAAGAAACTCAAGCTCACCTGTACCGCAAGAGCATCCACTGGGTTCTCCCTGACATGCCTCCATATTTGGATGTCCAGTGGCACACGCATCAGAGCAAAAATGCTGCCCACCAATTCTTACGGCATGAGCTGCTTCAACACTGCACTTGCAAAGTGAGCAATCACACCTAAGCATAACTTTTTCCATGATTGCCTCCATGTAGAGAACATTCCCGTTTTATTCCTTTTTTTTTCTCTATGAAAGGTGGATTAACCGAACAATTGGAAAGAATTTGCTTTTGAGAATCATCTTCAATTGTCTTCATTAACTACGTTTACAGGTAAGAATCACTTTTAGGTGAAAGGCGATTGTTTTTTGAAAGACTTCAAGGAATTCCTTCATAAGAAGAGTATTCATGATCAGAGCATGCTTTGAGTAAGGTAAATGGGATCTCTGCTTTGCGCCTGAGTCAATGCTGCAATCAACTGACATCACCTGACTTTTTTAGAACGGACAAATCTTGAATATCTTGCTATGTGTAAGCCAATGAGTTTTTCACAATGAAAGCATTCAAGTTCTTAGCCGCTTTACCTTTGCTCTTCCTTGTCATTTCTTGCGGTCGTGAAGCAAATGATACAAGTAGTAAGAATGCAAATATTAAAGAAGTATGTGCTCTCTATGAAGATAATCAAATCACAAAAGATCAGGCACTTCAGCAGCTTGGTCTTGCTGATGAGGAAGGTGAGCCAGGACTAGATGGAAGTATTGATAGTGACGAATTAATTTATGATCTGTGCGATTCTGGAGCTGCCAAGGATCGCGGTGATGTCGAAGATGGTGTTTAAGACTCTTTAGACTCGCCAGACAAAACTAATCCAATCGACCGAATGTCCTCCTTAGCGAATCCATATTCACAGAGCCATTGACACCATCTTTTTGACCGCCATTGTTTGAAGTGAGTTCTATGTATAGACCTCAGAATCTTCAAAGTTCAGCTCTTCAGTGAATTTGTGTTGATCTTTTCTATTATTTGCCTCAATAAATCTTTCACTCTTTTTTTAGTACTTGGCATAGTGTTCTTGATCCAGGCTTCCCGGTTCAACAAGTCATTGAATGTTTAATGTGTTTGAATGATACTTGTTTGAGCTTTCCTTTGACGTTTGTATAAATACCCGAAGTGTGTTTTTGCTCTTTATTTGAGATTCTCACTAGCCCTTGAATTCAATGACTTCATTTTAGTTGATCTTCTGTAAGCAGCAGCGGTGGGGCACCTTCTCTGTTGTCTGTCACTAAATTATGGCTTCTCAGATGAATTAGTGTTTCTAACATTTTAAAGATTCTTAGAGGATTCATCTTGGCCTCATCCATTGTATGAGCTGGTTTGTGTTGCCTGATGAAAAGCCAATGGTTCGTTTCAGCTTTGAAATCTGACGGCTCAACACACAACTCTTTTCTCCTTTTTCGTCTGTTTGGATAATTGTGCAGCCAAGGCCTTGCTTATTTCTGCGTTTATATGCTTAGGCCAATTTAGATCAACATTTAGTTTGTAGCAGTGTTTGGATTTTTCAGGTTTAATATGATGAGTTTGCTGAAACTCAGCATAAACCTTCTAATTTTCCTCTGATCTTATGGAGCCAAGTTCCTTCGATCCGAGCCTTCCGAGCATTCGCCTGCTGCAGGCGTGGATTCGTGACCGCAGAATTCTGAGTTTGGAGTTGATCGATGGTCGATGCCTGATTGGTGTACTGATCTGGCAAGACCAACATTGCCTAGCACTTCAACCAACTGATTCTGAAGACCCAGCTTTAGTAAGCCGTCAAGCCATGCTTTTGATTCGACCAATGCCTCGTGGCCTTTAGAACACCCGTTTGTGTCACGATCTGTTCATATGTATCCCTGTTGTGACGGCTTCCTCATCCCCATCTGCCAGCTCAGTCTCTTTGCCCACTGACCGTTATCAGCCACTTGCTCTCGAGGAACGATGGCAAGCTTTTTGGAAGGAGCAAAGTCTCTATAAGACAAAGGATCCAAAACCTGGGCAACGACCTTTTTACGCCTTGTCGATGTTCCCTTACCCATCGGGAACGCTGCACATGGGACACGTGCGCAATTACGTCATCACGGATGTGATAGCGCGCGTTCAGCGAATGCGTGGTGATGCGGTTCTTCATCCGATGGGTTGGGATGCCTTTGGATTACCGGCGGAGAACGCTGCAATCGAAAGGAAGATTGAACCGGGGGTTTGGACAGATAGGAATATCACTCAGATGCGAGCTCAGCTGGGTCGTCTCGGGCTGTCAATTGACTGGGATTGTGAGCAAGCAACTTGTCACAGCGATTACTACCGCTGGACTCAATGGTTGTTTTTGGAACTTCATTCGGGTGGTCTTGCTTACCAAAAGGATGCAACCGTCAACTGGGATCCTGTTGACCAAACCGTGCTCGCTAATGAGCAGGTTGATGCTGATGGACGCTCCTGGCGTTCTGGAGCGCTTGTGGAAAAGCGGGACCTACGTCAATGGTTTTTGCGCATCAGCGACTACGCCGATGCATTGCTTGATGATCTTGATCAACTTCAGGGTTGGCCAGAGCGCGTACGAACAATGCAGGCCAATTGGATTGGTCGCTCCATTGGTGCAGAGATTGAGTTCCAAGTTGATCAACATCCAGATCTCTCAATCACAGTTTTCACAACTCGTCCAGATACTTTATTTGGTGTGAGTTATCTTGTTTTAGCTCCTGATCATCCACTCGTAGATCAACTTACAACAAAAAATGAAAGCGTCTCGGTAACGGCATTCCGAGAACTAATGACTGAACTAAGTCATGAAGAGAGAACGTCTGATGATCAGCCGAAACGGGGCGTGCCTACCGGCGCGAATGCAATCAACCCAGCGAATGGTCTCTCAATTCCTATCTGGATTGCTGATTATGTACTCGCTGATTATGGAACTGGTGCTGTTATGGGTGTCCCCGCCCACGACACTCGAGATTTTTCATTCGCTCGGCAACATGAATTACCTGTTCGCAGGGTCATTGAGGTTTCTGGAGCTGATGAGCACGTCAATGACGGAGAAGCCTGGACAGGGAATGGAACGCTTATTCATTCGGCTGACTTTGATGGATTGTCCAATGAGGTGGCTAAACACTCCATTACCCAATTTGGGGCTGAGAAGGGCTGGGCTCGCCCTAAGCGGCAATACAAGCTTCGTGATTGGCTGATTTCCCGCCAGAGGTACTGGGGATGTCCAATTCCAATTATTCACTGTGATGATTGTGGTGCTGTTCCTGTCCCTAGGGATCAACTACCAGTCAAACTGCCTACAGGTATTGATCTAAAAGGTGCAGGTGGCTCCCCACTTGCAAGTATCGAAGAGTGGGTCAATGTACCTTGTCCAAACTGTGGAAAACCGGCTCGTCGAGAGACGGACACGATGGACACTTTTATGTGTTCTTCATGGTATTTCTTGCGTTTTCCAGATCCTCATAATCAAGATCTCCCCTTTGATCCAACCACCATTAATCGTTGGTTACCTGTTAAGCAATATGTAGGTGGAATTGAACATGCAATTCTTCATTTACTCTATGCACGTTTTTTTACTAAAGCACTTAAGGATCGTGGTCTCTTAGATGTTAATGAGCCCTTTGAACGTCTCCTAACGCAAGGAATGGTGCAGGGAATTACTTATCGCAATCCCAGAACTGGCCGATATGTTTCGCCTATGAGGGTGAGCGATCAATCGGATCCATGCGATCCAGACGACGGCGGCCCCTTGGAGATCCTGTTCGAAAAAATGTCGAAGTCGAAACACAATGGCGTTGACCCCGCTGCTGTGATCGATCGCTATGGAGCAGATACAGCTCGAATGTTCATCCTTTTCAAAGCCCCTCCAGAAAAGGATTTGGAATGGGATGACGCAGATGTGGAAGGTCAGTTCCGTTTTTTGCAACGTCTCTGGCGACTCGTGGACTCCGAAGTCAATCAAGTAGGTGCCCTTTCTCCTTCAGGAGAATCTGATAGTGATGTTCGAAGGGCCGTGCATCAGGCCATCAAGGCAGTCAGCGAGGATCTCAGCAATGAATTTCAATTCAACACTGCTATTTCTGAGCTGATGAAGCTCAGCAACGCTCTTTCCTCTGGGCTTAATCAGGCCTCAGATGGGGTTCGGCAAGAGGCGATGACAGCTCTCGTAAGACTGCTGGCACCGTTTGCTCCCCATCTTGCTGAAGAATTTTGGCAACGACTCGGCGGTCTAGGCAGTGTTCATGATCAGCCATGGCCTGATCACGATCCAAAAGCTCTTGTTTTGGACACTATTGAAGTCGTGATTCAGGTCAAAGGAAAAGTGCGGGGATCATTGTCCATTTCTGTTGATTGCACCAAGGAGGAGCTGGAGCGTTTGGCTCTGGCTAGTGATGTGGCTCAGCGTTGGTTGGAAGGTAAACCTCCCAAACGCGTGATTGTTGTCCCAGGAAAGCTCGTTAACTTGGTGCCGAGCTGATTACAAATCAGCCCTTACTGAATCGCATTGACGCGGGTCTGTCCCAGCTCCCCTGAGCTACATATCCGCGGTTGTTTCCTGTGAGATGACGAAGGATCCAAAAAATGACTTCATTGGTGCCTGAACCAATTGCTTGTTGGATCTCTACAGCTGACCTCGAAACACCATCAGACAAGACTTCTTCAACTTGCCCTTGCAGTTTGAGGATGGCTGCTGCTGCTTTTTTGCCTGCTTCAACGCCTGGCTGGTGATAAGCGTTGATATTGACCAACTCCCCATAGAAACCAACAGCACGTTCAAACAGTGCAATCAATGCTCCGAGACGTCGAGCATCAAAGCGACGCATACTGATGCTTAAGCTTTGACGCCCTCCTTCGGTGAGTGCTGAGCGCGTTCCTTGTAAAAATCCATCGAGAAAGTCTCCTGGACGTTCCCCATTGATTGAGGGAATGTCATCTACATCTCGAAGAACTTCGATGAAAGTCACAAAAAAATTATCGATACCGTCACGAAGTTGCTGTACGTAGGCGTGTTGGTCGGTTGAACCCTTATTTCCATAAACAGCAATGCCTTGGTGCACTTCGTTGCCATTACGGTCAAGCCGTTTGCCGAGCGATTCCATGACCAGCTGCTGTAAGTAGCGACTGAATACCTCCAATCGGTCTCGATAAGGCAGGACCACCATGTCGCGCTTGCCTTTGCCTCCTCCAGCGACGTACCAAGAAGCAGCCATCAGTGCAGATGGATTGCGGCGCACATCTGTAGAGCGAGTGGCTTCATCCATTTGCGCTGCCCCTGCAAGGAAACCACGGATGTCGCAGCCGATCAAAGCGCCCGGCAGTAAACCAACAGCGCTGGTGATACTGGTGCGGCCCCCAATCCAGTCGAACATGTCGAAGCGTTTGAGCCACTTCTCTGATTGAGCCTGCTGATCAAGCTTGCTACCAGCCATGGTGACAACGACCGCTTGCCCTGGCCAGCTGCCGCCATGGGCTTCGAGACGATGTCTGGCTTGTTCCATGCCTAGATGAGGTTCTGGAGTGCCACCGGATTTGCTGACCGTAATCACCAAAGTTGTGCATAGCCTTTCACCGAGGCCGGAGAGCACTCGATTCATGCCGTTTGGATCGACGTTGTCGAAAAAATGAAATGGCAGGCCAGCGTTCTGATCCTGCAAAGCGCGGACCATGAGCAATGGACCGAGCGCACTACCGCCGATCCCTATCCATAAAACATCCGTAAATCGATCTCCATTCGGAGCCTGAATCGACCCATCAAGAATGGCTTTGCCAAATTGATCGATGGCGTCGATCTCAGAAGAAATACTTAGACCAACCTGTGGTTCAGGAGCAAGCTGTGGTTGACGTAACCAGTAATGACCAACTTGACGCTGCTCATCGGCGTTAGCCACTGCCCCGCCTTCAAGAGCGTCCATGGCTACGAAGGCTTGTTCTAATCGAGGCGTAAGCGTCTCGAGGTCAGAGCTATTGAGATGCATCCGACTGACATCGAGCCATAGGCCGAGATCATCGTGATACCAAAGCAAATCGCAAAAGCGTTGCCACTGGGTCTGGCTATCGATGGCGCTGAAATCCGGGAAGCTCATCTCTTGCGGAGAACTTTCATCTATGAACCTATCCGTGATTCTCCAAGATGCCCATGAATTGGAATATCGCGGTTATTCTCTCCGCATCCAACCTGATCTGTTTTTTGTGAGTCTTTTTGGACGTCAGGTGGTTGCCGTAGCAGGAGTTCTGGGCTTCATCTGTTTGTCCATCTCGCACATACGCAGCACCGATCAGCTGCCTTTGGTCGATGCTGAGATCCAGACGCAACCCCTTCAGGGCGATCCGAGCGTGTTCAGCCCAGAGGAACTTCATTTGCTGCAGCGCCGCTTTGGGGTTCATGGCCCGCAAACTCGTCTCGCTCAGTTGTTTACGCGTGGTGTGGATCAGTTCCAGCCCCTACGCACCAAAACAGTGAATCGACTTCAAGTTCTTAAGCCAGTCATTAAGAGAGAAGCTCGTCGCCACAAGGTGAACCCGATGCTCATCACAGCAATCCTGTTCGATGAAATACAACATTCCAAACCTGGAGAAGACCTGCCTTTTGTTGTTCACTCTGGTTTCGTGTCAACTCATGGCCCTGCTCAGCTGGGGATTAGTGAATTGATCCATCAAGGACGGCTTCCGTTAAAGCCCTCGAAAATTCAAATCGCTGAAGCTCGAAATTTGTTAATGGATTCTGACGCTAATGTTGAATTACTTGCTGCAAAAATTGCTCGTTTAAAAAGACAACTTGGTCTTCCCTCAGATCAGATTCTTATCGCCAGTCGTTCTTATGTGGATGCCAAGGCGATATCGACGCTTGCCTATCTTCACAATGGCAAGCTTGACTATCCCAGACGTGTTCTTCGATATATGCAGGATACTGAACTGCATGGTTTAATTTACTCAAAACGCCGTTCAATCATTCCACCACTCGTTTAAGTGTTTTGTGGCCAGATGACTATGTACAAAGTGCTCCTAACGCTGCTAAGCGAACTTGTAATTCCTGCCAATCAAAACTTCTAGGATCACCTCTTTCCCCACCTAGGTCAACGTGACGGTGGGTTGTTATGGCTGCCGGGGCAAACCCAAAACGATCAATCCAATCGTTTAAAACGAGCGCTAGAGAATCATATTGAGTGGTGGTATAGCCGCTATGGGAAGAATTGTTATTTCCGCCATCTTTTGGAGTTTCTAAGCTCAGATGAAGAGCAAAATTATTGACAGACCCACTTATTTTCGAATTGGTTACGGCCCACTCACCAAGAAATGCTGAATATCCTGCCCCATAGGCACGTTTGAGTGGATCCACTAAATCTACAATTTTTCCATCAAGTCCTATCAAGGTGTGATAACTCACTTGATCAGCATCTCTGGGATGAGGGGTCATAAAAGTATTGACTGCTGATTGAAGGGAATACACGGTTTCGTGAAGGACGACAACGCGTGGATCGGGATTCAGTGGTTTACCCCATGGATTGATTCTGAACCGCTCTCCAAAATTTGAAGGATCCGTTGCTACAGAAACGCGCCGTTGTTTCAGCAAGCGTTGTTGTTCTTCAAGACGACTCTTTACTTGAGAATCAAATTCAGAACACTGTCTAGCAAGTGGTGACGACCAGGAAATCGACCTAGGGGATTGAGGCTGAGCCGTTTGGTTGTTTTTTTTGGTTTCTGGACTTGGCTCACGACCAACCTCATCGAGAAGATCGAGGAGAGAAGGACGACTACGAGCTTTTAATGCACCACTTTGATCATTGACAAACCATGCAAAGACACCAACCCCTAACCCAAGGGTGCTGATGCAGAAAATTATTCCGATTCCAGGGTGTTTCAAGACAGCCTGGAGTTGCTTCCAAGGGTCAGTCACACGATTGCAAACCATCTATCACGTAATTCCTTTTGAAATGACGTTGCACTAGGGTCCCAGGTGATTTCCCAATGATCAACAACTGGATCGCTTTTCTTCAGGATTGTCGAGCCAAGACGTCCGCGACGCGCATAGAGGACTGGCATTTGTTCAGGGCCCTTCAAAAGTGCATGCCAGTGCTCAACTCCCCTGAGCCTCCAGTGATGCAGACCAATCACTTCATCACCTGGGACGAGTCCTGCTTGTTCAGCAGGACCAGAAAGCATGACTTGTTTGATTAAAAGTCGTCCGCCTTGTTCCGTAATTCGCATTCCTGTATCTGCATGTTCCGAATGAACAGCGGTCGCTTGAAGACCTAAAGCATGCAAGCTTTCGCGAATGGGAGGTTCGATCGAATTTTCAAGCCAAGCTGGAAGAATTTCAGCAAGATGAGGATTATGGAGAGCTACGGCATTAATTAGATCAGATGATTCATAGCCTTTGCCATAAACTCCGAAACTTTGCCAAAGATCTCTTACAACACTAGAAAGTGAAGAATCTGATTGTCTTAAACCTACATCAAGGCAAAAAGCAATAACGGTACCGAGACGGTAGTAACTAATTTGAGAAGTTGAATTTGCTAATGTTTGTTTGTATAATCTTACCCAAGCTTCCCTCGAGCTGTCTGACAGTGACTGAATTTCTCTCCCTGGATTTAGAAGCACATGAGAGATATCTTTTGCTAAATCTTGAAGGAACGTTTGACGATCAGATTGATCAGCTAGAAGTGTAAGCGTGAGATCAAAATAACTAGTAATACCTTCTGCAAACCAAAGTCCGTCACTAATTTCAGCTTTATCGTACCGATAGGGCACATACGCACTGGGTCGGAGCCTTCTCACGTTCCATTGATGAAAATATTCATGCCCGATTAGCTGCAAAAGTTGCCGATAACCGTCTTTTTTAGTGAGAGTTTCCCAGGAAAATTGTAGAACTGCTGCATGATCATGCTCAAGGCCACCATATCCTTCATCTAGCAGTTGAATGACCAGTTGATAGCAGTCTCCGGCAGGAGGTGGAGAGAGAATCAGCTTGCATGCGGCTTGACACACATCCTCAATATCCGACTTCAAATTTTCAGGCCAACCCATGGGTGGATCACCAATCAGAAGTAATTCGTGTTGATGACCACATACTGAAAATTGGTTTGATTGGAATGGCCCAGCGTGAACTGGTGCATCGACAAGATGATCGAAATCCCTTGCCTCATAGACACCATCATCACTTGGTAATGGAACGTGTCCGAACCAACCAGAGGGTAAAACTAAATGAAGATGATGTGTACTCCAGCGTTGTCCCTCAATCAACATGACGACTGCAGGTAGGCAGAGTGATGCGAAATCGGGATCAAGATAATTGGTTCGTACCGTCAACAAACGGGCTTCCAATGTATAAACCAAGCAAACGGGTTCAAGAGTTGGAAGCTCTATCTCCCAACGCGATGGAGCTACACGCCTTGCGTGAATCGTTCTTCCTGCTTGCTGAAGCTCAAGGCTATGAAGATGCTGGGCGTGATCTCGAACCGTGTAAGAGCCTGGCGTCCATATCGGTAAAAGCCAACTTTGATGAACAACACGTGGCGTCCACTCAAGTTGCACCTTGAGTTGTTGACTTGCCGGTTCGCACAGATCAATTGAGACTCTGACGCCACTCATCAGCACATGACTCGCTTCGCCCCAAATTGATCAGTGGAGCTGACAGATGGGTTGAAGGTGACTCCTGCCTTGGAGCGCAGGGCTGACCTCAAGGCGTAATTTCGCAATATTTTCTGCAAACGCACCTGGTATCCAGCTGAATCCTTGGTTTGACCAAGATCCACCATCAACGATAAAGAACCATCACCATTTCGCCTCCACCCCATTTGGAGACCACTGAGATCTGTTGCCACCAATTCGGCTGGATGAATATCTTGGCCAAAAGCCTTGATCAGGCCGGGACGCTGCACTTGATATTGCTCTGACAACAGAGTTTCCTCAAGAAGTTCGAGGTCTGTGATGACAGTTGGCAGGATGGATAGATGGGACATGAGAACATGATGCCCGAACAATTGAACCGTAGCTACTGCTCTGATGATTCACTTGGTTCAAGTGGGGAGTTGGTTGCACCATCGATAGAACGATGGCCTCAATTTGAGCCAATGCTCCGATTAGGAGTGATGGCATCTGGAAATGGCAGCAATTTCGGGGCTATTCAAGAAGCCATCAGCGCGAATCTGCTTAAGGCTGAGATTCGTCAGTTGGTGGTCAATAATCAAGGGTGCGGAGCAGCAAAGAGAGCGGATTGCTTCAACATTCCCTGCAAGCTGCTTGATCATCGAAAGTTCAATCAGAGAGAACATCTTGATCACGCCTTAGTTAAGACATTTCTTCAAGCTGATGTTGAGTTGGTTGTGATGGCGGGATGGATGAGGATTGTCACATCAGTCTTGATTGACGCCTTTCCCAGCAGACTGCTCAACATTCATCCATCGCTGCTTCCTAGCTTCAAAGGCCTTGATGCTGTTGGACAAGCACTCAAAGCATCTGTGAGAGTGAGTGGTTGTACAGCTCACTTGGTGCAGCCTGATGTTGATGCAGGACGCATTATTGCTCAAGCCGCTGTTCCGGTACATCAAAATGACACTCCAGCCTCCTTAGCCAAGAGAATTCAATTCCAGGAGCATCGAATCTTGCCATGGGCGATTGCTCTAACTGGACTGAATTGGAGGCAAGGTCAATCGATTGGCTGAAATGAGATCAGGGGTAAAAAGGAGTGAGTGGCAATCCAGTCTCGTCTGGGAGCCCTGCCATGAGATTGAGACATTGAATGGCCTGAGCGGCTTGTCCTTTCATCAAATTGTCGACAGCACTCATTAAAACAAGCCTTCCAGTTCGGTTATCAACCTGTACCGATAGGAAGGCACGATTGGTGTGTTTAGCCCATTTAGTAGCTGGATATATTCCAACAGGTAAGACGGTGACGCAGGTGTGATGCCGGTAGAAACTATCGAGAACGGTTGTGCAGTCTTCTGCAGTGAGGCCAGGATCGCGCAGCCTCGCGTAGACCGTTGAGAGCAATCCGCGAACCATAGGAACAAGATGAGGAGTGAATTGCAGCTGGATGCCACAACCTGCAACTTCACTAGCCATCTGCTCAATTTCTGATGTGTGGCGATGCCCTACGACTCCGTAAGGCGAGATGGATTCTGAGGCTTCTGCTAGGAGGAGGTTTTCCTTAGCAGCGCGACCACCTCCGGATGTGCCTGTTTTCGCGTCGATAATGACGCCATCCTTTTCGATCAAACCTTGCTTTAGAAATGGCAACAAGGGAAGCAGACTCGCAGTTGGGAAGCAGCCAGGTGCTGCCACTAATCGAGCGGTTGCAATGGCAGGACCGTTCCACTCAGGCAATCCGTACACAGCCTCAGAACACAGGTCAGCATCGGTTCGACTGCAGGAACGAGCCTCTTGGGCGTAAACAGCGGACCACTGTTCCAATGATCGGTAACGGTAATCAGCGGAGAGATCAATGACCCGCACCCCTCGCTCAAGAAGTTCGGGGACCAGTCCGCTCGCCAAACCATTGGGAAGGCTGAGTAAGACAGCATCAGCACGTTCAGAAATCCGTTCTGGATCAGGACTCTCCACCTGAGGATCATCTGCAAGTGGCAGAAAAGGACAAAGCTCACTCCAGCGATTTCCAGCACTCCGCCCTCCACCGAGGAGGGTGATCTCAAAATCTGGATGGGACTGCAGAAGTCTCAGGCTTTGCAAGCCCCCATAACCAGATGCTCCGATTACCGCAACTCGTTTGATCGCCATACTGAGCGGAAAGATCGGCTGATCGTACTGGCGTCGATAATGTTGAATGATCGTTGGATACCTAGAACGCTGAGCCATTCAGCCAAAGCTGCCGAGGATGTGGACCCGATCTTTGATTCCATCCCTGATGCCCTCAACGCTATCCGCAATGGAGAGTGCGTTGTTGTGGTCGATGACGAGCGCCGTGAAAATGAAGGTGATTTGATTTGTGCTTCGCAATTTGCGACGCCAGAGCAGATTAATTTCATGGCTACGGAAGCTCGAGGTTTGATCTGCCTTGCCATCGAAGGCGATCGACTCGATGCACTCGACCTTCCCTTGATGGTTGATCGCAATACCGATGAAAACCAAACCGCATTCACTGTCAGCATTGATGCTGGTCCTGAGCATGGTGTCTCAACTGGAATTTCAGCCGAGGACCGTTCTCGTACGATTCAAGTTGTGTTGCAAGCCAATGCCAAGCCATCAGATCTGAGGCGTCCAGGTCATGTGTTCCCGCTTAGGGCTAGGTCTGGAGGGGTGCTCAAACGGGCAGGACATACCGAGGCTGCTGTGGATCTTGCCCAGCTCGCCGGACTCATCCCATCAGGAGTGATCTGTGAAATTCAGAATTCCGATGGCTCAATGGCCAGGCTTCCTGAGCTGCAGGACTACTCAAAACGCTTTGGTCTGCGCCTTATCAGCATTGCCGACCTCATCAGCTATCGACTTCAAAATGAACGTTTTGTTCGTCGTCATGCACAGGCTGAGATGCCAAGCCAATTTGGGCAGTTTCAGGCGATTGGTTTTAGGAATGAACTGGACAACAGTGAGCATGTAGCTCTTGTGAAAGGAATCCCTGGGCAATTGCAGGAACCTGTTTTGGTTCGTATGCACTCTGAGTGCCTTACTGGTGATGCCTTTGGCTCTCTTCGTTGCGATTGCGGACCGCAGCTTGAGGCAGCGTTGAAGCAAATTCAAGAAGAAGGGGAAGGTGTGGTTGTTTATTTACGCCAGGAAGGTCGTGGTATCGGTCTCATCAATAAATTGAAAGCTTATAGCCTTCAAGATGGGGGCTTAGACACCGTCGAAGCGAATGAAAAGCTTGGATTTGGTGCTGATTTGAGAAATTATGGAGTAGGAGCTCAGATCCTTGGTGATCTTGGTATTCATCGCTTGCGGCTTCTTACCAATAACCCGCGAAAAATTGCAGGCCTTGGTGGATATGGCTTGGAAGTCGTTAGTCGGATTCCTTTGATTATTCGCCCAGGAGATCATAATGCCGATTATTTAGCAACAAAGCGTGACAAGTTAGGGCATATGTTTGCTAACACTAATGCCTCTGAAGTTATTACTCTGGCTTGGGATTGTGGTGAAAAATTTAATGCAAAACTTCCAGATCTCCTTGGTAGGGCTGAAACATCAGCATCTGAGCTAAGCCTTATCCTTCAACCTGAACAAACACCAAGACTTTTAGCTCTCTGGGAGCGTCCTCAATTTGTTTGGACTGTGTCAGGTGATAATTCAGATATTGAATCGTTTCTTAAAACTCTGGCATCTTGGAAGGAAACAAAAAGACTCGGCTTATTGAAAACTGCCAATGTAGAGCAACGAATCCATCCCTCCTTGGAACTCAATCGTGAGGAAATGAAACTTTCCTCACTACTTCAAAATAAAAACAATAGTTGGTTCGGTGAAACTAACCTGCCCATCCTGATTCACTGGACTTAGCATCCATCTAATTACTCTGTTGGAATATTGGTGTAGGAATGCCTCTGATCCAGTATCACAATGCGTTTCTATTCTAAACAAGTTTTAATCCTTCTCAATAGAGTCCCTCTTCCACATTTATGCAAGTATTATTCATGAAGTTTTCTTTGCTCTGTGCAGCAAATTAGGTAATTAATCGGCAACGAATACTGGATCTCACTCCTGTTAATGAATCACTGATGCTGGGTGGGGTGAGGGGTTGAATTGTTTTAGCGAAGGAGCAATTTTTCATATATGACAGCCTCACTGCAAAGGTTGGAACACGTGAACATTGAAGGATGCCACCGGGTTGTTTGCCCACAACGGTCAACGCCTATTTGAACGAGAACAGTTATCGGCATTCGATACATTCCGATTTCTATATGCACTAAAAAAAGCGGTGGCCACAAACGATGGCTTCGACATCGCCTTCCACAGATACATCTATCCCTACTGATTCACCGAAGCTGACGTAGCCGTCTTTGTGCTCCAAAGTGAGTGATCAGACAAAAGAAACCCTGCCAAAGGCAGGGTTCTTCGGCTTCTCGTTAGGAGTGTTGCCTTGTTTCCACTCCGTGAAGAAGCTCTTCTCAATTGAGAATGAGCCCTCAAAAATCACGCTGATCATCCCCCCACGGATCAGTTGGTTGACACATCTCAATGGCCTTCCTAGGGATGAAGGAGCCAACTTCTCACAAGATTTAGCTCCTCACATCCCTGGAGAAGGCTTCCTTGCCTTCTTTTTTTATGCCTTGCTTGACCTGATCTCAGGCACCCATCCAGTTTTGCTTTCCCAGGAGGCCCCCCAGTGTTTTCAGGTCTTGGTTAAGGACTGCCACTGATGCAGGAATGAACACCTGAAGTTGCGTCATGGTGAATGGATCTAATGGATAGCGATGGCTAAAGCATCAAGTGTTCTCTCTGTCTCCATCAAAGCGATGGTGGTGAACTCCATGACCTGCGTCGGAATTGTCGGAGCGGCAATATTGGCCATCGCTCCTGGAGTTGAAGCTAATCATCACCATCACCATCACAGGAATCACCACAACAGACATAACCGACGTGTTGAGAATAGGCAAATACGCCGAGCCATTCGTCATGACAGACGTGATTGGAATCGGTTTCGCCGGAACGTCTACAGCAATGGAAGATATGGAGGCTATCGCCCACTTCGTCCTGCCTTCGCCTACGGATATGGCTACAGGGATGGATACAGGTATCACCGTCCTTCTGGCATTCAGGTGAGATTTGGATTCTGATCTGGGTAAGACCCATCATCTTTGTGGTCTCACCCCATTTCGGGTGCCCATCCGGCAGTGCTTTGCCATGTGGGTGCCCAGAGATGGCAAGTCTTGGTGAGATGTTGGCCTTGCTGCAGCAACTGCTGCCTGATATTGCACGCCACCAAGGTGTGGCAGTGTCGGTCCACGCCATGCCGAAAGTGCTGACATGACACACAAACGCTGGAACAACGGCAGTTTTTCAGCTCTCTCTCGTCCACATAGCTCCACTCCTCCATGACTTACCAGCAAGTACAGGTGTACTAGTGTAAGCAAAGGCATGAGGTCAACCGGCAAAGCGGAAGCTTCCCGCTGCAGCTCGCATCACCTTGAGGGATTTATGGGAGTTCGATTGCACCGATTCATTGGTGATTTCAGGCGAAGGTTCACTGGCTAGTCCTTGGTTCAGGCTCTACTTGCAATATGAGGGAATTGGATGATTTTCAAAGAAGTTTGAGTCTCCTGCAGTAGTGAAGATGTTTTTCCATCAACACAGTGAGGCCTGAATCATGATTGGTCTTTCGCTAACGCTTCAAGCAGAAACGTGCATCAAAACAACCTTCATCTAGTCCTTAGACGATCGAAAAAGAATCCTTCCCTGATGAGAATCCACACAGCGCACGCTGAGCCAATGGGCGTTTTTGTTATTGAAGGACATCACAAACCGGTTCGTGCCTTGGCTTCTCCTTTGGATCCAAGTGAGAGACTTAAAACTCAAAAGAACTGACGAATGCTTGTCACCACTAGAAGTCCATCTCGGGGCCGGGTATTTAATGGCAACTCTTATCTTGTTTACAGCTTTAGTGCTGCTGTTCATCCATTTAATGAATGAGAGCTATAAGTTGGAGCTTCCGCCGCATTACTGATAACTCTCCTGGAGGAACTTGAAAACTGATGGATCATTTTGGTAAGGCAATAGAGGTTGGAGACGGCTCCTCAGCAAAACGGAGCAAAGAAATCTTCAAACAAAGCTTCAAAGAAGCTAAGTCTGATGAGGTGGTGGCGTTACATAAAAAACACGATCAGGACCGCTGGAAGGAGCAAAATAAAAAACATATTCTCTACAAACCGCATTTGCTAGAGCCAGTGCCCGAGGGTCGTGATGGTCATAGCGTTTTCATGGTCAAACATTCCGAAAGGATCACTTTTAAGTGTGGTCTTTGGGCCGTTGTCCTAACGCTTACCGATGAGGCAGGGAAACGTTTTAAGCATCCCGTATGGACCCTTGCCGTTCGGGTGGGGAGACAGTTCAAATCTTCGCCGTCAGGTATTAGAAAGCAGATCCTTGATCAGTTCGATGAGAAGACTTACTTTCAGTGGAGGCAATTAGTTATGACCAACAAAGAGGGAGCATATGAGACTCTCGCCTCAGCCTGTGACTGGCTCGGCCAAAAAAAGAAGGTTGGACTCAATTACATCAGTGGCGGCTCATCTGTTCGGCTCTTAAGGGAGTTAGGGATACTTTGTGAGACGCACTATGCCTTCCTCTATCCCCACTACAAAACGATGCTTGAGGAAAAACTCCTCAAGGACAACAGGTCGGAGTTCGAGGAGTGGATCGAAACAGCCTCAAGACAAGATGCAGATCAGTTCTTTGAAATGGTTGCGAACCTCAAAAAGCAAAATCCGAAGCTTAGTGACCAGCAAGCTCGGGACCAGATGATCGAGCTCCTTCATGGAATGAGCAGGTTTGGACAGCATGGACAGGGGTGAAATTTTGAAAATGGGGGCAGAGAGTGAAGTCATTTCACCCATGATCACCACCCCGGCAATTCTTGACTAATCCTCCAGCCTTGGAGCCCTTGCTCCAATCAGAGCAGGAGCCGACAAACTGAATTTATTGAGACCACCAAGCCGGTTCGAAAACCCAGCCTTCAGGCGTTAGCAACCAGTTCGATTGAAAGCGCATGGTTGTCTCAGACCACCTATCAAGCCATTGCTAACGCTTTTAGGTCACTATCTGCGTCAGCAACCCTCTGAACGGCGGAGCACGCAGGTTTAGAAACCCATTTGAGGGATGGATCTGCGACCACAAAAGAGATTGTGAACACACCGGAGAGATGACCTGATCATTTGTATTAAATACACGATGTTTGCCTCGCCTTTGTTAACAACCCGCGCAGACCCCGCTCTTGGCTTGGCTATGCCAATAACTAGGGGACTTTAATTGCAAAAGATTATCAATAACAATTGGTCGCCTTGTTAAATAATGGTGCTTCTTAAAAGAGGTTGTTGAATGTGATTCTCAACAGCAAATATTTCAGAAGTTGGGTTCGGTTAATACCACTTACATCTTTGGAAAAATGTTATAGAACAGTGAGGTCCCTTTCCGGACATAACCATGGCTCAAGCTAAAGCAGTTCCTA
Organism: Synechococcus sp. AG-679-C18; assembly: GCA_003210755.1. Classification (GTDB taxonomy): domain Bacteria; phylum Cyanobacteriota; class Cyanobacteriia; order PCC-6307; family Cyanobiaceae; genus Synechococcus_C. The sequence goes on from QCUL01000021.1 coordinate 43,493, forward strand.
TTTCGTTGACGCTTAGTCAACAATTTGAGGTTGAGATGCTCTGCAGAGAGATCGACAAATCTCAGGATTTAGCAGAACTACGTTCTATGGCTAAAGATCTACTCATTGCGTGGAAGTATCAACAAGCTGCTTCC
>QCUL01000022.1 GCA_003210755.1 Synechococcus sp. AG-679-C18
TGGCTGACGTCAATACGCTATGTACGGCTATTGATTGATGCGATTTTGCTTTAATCAGAGTTGCAAATGCTTTGTTTTGATATTTTTCTTTGATCTATTAGATCGTATTCTTCTTTTCTTTGCTGGTTTGCTTGTGGTTTTAAAACGTTGAATACAGATAGTGCGTGTACCTATTTGTTTTTAGGTTTGTGTATTGGATTCTTTTTGATATCCTTTTTCCATTGTCGTGGAGGTGTAGGTTAATTAATAACGTTTGATTTTGTATTAGATTGATGCCAACAAGCCTGTTATTGATTTTTGTATTGGTAAGGGGAACAGGAATCATTTTAATTTGATGATTGAATTCGAATAGAGCAACAGCCATGGGTGCATTTGTTCAAAAGAAGATCTGCGTTTAAGCATGAATACTGTTTCACAGCAAAGACGGGCTATGAACCCTTGGAACAGGCTTAGATAGTTAGGAAGTCTCAATTACTTGAGCATGGGTGCATTATCCCGTGCTGTAGCCCTAAGGTTCGAACCTCAAACCACCCTCAAGGCCGGTTCTGAGCTCGTTCTAGGAATCAATCCAAGGGCTACAGCAACAACCCGTACAGTCCAGGGCTCTGGAACTACTGAAGCTCAGGCTATTGCCAGGGGCTTAGGAGCTGGTGTTAGCCGTTATTACACAGACGCCGGATTGGAGCCGGTTAATGGCTACACGGGTGGTTTAGATGACAGCCCAAGCTTTTATGAATCGGTCGACCTCTCAATTCTCAGTGGTGGTGGTCAGATAACAGGTGCTTCAGTCGCCAAGTCATTGGCAACTGGACCAGCAGAGTTGTTATCCACAGCCAATGCAACCAATATTGGCCTTGCCAATCTTGACTTCACTTCAAGATATGGTGGCGTTCTGGAGATAGGTTTAGGAGATAATCCTTTAAGTGCTGAAGCTACAGCAACCGCTGATCGTTCGGGATCATCACGCGGATTATCAAATAATTCATCACAAGCTGAATTAGAGGCAAAGGCAGTTGTAAGAGGTTTAGAAGGTTCTATAGATGACAGGCCTTCATATGATGATACTCCTGAAAATGACTTTTCTAAGGACTTTCTAGGCCAACCGAGCGCGTATGTTAGAGCGCAGGCAAATTTAGATTTATGTAGTGAGGATCTTAATTTAATTGCATCAGGAATGGCTGATGCAGTAGGTCTCGAACGAGTTTCGGTTAAAAATGTTCCATTAGGTGATAAAGACGGTACGGCAACAATTACTGGTGAAGCTGAATCAATTGTATCAACAAAAGTTGGCCTCAATCCTGATGTCGCAGAAGTTGAGCAGATTGATGTCAGCTCTAAAGCAATTGGTATTGATCATTCCAGACTTTTTGGAGCTCCTACTTTAAATACAAAAGTTGGAGGCTATGGTCTTGCTTCGCTTGAATTCAATGATGGTGATTGTTTTGATATCAATCCTTTGGAAGCCGATGTATCTCTTCTCGAGGGTATCGGTATCCGTTGTACAGAAATTTTCACCAATCGCGGGAACGATATTGTTGAGGCAGCTGGTGGTGCTGTTTTAGGAGGTGCAAATCTTTCAGCAGAAAATCAGAAAGATATTACTTCAACTTTTGATCGTAAAACAGAATTTAATGAGCGTACATCCTTTACAAAAAATACGTTAATGGATGTGGCTGGTTTCACAGGTAGTGATATTTATACTGGGATGGGTGACGATTATGTTCGTGGTGTTATTTATACGGAAGCGGATGTTAATTTAGATGCGAATGGAGATGGGGTCTTTTCTTCTGATGTTTTTCTAGATGAAAGTGCAACTAACCCTAATTTTCCTGGCGGTTTTGCTGGCATAAGAGACACCGTCGTTGATACCGGTATGGGTAATGACAAGATCGAAGGAAGCAGCCAAGACAGCTGGCTCTTTGGATCAATGGGAAACGATAATATCAATCTTGATAGAGCATGGGATACACAGCTTTGGGGTGGTTTAGACAATGATATTATGTCAATTAATGGTCCTATTCTCGGTTATATTGAGCAATGGGGTGGACTTGGTGATGATATCTTGAACGGTGCAGATGGTGCCAATCGTGAGTCAATCCAGCAAGTTCTTGATGGAGGTCTTGGTCAAGATCAGTTAATTGGCGGAGATGGTATGGATGAATTCTTATTCACAAGTGCAGCAGGTGCTTTGCTTGCTACTTCCAATACCGAAACAAACGATAAATTAACTGATACTGAATATTGGGATTCATTGAGTGATATTGGAAAACAATATGTATGGGAAAATGGACTAGTGTCTGACGGCGAAAGTATTATCTATGGTAAATCAGATACGATTAAAGATTTTGAGGCAGGTGAGAATGGAGATGTGATTTGTTTAAATTCATCACTAGCTGGAATTACATCAGACATCTGGCAAGAAGAAGGTAAAATTTTTAATGTGAACGGTGAAGGTCAACTTGAAATGGAGATGGGGCAAGATTCTGAAATGGAGATGTGCACTTCCAAGATTGGTGTAATTGTAGGTGAACTTGCTGATATTCAGAAGTTGGGAATGTGCTCCCCTCAAATTGCTTTCGCAACTGATACCAAGCAGCTTATGTTTGACGCTGATGGTGATTGGTCAAGTAATTCTGTTACATTCGGTTCAATTAACACCAATGGATCACTTGTGAAAAGTAATTTCTGTTTCTCTGATCAAGTTATCGAATCCATCAATCCAACAGCTGGATCCTGTTGAACTCATTCATTCGATAAGAGTTTTTAGAGATTCAAGTGCTTCATAGGATCTTAGCTTCACTAGCCATATCTCGGGATCTCCTCCACGATCTGGATGCCACTTGAATACTTGCTTTCTCCATCCACTTTTGATTTCCAACCAGGAAGCAGTATTCGGTAACCCCAATTCGTCTAAACAACGCCAAATTAACTGCCGTTGTCCTTCAAGATCTAAGGTTACAGTCCGCCCCTCCGGAGTTACATACCGTTTTGACTCTTTTTTTCGTCTTTCTTGGTCTGCGATCTGAGCATTCCATGAAGCTCTGGCACGTTGCTGATAGTTATAGATGTTATGTATTTTCTCGGCCTTAACACCGTCCCTGGCTTTTTCAAGTAATGGATCCATTACTCGAACAAAGACCCACCAAAATATTCGACCGATACCAATGAAGGTGATGACAGCTGCTATGAGTATCGATAGAGAAATTAAGGCAGTCACTTCAGCAAATGGTTGTCTACTTGACGATGCACAATCCCATCAAAACACATTTACTGGAAGCTACAACAGGATGTTGCACGTTCTCCGATTTGTGGCAAACTGATAAATATAAAGTGGCCTATAGTCCATGGACATAGAACAGTCCTGGTTTAAGACGCAGCTTAGTGAAAAAGTTAATGCTTATACGGAACTAACGTTACCTCAAATATTAAATAGTGTACAGCTTTTACCTAAGCTTACAAAGGAGCTTCTTATTCAGGAGATTATTAGAAATACCTTTTTTGATGAGACCGAACAATCTAAAGTTATTAATGAACTTTGGAAAGGAGTGCAGCTTGAACAGCCAGCTTATCTTGATGAGGCTGACCTATGGCTTGATTCTGTTCCCTCAGAGCTTCATGACCCCCTTAAGCAAAGGCTTGCACAACTCAAGCTCAATAAGTACATTGATAATAAATATAGTCCACATGTTGAGCCTTATTTTTTAGAGCGACGTGCGGACCTTGAGCGTGTTGTGTATGGTCTGATTCGCGTTGATTCACAAGGCATTGCAGAAGAATTCTATTTAAGATTATTAGAGGACGAAAATGAATTCTGTGAATTGGCCTCTGAATATTCCTTGGGTGATGAAAAGTATACTAATGGCTTGTTAGGTCCAATGGTAATTACTCAGCCTCCAGAGATTATCAGAAAAGTTATAAAAAAACTCAAGGTTGGTGAGGTTCATCCTCCTTTTCGTGCTGATAAGTTTTTTATATTGTTGAAACTTGTTCATCGTATCTCACCATCACTTGATGAGCCTACAAGAAATCGTCTTATGCAGGAGTTGTTTGAGAAGGATATTCTTCAAGAGGTTGGCAATAAAGTTCAGGAAACTGTTGATCGGTCAATATCTGCAAGGCAACTTGAGGAGCCTATGACTGATCAGGCTTCAAATTTTCTCGAGCCAGCCACTGATAGCAATGATGAAAAATTTACTGACTTTAAACAAGTTGATTCCTCTTCAGCCATTGCCAAAATCGCACCAACAGTATCAACTCAGGAACCTTCTTCGCCCATTGGTGTGGCGCAAGTCCAAACTTCTAATGGTTTTCATAATGCTTCTGTTGGTCACGTTGATAGCAAAATTCAAGTTGATAATCAACCACCTTCTATTTCTATAAATAATACTAGTTCTAAAGTACAATCTGGCGAAGACCAGCAATCAAGTCTCTCTGTTTCCATTCTATGTTCAGATCAAGATCAATCTCAAGTCTTGGATACACAGTTATCTACAGAAATGTCTATGGATAATTCAAAGCAACCAACCCAACATGACATCATCAATCCTAATGTCCAGTCTCATCAGCTCGATGATGAGAACTATGAAGACAAACAAAGTCAAAGTGTAGGTTAAGCAATCAATGACTGCTTCTAGTTCATCAACAATGAGGGGCCTTTTAAAGGCGTTTCCTTTCTTAAATGATCAGCCGGAAAATGTCATTGACTTTTTAGTTAATGATGCCAAACTTTTTAAATATAAATTGGGTCAACCCCTTTGTCGCCCTAATCAACCCCCCGGTTCAGTCTTCTTTCTTCTTCAAGGACAATGTAGATCCGTCGTCATGTCTAAACGACTTTTGAAGGGTGTTGGTACTCTTCAAAAATTTGGTCCTGGTAGTGCTATTGGTTGGACACCGATTAGTTGTGGTGTGTGTAAGGAAACTCTTATTGCCTCTACAAATTGTGTTGTTGCAGGGATATCTTATGTTGCACTTACCAAGGCAATGGAAGCACACCCTCCATTAAAAAAGCGAATAACTCAGAGTGTTAATCCCTCTGAACTTTTTGACGTATTAGATAAATATCTTGAGCAATTTCCTCAGCAACTTGGCAAAGAAGTGATTTCTGCAGCTTCTGAATTGGCAGAGAAAACTGCTGTTGTTAATATATCTATACAACAATGGGAGGTCTTAGGTCTTAAAGGAATTTTTGAAAAACTTCCTAAGGATCGTCTTTGGTTAGTTTCGAATGGTGTTTTTGATACTGGTCAAAGAGTTGCTTTAGATATGAAATTTGTATCCAAAGATCAGTTGCCAACTGAACAACGATTTCTTGGTATTCCGCTAAATAGTTTACAGGCTATATTAAATCCACGTGAGACTAATTCTGAATCAGGTACTGATAATAAGGGTTTAGAAGAAACTCTTGAGCAACAACTATTTGAAAAATGGCAACTTCATGAGAGTCAAATAAGAGCTGAGAGGAGAAGAGAAGAATCACTAAATTCTGATCCATGGTTAGATCAGAGATCTTCGGATGATGATGTACTAGAGGAAGCTCCACAACTTCCTCCCCCGAAACGTGATTCAGTTGATGCTGATGAAACCTTTGATGTTGATTTTTATCCTTATGTCAAAGGTGAGGGGCCACTTGAATCATCAATATCAGTTTTTAAAATGATTTCCGAGTTGCTTGGTTTACCTTTTCGAAAGGAATTATTTCGTAGAGTCTTTTCTGATCAAGTTCAGCGTCATGGTGAAGTTTCTCTTGCTCTTTGTGGTGCGGTCGCTGAGTCTATTGGTTTGCATACACAGCTTCTCGATGTTAGTTCACAATCTGTAAACCGATTAGAGCCCCCATGTTTAATAAAATGGGGTAATGGTATAGCAATTATTTATGCGAGTAATTTAAAGGAGATTATATTAGGCATTCCAGCTTATTCAAATATAAAAATAAGTTTGGATGAGTTTAATTCCCAATGGGGTGAATCTGGTGAGGTTTTAACGCTTAAAGCAACTGATAAGACTCCTAAACGTAAATTTGGCTTTGGCTGGTTTCTTCCCGCTCTTCAACAGCATCGTTCTGTCTTGATTGAGGTCTTGTTAGCTAGTTTTTTTGTACAATTATTCGGTCTTGTTAATCCATTGCTTATTCAGCAAGTCATAGATAAAGCCATCATTAATTCTAGTCCTGATGCTATGGGCGTTTTGGGTTTGCTTTTAGTTGTTTTTGCGATTTTTGAAGGCCTATTATTATGTTTACGTACTTTCTTATTTGTAGATACAACAAATAGGATTGATCTAGATTTAGGCACAAGAATTATTGATCATCTTTTAAGGTTGCCTTTGTCCTATTTCGATAGACGACCCGTAGGTGAAGTTAGTAACCGAGTCAGTGAGATGGAAAAGATTAGAGGATTTCTCACTGGAACTGCGCTTACAACTGTCCTCGATGCATTATTTGCTTTGCTATATATAATCGTAATGATGATATACAGTGTTCAATTAACGCTTTTAGCCCTTGTTGTGATCCCAGTTCTTGCTGGTTTGACTTTTTTAACAGCACCTATAGTACGTAAGCAATTACAACGACGAGCAATTGCTAACGCTCGAACCCAAAGTCATCTAGTTGAGGTTCTAAGCTCTATGATGACTGTTAAAGCCCAAAATATTGAGTTAAGAAGTCGCTGGAAATGGCAAGACTTTTATACAGACTATGTTGCTGAAGGTTTCGATAATACGCTTGTCAGTACTGTTTCTAGCAGTTTAAATGGTTTTTTGAATAAATTATCTTCCCTTTTAGTCATTTGGGGTGGTGCATACCTAGTTTTGGATGGTAGTTTGACACTTGGTGAATTGATTGCATTCAGAATTATTGCAGGTTATGTAACTGGCCCGCTTCTCCGAATGACGTCAGTATGGCAAAGTATTCAAGAAGTAGCTTTATCCCTTGAAAGATTGAGTGACGTCATCGATCATCCTGAAGAAGCTCCTGAGGACAATTCTAAACGTATTAATATGACTACGATAGTAGGTAAACTTGAGTTCAGAGATATAGAATTTCGCTATCAGCAATCATCTCCTCTCCTTTTGAAAGGAGTTAGTCTTGAAATTCCTAAAGGTTCATTTGTAGCTGTTGTTGGATTATCTGGTTCTGGAAAATCTACTCTTACTAAGCTTTTGACTAGGCTTTATGATGCTGAAAAAGGCACTGTTTTGATTGATGACATTGATATTAGTAAAGTTGAACTTTACTCATTAAGGCGACAGATTGGTGTTGTTCCTCAAGAAACAATCCTATTTGACGGCTCTGTAGAAGATAATATTTCTCTTACTACTCCAGAGGCTTCTACAGAGGAAGTTATAAATGCTGCAAAAATAGCTTGTGCGCACGACTTCATTATGGGTTTACCTGCTGGTTATTCCAATCAGGTTGGTGAAAGAGGTAGTGGATTGTCTGGAGGTCAGCGTCAACGAGTTGCTATTGCTAGAACCATCTTACAAAAACCTAATCTATTAATTATGGACGAAGCAACGTCAGCTCTGGATTATCAGACTGAAAGAGTTGTTTGTGATAATCTAATGAATGCTCTAGAAGATAAGACTTGCTTATTTATAACTCATAGACTCAGTTCAATTACTGGCGCTGATCTTATTGTTGTAATGGGCGATGGAATTGTTTTAGAGACTGGTAACCATGATCAACTAATGGCTAACCGTGGTCCCTATTTCGCTTTGTTTTTACAGCAAGGTCGAAGTTCTGAAGGTTCTAGTAGTACTAGTTCTTCTAATAGTGAGGGTGGTCAATTGGTAAGGGCATCGGTTTAGATCATGACGTCTTCTGATCCCACATCAAAAGCTGCTCTTGTAGGAGCTGAACCTGAATCAGGACAAAACAGTACACCTTCTGATTCCTCTCAGAATAAGACTCTGCAAGGGAAACCACGGCGACGTACAACTCTTCCACGGTCAACACGTGGTTGGAGTCGTGGGATAGTTTGGACTTTAATTGGGCTTACGGGCTTTGGCGTAATTTGGGGTTCGCTAGCTAAGATCGATACTTCGATCAACACAATTGGCAAGCTTAGTCCTGGATCTGGGACAACAAATTTGTCTCCTCCATTTAATGGTCTTGTTGTTGACGTTCTCGCTAAGGATGGTGATCAAGTTGTATCAGGTCAGCCACTTGTTCTTATTCGTAATCCAGTAGCTACAGAGAGTATTCTTAATTTAAAACGTATTAGAGATCAATGGCTTGGTGAGATTGAATCAATTCGTTTTCAGCTTGGACTTCCTAATATTAATCAACTTGATCCTTTGGCCGAGCTTAAGCTCAGTACTTCTTCTCGTGAAGTAAAACTTAGAATCGAGGGTAATAAAAGAGTTCAAAATAAAAGCATTATTGAGAAAAATCAGCAAATTAGTGATGTGAATGGTTTGACTCAGCAAGTTTCCTTGAATGCTGATATACTTAGGAGGCAACAACATTTATTTTCTCAAGGTGCTATTTCACAAATAGAAGTGGAGCGTCAGCAAGAGCAATTAATTAGGCTTCAAACAGCCTTGACAAGGCAGAAACTAGAAGTACTCAATGCTGAGGAGCGTGTTGAAGAAGCTAAACTAACTGGCTTGCAAATAGATGCTGCTGATAAGAAACAGCTTTTTGCTCGTTATGATAATGCCAGGCAGCAGTTTATTAATCTTTCTACTAACATTCTTGAACAAGAAGATAGAAAACGTCTTCATACTCTATCAGCTCCAAATGCTGGAACTGTTTTCTCTTTGAATGCCCGTATTGGAGAACTTATTACTCCCAATCGGCCAACTTTGCAGATTCTTGGTCTTGGCAAGTTAACAGCTACTATCACAGTTCCACCTAAGGATATTGGCTTCGTTGAACCTGGAATGCCTGTTGAAATTCGTATCGATTCTTACCCGTTTACTCAATATGGATCGATGATGGGTGAACTTTCAGATATTAGTGTAAGCTCTTTGCCTCCTGACAATACCAGTCCGCAAGAGAGATTCACAGCTACTGTTTCATTGAAAGATGACAGTCTTGAAAAAAATGGTGAAAGATTAGCTCTCCAGGCTGGTATGGGAGTCACTGGTTTAATAAAAACAGGACAAGTTCCTGTGATTTCAATTATCACTGATCGCTTTAATGCATTTTTTGATGGGATTACTCAAATGTAGTGATTTGCCATTCTTTAATGTTGAATTATTTTTTTCGCATATTGTTTTCAAAGTTATGCTGCTGTTTTGTTATCTAATTTGCTGTTGATTGTCTTGGGTTTTACTCCTTGTCTCTTGTCTATTCATTGATTATTATTTATTTTACTGCTTTATTCTATGTCCCGAATCTTGTTTGTATTCCATGATTTTCGGGGCCGTTTCGTTATCTTGCACCTTCATTAGCGTCTCTAGGTCACCAAACCAGTTCTTTTGGTGGGCCAACATGTAAACCTTTTCATGTTCTCAAGCATTTCCCTTACGATTCGATGTTTCTGGGCGGAGTGCTGTCATTTCATCGTTTTTTTGCCATTCTTCAATCCAAATGCGTTTCGAGCAGCAACACTTGGTGCACGCTTAGAACAAATTTTTTCAATTCAAGCACACTCCTGATTTAGTTATTGGTCATCCGGATGGCGTGAGCTCCTTCCACTAAGAGTGCTTCTTCCTCAAACACCTATCTGGCATTAAGTTGAATCTACTTATTGTCATCAAGGAGCCGATACTGATTTCACTATTGAAACCTCTCTATGGCAGGATTACGTCCGCCTTTCATTACGCCGAAGTATTCAGCTCCTTCCTCTTGATGAGCTCTATCAAAGAATTACTGTTACTTGGTGGCAATGGTCCACAGTTCCCAAACCTGACTAGATTTCTGTTGCTTTGATTCATGAGGGTGTTAATACATCAAGTATTCGCCCTTTAACTTCTCCCATTTCTTTCGGTCTTAAAAAGGCAAAAATTTCTATTAAAAGCGGTGATCCTGTTGTGATATTTGTCAATCGTAATTTGGAGTCTTATCGTGGTATTCATATTTCTATGCGCATGTTTCCTATCCTCCAACGCCTTCATCCCATTGTTCAGGCTGTCATTGTTGGTTCTGATGGCATTAGTTACGATTAGCAGGCTCCAGGTGCTATTGGGTGAAAATCTTTTCTGTTAGAGGAATTAGGTAACACTCTTAACTATGCCAGGGTTCACTTTGTTTGTCAGGTTTGGTACTTTATCTTGCATCGTATTTTATAACTTAGTGCTTGTCACGCTTACCTTTCATATCCCTTTGTCCTCTGCTGGAGCCTTTTAGAAGCCATGGTGTGTGGCTCTGTTGTTGGTTCTTCACCCTCCGCCGGTTCATGAGTTGATTCGTCATGGGTCTGATGGTTAGCTTGTCAATCTTTTGGTTGAGACCAATTGGCTCGTCAGATTTTTCTGTCTTGAGTAATCCCTGGCAATAGAGAGAGCTTCGTCAAAACGCACGCCAAGCTGTAATTGATCGCTACGGTCTGAACCGCTTTTGTTTGTCTAGGCACATTGAAGCTGCCAACGCACTCCCAAGTGGATTCGTGTGTGTGTCATTTGTTTCGCCGTCGTATTGTCTTGACTTTTTGCAATCAGGTTTGATTTTCCTGTTGAGAGCTGAGTTAACAAGCCTAATCCTCTTTTGTTGATATCCACTAATGAGTAATTGCAAATAAGTGCTGCTGCGTGCTTCTGTTGAAATGGTGTGTGTATGGTGAGAGAGTCCTGAGAGATGCCTCAGATTTCTCTCATTTGCAAGGTTCGAGATGTACGACGTTTCGGCTGATTTTAGTTCTGCAGCTAGCGTATCCCTCTCTATGGATGCGCCTGTGGGCAACAGCTCTGGAAGTTTTGTTCCTCTTAGAGCGATGAGTTTTAATGTGAGTGATAATTACAAGAATTCTTACGAGCTGGTTGCTTCTCCCGAAGTTGCTCAGAATCTTGATTTGGATCATTCACCAGCTTCACTTCCGACTGATCAATTTGACTCCTCATTAGGTTTTGGAGACCTGTCGACGCCTAATCACGTCAGTCAGTCGTTTGATCTAACTGTCAGTAACGACATACTTTCAAATCAATCCTTTGATTCCGTTTTTCTTGATGCTGCTCCTATTTCATCAGAAGTGAGTGTCGATTTCGATTCAATTGATTTCGATACAATTGCTTCTGCTGTGAGTGACATTGATACTGGCTGGTTGAATATCGGTGCTGTTACTGAGCCAGATCTTGCGTCACTCGCTAGTTCAGATATTGGTGCTTCAGTTCTATCTCAACCTGGTTCTGTAGATAGTTCTTTCACATTAGATTCTAATCTTTACGATCAATTCGTGGTTGGTTCATTACCTGATTTAGGTTCCTCTTCATTTGTTGGTTCCGATCTTGGCACTATTGCTGGTGTAGACGATGTCCATATTCAGGCATTGAGTTCTATGTCTATTGAAATTGGAATTGCAGATCAATCAATTAATATAAGTGGTAATATTTCTTCCAGCAACTCTCTAGATACTCTTGATTGCTTACATTCTGATGTTGTTTCAGATCAGAACACTATTAATCTTTGATCGTTTCTTTTTTTGTTCATATTTATTAGGCCTTTTCTTCATTTGTTTTGATGTTAAGCCCGGGTAAATTTGCTAATAATCTGCTTTGATTGTCTTCATCAAGTCCGAAAGCATGTAGTTGATAATTTTCGTTATTGTTTGAAATTCCTAGAAATGGTTCGTTTTGTTCCGTGATGCCTTCACGAAGCATTTCTAGGGGAGCAATTGGTAAGAGTTTGGCATTAATTAACGATTGTCCTTCAAGTCCTAAAAATCCCTCAAATCGATCACCTCCATCCAAGTCAACATCTCGTAATGTTGGTACGGTTGATGAATCCATCCATTGCGATCCTTCTTCTGCATCCAAACCATAAAACTGGTAAGTATCTGCGCCTTCGCCGGCACTGAATTCAAATGATGTATTTCCATCGTCCACCCAAGGGGTCCATTCGAGTGACAGTAAATCATTAAATGGAGTTGCGATGACAACATCGACACCAGCAAACGATCCTTCCTTTCCTAGCGATGTGACTCCTTTTCCTTCGTAGGCTTCTGTAAAACTAGAAGTTGAATAACCAGTTCCAATACCGCTGGCCTGATTTTTACCAAAATCAATGATTGTTTCACGACCCCAAGTTGAATAGTCCAATGTATCAATCCCTTCTCCCATCATTAACTTTCCACTTAATCCTCCTAAATTTTGCATAAGTACAACATCATCACTGAATTGGACATCAACAGCTTCGAAATTCATGAATTCAGTTTCGAATATATAACCATTACCTGACCTTACAAATTCTTCTGACGTAATGTTTTCTATTTCGTTTTCAGTGATCGGTGATATGGAATATTTTCCATTTTCTATTTCATATACAGGTTCATTGGTTAGTTTTGAGTATGTTTTTCCTTTTATTTCAAATATTTCCTCACTTGTCAAAGTGTTTTCTGTATCGTTTTCTATGTCTTTAGTTTCTCCCATGCCTATTTGATTGCCATAATTGTTGTCTATTGAATTTTCTTCGCTTGTTAATATGTTATTTTCTATATTATTTTGTGTCTCTTCTGTTTTTTCGATTAGTTGTCTGTTTTTAAAGTCGATCAGTTCGCTATTGGTTGTACCTACAAGCCTTATTCTATCGCTGTTATTTTTTCCACTACTGATGATCTGATCATACCCTAGGTAAGCATCAATTATTTGATGCTGCTCAGGGCTCATGATCTCCCAACTATTATCATCTGTATTTAACCTTTCTTCAAAGTATTCTCCAGTTTGGGAGCCTGAGCCATAGTATTCAATCTTTTCAATATACAGAGTCGAGCCATCTCTCGCTCTATATCCTGCGATGTTTTCATTTCTAGCTAAGTTTCTGCTTATTTCTTTTCCAGATATTGTTAGTGCATTTTCCCCTTGCCCAATTACAAATTTTGAATTATCGGATATTTTCCCATTTATATTGATTTCATTTTCACCTGTTCCTACGTCAATTATTGATCCTTTCATCCCACCGATATCACCTCGCAGTGTAATTAAATCGTTCCCCGACCCTGTCAGTAGTGTTGAATCGTAAAGAGAATATGTTTCTATCAAGATTTCTTGATTGCTCAGAGATTTTTCCAGGTGTGTTAAGTCTGCTTTTATGTATTCCATTATGAAGGCTGCAATACTTACCTCATCGTCTCCATCTCCCATGGTGACAATACTATCCTTTATACCGACACTCCTTGCTTTTATATCTACGATCACTGATGATTCCTTTAATGATTCAGTGCATTCAAAACTTAGATCTATTCCATACTGAGATACGTCTGCCTCTGGCTCGTACAAGGTAACTGAATCTATTGGAGTTATTCTTGCATCGTTTTCTGCCGTGCTCGTAAAGTCCACAACCTGGTTTGTTTTTACTTCCCTTCCAATTTGTATTCTATTGTTTTCTATATCAATGTTTTTAACATGATAGTCTATTCCTCCATATACTCCTCCATTTTCTGTTTTGAAAGAAATGATCTCATCCTCCTTTAAATTTATTAGTATTTCTGGTGTGATTTCAGTTATGTAATCGCTATTTAGCTCTCCTGTATCTACCATCTTTACTTTTCCTAAGTCTATTTTGTCTTCCATTGTTTTGCCTTGATAGACTGAATAGTCTTTATTGTGTAATGGTATTACTAGTGATGTAAATACGGTCTCTATGATTTCATTGTCATATAAGTCAAAGCCTGTATTAGCAGCCCCTGTCATTGCTGTAAACACATTTAATTGATCTTGTCCACTTAATCCAACGAATTCTTGTTTGTCTAGTTCCTGTTTGTTTGATCGATAAAGAAATGAAATTGGTTGTTGATCCCATTCCAAAATTGGTTTTAACTCCCATGTTCCGTTTGCAGAAACGTATAGATCACCTACTTTTTCGATATTGTGCGGACTTGGCCCATCTCCTTTTTCATTAAGTGTTGGTATAGTCCAGCTATTACCCTCATCTATTGAATATTCTTTTATTTTAGATTTTAATTTCTCATTAATTTCGAATTCATCCTTTTGCCGATCATTAAATACATTATCTTTTAGATTTATTGTTGATAGTTCTGAATTATTGATGCCTGTTGCTTCAAGCCTTAGTTTTATATCGGCTTCTTTGCTATTTCCCAGTCCATAAATCCTGTTTGCCATTATAGTTTCAAACTGTAGTAGATCTATTTGTTTTGCCCCTATCCAAGTTGATTTGTTAAACGCTGTAGCCTCACTGACTGTATCAATTACAGCTTTGCTTCCGCTTTCAATGCAAATATCATTTATATCAACTGCTGATGCTAAAAAAGTTCCTTCTACCTTTGCTGCTTCTCCGGCCGATTCATTTATACCATAGTTATAGAGTTCTTGTTCCACAGAAGCATTTGTAGATTCTGAGTCTGATATTGTTTTTGAATGCCTAAACACCAGACTGTCTCTTGTCATATTTTCTAATGCTCTATTTCGATTGAAGCTAAACAGTGATTTATTGATTCCGATTACTTTCCCACTATTTATTGCGTCTGCTGTTTCTTTATCGCTTCTTGTTCTTGCTACAACTTCAGTTAAGGCATCAACTTCTATTAAAGGTGGGTCAATTCTTTCTGGCTCTGGCCATGGGGTGTATTCCCAGGAATGTTCCCCAGGTGGACCTACTGGATCCTCAGGTGGCGGATCCACTGGTATCGGTATCGGTGTTATGGTTTGACCTGTTTCTGATTGTAATGCTGAGTCTTTATTTCTCGGGTTTGAACTTTGGCCGCCAATTTTTCTTCTTGGAGATGGAATATTTCCTATTTGATTTATTGGTGATATAATATTGCTACTTTTCAGATTTGATGTTTTTTGTAATGGTAATCTAGGTAATTGTGATAAGTTGTTTACTACGCTGCTTGGCATGTTGTTCCTTGTATTGTCTGATACTAAATCCAAAGTTGACAGTTCCCAATAGGGCATATCCCCAACATCTGTTGTGAATTTTCCGATATTTATATTTCCTGGTTCTGGTACTGGTCCACCTCTTCTTCTTCCTATTAGTGCTCCTATTGCTGGCTTTTCTAGTAGTAAAAACAACAGTGCAAGTGCTGTCCCAGTGAGGACCCCCTCCAAAGAAACACGTTGATCATCTTTTTTTAGATCAACGGCCCGCCTGATTTTGGCGATTTTGAATGCTATTTGTTTGAATTACGCTTAGATATCAATTTACCTCCCTAACTCTCCATGATAATTATATTGCTTGTTTCACGTGTTTCTTCAAACCTTCAAATCCACATCGGTAGTGAGATCCTAATTCAATCCATATTTGCTTATGGATTAGACATCTGTAATTTTTTATTTTTTTGTTTGATTGAGGTCTTCAAGTAATAATTATATGTTTATTCGTTATCAAGTATTAATGTTCCCATTTCTCCATTCAGTATGGCTTTTCCTCCCATTGGTAGGGCCATATTTGGAAGTCCGTGACCAATTGGAAGGTCCATTATTAAGGGTACATTTAGATCACTTAGACGCTCCTTTAGAATTTCATTCATTGAAAAATCTCCTTTTTCCACTTCTCCTTTCCATTTGAACCGGCCCGTTGCGATCCCGGCAATACCGTGAAGCACTCCTGATGTGCGCCACTGTGTGAGCATGCGATCAATTCGGTAAGGGGCTTCTCCTATATCTTCCAGGACCAAAATTGTTTTATTTAAATTCGGAAACCATTTTGTACCGATGAGATGGGTGGCAACCGTTAGGTTGCAGATGATAAGAGGCCCACTGGCTACGCCTGAGTTAATGGGTTTCCCATTAAGTGGGGCTACTTTTTCTTTCTTAAGGAGTTTTGTTGTGCGTTTCCACTGCTTTTCAGGTCCTGTTGTAGAGCCGTGTATCGCTCCTTTTAATCCTGCAGACCATTGTGCCATCAGCATAGAGCTGGTGTCTGAAAAGCCTAGTGTCCAAAGTGCTCGGTTTGGAAAGCGAAAGCCAGCTTCTAAGACTCTGGCCCCCCCCCACCCAGCGCCAACATAAATCAGACCATCGAGATCGGGATTTTTCCAGGCATTTTCTAGATCTTCTACACGCTGTTGATCTGTTCCTGAGAACCATCTCCACTGTCGCTTGACTGATTCAGGTACTTCTAATGTCCAACCCTCAACCTCGCACCTTTTTACCAGCAAGTTTAAGTCTGTTTCAGGATCAATCCAAGTTCCAGTATTCACGGCTCTCAGCCTAGACCCTTGTTTTAACGGTCCTAGTTCAGATGTTTTTTGCTTTTTGGCGGCCACACCACTTGCGGTGAATGGAACTGCCATTGCTAATGCCGCTGGGATGCCGAGAGAGAGAAGTGAACGTCGATTCATTTGAAATCAATACCACGTGGCTGACTACTTTTGCAATTAGTTAATTCAATACTGTAGGTATTTATTATAGTTAGATAGATAGTTTACTGTTGGTCGTCGCTGATTTACTGTCAATGCCTTGGTGTGCTATTTCTGTTAATGATATTGTGCTTATTTTAATTTTTGCTATTAATTGATTGATCTCATTGTTTCCATTATGGGATTGTTTGCTAAACGTTTTTGCTGACTTCAGTGATGTGATTTAAATTATAGGCGATTAATTAAAGCCTCTATCAATTTGCGTCCATCAACTCCTCCTGTCGCTGGATCACATGCTCGTTCGGGATGTGGCATTAGTCCGAGTACATTACCCTTTTGATTTGTAACTCCTGCGATATCTGCAACGGATCCATTGGGATTTTGGCTATATGTCAGTGCAATACTGTCATCGTCTTGAAGTGCTTTCAGAGTGTCATCACTGCATTGGTAACGACCTTCCCCATGGGCAATGGGCAGCTGGATAGAGCCGTCTTTCTCGAAGTTAGACAGCCATGGAGTTCGGTTACTCACCACCTTGAGTGGTGCGTCTTCACAGATGAAATGCATCCCAGAGTTCCTTGTTAGAGCGCCCGGTAATAATCCAAGCTCAGTGAGTATCTGAAAACCGTTGCAGATTCCCAGCACTTTCCCGCCATTGTTTGCAAATTCAACGAGGGAGCTGAGCACTGGAGCGAATCTGGCTATGGCACCACAACGCAAATAATCCCCATAACTGAAGCCACCGGGTAGGACAACTGCATCTAATTGACTTAGATCTGTTTCCTCATGCCAAAGGTATCGGGTTGGTATGCCAATGCATCCCTGGGTTGCCCAGCGTACGTCTCGGTCGCAATTTGAACCAGGAAAGACAACAACACCTATGCTCATGACAATTTCAGTTCCAATGTCCAGTCTTCAATGACGGGATTAGCTAGGAGTCGATCGCTCATCAGTTCAACTTGTTGACGAGCGTCCATTTCATTAGAAGCTTCGAGCTCAATTTCTACTACTTTTCCTATGCGGAGGTTTTCGATACCTTCAACACCCAAACGGTTAGCTGCTGAACGAGTGGCTTCACCGGCTGGATCAAGAACAGAAGGTCGTAGATGCACTAAAACACGAGCTTGATAATGAGGCATTGGCTAGGGGCGGTAGTCATTTTATTTTGGCAGATCGTTGACCTGTTTTCAGTCTGTTTGATTTCAGGCCGATAGCTCTACATTTGTTATTGAACCCATTAATGGCGTTCAAGTACTTGACATCAATAGTTTAGCCTTACTTTACTTGTATTTGTCAGCTCTACCGCTGTTATTTCTCATCACGCACTAATAAGTGTTCTTTGAATTTATGTAGTCATTGTTGTTTCCAAGACTTTTTGTCATCATGTCTGTACTGTTTGGCTCCCTATCAAGGTGATTGAGGTTAGTTTTACAAATCCAGTCAGCCATCTTTTTGCATCTTTCAGGAGTAACTCCAGTGTTGATCTAGGTTGGATTGATGCCATTAGGAAGCACTTCTCAGGTCTTGGCAAAAGTTCATCCCCGGGCTGTATCTTTAGCTTTAATCGTTGACATGATAAATATGATCATGGTTTTGTTTTTTTGTAAATATACTTTTCGCGATTTATTGATATTTATTTATACAGTATATCTGTGAATCTAAAATATCTTTATGAGGTGCTAGGTGCTGATGGTTGCTTTGCTTTGGTAATGATCTTTTTCAAGTTGTGTTAATTTAGTGGTATCAGGTGGGGATTCAATAATTAGTTAATATCTTTTCCAATGCACTTTATTTTATCCTTGATTTTTCAATGTAATCTGCCATATTTAATTGCTATGCTGCTTATTCAAGTTGCTTTCGATTTCCAGTAAAAAATTGTGTGCATATCCTTTTTATTCTTGTTTTTTAGGATACATCTCCATTGTATCAGCAACTTAGAGCATGATGAGCATACTAGGTAAAAGGTTAAAAGTAATAAAAAATTATTAATTGAAGGGAATTATTTTGCAAAGTACTCGTAGAACATTTTGATTTTCTCAGTGTTACTGTTACTATTCAGTCTTAGCGTCCCCTTAATCTCCTCGTCACTGAAATTAGTTTGCTTTGTGCTCCACATTGCATAAACTAATATCTTTTCGCCCATGCCAGCTGTTTGGCGCAGGAGGTTATGAATAACAACAAGGATAGTATTAGTATAAGTTTCTTCTGACTCATTGTTCCTAGGAAGCCCTGTCAGATCAAATGTCATTAATTGAGTTTTATGATGAATTCTTCAATCTCAAAAAATATCAAAATAGTTCGTTTTATAGTTTAGTGTAAATTACATCCATGTGACGTGAATTAAGCATTGTTATTTATGATGCAGATAGTTTTATGATTTTCCCTTTGAGATTTGGCCTCAATATGTTCATGAGTTTTTCAGTCGAAATTCTTTGAAATTTGTTTTATAAGGATGTGATCTTACTTAAGTAAAAGGATTCGGTCTCTATAGTTAACACAGTAAATGGTGTAATATTAATATTTGAATTGTCGGGATAGGAGTAAATATTTTATAGGCTTAATTAACTAGTGCGTTCAATTAAGTGGAAGTATTTAGTTTTTAAGGCTGCGATTTTTGTGATTTAATTCTCTTCTAAGCTTGTCAGCCTGATGAAATAACCACACTGCATCTTTCCTACTTGTTGCAGCATTAGCTTTTTGTATGAGCTCGGCATATTTTCTATCGAGTTGTTGTGTTGACATAATCCTCCATTTGTTGTCTCAACGAACTGACATTTGTGAAAAGATAGGAAGCAATTATCTTCCAAGGCACACCGCTATTGTGTAATTTAATTGCGTATTCTAGCTGCCTAGCTGTTGATTTCATAATCCAATAATAGCGATGCGTTTTAGAATGTGCTGTAGTAATTGCTACACAACTCAATCTGAATTCGGGTAGTTCTTCCATGCTCCGCTGTTGAAAAATTCATTCCATCTTTCTATTCGCTTTTCCAGTTTTAATTTTTTTAAATCTCCTGACTGGGTTTCCGGTTGTTCATCTATTTCTGCTTTAAGTGTGTTTATTTTTCCCTCAAAATAGTCGAAACATCCTGGCGGAGCAGTTCTAGCATCACTGTTGTAACCCTTTAAAAGGCAAGAAAATCCCTCGTCAAAGCCTTTCATTCTAATCTTGCTTTGCAAGTTTGCAAAAACAATTACTCCGCCTATTACGCCTGCCGCGATTAATATATTGCGTTTTTGATAGAAATTCATAATTTTGCCTCATGATCTAAATCGGTTTTTATCTTACTCTTACCAATAATATTCTTGCTTTGTGTAGGCCATTAACTCCTTGTATTCCATTCCGTGCGTGATCGCTGCGTGCTTCTTCGTATCTTAACCAACGTATAGCTTACTAGCTTAGAAATTCCATAACAAATATGAGGCTTAATTTGTGCTCTTCCATAAAAGTTGAACGTAAGTTTGACAGCGTGTCAGTTTAAGGGCCGAATTTAGGGCCATCGAGCTGGTTTTTCCCTTCACGCCCCATTCGTCGCTCAGTTATTTCTTCATTTTGATGGGGAATGCATTCCAGTCGTTATCCGGTCGACACTTGAAACGAGTGTTGGTTGTGGATTGCTACCAGCTCCTGAGATTGATTGAGTTTTGTGTCTTCAATTCTTATGTTCTTCGGTGCATGCCAACTCAAGATCACCTGAAGCAGGGATTGTGGAAGAAGGTCGATACCTCAAAGGAGTGAATTCCGAGAGTTTGAATTGTATTGATTGTCAGCAGTCGAATCGCTGATATCTCAGTTACAGCCTCAAATGACTCCTCAGGTTGAAAACAGATTCAGTCTCAATCGCCTTTTTCATGATTCAATCCATCGGATCGATGTTCAGGCTGATCCTGCCAATGATTTTGGTTGCACCTGGCATTGTTGTCCCCATTCATGCAGATTCATTGGCCGTCGATGTCCAGTGTCGCTGGAGCTATGAAGATTGGGAGCCTTGCCATTTCGTTGCGGATCCAGTTGGTCAAAGCTGGAAATTGGCTTTCAACGACCGCAAGATTCAGTTTGAGCATGACGGTTCAGGCCTAATGCGCATGCGGGTTGATGAACGTTCTTCCTGGGATATCGTGCAGGCCAATTGGAATGAGAATGGAGCGCTTTGCTGGGGCGAGGTCTGCGCAAAGGGCGACCTCCCGATGGATTAAATGCTGCGTTCACCACTATGGAAAACAAAGGGCTTGATTTGAAGGTCTCAACTCAACAGGTCAACTGGCGTGACCGTTTTCAGGGTTGGGGCTTCAGTTGGCGAGGGTTCATGACGAATGAACACGGCGAATGGTGGCTTCTGGCACAAGTGGTCCTGATCTCTACGCACGCTCTTCCTGCCTGGTCACCTTGGTTGGTTGAACGGTTGCATTGGCTCCCAATGTTTCAGCTCATAGGTTTGGTTGTTTTTGCTGTTGGGCTTGTTCTGGCGTTTCAAGGATTTTGGGCCTTGGGAGCCAGTCTTTCTCCCTTGCCTGATCCCAAGCCAAGTGCGCCTCTGATTACTACCGGTGTGTACAGCAGTTGTCGTCACCCTTTGTACCGGGCAGTTTTGATTTGCTCCATTGGTGTTTTCCTCGCGAAGGCAAGTTTGCTTCATTTGGCACTTTTTTTGATCCTGGCTGTTGTTCTCAATGGCAAAGCTCACCGTGAGGAGAAGTGTCTTTGTCAGGTGCATCCCGAGTACCTGAAGTACCGCTGGGAAACGCCGGCAATTTTTCCCCACTTCCCCGGTTTGGACTGGCGTCAGGGCTAAGGCCAGCTGAACAACCGTATATTTCTCTCGGGAAATATAAATAAATCTCTTAAAGGTAAAGCGACTTCGATTCCTTCGAATGGTTTTGTATTCGTCTTTCAATCCTCTGTTGAGCAAAGCTGCTCAAGCCATGCTTGTAGTTAGTGCAATTTTTGCAGGATTTGAGATGAGCTCAACGAGTCAGGCCAAAGACATCGACTTGAAGAGGACAAAACTTGATCAGGGCAGCGCCGGACTGTTGGCCATTCTCGAACCATCAATTGCAACGCCAGCTCCAAAGCCTCAACTGGTACTTGGACGCACAGATCGACTAATCAGCTCCACAGGAGATCCAATCTGGAATTTACGGCTTGAGGTTCCAGGTCAACCCGTTCGTCATTACGACGCTGTAAGTGGTCGTGCCCACCGCCAACAGGCCAATCGGGATCAGATGGGGAGTAAAGCGCCTCTTCCTTCAGGTAAGTACACCCTCGGTCCAGTGGAACCTCTGGCGGAAGGAGCCTATCCAGAGTTGGGACCGGTCTGGATTGGAATCGAGCCAACATTTACGACGGGAAGAAGGGTGCTTGGTATTCATCAGGACCCAAGTGCAGGACTCAATGGCAACAGTGGCACATTGGGTTGTATTGGATTAATTAGCAAAAGAGACTTACTTGAACTTTCAAATTTAATTCGTGTCAGTGATGTGCGTATGTTGCTTGTTGAGGATTGATAAGTGATTTTGGCTTTATGACAGATCTTGAACTTATAAATTGTGACATAATCTAGTATTGCTATATAGCATAAAAAAACTCATTCATGTTTGATAAATTATTCAAATTGTATGAAAATAAATAATAGTTATTTGATTTAATTAATTATCGGGCAATATGAGAATATTTATAGTTAGGCGTTTGGATATGCTCAATGTCTGTTATGAGCTCAAAGCTATTCTTAGTTTTTCAGACGCTTCTGGATCAAATCCAATCACAACTAAATCGATCCCTGACTGACTCTCTGGAGCCCAAGCTTGAGTGGGTGCTGACTCAAACCAAGTTTCTAAGCGTGGGCCCACCATCTGTACTTGGAGAGGTAAAGCTTTACCAGTAAGCCAAAGTCTTCCCTTCAGTCTTACGACTTGATGTTTAGTTACAAAAGTTGGAAGAATCCGTTCAAGATCTGAACGATGAACCACACCTTCAAAACGTACATTTCCACCTACAACGTCTAAATGAGTATGGTCATGATGATCATCTTCATGGTGATTATGGGCATGGTGATGATCATCGTCATGGTGATGATGATTGTTGGTGTCGGTAGAAGTCGCATGCTCCACATCAAGGAGCAGGGAGGGGTCTACCTGTCCGCGAGTCATCGGAATAACTGATGTACCGGTGCGAATTTTCGTAGTAAGGGATTGCTGAATGTGTTCTAGTTCCAATGGCTCTAAGCAATCAGAGCGACTGACCAAAACCAAGTCAGCGGATTGGAGTTGATCATCAAATAACTCGTCAATCGCGGTGAGGTGATCCAGGCTTGGGTCTTCTTTCCTTTGTTGCTCTAGCGCTGCAGGATCGCCTACCGGACTCCCGTTGCTGAGAGCTTCGCCATCCACCACTGTGACTACACCGTTCACGTGGACACGTGCACGGATTGCAGGCCATTCGAGTGCCTGTAGGAGTGGCCTAGGAAGTGCCAAGCCACTTGTTTCAACAACGATTCCATCGAGCTGATCAGCGCGAGTAAGGAGCGTTTCCATCGTTGGCAGGAAATCGTCCTGAACAGTGCAGCACAAGCATCCGTTGTTCAGCTCGACAAGACGTCCTTCGATTTCATTATCTGGACAGAATCCACAACTACGAATGAGATCGCCATCCAATCCCACAGTCCCAAACTCATTGACCATTACGGCCAGGCGTTGGCCACTGTTGATCAAAAGATGGCGCAACAGTGTTGTTTTACCGGCCCCAAGAAAGCCAGTAATCACAGTGACAGGAAGTCGTTCCGACATCAGCGACATCCAAGACTTTCACGAGTGCTGACTCCGCTGCGGCTATTGACGCCATTGGCGCGACTGCATAGGGCCTTCATCTGCGTGAGATCGATCACGGCGTTAGTGAAATCCGTTCCTTCGATCTGAGCATCTACGAAACGGCTTTGCATCAACATCGCATTGGTGAAATTTGCGTCGCTCAAATCAGTTTCATCAAATCGGCTGGAAAACGCCACAACGTCTTCAAGATTGGCTCCATGAAGATCGGCGCCCTGCAATTGGGAGGTATTAATGACTGCACCTCGTAAATCCGTCTCGCTGAGATCAACACCCCTTAAGTCGGCTTTTAAAAATTCTTTTTCTTTTAAATCTCGTCCGTGCATATCAGAATTGATGTCCTGAACAGCAAACTGGCCGCGCAATTCGGGTGCAGTGATCGCCTGAGCTGCCTGAGGAAGACAAATCAGACTTGTCGTTAAAAGCAGCCCAACCAGCACGGATGACACGTGCTTGCGGAGCAAATGGAGGAGGAGCATCAGTAAAGGATGCAGCCGGCTTCGGGTTGCAGCTGCCGTAACTTGAACAGCCACGTTATGGCAGACCCCTGCCCCTCCACGTGCCATGGCCAAAACCCTAAGGGTGGTGGTTCCCCCCCATCCACTGATTGCACACTGGCTCACGATGCTGCGCCATGCGGGCACTCCACCGTCGCTGTACAGAACGGCAATGGAGGAGCTCGGGCGCTGGTTGACCTACGAAGCCATACGCGACTGGTTGCCTCATCGGCGTGAGGAGGTGCAAACCCTTCTTGAGCTCACAGAAGGAACAGTGATTGAAACGAATGTCCCCCTGCTGGCTCTACCTGTTCTTCCTGGAGGTCTGATGCTCTGGGAGGGGGCTCGAAAAGTGTTGCCTCATGCTGAACTTTGCCTTGGAGGCCTTCCAGACACGATCGAAGCCAATGCTGGACTTGTCTTGTTGATTGATCAAATCAGTACTGGAGAAACGCTTGTGAAACTGATGCAAGAGCTCGTGGCTCGAGGCGTTGAGAGTCGGAGGCTTCGTTTGATCACTGGGTTAGCGGCTAGCCCTGGTCTCAAGCGTTTGGGTGAAAGTTTTCCCGAACTCACGATTCATACCGCATGTATCGATGCTGAACTCAAAGAGAATGGGCAGATTTCTCCTGGTATTGGCAACACATCTCAACGGCTCCAAATCAGAACAGCTTCACCCAACTAGTCTTTTAAAAAACCATCGTCAGCGATGAGCAGTCAGCAGGAGTCAACATCAGGAACGCTTTTCACTCTTCTCAGCGGAGCTCTTATTGGGGCTGCTGGGGTTGGTTGGTGGTTGCTCACGGAAGCCGAACGTCGTCAGCGACTCAAGCGACAGCGTTCGATGCTCTACGCCCCAAGAATGCAAGACGGTAGTGAGGCTTTAGAGACCCATCAAATGTCTGAACGTGACGGTGAACTCGAGCATCGTGTTGAGGAGCTGAATTCAGCGATTTCAGATGTACGCCGTCAGCTTGAAGATCTCGGTTCAAGAACCTAATCACGACAGCCGGTAGGTTGGAATCTGTCACCATCTGCGATCCCGTCGCCGCCATGCTTCGCTCAGACGCCGTCACTCAAGGGATACAACGCTCCCCTAACCGAGCGATGTTAAGGGCAGTTGGTTTTGAAGATGAAGATTTTGGCAAGCCAATTATCGGAATCGCCAATGGATACAGCACGATCACACCGTGCAATATCGGTCTCGACAATTTGTCGCGTCGAGCCGATGCCTCCGCTCGCAAGGCTGGAGGCATGCCTCAAATGTTTGGCACCATCACCGTCAGTGATGGGATTTCGATGGGTACCGAAGGAATGAAATATTCCCTCGTTAGCCGCGAAGTGATCGCCGATGCCATTGAAACGGCCTGCAATGGTCAAAGCATGGACGGCGTTCTCGCTGTGGGTGGCTGTGACAAAAACATGCCCGGAGCAATGTTGGCGATGGCCCGGATGAATATTCCATCCATCTTTGTCTACGGAGGCACTATCAAACCGGGCAAACTTGGTGGCTGTGATCTCACCGTTGTCAGTGCTTTTGAAGCTGTAGGTCAGATTACGAGTGGAAAGATCGATGAAGAACAGCTGACGGCAATCGAAAAAAATGCATGCCCAGGAGCGGGAAGCTGTGGAGGCATGTTCACTGCCAACACTATGAGCGCTGCGATTGAAACCATGGGATTGAGTCTCCCCCATAGCTCAACGATGGCTGCTGAAGATGAGGAAAAGGCTGAGAGTGCGGCCCGTTCGGGCGAGGTACTTGTTGATGCAATCAAATCCAATATTCGTCCTCTTGACTTGCTTACACGTCAGGCTTTTGAAAATGCCATCAGCGTGATCATGGCAGTGGGTGGGTCCACCAATTCTGTCTTGCATTTGCTTGCCATCGCTCGCACAGCAGGCGTTGACCTCAGCATTGATGATTTTGAAATGATCCGGGAGAGAGTGCCGGTGATTTGCGATCTCAAGCCCAGTGGTCGTTTCGTCACCGTGGATCTGCACCAAGCAGGTGGGATTCCACAAGTGATGAAATTACTATTGGATGCAGGACTTCTCCACGGCAATTGCCGAACGATTGAAGGCAAAACGCTCGAAGAACTATTAGCGGATGTGCCCTCAACACCTCCCGAAGGACAGGAAGTGATCAGGCCACTCAGCAACCCTCTCTACGAAAAAGGGCACCTCGCCATTCTCAAGGGGAATTTGGCAATGGAAGGAGCTGTTGCCAAGATCAGCGGAATTAAGAACCCCGTGCTAACTGGCCCTGCAAGAGTGTTTGAGAGTGAAGAGGATTGTTTGGAGTCGATTATTGGCAAACATATTCACGCAGGTGATGTGATTGTTATTCGCCAAGAAGGCCCAGTGGGTGGACCTGGAATGCGTGAAATGCTTGCTCCTACGGCTGCAATTGTTGGGCAGGGTCTTGGCGAAAAAGTGGCCTTAATCACTGATGGACGATTCAGCGGAGGTACTTATGGATTGGTTGTCGGCCATGTGGCACCTGAAGCGGCTGTTGGAGGCATCATCGGACTCGTGATTGAAGGTGACAGCATCACAGTGGATGCCAATCAAAACCTTTTACAGTTAAATGTGAATGAAGTCGAATTAGAAAGAAGACGTCGATTTTGGGCAGGACATACTCCAAAATATCGCACAGGAATTCTCGGAAAATATGCGCGACTTGTTTCAAGTTCAAGCCGAGGCGCGGTCACTGATCAGCCTGATTGAAAGCCTAAAAAGATCATTAACTGAATCACTAAAAATAGATAATGCTTTGATTTGTAAATTGATTGTAGCTTTAATTAGTGGTGATTCGTCTCTTGCAGTTTTTAACGATGTTGAATGACATGGGTTGAAAAAATTCCATGGAGTGATCGTCACGACTGTGATTTTAAAAAGTCAATATTGTTTATTGAACAATAAAGCTGATGGCAATTTCTTTTAGCAGTTGATTTAAGGGTTAATTTTCGGGATGTTGACTCAACAGCTGGGCTCTAAGCCTGCGTGCCATCGCTTCCAAGGGTTTGCCATCAGATGGTGCTGCGCAGCGCATGCCACTGTCTCCATCCATCCAAACCGGATGTTGTCCTTGCCAAAGCATTGGTCTTTCCGTCTGATCTGACCAGCTCAGCATCAGGTTTAAATCGTGGCCGCTGCGATAGATCTCGAGTTCGAGATCCATGGCTTCCATCCTCATTCCAGAGGAATCACGGGTTTCAATACGGACAAGCAGATCATCCAGGCTGGCGCTTCCCTCGCTTTCGTGAATCGGGATCACAGCATGCAGATAAGGCTTACGGCATAGATCAGCCGTATGGGCGATCACAACAGCTAGATCGATCATTCGTAGGCTTCGAGCGAATGAATGAGAAGTCGGATCGCACCTGGACGGAAGCCTGTATTTGTTGATCCGGATTCATCAAATCGTGAATGGAGAAGCTGTAAACGAGTGATTGCTGAGCAATCAAAACGCACAGGGAGTCCCACTGGTTTGGCTCGGATCACCGGTTGGAGATCTTTGAAAGGAATTTCCACAACAGACTGCCCTTCCGCTTCCGTAGGGACAGCTGTGACCCAGCGAAGTCCTCCAGGGATCATTTCCGTTAGCCCCATCAATCCATCAGAGCAGGCAACTGCAAATTTCAAGGTCCGACCTTCACCCTGGATTGCCATGCGCAAGCCCGTGAAGGATGAAAGGTCGAGTGGTGGTCGAAACAGAGGGGATCGGCAGCTCACGAAACCTCCGCCATCAGCAATCACATCGCCTTCCAAGAGCAATCCTTCAGGGGTGAGCCGACAACCTGCCTGGCTTTTGCCGCCCATGATGGTGTCGTTCAGCGTGGACCACTCATCCAATGAGATACGAGAAGTGGTCATCTAAACCCTACGGAGTGGTACTCATATTTAAAGACCTTCACATGCAGCCTTATCAGTAAGCACAATGATTTCAGTCTCTGGTTGTACCAATTTGCAGGGGGACCGTTGTGCGGACTCGGCAGGATCGAGCAAGCGACGTAGCGCTTCTCTTTTATTTTCTCCGCTGACTAAAAACACTACTTTTTGAGCAGCACTCAGTACAGGAGCTGTCAATGTGATGCGCTCCAACCCTTTGCCTCGACCAATCGTGGTCCAGCGGTCACAGACGCCAGGAGCATCAGTACCTGGGAATAGAGAGGCTGTATGACCATCATCGCCAAGACCCAGAAGCATCATGTCGAAAACGGGTGGCTGACCCCTACAGATCTTTGTGATCAGCTCCGCGAAGGCATCGGCGCTGGACTCTGGGGATGGGAGCTCAACTGTTGGAACAGGGTGGAAGCAAGCCGCTGCACCTGGTTCACCCGCTTTCAGCAACGTCGATCGAAGCATCCTCGCGTTGCTGGACTGATCATCGGCAGACACCCATCGCTCATCGCCAAGAAATACATCCACACGATCCCAGGGAAGACGTTGTTGTCCCAATTGCAGATAGGCACGAGAGGGAGTCGTCCCCCCCGATAGAGCGATCTGAGCTCGATCTCGTTGGTCGAGTGCAAGGTCAATGGCAGTGGCGATGTGCTCTGAGGCGCGTCTGGCCAAATCCTGAGGATCACTGGCCAGCTCGAGTCGATACGAGGTCATCAGTTCAACCTCAATCCAACCACTCGGTGTGGAAGGTTCCTTCCTTGTCCACTCGCTGATAGGTATGGGAGCCAAAGCAGTCGCGCATGGCTTGGACCGCATTTTGAGGGAGTCGAGCCGTGCGATAGCTATTGATGTAGTCGAGCGTGCTGCTAAGGCAAGGCACAGGTATTCCTGCTTCAGCTGCACCAGCAACAACCTTGGCTAATCCAGGAAGTCGTGTGTTGACCTGGTTGGCAAACCATGGATCAATCAGCAGATTGTTCAGTTGAGGATCGGTTGTGAACGCGTCTTGAATTCGCTTCAGAAGTCGTGCACGGATGATGCACCCACCTTTCCAGATCTGGGCGATTGAGGGCATATCCAAGTGGTAGTCATGCTCTGCGGATGCGATCCGAAGAAGCTCCATCCCTTGCGCATAACTGGCCATACACGCGAGCACCATGGCATCCATGAGTGGAGCCATACCATCAGCAGGTGTGCCCATGTCAAAGGACTTCACCGCTGGTCCCTTGAGTATGGATTCAGCTATTACACGCTGATCTTTCATCGAACTCATCACGCGTCCATTTAGGGCTGCGTAGATGGTGGGGACAGAGGCACCCATCTGCAGTGCGCTAACAACGGTCCATAAGCCAGTGCCCTTCTGCCCGGCTTTGTCCTGGATTTTTTCGATTAGATCCGTCCCATCGTCGGGATCCTTTGTGCGTAGACAAACTTCTGTGATTTCAACGAGATACGAAGCGAGCTCCTCTGTGCTGTTCCAATGAGCAAAAACATCTGCCATCTGGGTGCCATTCATGCCCCCAACCCTCTTCATTAGGTCATAACCTTCGGCAAGAATTTGCTCAATTCCATATTCAATTCCGTTGTGCACTGTTTTCACAAAGTGTCCAGAACCGCCGGGACCGATGTAAGTGACACAGGGCCCATCTTCAACCTGAGCCGCCATTTTGGTGACAAGGCTTTCAATCGCGTCATAGGAGGCTTTGGTTCCCCCAGGCATCATGCTTGGACCTTCTAGTGCACCTTTTGCACCACCAGAAACGCCCATACCAATGAATCCGAAGCTCTTGCTTTCCAGCTCTGCAACACGGCGCTCGGTATCGTGATATTCAGAGTTTCCTCCATCAATCAAAAGATCGCCCGTGTCTAATAAAGGGGAAATCTGTTCGATTACGGCATCAACAGGACCACCGGCTTTCACCATCATCAAGATGCGGCGTGGTCTCTCCAATTTGTCAACAAAATCCTGAAGGTCGGTAGCACCTTGAATGTTTTTCCCGGCACCACGACCTTTTAGAAAGTCCTCCGTCTTTGAATAAGTACGGTTGTAAACAACACTCGAAAACCCATTGCTCTCAGCGTTGAGAACAAGGTTTTCGCCCATCACGCCGAGACCTATGAGACCAAAGTGGGACTTGGACATCAAAGACACCATTCACTTGAATCAGTGTGACCACGGGATCAGAGATCGGCTGCGAACTGGTGCACCTCTGTCAGGAATATGAGATGGAACCGTTTACGCTCAAATCACGGTGCCATCTGCAATCGAAGCATTTTTAACAATCACGACAATTCCGTTGCGAATGTAGAAGCCTTGATTTGATCGATCAGCTTCTTCGACGTGATCCTTGTTCACGATGGTGACATTTTTGCCAATGCGAGCATTCTTATCAAGAATGGCGCGTTTCACTGTGGTTCCCTCCCCCACTCCGACAGGGATACCGCCGCGTTCTCTCAGAGTTTCGCGCTCGGTTTGAGATTCAAAGAAGTCGGCTCCCATAAGCAAGGAATCCTGCAAAACCACGTCGTTTTCAACACGACTGCGCACACCCAACACGGAATGGTGAATGCTGCAGGCCTTGAGGATTGACCCTTCACCGATGATCGACTCTGTGATCTGACTGTCTACCAACTTGCTGGGTGGCAGATAACGAGGGCGGGTATAGATCGGGAAAGCTTCGTCGTAGAAACTGAATGGAGGGGTTGGTTGTTGAGTGAGAGCAAGATTTGCTTCATAAAAAGCGCCAATGGTGCCGATGTCTTCCCAGTAATCATCGAAGACGTAGCTCTTAAGGCAATCTCCTCGAGACAAGGCTTCAGGGATTACTTCTTTGCCAAAATCCTTGTGTGATGGATTCTCCTGAAGGAGATTGAAAAGGGTTTTTCGACTAAAGACATAGATGCCCATAGAGGCAAGGTAAGGACGCTCCTTGGATGACTCAATGCTCAAACCAAATCGGGAGGTATCGACTGCCATTTCCTTCAAGGAATCACCCTTGGGTTTTTCACGGAACTCTTTGATGTTTCCGTTCTCATCGGTTCGCATTAAGCCAAATGCTTCCGCTTGCTCAGCATCAACAGGAAGAGCTGCAACAGTGAGATCGGCTCCGGTTCTTCGGTGGTGTTCTACAAAAAGGCTGTAATCCATCCGGTAAAGCTGATCACCGGAAAGAATCAAGTATTCATCAACATCCCACTCACTAAACAGAGTTTGATATTGCCGAACAGCATCAGCTGTACCTTCGAACCAGGAAGGGCTTTCAGGAGTTTGTTGTGCTGCCAAAACTTCTACAAATCCCTGGCCAAAACCAGCATTTAGATTGTAAGTCTGACTGAGATGACGATTAAGAGATGCGCTGTTGAATTGCGTCAACACATACATCTTGTTGATGCTCGAATTGATGCAATTACTGATTGGAATGTCAATCAGTCGATATTTGCCTGCCAATGGCACCGCAGGCTTGGCTCTCATTTTTGTGAGTGGATAGAGGCGAGTGCCAGCCCCTCCCCCGAGAATGATTGCCAGTACTCGCTTCATGCCGTTCCCGCCTTTCGGCTATGCCGTGCGAATTTACTGGACTTTTTGCCTTGAAAACCAACTCTTGGGCCAGATCGTCGAAATTGCTGGTAATCAATCTTGGACAGGTGCCCCAGATTCCAAATTGAAGATCCTTTCAACCACCTGAAGCGCTTGCTGGCGTTCGGAACGTTGCTGAGCACTGCGGAGCTGTGTGACCGGTGTGTGGAGAATTTTATTGATGATTCCTTTGGTCAGAGCCTCAACTACCTTGCGTTCCCTAGCTGAGAAATCTGGACCCATGCGGCTCAATGCTTTGGTGAGCTCTTCGACACGGATGTCTTCGAGGGATGCCCTCAAACGGTTGATGGTTGGAACTGCCTCAAGGCTGTCCCACCATTCGAGAAACAAACGCCCCTCCTCTAAAAGCAATCCTTCAGCTTCACGTGCAACCTGCTGCCGGGCCTCCTGGTTGCGCTCTACAACTTCTTGAAGATCGTCAACGTCGTGAGAGTCAACGCCTGAAACCTCGATTACATCTGACGCGATATTTCGAGGAACACCAATATCGACCAATCGCAAGGAGCTGCGTCGATTCAGACCTTTGAGTCTGCTGGCATCAATAATTGGATCTTCAGCTGCAGTGCTTGTGAAGACTAAGGAGCAGGTGCTCAGGCACTGATCGAGATCGCCAAGTCCACGGCACTGAATGGGCAGGTTTGGAAAGTCTGTTGCGAGAGACGAGGCACGCTCGATAGTGCGATTCAGCAAAACCACTCCTGAGGCGCCCTTCGCCTGGAGGTGTTGAAGCAATAGTCGGCTCATCCGACCAGCACCCACAACTGCAATCTGTTCAGTTTCAAGCGTGACCAATTCATCTTTGCCACGGGATTGCCCGAGTTTGAGCTGGGCCAACTCAACAGCGGCTGAGCTCACTGAAACTGCACCAGTGCTGAGATTGGTTTCAGAACGGACTCGTTTCCCTGTGCTGACTGCCTGAGTTAGCAAACGATTAAGGATGGGCCCGATTGATTTGTGCTCTTGCCCCAGGCGCATCATTTTCTTGACCTGGGACAAGATTTGTCCCTCACCAAGGACAAGGCTGTCTAGTCCTGCCGTCACGCGCATCAAATGCGCGATGGCTTCATCGTGGTGATAGGTGAACAGGTGTGGAGATAGATCACGGCTTTCCAAACCGGAGTGTCCACTCAGAAAATCACGTATAGCAGCTATCCCTAGATCGGGGTTGCGCACCAAGGTGTAAATCTCAAGTCGGTTGCAGGTGCTGAGGATCGATGCCTCCAACACCTGCTCATGATTTCTCAGTCTTTGTAGGGATTCCTCCATGGTTTGCTCAGGGATGCTGAGCTTTTCGCGCACTTCGACCGGAGCCGTTCGATGACTGAGGCCGACAACGGCGATATGCATGGAGAAAAACCTCTGTTGCTGAGAGTCAGATGAATCAGCGCAAAGCGATGCTCTGAGCTCCATCCTTCATATGGATGGTGTTGGTAAAACTGCAGGTGTTGTTCAGGTTGCTGATGATCAAGCTGCTCGTTCGGGTGCAATCGGTTTCGAACTTAACTCCGTTGAAGAGAAGCCCATCTGTGATCCCGCTGCCAGCGAACACAACGTGCTCTCCGCAGGCGAGCTCACTTGCTTCATACACCTTATCGGGGTCGGTAATGCCCATTTCTTCAAGGCGAGCAAGATTGCCTTCCTTCGTCATGTCTGCCCACTCAGAAGTTTGGGCAATGGCTGGGTCGTAAACCAATTGCCCTTGGAAATGTCCTCCAAGTGCGCGCATTGCAGCAGCGGAGATCACACCCTCAGGAGCTGCACCAATGCCCATCAAACAGTGAGTTCCTGTTCCAGCAAACCCACAGGCGATCGCAGCCTGCACGTCACCATCTGAGATGGGCTGAATACGAGCACCAGTGGCGCGGATTTCAGTGATCAGATCTTTGTGACGGGCCCGATCCATGACCACGATAGTCAGCTCGTCAGGAGCAAGGCCCAGGCACTCACTGAGGATCTTGATGTTTTCTGTCGCAGATTTGCGAATGTCAACCTTGCCCTTTGCTGCCGGCGGAGCAGCCAACTTCTTCATGTAAAAGTCGGGAGCATTAAACAGTCCACCGCGGTCGGAAGCAGCCAAAACCGCCATCGATCCGCGCTGGCTGTACGCACAAAGATTGGTGCCCTCGCAAGGGTCAACTGCGAAATCCACTCCAGGACCAGTGCCAGTACCAACTTCTTCACCGATGTAAAGCATCGGTGCTTCGTCGCGTTCCCCTTCTCCGATAACGATCCTGCCTTGCATTTGGATTTTGTTCATGCGCTTGCGCATGGCATCAACAGCCAAAGCATCAGCTTCATCCTTGAGACCTTTGCCGGAGAGCGTGGCGGAAGCGATGGCGGCCTGCTCGACGATCTCGAGAATTTCCTGGATGAGAGTGCGATCCACGTAAGTGCTGCGGGGGTAAATAAAAGCGTTGAGCAAGAAAGCCTGCGGCAGCAGGGATGTCTGTCTCATAGGCGCGGCTCACTGTATCAGTGTCATCTGGACAGCTCTTCGGCATCGAAACTTCTATAAAATTTCGTCAGTTATTGAAAATGTTTAATGGCGACGCCTCATCGTTCTATTCAGATCATTCCCTCTGTTTTGCCTGCGAACTGGGCGGCTATGGGTCAATGCGTCAAAGATCTCGAAGATGCGGGCGTGGATCGAATTCAGTTCGATGTGATGGATGGGAACTTTGTGCCGAACCTTACATTTGGCCCCGAGCTGATCAAAGCTTGCCGTCCTTACTGCAGTGTTCCTTTTGAAACACAGCTCATGGTCAGTCAGTACAACTGCGAAACCATGCTTGAGCAGTATGTGGAGGCCAGCAAGGGAGTAAACGGTGAGCCGGGGGTCGTAATCGCTCACGTTGAAGCGAATACTCATCTGCACCGTGTTCTTGGAAAGATCCGTCAACTGGGTGGAAGCCCTTCTGTGGCACTGAATCCGCACACTCCGATGGAGATGGTCAAAGAGGTATTGGACATGGTGGACCATGTCCTTGTGATGACGGTCAATCCAGGCTTCGGTGGGCAGGCTTACATTCCGTCCATGCTCAACAAAATCACTGAATTAAGAAAACAGATCGTCGAGCGCAATCTTGAGGTGGATATTGAAGTTGATGGTGGTATCAAAGCCAATTGGACGATCTCTCAGTGCTGCGCAGCTGGTGCCAACTGCTTCATTGCTGGGAGCGGGATGTTTGCTTATCCAAGCCTTAAAGAAGGTTGCGACGATCTTCGGCGTGTGGCAAGCGAAGCTCAGTTAGGCAATGTGCTTCCAACCCCAAACTGACATCACGTAACAGATGTAACGTAGAGATGTATTAATCCGTCTCTACGTGATGTCCCGCCAACCGCTTGTGGTGTCACCGTCAATCTTGTCAGCAGACTTTTCTCACCTTGGTGAAGATGTAAAAGCTGTTGATGAGGCTGGTGCAGATTGGATTCACGTTGACGTCATGGATGGACGTTTTGTTCCCAACATCACGATTGGTCCCCTAATCGTTGAAGCTTTGCGGCCGGTTACTAAAAAGCCATTAGACGTGCACCTCATGATTGTGCAGCCGGAAAATTACGTTGAGGATTTTGCAAAGGCAGGTGCAGATATCATTTCTGTGCACGTTGAGGCCTGTCCTCATCTTCATCGAAATCTTGCTCAGATTAAAGATTTAGGAAAAATGGCTGGAGCTGTTCTTAATCCCAGTACTTCTATAGAAACTCTCGAGTATTGCTTGGAACTTTGTGATCTCGTGTTGATCATGAGCGTGAATCCAGGCTTTGGTGGTCAGAGTTTTATTGACAATCAAGTGCTCAAAATTCGCGATTTACGCCGCATGTGCGATGACAAAGGCTTGAATCCTTGGATTGAAGTTGATGGTGGCGTTAAGGCAGCCAATGCATGGAAAGTAATCGAGGCTGGTGCA
Organism: Synechococcus sp. AG-679-C18; assembly: GCA_003210755.1. Taxonomy (GTDB): domain Bacteria; phylum Cyanobacteriota; class Cyanobacteriia; order PCC-6307; family Cyanobiaceae; genus Synechococcus_C. The sequence goes on from QCUL01000022.1 coordinate 35,150, forward strand.
AACGCGATTGTTAGTGGCTCAGGAGTTTTCAATCAACCTGATTACGCTGCTGCTATTCAAGGAATCAAAAATAGCAAACGTCCAGAAAGGGCTTTCGTTTAGCTTGAATGTAATTTATTAATGCTCATGGTAATGAATATTTTCACTTTTGAGGTGATTCCGTGGGAATTTTATTTGAACCATAAGTAAAGAATTAATAGTCCTAGCGGATGCTTTTCTTATATTCTTCACAGTTATAGGTTGAATTAACTGTCTTAGTCTCGTTAGCGGCACATCGAAAGCCATCCCTGAAGGCGGTTCGTTTCATTTCCTCGACCTGTGACACGGCGTAGATTCCTAATGCGATGAGGATGAATAAAGAAATGCCTGCCCCAGTGCCTTTTGGATATGGTCTCATGGCCATTTAATGTTTCTTGAATCAGTTTAGGATAAAGTTATCTGTATCCATCAAAGACAAGAGGTGTGGATTGTATCTTTTGAAATTAAGGCAAAAAATTTTCGTGAGAATAGCTAATACAGCTCTTAATCTTTTTGGTTTTTGCCAACGAGCCAAGCACTAAAGGCAAGTAGCAATACACAACCACAGAATTGAAGTAGCTCTGATATTGATTGAACTTGAAAGCTGATCATCAGCTTGAAAGCTGTAACAATTAAGGCAACAATGATGACATTGGTAAGTTTTTGCTTCAGAGCCTCAAGTGAATTGATGCTGAGAATATTCCGCCGATTCTCAGACATATTCTGAATGCGAGGATCGATATCTGAAATGATTAGCTCATAGACGCCATATCCAAAAATAAGCAAAGCAATGCCAATCACATAGTAATCTATCCCTCCAATTACTTTGCCTAATAATAGAATGCTTTGCTCTGAATTAAAATGACCGTGAAATAATTTGTTGAGTGCATTGAGCTCTTCTTGGGTTCCCAGCACGAAACAGCTAACGCTTCCTAATAAGCTCATCACAACAGGAAGGATGGTGACTAATCGGAAGCGCCAAAGCCAACGTTCAAAGCGTGATTCGAGTTTGGCCCTTCTGTTGTTCTGGATTTCAAGCTCCTTCATGCGTTCATTCATGATTGATCATTGGCAGCGGTGTCTTTGGTTCTAGACAGTTGTGGCTGATGGCTTCGTTTGAGGTGGTAGCGGCTGTGGGGTGAACAACCCTGGCATTGAAAGGGTGATCAGAGCGGTACCTACCGTCAGCAAGACCAAAAGAGGAACCGCTTTCACTAGGGGTTGTTTCTCTAAGACAGAGCCGCAGCGAAAACAGATTGGGGTCGCTCCCGGCGGAGGATGCAAGACAACAGCAGGACCACAACAGCATTCAGGGCAACGAAAACGAGGCATGAGATCTCTGAAAAATGAATCTTGTTCAAGTGGAAATTATATTGAGGAAGGTGCAAACTCTTGAAAATTAAAAGTAATTAATGATTACATCTCTGTTCTGTCGTTGGACTCTTAATCGCATAGTTTGTAAAAATTGAAACTTGATTTTGATTTTATTCAGTAAGTTCTAGGTGATTCAACCAGATGGAAAATGCATTTCTTTCTTTGATGCTTAGCGATAAAAATTTATTCAAAATAACAGCCACCTCTGCGTCAATTTGCCAGAAATCGCTGGCTATGGAGATCTGTATGGATTCTGAAAGCTCTGCATATTGGCGGATTAAAAATTCATCTCTAAATGGCTCATTCTTATTAATACTTTTTGCTTTGATTGCCGCTGAAATTCCGTGAAGGAAGCCATGAAGTTCAGAACTCGCTTCGTCTAATGTTTCTAATATTATCTCTGCATCCTGATATCTTTCCATATCTCGCTCTTTTTGAGAATCACCTGCGAGTAATGCCATTTCCTCGAGCTGATGAACATGTTCGATCTGTTCTGGGCTTAACAAAGAATCTAATTGTTGTTGAAATCTTTCCTTGTCCATGAAGCCCTTCGATACTCCACTCCATTTAAGCTGGGATTCAATTAGTAAGCAAAGGGAAGAACCTTTGCAGCAAGGGCCTGATTCTTGACAGAATCATGTTTTGCCGCAAGTCGCTCTGCCATGCCTCTCAGCTCTTTGGTGCGTCTTGTACAGACCTCAACGCTGAGCGGCGAGCTTTGCGAACGAACGAATCGGGACCAGCGATTGTTGATGCGAGGTGCTGGACGCGGAGCCCGAGCGTTGGTAGCAAGTGCCCTCGCCAGGCGTATGGATCAGCCTCTTCTAGTGGTGGTTCCCACCTTGGAAGAAGCCGGCCGTTGGACAGCCTTGTTGGAACTCATGGGGTGGCCTACCGCTCAGCTTTATCCCACCAGCGAGGGGTCTCCCTATGAGCCTTTTGATCCCACAACGGAAATCACATGGGGACAGCTTCAAGTTCTGAGCGAACTTCAGACAGAGCGCAATAAGAGAGATTTAGCGATCGTTGCAACTGAGCGATGTCTTCAGCCCCACCTTCCGCCTCCGCAAGCGTTGGCAGAGCATTGCCGCGTTTTAAAAAAAGGTGATGTCATTGACCTTGAAGAGCTCTCTTTTTATTTGAGCCAACTCGGTTATGAGCGCGTATCGACGATTGATCAGGAAGGGACTTGGAGCCGTCGTGGCGACATTGTCGATGTTTACCCGGTGAGCAGTGAGCTTCCCGTTCGTCTGGAGTTCTTCGGCAATGAACTCGACAAACTTCGCGAATTTGATCCTGCCAGTCAGCGTTCATTGGATTCGGTAGACACACTCAAGCTCACCCCAACTGGCTTCAGCCCCCTCATTGCTGAACGCCTTCGCGAGCAAATGCCTGATGACCTCGAGTTGTTGTTGAGCGAGGCACAACTGAATGAACTACTTGAAGGTGGCACCCCAGAGGGGATGCGCAGGTTGATGGGCCTTGCTTGGGAAGCACCCGCTTCGCTTCTTGACTATCTGCCAGGTGGTTGCTGCATTGCTATCGATGAACGTCGACATGGCAGTGCCCATGGCCAGCAGTGGTTGGATCATGCAATAGAGCAACACGCTGATCTGAAACTCTCGATCCCTGCTTTGCACCGACCTATTGGTGAGGCGATGGCGCTTGCCGAATCCTTTGGTGGTTTCGATCTGGCAGAACTGCACGAAAATGACAGCTATCCCAATGCGTTTGATCTCTCCAGTCGCCCAGTGCCGGCTTATCCAAATCAGTTTGGAAAATTAGGTGAACTGATCAAACAGCATCAGCGAGAACATCAGTCTGTTTGGTTGCTTTCAGCCCAGCCCAGCCGCGCTGTTGCTCTCCTTGAAGAGCATGACTGCATCACTCGCTTTGTTCCTAACGCTGCTGATACTCAAGCTATTGAGCGCTTGATCGAACAGGGCACACCTGTTGCGCTCAAAACGCGAGGAACAGCAGAACTCGAAGGACTACAACTTCCGGCTTGGAGGGTGGTTCTTCTCACTGATCGCGAATTTTTTGGACAACAGTCGCTCACGAGCAGTGGCTTTGTGCGCCGTCGACGTAAGGCGGCGAGCCGAACGGTTGATCCCAACAAGATGCAGCAGGGGGATTTCGTGGTTCATCGCAACCATGGGATCGGCCGATTCAAAAAGCTCGAAAAATTAGCAATTAGTGGTGAAGCTCGTGACTACTTAGTGGTCGAGTATTCAGATGGAATTTTGCGAGTTGCCGCCGATCAACTGGGGAGTCTTGGTCGTTTTCGAGCCAACAGTGACACGCCGCCGCCGCTCAGCAAAATGGGTGGCTCTGCATGGGTAAAAGCCAAAGAGAGGGCTACCAAAGCGGTTCGCAAGGTTGCACTTGATTTAGTGAAGCTTTATGCCGAGCGGCATCAGGCAGAGGGCTTTGCCTTTCCAACAGATGGGCCTTGGCAGATCGAACTTGAGGACTCTTTCCCCTACGAACCAACTTCGGATCAACTCAAAGCCACGGTGGATGTCAAACGCGATATGGAAAAACCAGAGCCGATGGACCGTCTGGTTTGTGGAGATGTCGGTTTTGGAAAGACTGAAGTTGCAATAAGAGCCATCTTTAAAGCGATAACGGCTGGGAAACAAGTGGCGATGTTGGCTCCTACGACGGTGCTGGCTCAACAACATTGGAGAACGCTCTCAGAGCGGTTTGCTCCCTATCCGATCAAAGTGGCTCTTCTCAATCGCTTTCGTACTGCCGGAGAGCGAAAAACGATTCTTGAGGAGTTAAAAATTGGAACTATTGATGCGGTGGTTGGTACTCATCAGTTGTTGAGCAAAAACACTTTTTTTGACAAGCTTGGTTTGCTTGTGGTGGATGAGGAACAACGCTTTGGTGTGAATCAAAAAGAAAAAATCAAGGCCTTGCGTAAGGATGTTGACGTGTTGACGCTCTCGGCGACTCCTATTCCACGCACTCTCTATATGAGTCTTTCTGGCGTGCGTGAAATGAGCTTGATTACCACTCCACCGCCCTTACGTCGTCCGATCAAAACCCACCTGGCTGCCCTTGATGATGAGGCGGTGCGCAGCTCGATCCGGCAAGAACTCGACCGCGGTGGGCAAGTGTTTTACGTGGTTCCTCGCGTGGAAGGTATTGAAAATGTTGCCGGCAAGCTTCGGGAGATGCTTCCAGGGCTCAAGCTCCTGGTGGCTCATGGACAAATGGCCGAAGGCGAATTGGAGAGCGCGATGGTGGCCTTCAATGGTGGTGAAGCTGATGTGATGCTCTGCACAACGATTGTTGAGAGTGGGCTCGACATTCCTCGTGTGAATACGATTCTGATTGAGGATGCTCATCGCTTTGGGCTGGCTCAGCTCTATCAGCTACGAGGACGGGTGGGGCGTAGCGGTGTTCAGGCCCACGCTTGGCTTTTTTATCCGGGCGATGCCTCGCTTAGTGAAGCTGCAAGACAACGATTACGCGCGATTCAAGAGTTCGCTCAGCTTGGCAGTGGGTATCAATTAGCGATGCGTGATATGGAGATTCGTGGGGTTGGAAATCTGCTCGGAGTAGAGCAAAGCGGGCAGATGGAAGCCATCGGTTTTGATCTCTATATGGAAATGCTGCAAGAGTCCTTAGCTGAGATTCAGGGGCAAGATATTCCTGTTGTAGATGACACACAAGTAGACCTTCAAGTCACTGCGTTCATCCCTGCCGACTGGATCGTCGATGCCGACGAAAAAATGTCTGCTTATCGAGCCGCATCTGAGTGCGTCACTTCAGAGGCTCTGGTGGAGTTGGCGGCTGGATGGGCTGACCGTTACGGGGCTCTACCTGGGCCAGTTCAGTCGCTTTTGCAATTGATGAACCTCAAACTACTCGCGAAACGCTGCGGTTTTGCTCGAATTCGACCTGAAAAACCCAATATTGCGCTCGAAACTCCTATGGAGGAACCTGGTTTTCGGATGTTGCGCCAGGGATTGCCGCAACATCTGCATGGCCGGCTTGTGTATCAAGCAGGTAGCGGAAGCACAGCCAAGGTTTTGGCGAGGGGGCTTGGAGTGTTGCCGATGGAGAGGCAATTAGAGGAGCTCAAAGGCTGGCTTGAGCAGATGGCGGCACAAATTCCCGACACTTCTGGACTGACGAAAGAGCAACGCGAACTCCAGCAAAAGGAAAGGAATGAGGCCGTTTTAACGGTGTGATCGAGAAACCAGTGGCCGGAAAATGAAAAAGTCCAACACATTTCGCAATCCTTCGTTACCATGTGTTCACACGACGTGGTACCCCATGGCCGAATTCATTGACCCAATTGCATCAGGAAGCTCTTTTAGCCTTCTAAGCAGTTTGGTCGGTGCCGCCGCCCTGGGAATTTTTGCTCTTTGGCAGAACGATACAGAGAACGACGATGACGACTCATCCCCTGGTGGTGGCTTGATGCAGCCGATCGCTTGAACGTTCAGGTCAGATACATTCAGTCATAAGAGTCACTCGTTTGGGTGATTTTTTTATGCCCTTTTCGGTCGACTCTGGAGGGGTCCCTCGATTGCGGACCATGCCAAAGCCGTCGTACCAATGCAGTTATTGGATATTGATCGCGTTGACAACACCGATTGCGCTGTTGTTGTCAGCCCCACTTAAAGCCCAAACTTGGGAAGCTATTGATGCTTTGAGAAACAAGCTGACATCGAGTGGAGTGAAGGTCGTACAACGGGATTGTGCAAGACGGGGTTTGCAGGGTTCTTATCACCCCAAAAGCGACACTTTGACTGTGTGCCGTAATCACAGAAATGCAGCTCAAGTGTGGAATACCCTCGCCCATGAAGCGACTCACAGGATGCAGGCTTGCTCCGGTGGATCAATCACTCAGCCACAGCATCATTCAATGATGTCGCGAGTTCTGAGACGTGAAGCACGTCAGGAATGGCGCTCGATCATGGCCTATCCACGAAGTCAACATTTGGCAGAACTCGAGGCTCGCTACACGGCAAGGCTTCCAGCTCATGACGTTCTGAAGCTGTTCGACCGCTATTGCGGTACAACAATTCGCGCGTAGAAAATCTCACTCACATTCATTGACCAACTGTTGTATGAACAATCTTCTTTTGCAATTGGCAGTCGCAGCTCTTGGGCAATTTGGAGGAGGTGGACTGTCTAGATCTCCTTTGGGTATTTCTTCGATGCCATCTCCGATGATCCGACAGGGACGAGCTGTTTATCCGGCGCGCTCGGCTCAATCGCCCAACCTCCAAGTTGCAACACTGGCAACGACCACTTGCCTAATGCGATCGGGTGAAATTGATCGACCAGAAGCGATCTCTCTGTTGTACCGTCAAGGGCAAACCTGGGGATGGCCCAAGAGTTGGGGACAACGTATTTCGTTGGGCAGTGTGGATAGAACAATCCAGCTGGCGGGAGGATGTAATGCATTGGTTCGAAAGGCACGTGACGAGGTTCCACCTCGCACGACTGTCATCCCTGTAACGCGTCACGGAGTCAGTTATGGGGGAAATCGAAGTGAGAAAGAGAGATTCGGATTGATTCCATATCGTTAAATTAATTGAATTCTAAATAATAATACTAAGTTAAATAATTAAATGATTACAGGTTGATACAAGCCTGCTGTCAGCAAAACTTATAATTTGTTAAGGTTTTAATTTTTCAAAATTAAGAATTATTCTTCGTCTTCTTCAACCATTTTTTGAAGAAGTTCTTGGTTTTCTTCTGTATGGCATGTCTCCATAAAATCACCTGGTGTCCAGCCGTCGTAGCTTTCAGCTTCAAACTCTATATCTCCGATTTTTATTTTTTCTAGTATTTCTTCGGGTTTAAGTCCTGCAGGTGCAACAGTTGATATATGATAATACGTAGGGCATTTTACAACCCAAGAATAAGTGGCCATTTTTAAAATAATTGGAATTTTTACTATAAGCTCTCTTAAGTTTTGATTGACCGCTCTATTGATTGTTTGCGATGTTATTAAGGCTTTGCTGGTTGTGATTTATGCTTGCTTTCGCGTATAAAATATTACATAAATAAAAATCTATGAGCTTGACTGGCTGTTCTTGGTAATAATATTTTTGGAATTTATTGTTTGTATTTTAATAAAAAGTGAATTAATTGACTTTTTTCGTGTTGTAAATTTTTTGATAGCGGTTTGTCGTCAGGTGACGAGGTCGCAATGTCTTACGAAAAGAATGTAAAAATCTTGTGCATTGATTAAATTTACAACTATTTGCTTGGTATAAAGGTGTAAGTTTGAATTACTTTGTGACCCTAAAATGTCAGCTTGGGGATCACTAAGTATTGAGGATAGATTTGTTTTTTGCTTGTTTAGGCTTTGATTTTATTCCGTCATCTTTTGAGTGCGGACTGGAGGTTCGCGCCTCCTGGTTGATAAGCGCTTCCGCCTTTCGGAGCTTTTAAGGCCTTGATTAAAGTAGTTTCTGCGACTCTGTATTGGCTGTCCTGGTTGGTCCCAAGCTGCTCAATGGTCAAGGTTTTTATCTCTTTTTCGCTCATCTCGACAGCGACATCGGGCCGGATGCCGTTTTCATGAATGTCAGTTCCTTTTGGTGTGAGGTATTTGGCAATGGTCACCGTCAATCCAGACCCATCAGAAAGGCCTCGGACAGATTGAACAAGCCCTTTGCCAAAAGTTTTTTGGCCAACTAGAAGGCCGCGTTCATTGTCCTGAAGAGCTCCTGAAAGGATTTCGCTGGCACTTGCTGATCCCTCGTTGACCAGCACCACAACAGGACGATCTGTCAAAGCATTGCCAGTTGCCCGCCGGACATCTTGGATACCTTCTCGCGTTTTTGTGCTGACGATCGTGCCTTCATCTAGCCACTGACGAGCAATATCGACACTGGC
>QCUL01000023.1 GCA_003210755.1 Synechococcus sp. AG-679-C18
CCTGGTTTGACGTATTGACCAGTTCTAATAGTAAATTTATTGCTAATGAAGCCATCGAATGGTGCATAATATTTAGCGTAGTTATAATTGATTTTTGCAGAGTCTAATTCGCTTGAATTTGCTTGAATTATTGATTCTTGCTCGAGAAGTTTTTTTGAAATTCTTCGTATTTCTGCTGTTGCTCTAGTGACATCTGCATCTGCTTCAATGGTAGATGCTTGAAGCTCTTGTTCCTTTTCAAGTGAAACGACATCCTTCTCTAAAAGGAAGGCATAACGCTTTTGATTTAAATCAACAAGCCAGCGAGACGCTTTTTTACTTTTTAGATCATCTTTAGCTTTTTGCAGCTCTTGATTCATGCTTTTTAAATAATTCTTGCTTGCTTCAAGTTTGCTTGTCTTTTGGTCGACAATCACCTGAAATGAATCAGGAACGATCTCGTAAATTAATTCTCCTTTTTTGATGAATTCATTGGGCTGAACATAAATATCTTTGATGTAACCAGCTACGTATGGTGCAACTGTGACTGTGTAAGCATGAACGTATGCGTCTGGGGTGTTGGGGTAGTAGTGGCCGTAGACAAAAAAACCAGTTAGGCCAATCGTTGTGATGCCTCCAAGAATTCCACCCGCAAGAAAGAGCTTGCGATTTTTTTTGTCCATCGCGTCTGGCTCTGTCATGAATTGATTGTGAACACGCTCACCATCTCTGATATTTTTTTGTTTAAATTATTATACCTAGAATTTACGATTTGTCTTTGTTGTCCCTATGGAAAAAATAAAGGATACCAAAGATAATGAGCACACATTCTATGAACGTTGCCTGATTTATGTACGAAGAACATCAGCTTGTTGAGCTAGGTAGTGGTGATTTGAGTCGTTCGAAGTCGACACTTATTCCCTTGATGCGGCTTCGACATCGATTCCAGCTGCCTTGCGTTGATATTGTATTGAGGCTGATGCTAAGACCTATGCCAAAACTTTTGTGATGGTTCTTGAAAACAATGTAATTGAACTAGCTGTCGTTGCTAATTCTGCTGGAACTGTGGCAAATTCCATTAAAACTTGTTTAAAAAGAGCTTAAAACAGATTTCAAGTAAAAATCAGTTGTTTGATTGTTTTATGCTGAGTGATTGCAACTAAATATCCCATCGTATAGTTGTCAGTAGAAACGACGACTCCACCTGTGATGCCGTAGTGAAATAATACGGCACAAATGAGGATGTTGGCGTACTTTTATTTGTTTAAAACTTTTATAGATTGATTGATTTTTGGTATGTATTGTTTATTGTTCAGGTTGTCCATTAATTTCTAATTACCTTTTCCTTCTCCATGTAGAAAGGGAAGCACGCCAAATGCTAAGAGGAGAAATCCAGTGAGGGTAGCTGTATTGATATATGCCACTACTTCTGCTTGTTGTGAGATTGCTTGATTGATTATGTCCAGTGAAGCCTGTGACCAATAGTCACTGGAGATACCCTCCTGGAGGTGATTTTGTAGAGGTTCTTTAAAGATACTAATTGCTTCTTGGCTGGTTTCAACTCCGCTTCGAAAGCGTTCCCAGCTTCCTTGGCTAGACATCGTGCTGATGGCGCCACTTATACCCCCAGATATTGATTTAGCGATGTTAGTGCCAAAGAGTACGACAGCACTGGCGGTGGTTGTAAGCTCTGCTGGCATGGTCGCAAAACACATCAGTAATTCATTAAGGATTAGGCCTAAGCTGATGCCAAGAGAAATTAATTGCATTGTTATATTTGCATTGTTCTGCAATGAACTTGTTTGTGCCATCCAGAGGGCTGTAAGGCCAAAAGTAAATACTCCTATACTGGAAAAAATTCTCCTTTGCTGAATGCTTTTCCCCATGGAATAAGGGTTGATGCCAGGAGCAAACAAAAATGTTGTGACAATACAAGCAACACTAAACCATATAAATGGAACGGCATAAGTTCCCACTGTATTTCCCATAACTTTCACCATAAAGGTGGGCACGATGCTGAAGATAAGAAAGACTGCAAATAAAATTAGAGTTAAATTTGCTGTGCTGATACAGAAGTTGATGTCTTGAAAGACCCTTGGATTAAGTAAAGGAGGCGAACCATAGAAACGAATAAAAAATAATATTATGCTGACAATTGAAATACATAATTGAATGCAGTAAAATTTATTTTGAAACCATTCATGCTGATTTCCCCAAGCAAGAGAAAAGCTAAAGAGCCCAAAACCAGAACAAATAAGTCCGAAGGTAAGCCAATCGATCGAAATCTTGGGGTCTGATGGAGTTTTTGGTAAATATCGAAAGATTAGCAACCAGGCACTGCCGAGTGATAGACCTAAAAATGCGTAAATAATTCGCCAGCTTAAATACCAAGAAGTGTAGGCAGACATGGCGATACCTGATGAAGCTCCAAAGGCAAAAACCATTACAAATAATCCCTTCCCTAATTGACTGTGTTTTGGTCCAATTCCACCATTGAGCCAGCCGCCTCCCACTGCTGCGCATACTGCTGCGCTTAACCCTTGGGTTACACGGAGCATGATGAACAGACGACTATCTTCTGCAAGAGCCGCACCAATCAGGCTTAGGCTGAAAAGAGCGGGGCCTATGACAGCTAAGTTTCTTCCCCCAAATCGTTGGCGAAGGTTTCCAACTAAAGTAAGCATTAATGCACAGGGTATGAGATAAGCATTCATGTACCAGATGCTTTGGTATTCAGTTCCCCCAAGAAACCCTCTGGCGTACTCATGGGCAGGCACGCCGATGGTGCCGACCACAATGAAGGTAAAAAGAACCACCATGAAAGCCACAGTGAGAACACCACGGTTGGTTAAAAGAAAATCTGTGTCACTTAACATTTGAAATTTGTTAATGCCGCCGTACCCAAGTTCTAGCTCAATATCAATTTCCCTTGTTTTACGTTGATATGAGCAGATGTTCCCTCTGCGTAGAGACCGGCAAGAATTGCTTTCGCCATCGGAGTTTCTAGCTCGCGTTGAATAGCTCGCTTGAGTGGCCTTGCTCCATAAATTGGGTCATAGCCTGCATTTGCTAACCAGTCGGTTGCTTCTTCGCTGATCTTGAGTTCAATCTTTCGCTCAATGAGTCGTTGACGCAACCGTTCCACTTGCAAGCTGACAATTCGGCGCAATTCATCGCGTCGAAGACTGTGAAAGATAATCGTGTCGTCAATTCGATTCAGAAATTCTGGACGGAAGTGTCCGCGTAGCGCTTCGTTGACGCGACTCTCCATTTCTTGATGTTGGCTGTCATCACCTCCTAAATCGAGGATGGATTGGCTCCCAATGTTGCTTGTCAGAATCAGAACAGCATTTGTGAAGTCAATTGTTCGACCCTGGCCGTCTGTTACTCGACCGTCATCGAGGATCTGCAACATCACATTGAATACATCTGGGTGCGCTTTTTCCACTTCGTCAAAAAGGATTACCGCATAAGGCCTGCGCCTTACGGCTTCGGTGAGCTGTCCTCCAGCCTCATACCCCACATACCCTGGAGGAGCGCCTATTAACCGACTTACCGTATGTTTTTCCATATATTCAGACATGTCGATTCGAATCATCGAATCTTCACTGTCAAAAAGTTGCGCAGCCAAAGCTTTAGAGAGTTCTGTTTTGCCCACTCCTGTGGGTCCAAGAAATAAAAAACTTGCGATGGGTTGATTGGGATCGCTTAGCCCCGCTCTTGATCGCTGGATGGCATCGGCTACTGCTGTTACTGCTTGGTCTTGACCTATAACTCGTTCATGAAGTTGATTCTCAAGTTCGAGTAATTTTTCCATTTCGGATTGAACAAGCTTTGCCACTGGAATCCCTGTCCATTTTGCGATGACCTCAGCGATATCGTCTTCACTAACTTCTTCTCGTAGTAACGATTTTTCAGCATTTTCATCTGTTTCGACTAAGGCTTGTTCCTGCGCAAGTAATTGTTTCTGAAGTCCGGCGAGTGTGCCGTATTCCAACTCTGCGGCCTTATTTAGGTCATAACTTCGTTTGGCTTGTTCCACCTGAAGCTGGACCCGCTCGATCTCTTCCTTGAGAGTGGAAAGCTCATCGATGGCGCCTTTTTCATGCTGCCATTGAGCATTAAGAGTGCTCTGCTGCTCGGATAGTTCTGCGAGTTCACGTTCTATGCGCAGGAGTCGTTCCTGGCTAGCGGCATCGGATTCACGCCCGAGTGACAGTTTCTCCATCTCTAATTGCAGAATCTTGCGATCGATCTCGTCGATCTCCTCCGGTTTGGAGGTGATCTCCATTTTCAGCCTTGCTGCTGATTCATCAACAAGGTCAATGGCTTTGTCAGGGAGAAAGCGATCAGCGATGTAGCGACTACTCAGAACTGCAGCTGCTACCAGGGCGCTGTCAGCAATGCGGACTCCGTGATGAACCTCATAGCGCTCTTTTAGTCCTCGCAGGATTGAGATGGTGTCTTCAACAGTGGGTTGGTCAACCAGGACCTGCTGAAAACGACGCTCCAAAGCAGGGTCTTTCTCGATGTGCAATCTGTGTTCATCAAGGGTGGTGGCTCCTATACAGCGCAGTTCTCCTCTGGCAAGCATGGGCTTCAGCAGGTTGCTGGCGTCCATTGCACCACCCGTGGCACCCGCCCCCACCACGGTATGGATTTCATCGATGAATAAAACGATTTGTCCATCCGAATTGGTGACCTCCTTAAGCACTGCTTTGAGCCGTTCTTCAAATTCACCGCGGTACTTAGCACCTGCAATCAGAGCGCCCATGTCAAGGGCGATTAGTTGACGGTTTTGCAGCGCCTGAGGCACATCGCCATTCACAATCCGTTGTGCGAGTCCCTCAACGATTGCTGTTTTTCCAACCCCTGGTTCGCCAATTAAAACTGGATTGTTTTTGGTACGGCGGCTAAGGATTTGAATCGTTCGGCGAATTTCCTCATCTCGACCGATCACAGGATCAAGCTTGCCGTCGCGAGCAGCGCTTGTGAGATCACGTCCGTATTTTTCTAGTGATTCGTAGGTTCCCTCTGGGTTTTGGTCGGTCACTTTTTGGCTGCCACGCACATCGTTAATTGCGGTTTTTAATCGTGAAGCATCTGTGCCGGCTTGGCTAAGAAGCTGACGGCCGCAGCGACCGTCATCGGCAAGAGCCAGCAGAAGATGCTCAATCGAAATAAAGCTATCGCCGTAGCTCAGTTTCAGCGTTTCAGCTCGTTCGAGTACTGCATTGAGGCCTTTGCCTAAAAACACTGACTCAGGTGCATTGCTGAGAGCTGGTTGCTGGTTGAGATAGGTCTCTACAGCTGTTTGAAGCGCGGGTGGTGAGACTCCAGCTTTGTCGAGGATTCGACCCGCCAGGCTCTCCTGGTCCAATAAAGCCTTCAGTAGATGCTCGCTTTCGAGTTGCTGATGGCGACGATTTTGGGCCAGCTGCTGCGCTGACATGATCGCGGCCCAGGCCTTTTCGGTGAATTGTTCAGCTGTAGGTTGCATGACCTTTGTTTGGTCCTAATCCCAATAACATATGACGGTATCTTGTCTCTGCAGAAAGGAGAACTGTTCATAAACAAACGGTTTTCCGACCTATTCGGCTTGCCGAACTGTGCCTGTAGGGTCGAGTATTCTTTATATTTGAATGTGAAACAACGATGGTTAATGATCCTGCCTTAGTCAATGCACTAATGGAAAGAGTGTACGCCGCTTATGGACCAAAACCTCTTGATATGGAGCGCAAGTGTTGGACTGTTGTGCATGAACATCTTCATGGAGTTATGCCCTCAGAATATGACGTTCGCGAAATTGATGAAGAACTTTATCTTGAATTGCTGAGCTCATTTCGTAAGTTGTAGTAAAGCTATTACATATACTGTAAAATATTTTAAATCAGCTTTGTCAAGAATGCTTTGTAGGCTTTTGTTTGAATTTCCCTGTCGAATGAAATCTTAAGCAGCAATTTAAATATTATTTTTCCTCTAATGTTTAAGTTTTTTGCTTTATTTTTTGAATTTCCTACTATATCTTGAATTTAGTACATATGCTTGGAATGTGAAAGCTGTAGAATGATCATCAACGGATCAATAACGGTGTAAGAGCTACTGTTGATTTTTTAGAAACATATGCATTGACTTCATGGTGAGTCATAAGCTTGCCTGTTCATAGAAATTGAGTTTTCAATGGGTTCTGTCTTCATAAATACAGACTATGCATCGCATCATCTGTAATTTAATGGATTAAATAAATTGATGTAGTCTTGGAAACTAAAAAATTATCGCTTTTGATTCCTAAAGACCTGCATCGAAGGCTTAAAAAGTATGCCCTAGATAATGATACTACGGTTACAACTATTCTGATTGATCTGATTAACAATTATGTTCCAGATTAGAGATTTAATATCTTTCATGTATTGACAAGGAAGTCAATTTTAGGAAAGTGATTTCAGAGCAGAAGGTCTCTATCGGAGTGATCTGAATTTTTTTTCATTTCTGTTTTGCAAATAAGTACAAATTTACAAAATAAATATAATTGATTAAGTTCACGATTTCTTTTTTCAGTTGTTTAAACACAGAAAACATCTTCTTCCCGATATAGTGTTAAATATTTTAATAGTCTCGTTGATGAATGTGGTTGCCGCTATTGGTTCTCTTGTATTGCGCTGCCTAGTTTTTGTTTTAATTGTGATGGATGAGATGATTGCTGAGTACTTCATCACCCAACTGCTTGCATTCATTTGTAAGTACAGTTTTAATCCTTAGGAGGTGACTATTAGTTTGTATGTGAGATCCTGGTGTTGTTTTGATTAATTCCATGTGAGTGGTTCTCTTCGCATTCTTTTCGTCTTTTATGTTGATTTGATCTTAGTAATAAGCTCTCCCTTTTGTTTGTTGAGCTGATCTGCCAACTAACTCTCACAGGTTTTAAACTTCACCTCGATTTTATTTATTGCATGATTTTAACATTTTTCTGATTCTGGATTGTGCATTTTTATTCTCAGTATTGTTTTCTTATATTAGAAATGAATGAGAGTGATTCTTGGCTTGTTGGGAAATGAGTGACTTATGTGTACACTCTTAAATAATTTACTTTGAAGCCCAAGCATCGTGATTGAAGCCGTTTTAGCTGGGAGTCTTGCGTTCATTATGTTTTCTCTGGGATTATCCCTTAAGCCACAAGATTTTTGGGTTGCATTTCAACAGCCTAAAACTCTTATCGCTGGTGCACTCGTACAGATTGCTTTGCTTCCAATTATTGCTTTTATATTGCTTACACTATTTGGGTTGCAAGGACAACTTGCTATTGGTGTGATGATTTTGAGCTGCTGTCCTGGAGGAATTACATCAAATATAATGACTAAACTATCTAGAGGTGATGTAGCACTTTCAATCTCTTATACCTCACTTGCAAGTCTTGTTACTGCTGGAACTTTGCCTCTTGTTTTGAGTGTTACGGCACCAATACTTCTCCCACAACAAAATATTGAATTATCAATACTTCCATTGAGTCTTAAAGTCTTTTGTCTTGCAACATTACCTGTTTTACTTGGAGTTTGGCTAAGTCAAGTTGCTCCAGAACTAGCAACTCGTTGGGAACTATACAGTAGTCGAACTGCAAATACTTTGTTTGTATTGGTTTTATTGGGAGCCTTGATTAGTCAATGGGATGTTTTCATTGCCAATCTGCCCATCCTTGGTCCAATTTTACTGCTTCTAAATCTACTTATGTTAAGCGTTGGTTTAGGCATTGGAAATCTGCTTGGTTTGAAGCAATCTCAAATTACCTCACTTGCAGTAGAAGCTGGTTTTCAAAATGGAACGATTGGGATTGTTGTTGGCTCTCTGATCAGCGATGAGCTTGTTCAAGCAGAATTGAGTCGTTTTAGTCTTCCTTCAGCTGTCTACAGCATTTTAATGATGCTTACAATTATTCCTTTTGTTCTTTGGCGGAGGTACTCAATTTGAATTGAGTACTTGTTAAGTTATCCAGTTAGTATAGTGATCATGATGTAAAAGAATTTAGGCAGAGATCTTGGCTTTGCAGTTTTCTCTTAGAGATCAACTTTCTACTTTAAAATTGTGGATGGCAAGTGACATTTTTTCGAAGTTTCAGAGGCGGATTGTTGTTTATTGGTCTAGGCCTTAATCCTTCGATTTTGGATGACCGGTTGGGTAGCCATGGGTTGAATTTGCTTGTTTATCGCTTTCGAAAAACTCATGCCATCTGCTGAGCGCTTCTTGCCTTTGACCGATTGGACGAGTTGCCATAATGAGGCCTGCTTCTACAAGTGCACCAGAGCCAGCTTCAGGCATGGCTAATCGCACTTGTTGCATTGCTTCATCGTGCTCGGTTCTCCAGGCTTCACCGTTGCTCTGATATTCCTTCCAAGCTTGGGCATATGTCATCTCGCTGGGGCTTGGGCGGTTCGTGATGTCAGTCATCGTTTTACTTTGGTGATGAATTTAATTCTAATGATCAAGTTATTTTGCATTGCTCCAAGCTGGGAATTAATGCTTTTTGACACTGCTGATTTAAGTCATGATAGGGATCATTTTTTTGAGAACCGAGTTTAGAAATAACATAATGATTAAACAAACCTCTTATCCCCTGAATTGTACTCCATTGGTTGACGATTGATATTCTTTGGAGTGTCATTCGTCTGGATCAGTGGATGGTGGTATTAAAATACTCTTTATGTATGAATTCACCTTTGCAGGGCCGTGCATGAGGTGGAATCCCGCCAATCTCTCCTTAATTATACTCCAAATTATCAAAGTAGATGTTGAAGATTGTTTGGATATGCTCCGTACATTTTGATCGTCTTGTTGTTGATTTTCCATTTTTTCATTCGCCAATGTCTGATATTTATTGAAGGCGATTGCATTGATGAGACTGATTCGTTGAAGTTCAATCAATTGATAAGTGGTTCAGTTGCGGTCAGGGCTTTTTTTGGTGCCGAGATTAATCGCTCCACAAGATCTTTTTTTGTTTCTATTGTGTGAATGGAGAAACAAAGCAAGACTATTAGCTGTCCATTCTCATAACATGCTTTGAGTAGCTATTTGTTTTGATGAATCCTAAACAGGTTGGAGCTCTTCGTAGAGCTGGAATTTATTTTGTTGTTGGGTACGGCGGATTGGTTCTTGTTAACAATAGTGGCCTCGTTCTTGACAATATGTGGATTGCATATTTGCCAATGTTTATTGCTGTCTATTTTTTCTCACGTTGGGCAGACGCCAAGATTGCAGCTAGATCGGAGAAAAAGTCAGAGAATTAAGTTGTTCTTTAATATTTGACCAATTACCGGTGACAGGCAGCTCTAAATCGTTCTGAGTTGCTGGTGGATGCATGTTTGGTTTTGCGACCTGTTACACGTTTGCGCCAACTTCGAAATGATCCTGGCTTAAGAGTTTGACGCATCAATTTGATGACGTCTGTTTCAATAAGACCGAATTGATACTCGATTGCTTCGAAGGGGGTTCGATCTTCCCAGGCCATCTCGATAATCCGATCCAACTGCTCGTCACCTATCTCATTTGGATGAATCAATGAGTGAATTGCAAATTATTCCACAACCCTAATGGGAAGATTTTTTGGACGTGGTCTCAGCAGGACTCGTTGTTATTAAATCGTGCTGATTTTGAACCACTCAGCGATGGCTTCGGCCTGAGCATCGTGGTTTAAATCCTCGACGCGCAGTGCATAACCATTTTTTTGTGCCAAGGAAACAACCTCATTCATTCCGCTGCATGAGTTGACAGCACGCTGGAGGGCTGGACTTCGTTCTACTGAGTGCAGAAAATTTTTCCATCCTTCTCTACTCATCGTTGCCAGCCTTTTTCGGCTTTGAGCTCTACGTAACTAGCAACATCGACAATGTCCTGCTCGCTTAACTTGCCAACGAAGGAAGGCATTGCATTTTTTCCGTTTTCAATTTGGTGCTCAATCGCTTCCACGTGGTCATCACCATATTCATTGAGGTGTGCTTGAAGATCGCTTTTACTCAACGTTCTTGAAGCACTGATGACGTTGCCGCCGCCCATGTGACAAGCCGCGCAATTCGCTGAAAATAGCTGGCCACCATGACCAAGGTCAGGGATGGTATCAGTGGCCGCAAATACGGGTGCTGATCCCATTAGGTTGAGGCTGAGGGACAGAATGATTGCGAACAGGGGAAAGGGATTGAGCATCGCCACCAGCTTTATTTATCTGAACCCTATCCACTTCGACAGACAAAAAAAGAGCCCCGTGTGCAACTGTTAAAACGCTCACGGGACTTGTGTTCAAGTGCTGATCAAACAGAATCACTCAACAATCACTTTTCCGACCATGCCAGCTCCTCTATGAGGCTCGCAGTAGAAGTCGAAAGTTCCAGCTTCAGTGAAGGTCTCTTCCCAGGATTCACCCGGTGCAAAGGCCAAATCGCTATGGCTTAGTTCGTCGTGGCCATCAAACACGGCGTTGTGTGGTGCCAATTTGTTGTTGACGAATTTGACTGTATCTCCAGCTTTAATGTTGAGAGTGTTTGGTTCAAACGCCAGCATTCCGGAGTCGGTCCCAAGCTTCACTTCCACAGTGGCAGCACTGGCTGTGCCAACACCTAGCCCCAGAACTAGTGCAAAGGCAATTGCTGCTGAGACGAGAGAACGCAAACGGCTGATCATGAGCTCATAAACATTTCAATCAGCTTAACGCCGATCAGATCCTTCCACGGTGCGGAAGTCCTGAATCCATCAGAACTGTTTCAAGGTCTGGCCCATGGCTCCGACCTGCGAACCGTTCAGGTTGAGTGACGGGATCATGAATGAAGTGTCGTTGATGGATGGAAAATCGATCCCATTCATTGATTTCGATCGGAAGAATTCTGATCAAACCTTCGATCAGCCAGCCCCACAGAGGTATTCCAGGGGTTCTTGCGACACCTCTCCAGCGACAGAGCGTCGCCACCGCTTGATTGACGCTGATCGATGGTTGACCCATCACAATTTTACGAACGGGACCTTGCCCTGGTTCTGGATTGGGTTGATGAGGAGTGGTCGCCAAAATTCCACAGATCGAGGCGATATCAGCCGCATGGATGAAATGAAAGCTTGCATCTGCTCTCAACCAGCGAGCAAGCCATAGCCATTTGCTGGCTTCAGCTAAGCCTTCCGTCAGGTAACTCGTTGGAAAAGGACTGGTCCCATCTACTTTTCCGCCGAATACCAGTGTCGGAAACACCGCCACAATGCGCTCAGCCAAAGGGTGTTGTTCGAGCTCTTTTAAGCATTGGGCTTTGGTTTGTATGTATTCGGTTCCGTAAGCAAGGGCTTCTTGAAGTGGCTGCAAAGATCGATTGAGAATGCTGGCCGTAGAGAAGTAGATGATCTGCTCAACCACCGCTGGATTCAACAGGGACAGCATCCTTTTCACTGCGACAACATTGACTTGATGAGCACGCTCAGGATCTCCCCATGCAGTCGCCGTGTGAATCACCCGAGTCACGGTGGATAGTTCGCTGGCAAATCGGTCTGTTTCGCGTAGATCTCCCACCAACAAGTGCACGCGAGGTTGCTGTGCTGAGATCGCCGTTAATTTTGCGGGATCACGGAGCCATAGCAGCAACTCGGCATTGGAATGTTCCAGGAGCCAAGCAGCTGTGTATTGACCGACGCAACCACTTGCGCCGGTAATCAGGATTCTGGAAGGAGCTTTGCTCAAGCAGAACCTCCGATTCGGTCCATCACCGTCTTGCCTGCTTCAAAGAAAGCGCGGCCATTTTCTTCAGGAGTGCCAGGCAGGATTCCATGGCCAAGATTCAGGATGTGGCGATGACCGCGCGCCTTACGAACGCAATCATCGATGCGATCGCGAATGGCATCAGGAGTGCCGAATAGAAGCCCTGGATCGACATTGCCTTGAACACCAATGTGGTCTGGTAAGCGGGCGAGCCCTTCAGCCATGTCGACCGTCCAATCCAGAGAAATGATGTCAACTCCGGTGCGTCCCATTCTCTCCAGGACCCCTGCACTTCCTGAGATGTAAAGGATAAATGGGGTGTCGGGATGGGTTTGTTTAACGAGATCGACAACTTTTTTCTGATAAGGCGCAGCAAAGGTGTCGTAATCGGCGGGGCTGAGTTGCCCGGCCCAGGAGTCAAACATCTGGACCACTTGTGCGCCGGAATCGATCTGATAACGCAGGTAGGTGGCTATCGAATCTGCGAAGTGATGAAGGAGTTTGTGCAGGAGTTCAGGCTCCTGAAAAGCCATCTTTTTAATGACGGCATAGTTTTTGCTGCTTTTCCCTTCCACGACATAAGCGGCCAGGGTCCATGGTGCCCCTACGAATCCAAGAACGGCCGCCTGATTTCCAACGCTGCTGCGCAGACGTCCTAAGACCTCGCCAACAAATGGCATGCTTTCTTCTGGTTGCAGTGGCCGCAACGCTTCAACTTGACTGAGGTTCCTGATCGGATCCCCAATTTGAGGACCTTTGCTCTCAACAATGTCGAACTCAATCCCCATTCCTGGCAGAGGAGTCAGGATGTCTGAGAACAGAATCACACCATCAGGCTGGAATGCCCTGAACGGCTGCATTGAAATCTCGTAAGAGAGATCAGGGTTTTCAGATCGTTCGCGGAAGCTGGGGTGACGATCGCGCAGGTCGCGATATACCTTCATGTACCGGCCGGCTTGACGCATCATCCAGACGGGAGGACGCTCTACCGCTTCTCCGCGGGCGGCACGGAGCAGTAGGGGCAGGGTGTCGCTCATGGATGCGTGAAGATCAAGGCGGCAACCTACCTGAGAGAACTGCCCGAATCGCTGTGTTTTTCAGCGATTCGGGCAGTTTTGTCACATCACCTGAACCTGAGGACTCTCTTCGCTGGTGTCTTCAGTCAGCGTTTTTTTGGGATCATGCTTAAAGACCATCAGGCTGAGAGGTGGCAAGCAGAGTTCTAAGGAATTTTCATAGCCGTGAATGCCCCATTCATCGGATCGCTTGCCACCAAGGTTGCCAAGGTTGCTGCCTCCGTATTTCGCAGCATCCGTGTTGAAGATTTCTTCGTAAAACCCCGACATTGGAACTCCAATTTTGTAATGGGAATGGCTTTGAGGGGTGAAGTTGGCTACGACCACTAGCCAGGAGCCGCTTGTGCTTTCCCGTCGCATAAAGCTAATGACGGAGTGGCGGTTGTCATTGCAGTCGATCCATTGGAACCCGTACTGATCGAAATCGTCTTGCCAGAGAGCAGGCTCATTTTTATAGAGCGCATTCAGTTCTCTCACCATCCGATGCACGCCTACATGCGGTTCGTAGTTCAGCAAATCCCATTGCAAATCTCCCCATACGTTCCATTCAGCACGTTGGCCGAACTCCATGCCCATGAAGATCGTTTTCTTACCGGGGTGCGTCCACATGTAGGCCAGTAGAGCGCGAGTGTTGGCATATTTCTGCCAGTCGTCACCCGGCATCTTGTGAAGGAGATGGCTCTTGCCGTGTACGACTTCGTCGTGACTAAGGGCAAGCATGAAGTTTTCGGTGTACGTGTACCAAATCGAAAACGTGATGTTGTTTTGATGAAACTGTCTGAACCAAGGGTCAAGTTCGAAATAATCGAGCATGTCATGCATCCAACCCATGTTCCATTTGAGGTTGAATCCAAGTCCGCCATGCTCTGTGGGCTGAGTCACCATGGGCCAAGTGGTGGATTCTTCAGCGATAGAAAGTGCTCCAGGGTAGTGCTCGAAAAGAACGTGATTGGCTTGTTGGAGAAAGCGGACGGCCTCGGTGTTTTCTCTACCTCCATCTTCATTGGCTAACCACTCTCCATCTGGCCGTAGGTAGTCGCGGTAAAGCATGGATGCCACCGCATCGACTCGGATGCCGTCGATGTGGAACTGGTCAAACCAGAACACCAGATTGGCAACGAGGAAATTCCTGACCTCATTACGGCTGTAATTGAAGATCAAGGTCCCCCATTCCTTGTGCTCGCCTATGCGTGGATCGGCATGCTCATACAGATGACAGCCATCGAAAAAAGCAAGCCCATGACTGTCCTTGGGGAAATGGCCAGGCACCCAGTCGATAATGACCCCGATGCCCTCGGCGTGGCAGCGATCAACAAAGGCGCGAAACTCGTCAGGAGTGCCATACCGGCTTGTAGGTGCATACCAGCCGGTGACTTGATATCCCCATGATCCATCAAAAGGATGCTCGGTGATTGGCATCAATTCGATGTGACTAAACCCTTGCTCCTTCACGTATGGAATCAGACGATCAGCAAGCTCTGGGTACGTGAGCAGTCGAGCACCAGGCTTGAGATCGGCTGCTGGAACTGGAGGGCGGGGGGTGCCATCGGCTTCGATGAATGGATCGTCAGCAGAGGCGTGGATCCAGCTCCCCAAGTG
This sequence comes from Synechococcus sp. AG-679-C18, assembly GCA_003210755.1. Lineage (GTDB taxonomy): Bacteria > Cyanobacteriota > Cyanobacteriia > PCC-6307 > Cyanobiaceae > Synechococcus_C. Next base: position 14,371 of record QCUL01000023.1, read on the forward strand.
CATCTCGTAAACCGAGATTGGTTGATCGAGGGGGTTGCGGCTATCGCGACTGCTCATCCAAGTGTCATCACTCCACTGAAATCCATCGAGATGACTGACGATGGAACTTGTGTCTGGTCTGACTTCGTGCTGGAAACCGTAAGGGTCAGCCTTCTGATAGCAATGGCCGTCTTGGGTACGGATTTCGTATTTGTATAGATGCCCCTCTTCGAGCTCGGGAACGAATAGCTCCCAAATGCCGCCAATCCTGTGCTGCATGGGGTGATAACGACCATCCCATGAATTGAGATTTCCGATCACACTGACACTTTGGGCATTGGGTGCCCACAGGCAGAACATCACACCGGAAACTCCGCCTTGTTGGCAGCGGTGAGCCCCCATCCGACGCCAGATGTGATGGTGATTACCTTCTGCGAAGAGATGGCGATCCATCTCGCCCATCCATTCGTGCCGAAAGGCCCAAGGATCAAATTGTTCGTGCTCTAGTCCGCCTCGGCTGATCTTCAATTTGTAGTTATGACCTGGATCCCGTGAGCACTCGGCTTCGAAAACCCATGGGTGATGAGGGCTTTTCATCGAAAAGCGCTGGCCGTCGAGCAATAACTCAACGGTGTCAGCTTCGGGAACCCAAGCCCTTACCAACCATTGCCCTGTTTCCAGCTTCTGGGGTCCAAGCAGAGAAAAGGGGTGATCGTGCCGGCATTCGGCCAGCCGCTGGCTGTCCTGAACCATCCAGTCGAGAACAGCGATGGTCATGCAGAGGATGGTCTTCGTTGGGCGGGAGCTTAGGCCGAAAAGCAGCCTGGGTTGCATCCAAATCTTGGAGTTTTTGGGATCAGACCAGATCCTCCGAGAAGTCCACGTTGATGATCCGGCCCTGAGCATCGAAGATGACAAACAGGTTGTCAGTCACAGTTCCGAATTCAATGGTGACGAGAACGAGTTGTTGCTCGGCTCCTTGGCTTGCAATTACAGCGTTTTTGATCTGTTTTACACCACCGAGGACACGGCTTAATTTGCTCCATTTGCGTTCTAGATCTTCTGGAGAGATCTCTTTCTGAAAATCAAGGGATAGGTAGTAACGAGCAGCAATCCAGCGTTTCGCTTTGAGATCCCGCACGAATTTCAGTGCAGTTGTCTCGATGGGCAGCGTTTCGCCTAACCATTTCCAAGCCACGAGCTTCCCATCATCGTCGAGGACAAGAAGAAGCTCTTTACTTCCAGCCTCGGTATGGGCAATCACATCAACAGTGGTGTCATCCATTCCTGGATAAATCGCCACAACACGGGAGGATTTGATGCGATGCGCCTTCTTTAAACGATCTTTCACTGCTTCAACGCTTGTTGCGTTTTGCAGTGGAGTCGACAGGAGATCAAACAAGCTCTGAGCATTGCGACTTTGAAGAGCAGTTAGAAGTGCATCTGCAGCCTGAGTCGCGTCGCTAGCGCTCAGTGGGGTGCTTGGGGCCGACATCCCCTGAGCCAAAAGCTGTTCTCCTCTTGCAGCTGGCACAGGGAAAGCCTGCAGCATCGGTGCCGCAAGAGCGCAGACCAGAAGGCAGGAGGAGAGCTTCATGAATGAGATTCAGCAATAGAGTTAGTTTGCCGGAGTTCATCCGGCTTGGACAAGGAGCAGTGGCGCCATTTGAAGTGACGCTCCCTCCAGCTTTAGGTAAAGAGTGATGACTCGGCAATCGCTGTTGGCTGGGCCATAGCACTGTTTGCCATCTCCTGGGTTGATGCCAATTGCTGGCCATGCAGCTCCAGCGAGGGAAAGTCGGAGACGATCCCCTCGCTGGAAGCTGGCAAAGAGAGGCTGAAGTTCCAGCGTGATTTCTGTAGACGTGAGATCGCTGATCCGTCGGACGCGTAAAACCCCTGTGGAGAGTTGCTGCACTTCATCTCGATCTGCGGGAAGTCTTGAAAGCGCAGCACAAAGATCAAAAGCAGGCTGGTCCGCACTCACCTGAATTTTCAACCTTGGGCGACCGAGAAGCTGGAGAGATGTTTGTAGAGGTTCGGAACTGAATACCGCCACGTCCGATCGTTGATCAATCCCCCTCCGATCGCAGGGACCAGCGGTAGGACTCAAATGCCCCCCTATGGAAGGCACAGGCCTCCATGGATCATGAACAATCGCGCAGGCCCCTGCTCCAGCAATGGTTGGGTTGAGCAATTGCCCATCGTTGAGATCAAGGCAAGCCAGTCCCGTACTGCGTAAGTGCCAGTGGTGAGCAGAACATTCGTGTCCGTTGCTCTCCGACCAAAAGGCATCTGTCTGGTTCCAGAGCTTGATTTCCGCTGTCTTGTTTTGTTTTCTTGTTGTTGGTCCTTTGAGGTGTTGGTTGAAAAAATCAAGCAAAATCTGAGTGGTTTCAGGCCACCACTGCAGATGGCTAGCAGGTCCGATGTGTAGCTTTGGACTACCGCCACTTCTTTTGGCCTGGGCGAAAAGGTCAAGCAGGCCTTGAAGGTGAGGATCCCACCAGCCACCGATAAGAAGCATTGGCTTGATTAACCACGATTCGGATGGTCGATGGGTGATCCAACCCTCGGGCTGATCTGCCGGTTGCTGGAACCAGCGCAGTGCCATCCCCTTGGGGTCATGGCGCTTTAAAAGGCTGAGGCCTTCGCGAAGGTAGCGGCCACTTTCAAGAGCGTTGTGAAGTTCGCTCCAGGCAGCTTGATCGTTGCGCCGCTTGGCCTGCAGAGCGGCAAGCTGCAACCCCCAGCCAAGTCCGAGATGCCACCAGTGAGCACCTCCATCGCAGCTCCAATGCTCTCTCTCTGCTAATCCGCACATGGCTGGAGCGAGGCAATCAGGGGCAGGACAATCTTTTGGTGCGAGCAGCTGCGTCACACCTTGATAAGAGAAACCAAATAAGCCGATACGACCGTTGCATTCGGGCCGCTCTCTCAGCCAAGCCATGGTTGAAGCAGTGTCGACTGCTTCTTGGCCGAATCCTTTGAAAACCCCCTCAGAGTCTCCCTGTCCGCGCACATCTTGTACACACACAGCGAAACCTTGCCCAGTCCACCAGAGCGGATGAGGAAGTGTCACGGTGGATGCGATCGCCCTTCCATAGGGCTGACGCATCAGAAGGGTGGGCCATGGACCAATTCCTTCAGGTGTCCAGATGCGTGCCATGAGTGAGACACCATCTGGAGTGACCAATGTCGCGTCAGCGAACATCCGGACAGTGCAATCCAATGACGTAGGTCGTCAAAATTTCTGAATTATTCATGCTCAGGTTGCGTTGATTCGCGAGCTGTTTGATGGCTTGCGATGAGAGCGCAGACTGCCCGTTGTTGTTCATTGATTTGAACTGCGCACAAAGAATTCGTGCTTCAGCTGGGTTTCGCTTGACGCTTTCCAACAGGCTGGATTGAGCAAAGCTTGCTGAAGTGGACAGCAATATGGAGAAGTGAAGGCATCTAATAGCGAAATGCCTGAGTGAAGAGATCTTGATTTGAATCTGATGGAGGGGAAGCATGATTCCTCCCTAACTAACTCATTCCATTTCAAACGGCCGTACTAGGGCTTGCCTCTTTGGGCGGTCAGTTCGTGGTTTGCCTGGCTTTCGCACTCAAGATCCAAGCTTTGGCAATGGCAAGATCTACGACCGGCGCTCTGCCACTCCCTAGCTGGCGTTCTAGGCGTCCAGTTCGGTTCACGATTTCATTTGGGGACGAGGTGGCGATGGCAGAGACAGTTGCAAAACCTGCGTGCATGAGCAGGGCCGCATCCGCAGGGGCAAGTCTTAAACAGCAAACGAGTTCAGCAATCCCGCGAAGGCGTTTGAGATTGCGAGCTGTAGATCGACCTGTTGCTACGAGACGGCTCAGTTTCTGATCATTGAGATCTCGTAACTGTCCCCAATTGGTAATTCCTGCTTTCTGAAGGTCTCGCTGCTCATCCCTAAAACCCTGAGGCAACGCGTTGAGAGGAGCGTCTGAGTTCATCCCTGATCAAAGTTTCTAGTAACTTCCCCAAGTACAACCGGTCTGGATGTGCCCTCGTTGACGGGCTGAATCTGCCTCAGCCGAACTCGCACTTCAAGGTTGCGTCCTCCGGGACGCAAGTTGGCTGCTATTTGGTTCAGAGTGGGATCGATGGCTTCCGACTGGAATCCTTCCGCAGCCTGGGCGACTACAAGGTTGGTGCCATTGTCAAAAACAATCGGCACTTGCTGAGCTCCATCGATGCGAATTGGTGGCGTGTAACTGATTGAAAAAGCCCAACAGCTCACCGCTAATAAAAACGTAAAACTACTGACGCCAACGAGACGAAAACGCACGCCCCACTGCGTTATGAAGGCCACCAGTGTGAGCACAGAAAGGCCTAGGCCACTCCAGGCGAGCCATTTGCTGGACATCTCCAGCAACTCAGGAAGAGGCATGGGCTGGTTAGGAACAAATCTCCTCTCTATATTGCGTCGACCTTGGGTGGGATGACGGTCATCAATGCGGAGCAGAAGCACAAGCGCGATGGCTCCAAGAGTTGTGATCTCTGGACTTGGATTCACAATTGTGGCCACTGCCGCCGTTTGGTTCAGTGCTGATCGTTTAATTGCAGGTGTTGTGGATCGGCTGCGTCCATCCCTTGAAAAGCAGTTGGCTGTTCCTCTGGGGCATCCAATTCAGATCGGTCAATATCGCGGACTTGGCCCTCATGGCCTAGGGATTGGACCCATCAGCATTCTTCCGGGAACGAAGGATGCCTCGACGGTTCGGTTGCGAAAACTGACTCTGGGGATTGATCCTTTCTCGAGTATTCGCCAATTAAGGCTTGTTTTAGTTGCTCGTGTGACGGGGACAAACGTCAACCTTCGTCGCAATCAACAGGGTCAGTTTTGGGTGCCAGGCCCAAGATCGGACGGAGAGTTTCTGCAGCGAGTTGATCTTCGTGTTCGCCTTGTTGATCCGGCCAAGATTCGGGTGGAGCCCGCAGACCTTCAACTTTCCCTGGCGGGAATCACGCGACTTCGTCTCAATGAAAAGTGGGCAGATGGAGCCTTTCAGCTCCGTCTGCCCGATCGAGGCACGGTGAACTTGAAAGGGCGTGTTCGCTGGGATCGTCCTGAATTCCGAATTAGTACTCGGTTGGAGAGGGTTCGTCTGGACCGATTGCAGGGGTTGCTTCCAACGTCGCAGCCCATTCAGATGAAAGGCCAGTTGGGCGGCGATCTGACGTTTGCTTTCAATCAAGGCCAAGCAAGCTGTGCTGGGGCTTTATCCCTTGTGGGCGTGAAGGTAAGCGGAAAGCCGCTTGAGCATTCAATTGAGTCTCGCCAGTTGCGTGCTCTCTGTAAGGGAAATCGCTTGTCTATTCCACGCAGTCAATGGCGCTATGGACCCTATCAAGCCAGTCTTGGCGGTCGATTGCAGCTGAATCAAAGCTTTGATTTGGCCGCAATACTGCAGCAAACGGGCGATGACAGTCAGCTCGCTCTCAATCTTGGTGGTGGCTGGTCTCAGCCTCGTCTCACCCTTTCAGGAGCATGGCGGTTCAACTCGTCCACTCTTCTGGATCAACCTGTAGCAATTGATCTGCAAGTGCAGGGAGATGGTCGTCGTCCAAAAAAATGGAAGGCCAATCTGGACAAGCTTTCTATCCAAGCTCCTGGAGTGGAAATCAAGGCGGAAGGCGCTTTGTTTCCTCGGCTGAACGTCAGGACACGGCAGCTGCAATTGGTTGGTCAAGCATGGAAGGGATTGCCTCTCATCCCAGAGCTGTTGGGGACAAAAGATCCGCTCATGGGGGATTTACGGGTGTCGGGTCCGAGTCTGTCTCCTCGACTTCAGTTGGCCTTGAGCCAGTTGAACAATCCTTTGCTTGAGGACTGGTCGCTTCAGGCCGATTGGTCCGCGGATCAGGGATTGTTGAATCTGAAGCGTTTCAGCAGTGCTCATCTCAATGCTGATGCTGTCTTGCCTCTTCAAGTAGGCAAGGGGGGAGTCCGTTTTGGTGCGTTGCAATCCAACGTGAGCCTTGAGGCGTATCCACTCAGCAGGATCGGCTCTCTTCTTGGGACAGTGATGGATGGCACGATCGCAGCGCAAGGACAGGTCAGCGGCCCTCTTCAGGCTCTTCAGCCTGATCTTCAGCTTGAAGTCAACAATCCTCGGGCGGGTGCCATTCGTCTTGCCGAAAGCTGGAAAGGACGTTTTGAGGGGCGGCCTGGTGGAGGTGGGCAGCTTCGTATGGCATCAGTTGGTGCTGTGATTTCTGGTTCGTTTGATGCCCAGCTTGGGGCAAGTTGGTTGCCGCAAACCGTTCGCCTCAAACGCAGGAAGGGTGAGCTTCAGATCAGCGGTACCCCAGCTCTTTACAGCTGGACAGCAAAAGACCTGAGCGTGGATGGTTTGGAGTTGGTTCTACCTCCCAAACAACGATGGGAGGGGGTTTACGGCCAGCTAAGTGGTTCTGGTGACTTTGGATTGCAGCCTTGGATGATGACGGCCGATTTGAAGCTTGCTCAGCCCGGATTGATGGGAATCCAGCTCCGCCAGATTTTGATGGCAGCTAATTACAAAAATGACCGTTATGAAATCAGTGGCGAAATGTTGCCTCCTGATACCGGACAGATCACTTTTCAAGCGGATGGTCGTCTCAATGCTGAGCTCGATGGAGAGCTGCAGGCCCGAGGGCTAAGTGCACGTTGGCTGACTAACAGTGCTCTGAGTGTTCAGCAACTTGCCCAGCCTCTTTCTGCCCCCCAAGGAGATGCAACTGATCTCGGTTCCTTCTTGGTCAATACTTTTGGTGGTTCCCTCGATGGGCAGCTGCGTGCGCTTCGAGATGCCCAATTGGCCATTAGGGATGCTCGCCGAAATAAACGAGAGGCGGAATCCTTTCATCCTGAGGATCTTCGAGGTCAAGTTGATGCTGTACTCGATCTGCAAGGACCAAGCTTGAACCGTCTGGATGTGGATCTCACAGCACGTGGCCATCTGTGGATTGAAGGTCAGGATGAAGACATCGCCCTCCAGATCAAACCCTTTATCGCCGAGATCAAGGGCCCCCTTCAGTCCGGTGAAGGGAGCTTTTCATTGGCACATCTGCCGTTCAGTCTCCTCGCACTGGTGGCACCAGTGCCTTCGGCTTTGCAGGGGGCTTTGGGGCTCAAGGGCAGCTATCGCTTGAATAATGGCCTCTCGAAACTGACAACGGACCTTGTGCTAGAGGGGGCACTTGTTGGCCAGAAGCCGATCGTTCTTGATCGTGGCCAGGTGCTCTTTGCAGACGAGACCTTGCAGCTCGATTTGGCCTTGAGGGCTGAAGGGGCTGAGGAACCTCTGACGGTGATCGGACAGGTCCCCATGACCCCCGATCGTCCACTGGATGTCAGGGTCGAGAGTCATGGAGATGGACTTCGTTTTCTGGCCGGATTCTCTGGAGATTCGGTTGAGTGGAACGAGGGGAGTACCGACCTGAGGCTTTTGATTGGCGGCAGTCTTTCGGCACCTGAGGCCAATGGTTTCATCGTGATGAATGACGGGGAATTTGCGATACAGGACCAGAGGATTCGCAAGGTCAAAAGCTCAGTTGTCTTTGATTTCGATCGGCTGGAGGTTTTGGAACTCAATGGGCGAATCGGCTCCTCTGGAATTCTTGAAGCCAGCGGTGGTTTGCCGTTACTCAAGCCAATGTCTGAAAAGACCCCATTGAAAATCAGCGTTGAGAAGGCAAGGATCAAGTTGCCTATTGCTGATTTGGCGATGGCTGCCGATATGCGCGTGACAGGAGCACTTGTCCGCCCTGAGATCAAAGGGAATCTTCAGCTGAGTAACGGCTCGATCAATCCCACAAGGGCTTTGTTCTCGAAATCGGCGAAGAGTTCGGGGGAAAACGTCTCGGTAGTGAAAGGTAAAGGCACTGAACCTTTGGTTACAACGAATGTCTTGCTCGAAGAAAATTGGAACTTTCAAAAACCTCTTGTTCTGCTCGGTCCGGAGATAGAGACGGATCCAAGCCGAACCATTAAGTCATCTATTCCAAATTTACCGTTTATTGGATTCAATGACTTTCGTTTGCAGCTTGGACCTGATTTGAAAGTTCAAGTGCAACCTGTTGACAATTTACCTGATATAGCCAATTTCACCACAGCTGGATCGATCTCTCTTAATGGTTCTCTGGATCAAAATATAAAATTAAGAGGTGTGATTCAGCTTCTTACAGGTCGTGTATGGATGTTTACTAGCACCTTTAACTTGGATCGTAAGGCTCCGAATGTAGCAGTTTTCACACCTTCTTTAGGCCTAATCCCATACGTTGATGTTGCTATGGAGACTAGGGTTTCAGATAGTATTAATGTTGGAATTGGAAGTAATACGTCTTCAACATCTGTGTTTGATGCCAATGGCACAGGCGCTCTTGGTGCTGGGGGGCAATTGCGTTTGGTGAAAGTACTGCTTGAAGCCGAAGGTCCAGCAAATCGTCTTGCTGACAGCATCAAGCTGAGCAGCAAGCCCGCAATGTCACAGGCACAATTGCTCGGTTTGATTGGGGGCAACTCGTTGTCTGGATTGACAGGTGCGGGAGCTGGTACTGCACTTGCGGCGGTGCTTGGCCAATCCTTGCTTTCTCCGATACTTGGAACGTTTACCGATGCCTTCAGCCAGAGGCTTCAATTTGCCTTGTATCCAACTTATGTTAATCCTGTCGTGAACAACAAAGGTGAACGAGTATCCGGTCGTGTCCCGCAACAATTGGCGATCGTGACTGAACTGGGCGTTGATGTATCGGATCGGGTTAATTTATCTATTTTGTCAGCTCCCAATCGTACTGATATCTCCCCTCAGGGCAGTATTAGCTATCAAATAGACCCCAATCTAAGTATTTCAGGAGCAGTCGATTCTCAAGGCACTTGGCAAAGTCAGCTGCAGCTTTTCTTCCGGTTTTAAGCGATGAGTTCCTCTGAAGTGATTGGGGTTGATTTGGGGGGAACTGCTATCAAGCTGGGGCGATTTTCAGCGGATGGCACTCTTCTAGCTGAACGGCAGGTGGCGACGCCTCAACCGGCCATGCCAGGAGCGATTTGTATCGCATTAGTTGAGGCGATTGAGGCCCTTGATCCCGAACGCCGCGCCTCATTGGTTGGTGTCGGTCTTCCCGGTCCTATGGATGTGAAAGCTCGTGTTGCCAGAATTTGCATCAATTTGCCTGGATGGGAGGAGGTGCCCCTTGCTGATTGGCTGGAGACACGTTTGCAGCGGAAAGTCACTCTTGCCAATGATGGCAACTGCGCTCTCGTAGGCGAGGCGTGGAAAGGTGCCGCTCAGGGGTGTCGCGATGTGGTCTTGCTCACTCTGGGAACAGGGGTTGGTGGTGGAGTGATGCTCTCTGGACATCTATTTACAGGGCACAACGGGGCCGCGGCCGAACCGGGCCTGATCAGTTTTGACCCCAAGGGGCCTGCATGCAATAGCGGCAATCGCGGCAGCCTTGAGCAATTCGCAAGCATTTCAGCGTTGCGGAGGCTATGGGATGGAGATCCAGCGGAATTGGCAACATTGGCATCCAGCGGAGATTCAGCAGCCCAAGCGGTTTGGTCTCAATATGGGCGAACTATTGGTGTGGGTATCAGCTCTCTGGTTTATTTGTTTACGCCAGAGTTGGTGCTTGTTGGTGGTGGAATTGCTGGAGCTGCAGCCCATTTCCTCCCCTCGTTATGCCAAGAAGTTGAACAACGTGTTCAGGCTGCGAGTCGAGAGGGCTTGAGGATTGAGCCCTGTGCTCTAGGAAACGGCGCAGGTCGACTCGGAGCTGCTCGCTTAGCCATCGAGCGATTGATGTGACGTGAAACGAGATGATGAATCACAGAACAAACGCGCAACGATGACCAGCCAGGTTGTACCCGAGCCATCAGCTGATCTTTTGCATCTTGCAACAGCTGTTCGGAGTGCTGCTACCGGGTTGGGACAGAGTTCGAATCAAGAGCGTCAACAGGCGCTGTCTGCGATGGCACTGTCGCTTGAGGCTCATGCCGATCGCATCGTTGATGCCAATAGACAAGATCTTGCTCAGGCCTCCGCCGATGGTTTGGCACCAGCTTTGGTGGCTCGCTTGAAATTAGATGTGCAGAAACTGGCTGGGGCTATCAGTGGTGTGCGTCAGTTGTCTGCATTGGATGACCCTCTTGGGGTGAGACAGTTGCATCGCGAGCTTGCTGACGGGTTGGTATTGGAGCGTGTGACCGTTCCACTCGGGGTTTTGGGGGTGATTTTTGAGGCCAGGCCTGACGCTGTCATCCAAATCGCTTCGCTTGCGATTCGTTCAGGCAATGGTGCAATCCTCAAGGGTGGCAGCGAGGCCAAACGCACGAACCACGCCGTGATGCAGTCACTGAAGGAGGGATTGGCTTGCACCTCTGTTTCAGCGGATGCGTTGGATTTGTTGACGACTCGGGAGGAGAGCTTGGCTCTTCTGCGCCTTGATGGCCTCGTTGACCTGATTATTCCCCGCGGTAGTAACGAGCTTGTGCGTTTCATTCAGGACAACACCCGAATTCCTGTTCTTGGTCATGCAGATGGTGTCTGTCATCTGTATGTCGATAAAGAGGTGGACTGTTTGCAGGCTTTGCGCATTGCAATCGACAGTAAGACTCAGTATCCAGCAGCTTGCAATGCCATAGAAACCCTTTTGGTACATAGGGAAATTGCACCGACTTTTCTTCAAATTGCCCTTCCTGCATTTGAAGAAGCTGGTGTCATGTTGCGCGGCGACGCTGTCAGTAAATCCTTGGGGGTTAAGGAGGTCGCCACTGCTGATGATTGGAGTCAGGAGTACCTAGATCTCTTGCTTGCAGTGCGAGTGGTGAACGATCTAAGTGAAGCTCTTGAACACATTCGGCGCTTCGGCTCTCGTCATACCGAGGCGATTGCTACCACCAATCAAGACACCGCTGAATACTTTTTGCGTGCAGTGGACAGCTCTGGTGTCTATCACAACTGCTCAACCCGTTTTGCCGATGGTTTTCGTTATGGGTTTGGAGCAGAAGTTGGCATCAGTACCCAGACTTTGCCGCCGCGCGGACCCGTGGGTTTGGAGGGTTTGGTGACTTACCGGTATCGATTGCGCGGTGATGGCCACATCGCTGCAGACTTTGCTGAGGGGCGTGATCAGTTCAGCCATCGCGAAATTCCTCTAAGAGAAACGTGACTCCTCTTGATTTGATTCATATCCAAGATTTGCGCCTCTTTGCTCATGTTGGTGTTCTTGACCATGAACGGAGAGATGGCCAATGGTTTCGACTCGACATCACTTTGGGATTGGATCTCAGTGGATCGGCTAAGACTGATGAACTCACAACCACGGCTGATTACAGCGTGGCTGTCAGGGCGCTTCAGAACTTGGTTCGAACGTTTTGTTGCCACACCATTGAGCGCTTTAGCGAGGAGGTCTTCGAGGTGCTGGAGCGTCTATACGGTCCGCTGCCAATTCATCTGACCTTGCAGAAATGCGATCCACCCATTCCTGGATTTACCGGTTCGGTTGCGATCGAGCGATGGCGCCGCTGGCCAAATCTTCCAAGCATTTGATGGAATTAACAGATGCCCAAAGGCCCCTTGTTTTGGTTCATGGTCTTCTCGATACGCCTCGATTGTTCTCTCGCCTAGAGCGTCGTCTGGAAAGTCACCCTCGACCTGTGCTGTCACCTCATCTGCCCCATCGATTCGGTGCGACTCCTCTGCGAGTGCTTGCAGAGCAGCTGGATGAGCTGATCCAAGACCATTGGGGGGCGGAAACACCTCTTGACTTACTAGGATTTTCAATGGGTGGAGTCATTGCTCGGATTTGGCTCCAGGAGTTGGGTGGAGCCAAACGAACTCATCGCTTTTTGAGTGTTGGGAGCCCTCAAAGGGGAACACTTACAGCACAGTGCATTCCCTCGTGGTTGTTTGCTGGTTTGGCAGATATGAAGCGTGGGAGTCCATTGCTGAACTTGTTAAATCGGGATAGTGCCAAGTTGCAGCAGGTGGATTGCATCAGCTTCTTCTGCCGTTGGGATTTGATGGTGTTTCCTGGGTGGCAAGCGGTGCTTCCGATCGGGAGGGTTCAGGAGGTTCCTGTCTTCACTCATCAGCAATTGATGTCACAACCGAGGTCGCTCGATCTTTTAACTGAATCACTTCTTATTGATTGACTGACAACATTGGTATGAGTGGTCATGCTTGGTCGTTAGTAGATTTTGATTAGAGCTCATGTGCTTCTCGGCTTCTGCGAGTTTCACTGCATCTGCGGTCTTAATGCCATTAGGGCTGTATTCCCATCATCTCGCATCCAAGGCTGAAAGACCTGGGTACAAACCTTTAGCACTTGTGCCTTTCTTTTTTGGCGTTCAGCAGTTTGTTGAAGGGTTGGAGTGGACTGGAATCGTTGGAGGAAAAATCGAACCTTTAACGTCTATGGCCGGGTTGGGATTTCTATTTTTTGCTTATTGTTTTTGGATGATCTGGATTCCATGGAGTGCCTGGTCTATCAGTCGAACGACAGACTCCACTGGGCTACAAAGACGTTTGAAATGGGTGGCAATCGTTGCAACAGTTTTAGGTGTCTTTTTCTATGTTCCGTTGTTGCTCAACCCCCCAGCACTTCAGCCCTCCGTATTCAGTAATGGTCGATTAATGTATGACGTTTCAAACCTTAAAAGTATCTTCCATAACTTCGTAAATACTGAGCCGGTTGGCGAGCTTGTCTATTGGGGTTTCATTGTTCTGCCATTGGTGGCTGTCAGTGATCGAGCTGTGAAATTATTTGGAGTATTGATCTTTGTCTCAATATTTCTAACCTGGGTGACCTATAGCGCCACTTTTAATTCTGTTTGGTGTTTTTACTGTGCGGTTCTTTCAATCATGGTTGTTTGGATTGTGAATCGTCCTCAGATTCAGCGCACTTGAGTTGATGATTCAGCAACTCTCTGAGAGGTTGGTTTCGATGGGTCAGGTTCTTCTGGCTCTTGACACGGGAGTAGGGCTTCTAATCGCAGTTGGCTTTTCAATGTCAGCTTCTCATCTGTTCTCTCTGCTGGCCAATCGACTGACACCGAGACAAATCTTTCTCCATATGGTGATGGATGCTCTAGTGCTCAGCTTGGCTCTTTTGCTTTGCCTTATTAGTCACTGTTTGATGCTGGCATTGTTAGAAGGGGTCCCTTTGCAACCGATTACTTTTGGCAACCGGATGGCTGTGGCACTTTGGCCCGGCCTTTTTTATGTGCTGGTTGCAGCTCCTTATGTCAGTGATTTAATTGCCGTTGCACTTCTGGCTTCGATCCATCTCAATATGATGGTATTAGTGAATGCCATGTATGGAATTCCTCTTCTTCATGCCTTTGTTATTTGTCTTCCTGGTTATGTAGTTGCTCTTCTGCTTGTAGGAGCATTGTTTTCTCAGCGTTGGCGCTCTAGTTATGACACTTTAGCGAAAGAAGTGGCTCTTCAAATACAGCGATGACAAGAAGTAACGCCGTCGTTCAGTCTCACAGGCACGGCATTCGCCTTGGTGCGCGTGTCTTGATTAGTGTATTAGTCCTGTTGGGAATCGTGTTGCTGATCGGTTTCAGTGTGGTTCGACGCGATGCAGCTTCTCTTCTTCAATCAGGATCACTCTTAGAACTTCTTGCCTGGTCAGGAGGAGTGCTGGTTGTTGTGCTTGCGTTGGTTGGTGTGTATTCGGTGATGGTTGATTTCGTGTTCTGGGAAGGATGGATGCAAAGCTTTCCGGATGCTACTGGTTTGTTTGTTGATAATGAGCATAAGCAGTCAACTCATCGTCATTTTTTAGTTTATCTCGACGGTATTCATCAGAGTGAGGAGAATCATCCACCGAGGGTTCAAGGATTTTTGAATTGTTTGGAGTCTGAAATTGCAAATGATGCCCTTTTGGTAAAAGGAATTGAGGCCTATACCATTACGAATGTTGGTCTCCGTGCAGCCTCTTATTCTCGATGGTTCTGGCAGTGGTTGTTTTCTCTTCAAGAGCATCATCCAAATGGTTTTGTGCGATTTCTCTGTTCGTTTTGTGTCCAGGCTAATAATGTAATTAAGGTGGGTATTTCGTCGGATCGTCGTTATGGACCTGTTATGAATTATGAACTAGCTTTAAAGATTGCGCGTCGTTTAGAGCAGTTACATTTTCATCCTTCTCGTGCATCTCGTGTGATCTTAGTTGGTTATAGTGGCGGGGCAGAAATGGCTATTGGTACTGCTTCAATTTTGCAAAAACTTTGTTGTAGCCCTGTTCAAGTGATCACTGTTTGTGGAGTTTTTAGCGGTAATGCAGCTCTCGAAAGTATCAAGGATGTTGCAATGGTGGTTGGCAGCAAAGATCCTGTTGCCGCTTTTGGTCGTCTCGCATATCCAGGTCGCTTGAGTCTTTTGCCACTTACGAATTGGAATCGTTGGCAACGATCACATTCTTTGCATCGTTATCAAATCGAGGGCATGAGTCATAACGGTTCATCTGGCCCGTTTAGTGAGGCCTTTCGCCAAAAAGTTGTTGCAGAGATTTGCCTTGAACTTGAACGTAGTTTGGTTAGCTCACTTCCTGATTAAGATCTTGGATTAGTAAAAAAGGACTGTGGGTTGGTTGGCTTGATAATAACCGTTTCTTTGCATCATTTCGGTCGCCTGAATTGTGAAAGAGGTCTTGGGGCATGACTTCTAGCGCCAACTTGTAACGATCAACGGCATCATCATTGGGACGCAAATTGTGTTCTAGTAATTCATCCAGCTTGCCGTTCAGTCGTTCTCGCCACAAGTCTCCAAGTGTGAGTGGAAACAGTGTTGTGCTCCCGGTCACCGCTTGCTCAAGCAACGCGGTGGAGTCGATGCAGAAACCGATCGCGCCATATCCGCCCATTTGAAGGTTCTCCATGCTGGCTTCACTGTTGTGAATGGCGCCCATGAGTTCGCATAGATCAAGAGCATCCGCGAGTTGTTGATCGCAAAAGGCCGTTTGGGAATATTTGACCGTGCCGTTGGAACGTCCGTTCTGCCAGGGGCGATCCAAGTCATTCATCGCGGCCCATCCATTAAGACCTTCTGTCCCTTGGTAGTACTGCAGCAGAACGGATTCACCAACAGGAGGTTGCAATTCCATTTCTAGGCAGGCATGGGGAAGTAAGGCTTTGAATTCTTTTTGTCTCAGATCTTGCAAGCCAGTTCGGTACGGAACTGCAAGAGGAATTTGACTCCATCGGCTTGTCCCCGCTGTTGGTGTGCTTGCTCCAAGTCCGAAGCTGGCTACGCTCGTTCGGATTCTTCCTAGACATATCCAACCTTTGGCTTTGAGACAGTTGATCAAATCCTTGCCGCTGGACTGACCTTCGAAACGATAGGGCTGAGTATCGAAGCTTTTGGCCAAAAAGAGATTGCTACCTAGAACGTTGAATACCTGCGCCATTTGTTGATTTCTGCGTCGAGCTTCTGCTGACTGCAGGTAGGACAATCCGTGATTGCTTAAGACGATTTCGCCAGCAAAGGATGTAAGCCGACCTAAAGCTGAACCAGTACCCGCTTCACTTTGTTTGTTTTCTGTTTGCCGGGTCAATGCAAACGCTTGGCTCATCATCGCGTCCAGTCCATTGGGGAGTGGACATTGGTTGCTGTAGGAATCCTTGTAGAAGCGCTGGCACCAGAGATCCAATGCTGAGGATGATGAACCTTGTCGAGAAGGCAGCAGGTGTTGCAAGTCGTCGGCGAACGCCGCCAGCAGAAGGGGACTCATCAATCCGTCTCCGATCATGCTCGCTAGGCCTCTCAATCGTTCAGGCAGTTCAGCAGGAGATTGTCTCCAGCCGCGCGGGAGCATCGCGAGAAGAGGGAGTAGCCGTTGATGATGAACGTCTTTGAGAAGCTCAGCGAGAAAGTCTTTCCGACTGATGCCTCGTCTCAAGCTGCTTCTCTCCAATGCCTCTTCTAATGAAATAAGAGAAACAGGTGATGCTCCATTCGATTCAGGATTGCCCCAGTTGGAACTCAGAGCAAGCAGGTTATGGTCCATATCCGGAAGGTCAACGGCTAGGTGCTGCGAGTCCGGAATGGCGAATTAACGCTTCTGTGCTGGCAGTTCTACCCCTAAAAGATTTGTAGATATCTGCAGGCCGCTTGCTTCCACCAAGGCCGAGAACCGTATTTCGGAAGCGCTCGCCGGTGGCTTGTACCACTTCTTCCTGGTCAAGCCCTACTTCCTCGAAAGCGGCGAAAGCATCGGCGCTAAGCACCTCTGCCCATTTGTAGGAGTAATAACCGGCCGAATAGCCACCAGCAAAAATGTGGCCAAAGGCGCAAAGGAATTGGTCTTCAGGAATGGGTGGCAACACGGTTGTTGTCTTAGCGATATTCCGTCTGAAAACATCAGGGCTTTCTCCGAGCTCCGAACTCCAGGAGCTATGGAGTCGTAAATCTGTCAAGGCGAAATGGACCTGTCGGAGCGTGGCGCATCCCTGCATGAACGTGCGACTGTTGCGCAGTTTCTGGAAATCTTCTTCAGGCAATGGTTCACCGGTCTGCCAGTGGAGAGCCATTCCCATCAGAGTTTGTCGGTCGAGACACCAGTTCTCCATGAACTGACTGGGCAGTTCAACGGCATCCCATTCGACATTATTGATGCCTGCTGCTTGAGGATGTTCAACAGTGGTGAGCATGTGTTGAAGTCCATGTCCAAATTCATGGAATAAGGTTTCAACCTCTTCAAAACTCATCAGGCTCGGAGTGTCTCCGGTTGGAGGGGTCTGATTGCAAATCAGGTAGGCCACAGGAAGTGTTAATTCACCATTTGGGCCGCGCGAACGGTTCAAGCACTCATCCATCCAAGCCCCACCCCGTTTGCTGGCTGGTCGGCTGAAAGGATCGAGATAAAACGCTGAGAGTGGCTGACCATCTTGGTCGCTGACCCGGAAAAAGCGCACGTCCTGATGCCAGACCGGTGCTTCACCGTCAGCGGCTTCAATTTGGATGGAGAACAGGCGTTCGCAAAGATGGAACAGGCCATCCAATACCTGAGGGAGAGGAAACCAAGGACGCAAGGCTTCTTGGTTGAGGTCGAATCGCTGCTGCCGTAATTTTTCCGCCCAATAGCTCACGTCCCACGGGGCGAAATGATCAGCATCAGACGAACCATGACTGCTGGCGCAATCTCTTAATTCATCAAGTTCTCTTTCCGCGATGGGCATGGCAGCAGCGCGGAGTTCTTCGAGAAGTTGTTCAACCGCGTCAACGCTATCAGCCATTTTTGAGGCCAGGCTCAGATCGGCCCAGCTCCCATAACCAAGATGGGCAGCCTGATGACCACGCAAGCTGAGAATCTCCTCGATTAAAGGAGTGTTATCAAGTGCTCCTGAACTGGCTCTACTGACCTGAGCTCTGTAGATCTTTTCCCGCAGCCCTCTGTCATCTGCATGGGTCAAGACCGGTAAATAACGCGGCATATCAAGACCAAGACGCCAAGGTCCGTCAGAGGCAGTCGGTTCTTCTCCATCTTCACCATGGTCTCCTGCATCCTTTGCGGCGGCCGCTAATGACTGAAGTGCTCGTTCAGGAATGCCTTTCAGCTGTTCTGCGTCAGTTACCAGCAGGCTCCAGCTTTGGGTGGCGTCGAGCACGTGGTTGCTGAATTGAGTGGAAAGAGATGCCAGTTGCTCGCTGGCTTTGTTGAACGACTCTTGGGCAGCACCGCTTAACCCCACTCCCCTGTGGCACATGGATAGCAGCTCAGCCTCAAGGATCCTGACCTGAGTTGAATCAAGGGGATGACTTGGATTGAGTTGAAGGCTTTTAAGTGCCTTGTGGATCACCCGGCTTTGGCCAGCACGATTGCTGAAGCGCACCACATCAGGTTGCTGTGCGGAATGAGCTTCCCTTAGTTCGGCGCTGTTGCAAACGGCGTTGAGATGGCTCACCACTCCCCAACTCCAGCGCAATCGCTCACCGAGAAGATGCAGTGGCGTCATGACCTCTTCCCAACTGAGAGGAGTTTTTTCTAGGAGGCGCTTCTCAAGTATGGATTCCAGTTCGGTGAGCTGTTCTCCCAATTCGTTGATGAGCTCAGGGATGTGTAATTTCACCTGAGAAGCATCGATGGCCTCGAAGCGCGGAAGTCCGTGACCGCGCAACAGTTCAGGGGTGGTCATCGATGTCAGCCCGCTGGCAGCAGGGTTGTGAGTGCCACCAGGCTATGAGTGCCGAGATCGGTGGCGAGGGCATCTGTAGCCGCTTCGTAGAAATCCATGGCAATACGAGGCCAAATTCCAATGACCAAGGTCGGAACCATCAAGGTGAGACCTATGAAAAGTTCACGCGGTCGCATGTCGTCGATGAAGGCAAGTGCTGGAATCCTTGGACCAAAGAACACTCGTCTGCACATCGAGAGAAGATAAATCGGGGTTAGTACAAGGCCAATTGCAGCAATGACAACGGTGGTGACGCGAAACAAAGTAGTGAAGTTTTCCTGACTGGTCACACCAAGAAAGATGGTGATTTCACTGATGAATCCGCTCATACCTGGCAAGGCAAGGGATGCAAGTGAGCTAGCAAGGAAGAATGCAAAGGTGATTGGCAACACTTTTGCAAGCCCACCCATGTTGGGGATGGAAAGTGTTTTGGTGCGTTCGTAAAAGCATCCCGTCGCGAAGAACATTGCTGCCGCAATCAGTCCGTGGCTGATCATCTGCAGCATGGCGCCACTCAGGCTGAGAGCGTCAACGGCACCGATGCCAAGCAATACGAAACCCATATGGCTGACGGAACTGCAGGCAATCCTTCTTTTGACATTGTCTTGAGCAAACGCATTGAGAGCTCCGTAAATAATGTTGACGATGCCAAGAACGATGAGTGCTGGTGCCAGGACCAGATGGGCATCAGGAAGCATTTGAACGTTGAAGCGGAGCAAGGCATAGCCGCCCATTTTCAACAGCACTCCAGCCAGCAACATGGAAACCGGAGCATTGGCTTCTCCATGGGCATCTGGAAGCCATGTATGGAGAGGAAACATCGGTAGCTTCACCCCAAATCCGATCAAGAACCCGAGATAACAAAGCAATCCAAAGCTGCCACCCGGAGATCGCGCCGCTAACTCAGTCAGGTTGAGAGTGAAGGAGTCACCGGAGAGCGCCAAGGCGAGTCCGCTGATCAAAATCAGGAGGGAAGCGACAGCGGTGTAAAGAATGAATTTTGTAGCTGCGTATTGGCGGTTGCTTCCTCCCCAGATCGCAATCAGGAGGTAGACGGGCACAAGTTCCAGCTCCCAAGCGAGGAAGAAGAGCAGAAAATCCTGCGAGAGAAACACAAGTCCCTGAGCTGAAGCCTGAACAAGCAGAAGACCGAAGTAAAGCTTGGTTTTATGTTTGACATTCCAACTTGCTGCGACAGAGAGAAGCGTGACAAGTCCACTAAGAACAACAAGTGGAGCTGACAGTCCATCTGCACCTAAGGACCACTCCAAACCAATTGATGGAAGCCAGCTCACCCGTTCAACCAGTTGAAGACTGCTGTCACTTGGGTCGAAATGCTGGCTGAAGGCCAAGAGCATCAGCACAAGATCAACGAGAAGTACGCCGATCGCCAAATTTCGCGGCAGAGGGGATTGATCCGATTCATCTCCAGGAAGCAATGGCATCAACAGAGCCATCGCAGCCGGGAGCAAAACGATGAGAGAGAGCCAGGGAAACGCTGCCTGAGACGCAGCCGTCAACGGCAAATTGGCGTCCATGGCAATTGCAAGATTGTGATTGAACTTATCAGCCCCTGGGGGCTTGCTGAGTAGTTCTACTCAGCATCCTTGGGGTGCCAATGGCTCCCAGCGGTCTGAAGGTTAAGCAGTGGAGCTCGGCTAGCGACCCCAGCGGCCTCCCAGGCCCTCACCATGGCACTGCTCACTGCCTGGCCATTCTCCTCAGCGCAAAGAGCCAAAATGCTTGGACCAGCGCCGCTGATGGCACATCCCCAGGCTCCAGCAGCAAGAGCTGCCTCTTTAACTTCCTGCCCACCTTTGATCAATCTCCATCGATAGGGCTCATGCAGGCGATCGTGCATGCCGTCTGAAATCAGATCTCCGTTTCCTGTGCGTAGGCCCTGCAGCAAAAGTGTGAGCGCACCAAGGTTGACAACGGCGTCACCAATGGGGACTGATTTAGGCATGGCCCTCCTGGCTTCGCTGGTGCTGAGACGAATTGTGGGAATTGCCACTACTGCTTTGATGCTTTGCATCCATTCACAACGCACTACTCGCCAGCGTTGAGAAGCAGCCTTCGCTGTCATGCAAAGCCCTCCCAGCAGTGAAGGAACCACATTGTCTGGGTGCCCTTCAATATCGATGGCTAGCTCAAGCAACTTTTCTCGACTCAACGGTTCTCCCACGAGGGCATTGGCACCGACGAGTCCGGCCACTATTGCGGTGGCGCTGCTGCCCAACCCCCTAGCCGGTGGAACGGCTAACCGCACTCGAGCTTCAAGCGCTATGGGTTCTTGGCCAGCTGCTTTCCAGACTCGCTGAGCGGCCCGATAAACAAGATTGTCGGGACCTCCTCGCAAGTGAGATCCCTCTTGGCCTTCGATGATCAGTTCAAAACGCTCCCCATCTCCCTCAATCCGACGCATGTTGAAGCGATTATTGAGATCCAGAGCGGCTCCTAGACAATCGAATCCTGGTCCGATGTTTGCGGTAGTCGCGGGAACATCTACTACCACTGTTTGGCCGATGCGCGGCTGCGCCATCCCAACCCTTCTACTTAAGCCAGTGTCCCACTCGACTCAGCCAGAGTCCGAGCACGACAAGCCGCACTAAAAAGGCCAGCCTCAGGATCGACGACGGCTGTGACTTTTATTTGGCTGATCAGACGTTTAAAGCGACCCTTTTCCCGCATGGCATTTAAAAACGTCTCTGACTGAAGTCCGGGCAGTTGTTTGGAAGCAGTACCTCCACCAATCCATAAACCTCCAGTGCAAAGCTCATGCACGGCAAGATCACCAGCTGCCGAACCGTAGGCGGATAGCCAGATTTGAAGCGCTCGCGTCATTAAGGGATCTTTCTTGTCTGCAGCCAGGCTTACTTGGGCAGGTAAATCACAGGATTTGTCGGTTTTCCATTGGTCAGCAACGAGTTGTAAAGGGTGTTGCTTTGCTTCGGGGTCTTGAAGCAGCCAGCGTGCGATGTGCCCAAGTCCTGTTCCGCTTACGACACGTTCAATCGACAACCGATCCAGCCCGAGATCGTCTTTGAGCCAGCAGGCAAGTCTCCACTCTTCATCTGTGCGAGGAGCAAATTCCCGATGACCTCCTTCACTTGCTAGAGCCATGAGTCCATTTTTGGAATGCACTCCTCGGGCCATCCCTAAGCCAGTTCCGGCGCCGAGGATGGCAAGAGGACCATCATCTTGAAGTCCAGCATGCAGAACCACCTGTTGAGATTCCTCGAAATGCGGCAATCCGTAAATTAAAACTCTGAAATCGTTAACGAGCTCTAGTTGATTTAATGAAGCAGAGGCTGCCAGTTGCTCCTCTTTGAGCTTCCAAGGAAGGTTCGTAACTTGTGCGCTGCCGTTTTGTACAGGACCTGCGACTGCCAGACAACCATGTTGAGGTGCCTTGAGTTCGCCTGGTCTGTTGGTCAGAAAGGCTTCAAGCATGGGGTTAAGTGAAGGCCACTGACTTGAAATGAAGCGTTGCTGATGGAGCTGAGTGAGCTTGCCACCGTTCATCCCGTACAGAGCAAGAAGGGTTTTGGTTCCTCCCATATCTCCGGCAAGAAGAGTTGAGGTGGTCATTAATGACATTCAGAGACGCTTGTTCCAGCCTGGAGAAAACTCTTGATAACGGCAACAACTTGCATTCAGAAAAAGAAGTCAAGGGGAAATGGACCCCACATTGTGGAGGGCTGCGATTCATCATTCCCGTGGCCACTAATCAGAATTCCTGATCCCAATCCGTGTTCGGTTCTGATGCGAAGTGAACCGGTTTTTTGATTTGCTTTTAGGTAAACAGGACCGATGTCTTCAGTCGATGCCACGAGAGGGAGGATTTCCCAGCCCTGGCTCAGTTCGAGGGCTCTGTATGAGCGAAGGGCTAAAGCCTTTGTATCAGCCATCACCCCAATGGTGAACCAATCACTGGCACGCATTTCTTCACATAGTTTTATCGTTAGTTCTTGACGTTCGTTCGCCGATAAATGGGGAGCTGTACGTAAGTGAGTTAATTGTTTAAGAGAAGTAATCATTCTGCGTTTGCATGAATATCGCTCCATCTATGACGATCAGCATCCACCGCAGATTTTATGAGTGTGTCGAGAGGAATCTCCCCGAGATCTCCACCTCTTCGGCTGCGTAGGTTTACGCTTTTATTTTGGACTTCTTTGGCACCAATAACAGCAAGGATAGGAACTTTGCTTTTCTCCCCGTTACGAATTAACTTGCCTAGGCGTTCACCGCTTTTATCAATCGTAGCGCGGATGTCTAAGCGAATTAGTTGATCGCAAACTTCCTCTGAGAAGCTTCTAGCATCATCACTAACAGGTAAAATTCTGATCTGTTCAGGAGCAAGCCAGAAGGGAAATTCTCCGGCATAATTTTCAATAAGAATGCCTATGAAACGTTCAAAGCTTCCAAGCACTGCACGGTGGAGCATCACTGGTGTATGACGACAACCATCTTCCCCAATGAAGCTTGCTTCAAGCCGATCTGGCATTGAAAAATCGACTTGAATTGTTCCACACTGCCATATTCTTCCAAGGCAATCTTCAAGTGAAAATTCAATTTTAGGACCGTAAAATGCACCTTCTCCAGGAAATAACTCCCAATCAAGTTGCTTTTTTTCAAGAGCGTCTTGGAGAGCTTTTTCTGATTTATCCCAGACTTCGTCACTACCCACTCTTTTCTCAGGACGGGTGGATAATTTGATTGATATGGTCTCGAATCCTAATGTTTTATAAACTTCAAATACAAGATCGATGAAATTTGAAACTTCAGATTGGACCTGATCTTCCGAGCAAAAGATGTGCCCATCATCCTGAACAAAGTTTCGGACTCTCATCAGCCCGTGCAATGTGCCTGATGGTTCGTTTCGATGGCAGGAGCCAAATTCCGACAGTCTGATCGGTAAATCTTTATAACTCCGCAAGCCCTGATTAAAGATTTGAACGTGACAAGGACAGTTCATCGGCTTGACCGCGTAATCTCTGTTTTCGGAAGATGTCGTAAACATGTCTTCTTTGAATTTATCCCAATGCCCTGACTTCTCCCAAAGAATTCTATCTACAATTTGTGGAGTACTGATCTCTTGATAGCCAGTTACTTTAAGTTTTTCTCTTATGTATTGTTGTAATTTTCGATAGATTGTCCATCCAGCTGGATGCCAAAACACCATGCCTGGTGCGTTGTCTTGAATATGAAAAAGTGAAAGTTGTTTCCCAAGGCGTCGATGATCTCTTTTCTCAGCTTCCTCCAATTGTTTGAGATGAGCCTTTAAGTCTGAAGCAGAACCCCATGCTGTTCCATAAATACGCTGAAGCATCTGGTTATTCGAATCTCCTCTCCAATAAGCGCCTGACACTTTCATTAATTTGAAATGACGAAGGTGACGCGTATTCGGTACATGGGGCCCACGGCACATATCCGTGTATTCCTCATGGTGATAAAGCTTGATTGTTTCTCCCTCTGGAATTTCCTCAACAATTTGTAGTTTGTACGGCTCTTCTCGAGATTCAAAGGTTTGAAGTGCCTTATTGCGGCTGACCACCTGCATATTGACGTCGTAGTCCTTTTCAATCAGCTGTTTCATCCGGGTTTCAATGGCTTGAAGGTCCTCCGGAGTGAAAGGGGTGTCATAAGCGATGTCGTAATAAAACCCATCTTTGATGACAGGGCCGATGGCCATCTGAGCTTCTGGATAGAGCTGTTTCACTGCATGGCCCACAAGGTGAGCAAATGAGTGCCTGATGATGTCGAGGCCTTCGGCATCCTTTCCGGTGATGAGGCGCAACTCAGCGTCTGTCTCAATCGGCATTGCTAGATCAAGGGATTCACCATTAACGACCCCTGCAACAGCAGCTTTGGCTAGCCCGGGCCCAATTGATGCCGCTACATCAGCGATGCTGACGGGTTTGTCAAAACTCTTGATCGTTCCGTTCGGGAGGGTAACGGCGGGCATGGACTTTAAGACCTTTTGACGCTGAAGGGGTTTTCCCTTCATCTCTGACGGGAACGCGTCATCCTATTGGTCAAAGTGCCTAGCAAATGGACGAGGTCAGCTTTTTCGAGGAAAGCTCGGATGCAGAAGCCGCAGCACTGATGAGCTCCTTGCTCGATTCGTTGCTTAATGATTTCAGTTATTGGATCAATCGTGGTGAGGAGCTCTTAACAACATGTCCTGATTCGGTCTTGGACTTTGAAGAGCGCAACGAGATGGCTGCGAAACTTGTCGAGGGGCGCAAA
Source organism: Synechococcus sp. AG-679-C18 (assembly GCA_003210755.1). GTDB lineage: Bacteria > Cyanobacteriota > Cyanobacteriia > PCC-6307 > Cyanobiaceae > Synechococcus_C. The sequence goes on from QCUL01000023.1 coordinate 38,799, forward strand.
GCAATTGTTGCAACTCGATCGCTGGTAAGCGCTACACCTTCAGCAATGGCTATTTCGATGGAAGCAATGGCACCTTGGCATCAGCTTGTGATGGAGGTCTGGGCTTTGGGTGCCCGTATCTCTAAAGCAAATGTAAGGAACACGAATTAAGCGCCCTGGCGTAGCTCTTGGAGATTATTGGAGTAAAAGCTGGCTAATTCAGCATGACTTTTAACGGGTTGGCCGTAGGCACTAAGACCAGCATGGGTGGGAAATGATGCCCATTCTGGAGCGAGGCTATTCATGGCCTCTGCTGTAAGACCTTTTTGATCAACTTCATTGAGAGCTCCCCGCCTCTTGACCAGATGCAGGGCGGCTTGGTCTTGATGTTCCGGTGAGAAACTAGGCAGGTTTAAATTTGCTGATACCTCTTGCCAAGTGGTCGGTAAGAATTGGTACGCACCTGCAGCAGCGCTGGTGTAACGCCTAACAATCACTCTTTCTGGATGCTTGGAGAGGTCTTCAAATTGACCTCCTCCATAGAGAGTGCGATAGCCAAGGTCATGACCATCTTTCCAAGTTCCTTCAGCAAAACGAATGGTGTTCAGCAAGGCTCGCCGTTCTGGAGTGATTGCGTAGGGACTGGCGGTTTGATCGGAGTCGATGCTTCCTTTGAGGGCTAACGCAACTGTTGATGCTTGCTCAAGCTTTTCATTTGAACGTTCCGCGTGAAGACCATGCCCCAGCGTGAAAAACAACCCAAGGCTGACAACACCTACACCACTCGCTTGACGGAAGACGGGTAAAACGGCACTAGGCAGTTTGGTGAGAGGCCTCAACAAAAGGTGACATTCCGTAATTCACGACACACATTGTTCGGGAAATGAGGCTTTTGGCGTTAGTCCTATACCGGCCTTGACGAGTGAGTATTGACTGTGCATAAGCAGAAACACTTAAGAGAATCCACTGGCGAGACTCGCGAGACACGCGTCTTCAGCAGGTTCTGTTGACATCTCTCGGGGATCGCGTCAAGACGTCTTGACAGGCTTTAAACATTAAAGAAACTTTTTAATGAGCTTTTGATTGATTAGGCCGTATTAAGAAAGCCCATCGCGTTTCGAACGCGATCCACAGTGGCAGTAGCAACGCTTTCAGCACGATCGCGGCCTTGTTTGAGCACGTTCTCAAGCTCAGCTCTGTCATCCATAAGCTCCTGATATCGGCTTTGAATTGGCTTCAGAGCACTCACTGTGGCTTCTGCCAGTAAAGGCTTGAAGCTGCCCCACCCCATCTCCGCGCACTCCGCAGCAGCGTCCTCTCGTCCTTTGCCACTGAGGAGGGCGTAGAGACCCAGCAGGTTGTCGGTTTCAGGCCGATCAGGATTGCCAAATTCCAGACCCATTTGAGGGTCTGTTTTGGCCCGTTTGATTTTCTTGGTGATCAAGGCAGGCGGATCAAGCAAGGTCACCCGACTGTTGTCGTTAGGATCGCTTTTGCTCATTTTGTTGTGGCCATCGGTAAGGCTCATCACCCTGGCCCCTTCGCTCATGATCAATGGCTTAGGAACTTGGAGCAGAGGAGCGTCCTCTGACCCGAAGCGAGCATTGATTCGTTGCTGAGCGATGTCACGTGCAAGTTCCAGATGTTGCTTCTGGTCTTCTCCAACGGGCACGAGGTCGGCGTCGTAGAGAAGAATATCGGCAGCCATCAACACTGGGTAGTCAAGCAGTCCCACCGAGACGTTGTCGCCTTGCTTGAGCGCTTTTTCCTTGAACTGAATCATTCGCTCCAACCAGTTCAGTGGAGTGACGCAGTTCAGAAGCCAGCAAAGCTCGCTGTGAGCTCGTACGTGGCTTTGCACAAACACGGTTGATTGATCTGGATCAAGACCGCAAGCCAGATAGAGAGCTGCTGTGCTGAGGGTGTCCTCCGCTAAGCGATCAGGTTGGTGCGGAACGGTAATGGCATGGAGATCAACAACACAAAAAAACGTGTCGTGACTGTTCTGCAGATCCACCCAATTGCGAATGGCACCCAACCAGTTGCCCAAATGAAGAGCACCGGTTGGTTGCACGCCGGATAGAACCCTCGGCCGTTCCATCGATCAGGCCTCTGTCTCGGGGTTCACTTCGCTTGGTTGAGACTCAGTCACTTCACCGGCTTCTTCACTCGGCAAGTGTTCTGCCTCATTGGAAGCTTCGGGTTCTGGAAGAACCTCTGGCTCCGGGGCGGGAGGTTGGGGTTTGGCTGGTCGGGCAAATGGATCAGGTCGCGGGCCGCGATTCCGATCTCCTCGGTTTCCTTCGCCCCGCCCCTCATCGGAACGGCGACCACCGCCTTGGGCTCGCTGCTGTGCCACGAGCTCTGTTAGTTGGCCGTCTTCCAGCATCTGAGCAAGAGTACGGACGGCAAAGCCCAGCACTGCAACTGTGGAGCGCAAATTGAAGGCTTCTTGGAGGGCTCTGACAGCACGCATTTCGTTTTCACTGAGTCGGATGCGGAAGCCGCCCCCTTCTCGGTTGCCGGAATTGCGGCCGCCACGGGAGCCGCCGCCGCCCTCACCTTGTCTGCCCTGTCGACGGGGATCGCTGTTGGAATCAGTCATGGCCCGAGGCCTGGAATCAGGCGCAAGTGTGACGCATCACCGACCTTCAAGAGGCCGTTGTCTTTTCATTTATTTGTTTATTCGTGGGTTCTTTAGAACGTGCCCGTTGGCTGGGCACAGTCCCAAAGCTTCAAGATCAACGATTGAGTGAACTGGAAGAACGCTTCCTATCAATAGTGTTTTTGGCTCCTTCCCGATAGGAGGGCTTGCAAACAAGGCATCGTCGATGTGCAGGTTAGAGAGCTCTAATGCCTAATCGGCAGCTCAGGATTCGATCTTTTTAGGACTCGCTTTTGGGGGCGAACTCGGGTTTGCCAGCCTTTATATCTGCGCGATCTCTGGTTCTGATTAGAAAGGTTGAGCTAAGAAAACCAAATTCGCGGATTTGTTGTGCTGACGCCGCCTCCATCAATCAGCAGTAGCAAGCTGGTTCCTTCCATTGCGGGGAAACTTGCTCTGGCTGGGGGAACCCTGGTTTTTGGTAGCTGGTTGCTGGGAGACCTTATGCAACTACCTGGTGGAGGAGCAGGTTTCCTGGCGCTTGGGGCAGGTTTTTGGTGGATGTCTCGTCCTGGTAGGCCTTCCCATTTTTCGGAGCCGTCTTCTTTTGTGGGCTGGATCAGGCGTTGTGAGACCGTCCTCGCGCAGTTCAGTGAGTTGGAGCTGGCTTTAGGTCTGCAAGATTTGCGAGCTCCACGTGAACAAGAGCTTGATCATTTGAAAGCTCAGCATGCACCTCTCAGTGTGGGAGTTGTCATCAGTGAGGGTGCGTCTCGTCCAAGTACTGCAATGCTCCAGAACGCTTTGGAGGGTGCGAATTCACTCGAGCTCTGTATTGCAAAGCCTTTGCCGGTTGTTGCTGATGCTTGGAACTTGCCCAAGGAACTTGAACAACTGGATGTGATCCTCTATGGACTTCCTTTGCCCTTGAGGGCAGCTGATCTGTTGCGGCTGGAACAGTTGTCTGTCGATCGGCCTGCTTGGCTGCTCATCGAGGACTCCTTCGAGGAATCAAGCGAAGGACGCCGGGATGCGTTGACGTGTCAATTGCCCCTTCCTTGGCGCGATCGTCTGCTGTTGTGGAACGGTGAGCCTGCTGATTTAAGGCGGGGATTGCTGCCAGTAAGACGGCACTTCTCTCAGCCTTGGCGGACCCGTGAGATTACGAAGCAAAGATTGTTGTCATCACTTCATCGGCGATGGCAAGCGGAGTTGGAGCATTTGCGTCGTGAACAATTTCGCTCTCTGCTGAAGAAGAGTCAGTGGATTGTTGCGGGTGTTGTGATCGCCTCACCTGTTCCAAGCGTTGATCTTCTTGCTGTTGCTGTAGTGAATGGCTTGATGGTGAAAGAAATGGCTCAGATCTGGGGATGCTCCTGGAGTTCTGAGGTGTTGCAGGTTGTCGCCCGACAGTTGGGAACTGCAGCCCTTGGCCAGGGAGTTGTGGAATGGAGTGGTCAAGCTCTACTTGGCATGGCCAAGCTTGATGGAGGAACCTGGTTGGCAGCTGGCCTGCTTCAAGGTCTCAGTGCTGCTTACCTCACTCGGGTTGTAGGAGCATCAATGGCTGATTGGATGGCACTAAACGTTGGAGTTGCCGAGCCTGATCTCGATGATCTCAAGCGCCAGGCCCCGTTGTTGGTGGCTAAGGCAGCAGAGCGCGAGCGAATGGATCTCCCCTCTTTTGCCGATCAAGCGAGGCAATGGCTGAATGTTCAGGGATGCGCCAATGCGTAATCAAACTTCATGAACTGTTCATGAAGTTGTTATGAAAAATGTTGTCGAGATGATGAGATCCGTTTGGCTTTCTTGAATTATGGGCGTCATTTCATAATCTTGAATCTGATCATGGATCTTCTTTTAAGGAATCCTTGATCGATCCCGTTCTTATTTTCTTCCCATGGCAACTGCCGTTCGTAGCGGTCGCTTAAGCAGCTGGCAAAATTTTTGCCAGTGGGTTACTGACACCAAC
>QCUL01000024.1 GCA_003210755.1 Synechococcus sp. AG-679-C18
AGGCAGTACAATAAAAAGGCCTAGAAGCAAGTTAGAGGTTCTGGGAGAGGGGTCTATTGGACAGGTGGATGCGCGATTGTTGAAGCCCCACCTAAACGAATGTTTTGAAGGCAATATTTCTTGCTTCAACGGAAGTTGAAGAAGATGACGAAATGGTGGAGATGCTGAGAATGCTAGGTATTTTAAGATTTTAAGAAACCTGGCCCTGCACAAACCACAAGTAACATTAAGGTGTGGCCTGAGATAATTTCTTGCCTACTCATCATTCTCTCAGTTTCAAAATCACATTCCCTAAACCACTGATTCATTTAGGTGCGCTTAAGTATCAAATACTTCAGGGTTGACGTTCGGCAATGGATGGTTGGCTTCAGGATCCTCAGCAGCTCTGGTCTGTCAGGTTCCATCGTGATCCGGAGAGATGTGTTGATGATGTTCGGATTCTTGTTGATCACGGACGAGAGATGCCTGATGGACGGCCAGCACTGCTTAAGTCGCGAAGAAACATGAGGTATGAAGACGCTGTGAGTCTTTGGAAAGAACTTCTTCGTGGTGGCTGGAAAGAAACAAAAGCGGTTTGGTGAGGGAATAGTCCACCTCATTCCTGGACTAAATTCGACCTGATTCACTGCACTACAAACTGCTGAAAATCCTTGCTAACACTCAATAAGTAAGAGGGTCGTTGATCAGTTGAGACTGGTTGAGCGATCGATCCCGTTTGGTCTGGCTGCAAAGCTGACCACTGGATTGTGTGATTCAGCCAGTGATGACAACAGCTCCCCGGCAGCTTGTCGTGATCGGTGATAGCAGCGTGTATGGATGGGGTGATCAGGAGGGAGGTGGATGGTGTGAACGATTGAGACGTCAATGGATGACAATCCCTTCTGCTCCGGTGGTTTACGGACTTGGCGTTCGCGGTGATGGATTGGAGCGGATTGCTCAGCGTTGGCAGCAGGAATGGGGTTGCCGTGGTGAACTTCGTCGTCAGCAACCAGATGGCCTTTTGCTTTCGGTTGGACTGAACGACAGTGCTCGTGTTGGACGGCCCGATGGACGGCAGCAATTGAGTGCTGATGCCTTTCGCTTCGGTCTTGAACAATTGCTTACGAGCATGACGCCAGTGACCCAAGTCATGGTGATGGGACTGGGGGTTGTCGATGAAGCGGTGATGCCCTTCGCGGACTGCCTTTGGTACAGCAACCAAGAGGTGGCAGTTCATGAGGCTCAGTTGGAGGAAGCCTGTTTAGAAGTTGATGTCCCTTTCTTAAGCCTGCACAGAGCGATGGGAATGGAACCTGATTGGCTGACTTGGTTGGAGCCAGATGGAATTCATCTCAACAGCAGAGGCCATCAGTGGATACATCAACGTCTTCAAGATTGGAAGCCAATCTTGAATTGGGCTGGATTCGAGCAATATCATCAGCTAACGCCAATGATGTCATGAGGTTTAATGATGATAAATAGTGTGCAAAAGTAATCTTTTAAAGATTATTTGGGATCTGGAAAATTAGCGCATGGGTTTGAGCTTCTTCCTCCTGGTAACTGATCTGGTTGGATCGCTCCAGAGCGATAAAGCTCACAAAGTTGTGATGGAGGACGGCTTTCGTACCATTCGTCGATGGAATCCTGTGCCTGCACAGAACTGCCCTGAGTGATCGCCAGACCACTTAAAATAAATGTGTAAAAAATGGAAATTAAGGCGTTATCGTGAGACATTTTCAAACAGATACTTTTACAACTATAGGTAAAGTCTTGTCCTGTGTGGCGGCTTGATACTAAAAAGATACTTTGAATTGAATTTTTATTGCCAAGCATTCTTTGTAATCAGTTGATCCCGTGCTGTAACGCTTTAAAGATGCGATTCAGGTTGCAACCCCAATCAGTGGCCAGCTGACCTGTTCAGTCGAAGCATGAGCTCACTCTTTTGATGTCTGAGTTTCACCCTTTTGGGTGAACGACTTCATTGGAAAGAAGGAGGGGAACAGAAGCGATTCAAGCGACGTTGAAGCAGTCGCAGAGAATCACACTTCATGCCCTCCATTCAGAGCATCCAACGGCGCGAGCAGCGCAGAAAACTTCCCAAGGCAATTCTTGACCGTAACCATCTTGTGATTAAACATCTCGGATTGGCTCATCATGCCGCTATCCATCAGGCAGCCCGATATCCAGGAGAGCAACACGATTTGGTTCAAGAAGGTTGTTTGGGCTTGATCAATGGGATGGCTAATTTCGACCCAAATCGTGGATTTCGCATCAGTACCTATGCCTTGGCCAGGGTGAATGGACAGATCCTGCATTTCCGTCGCGATCGCCAACATTCGATTCGGCTTCCTTGGCGTTTGAAAGATTTGTACAGCCGCGGCATGCGTCTTCAAGCTCAACGTCTGCAAGAGAGGCTTGAACCACTTGATGAGCGGGACTTGGCCCAAGCACTCAAGGTCAGCCATCAGCGCTGGAAGGATGCACTTGTCGCGCATGCCATTGGCAAGGTGGGTTCGCTCGACGTTGCACCTGGTTTCGATTCAACGAAAGGAGAACCTAGAAGCACTCTGATCAATCAGATCGAAGATCCATCAACTGTGCAGGAGCTTCTCGATGATCAGCCCCTTGAGTGGTTGCAAGGCGCACTTTCGAGTCTTGCGCCGAAACAGAGTGACTGGTTACGGGCTCGCTACATCGATCATCTCTCGATCAACGATCTTGCTTTGAGAGAAAATGTTGACCCTCGGCTTCTACGTCAATCAATCCGAGATTCGTTGAGTCAATTGAGAAAAGCTGCTCATGATCAATTCACCCAGCCAGCCCGAGAGGTGCAGCGATCAACATTGCCAAAACAGCCGCCCAGGCGGTCTGCAGGCCGTTGACGATTTCATTCGATAACCAATTGACTTTGTCCTGAGCGAGTGCTCCCAGCAGGCTTTCCAAGAGTGTTGCGATCAGCCCCACACCTGCTACCAAGATCATGGCTGTGGGGGAAGTCAACACTGATAGAGCCGCCATTACCAGGGTCATGAGCAGGCTGCCAGCGGCGCTTGCCACGGTGCCTTCCAAACTCACAGCACCTTCTGTTCCCGCTGGCACTCTGCGCAGACTGGTAATTAAAACGGTGGTTTTCCCCCATCGTTTGCCGATTTCACTGCCAAAGGTGTCTGCAAGTTTGGCCGCGAAGCTGGCTGCAAATCCGATCAGCAGCAGCATCGAGGAGCCGACTCCAGCTCCAATCAAGAGGGCGATCACCGTGCCAGTTAAGGCTGATCCCCAAACGTTTGCGGGTCCACGCCGTCCTCCTCGTGCTTCCGCAAGCCCCTGCTTTTGTTTTTGAGCAAAGCCCAAACGCGTGACTAATGATCCCAGCACCAGATAGATCACAACAGCGAGCCAACCTCTCCAGCCAACGCATCCCCAGAGGATTGTTCCAAGAATGCCTGCGTGTACCCAGCCCCTTCGTGTCAGCAGGGGAAGACGCTGTGCGATGGCAATCAGCACGCTATTCAGAAGCAGGGCAGCCCCCCAAACAGGGATGTTCTGATCGGGCAAAATCATCGAGCTGTGTTGCACTGCCCTAAGCATCAGCCCATCGGGACTCTTTGGGTTGGATAATCAGCCCACGTTGTCCACCGGAACCAGGCATGGTGCTGAAGCGCAAAGGCTTTTTTCTCAACCTCGAGGAAAGCACTTCGACCGAACAGGCGATCGTGATGGCGCCTGTTCGAGATCTCCCTGACGAAGACAGCCAAGAGGAAGCCGCTCAGCCGGTTCCGGCCATTTCGAAAACAGCCGAAGTCTCAGGACCAGGTGAGAAGGCCCTTCCCCGGCAAGCCATGCTTTCGGCACCAGTAGGTACTAAATCAGAGACAGAGCTACGAACACCTGTGACGTCTGCGACTCAGGCAGAACCTCAGGTGGAGAAACCACCAGAAGCTTCTGCTGCCTCCGCTACGACTGCTGAGGCAATTGCCGCTGAACTGGCTGAGGCTGAAGCCTCTCGTCCTGTCGTGATGTTGAGCACGTTTGCTCCAGACATGCTTAGGCCAGGCCGTGAGTTAAGGCCCGAGCGCCGTCGTCCCGGCAGGAATTTGAAGGAGTTCCGCGACATGACGTCAGAGCTGTTCAGCAGCTGATTCATTCGCTACCAGCCATTAACTTGTGCGCCGCCAACTGCTGAGGGTCGCTACTCCTGCAACAGCCGCTGTCGATGATCGCAAAATGTCGTCACTGAGACTGATTGGCGACCATCGTTTTTCTAAGGCTTGCCTTTGTTCTTGGGGGTCCCATCCTCCTTCCGGACCAATCGCAAGCCAGACGCAATTGTTTCCTGGCTTCTGTCGCCGCAGCCAAGGGTCCAATGCGGCCAACCCCTGTTCGCGTGTCGTGGCAATCGCCAAGATATCGCTGGTTGCTGGCACGCTCCACCACTGACTAGGGGTGATCAAAGGTAAAAGCTGTGGCATCCAGAGCCTCTCGCACTGCTCCACCGCTTCTCGGAGGATCACCTGCCAGCGCTCAGGCCTGTAATCCGCTTGTGGTGTACAGCGTGAGGCTTGAAGGGGCTGGATGCAGTCCACGCCTAACTCACAAGTCATCCGGATGACATCATCCATCCCGTGACGAACCAGGGCAATCGCTAACCCAAGCTGAGGTGAGATGGCTGGCGATGCAATTTCATCAGAAATAATTCGAAGAAGGGTCCCTTCCTCTTGAAGCTGTCCTTTTAAGAGTCGGCCGCGGCCATCAATCACCGCCACAGTGGCTCCAGGACGAAGCCTCAGAACGCGACGAAGATAATGACGTTCGTCCTTACGAAGAACAAGAATTCCATTGATATCGCGATTGGCCAACCTATTGGGCTCGATCAGTAATCGACGTAGTTCCGCCACCTCTTTCTTTAGCTCAAACCAGCTTGACGGGCTTCGCTGTAAAGCGTCTCTACGCCAATTCTGTTCAGGGGCAGACGCAGCAACTCAAGAGCCAGTGATGGTTGGCCTCTTTGAATCAGCCAGGCCATCACCGGCCGCAGACTGTGTTCGTTCAGTAGTCCTCCAAGAGTAAGCAAGGCCCAAAGCAGACGATGCAACCAGGTGAATTGAATAATGAAGCGAACCCTTCGACTTGGGTGTTTGCGATAAAAAACTAACCCCATCCGTGCGCGTTCCCGCTCAACACGAATTAAGTCTGGTATTTGATCAAGTCGAAATGCTGGATGCCAGTGATAGCCGACAGCTTCAGGACACTTGACAAGCTCAACGTCCATCTGACGCAGTCGCTCTCCGAGTTCTAGATCTTCCCATCCATAGAGACGAAAACCAACATCAAACAGTCCGGAACGCTCCAAAACCTCACGATCAATCGCCACATTTCCAGTTGCGAAGTATGCCCAAGACAGATCCCGCAGCTTGTGCCGTTCTTCGGTTGGGTTCTCAAAATTTGCCGTGTTGATCACGGCTCCGTAGGTGAAACAAAGATGATTCCCATTTCGATTCCAATGGCGGCTCAAGGCACGGGCATGGCAGGCAAGGAAGCTTGCAGTGACTACTAGATCGCTGTCGATGAAGACAATGACGTCTCCTTGAGCATGATCCACGCCCCGATTACGACCTTCTGCAGGACCTCCATGCTGTTGCTCAACAACACAGACATGGGGGAAGCGACTTGCGTTCTGCCTCAACCAGTCTGGAGTGCCGTCAGTGGAACCATCATCGATAACCACCACTTCGTAGTTCTCGATCTCTCCGCTTGGATCTTGCTTCTCAAGTGCCTCTAGACACTTTTCAAGTATCTGTCGCCTGTTGTAAGTGGGGATGACGACGCTGATAAACATCCGCGCGAAAAAGAGGCAACTGAAATTCAGCCTAAAGCCAATAAAAAATGAGGGTTCTGGCCCTCATTCTTTATTGGCAAAGATGCAGCCTCAAACTGATGCGATCAATCAGCGGCACCGCCGTTGTTGGCTGTGCCTGTCACTCCGTTACCAGCACCTTCGCCACGGCCGTCGTTGCGGAGTTTGCGCTTTTTAAATTTGCGGGCGTAAGCGCGATTGCGCTCTTGCTTTTCCTTCTTGAGGTTTCTGCGCTTGGACATGCGTTTAGGAAGATTCCAATTCTTGAATCCTGACCAACTTAACGAACCGTCTGGTGGAGCCGTCCATCCTCCATCCGAACAAGACGATCTGCCACATCAAGAATGCGCGGATCATGGGTCACCATCAGCACAGAACAGGACTGTTCTCGCGCTAGACGCTTCAAGAGTTCAACCACTTCACGACCAGTTCCACTGTCGAGAGCTGCAGTGGGTTCATCCGCAAGTAAGAGTTGAGGTTTCGCCGCAAGCGCTCGAGCAATGGCCACTCGCTGTTTTTGCCCCCCTGAAAGGTCGTGGGGAAGCTTGCTCAACTCATCTTCTAAACCAACAGACCGCAACCATTCCCGTGCTTGATCACGACGCGCTCTATATCCAAGATTGGGCAACAGATCTGCGCCCATCTGGACATTCTGCTCAGCGGTAAGGCAGCGCAAAAGATTGTGGCCTTGAAAAATCATTCCGATGTGACGGCGTAATCGCTGGCGTTGACCCTTCGCAGCACCTTGGAGTTGCTGGCCAAAGACTTCCACACTGCCTTCCTGAACTTGTCGTAATGCGCCAATCAAGGTGAGCAATGTGGTTTTCCCGCAACCGGATGGACCTGTCAGCAGAACCACTTCACCTGCGGATATTTGCAGGTCAACTCCCTGCAGGACCTGACGACGCGTTGATCCTTTGCCATACCAATGACTGAGAGAATGAATATCCACTGAAAGGGTGGTGTTCACCATCTCCTTAAAAAATCTCCGCTGGATCGGCATCTGCGAGTCGGCGCATCGCCAACCCAGCGGAAAGCATGCACATAATCAAAATCATGCTGAAGACGGTGAGTGAACGATCTGTGTTCATCTCCACGGGCAGCTGAGTGGCATTTCGCACTAAGAGATAAAGGCCTTGTCCAGCGGCATAGGCGGGTAAATAGCCAAAGACAGCAAGCAACAAACCTTCTCTTACGACAACACCAAGCAAGCTTTTGAGCTTGTAACCCATCGCCATCAGAGTCGCGTACTCGGGTAAATGATCGCTGACATCTGAATAAAGAACCTGATAAACAATGACGCAGCCCACGACAAACCCCATCGCAGCACCCAGGGTAAAAATGAAGCCAATTGAGGTACTAGTACGCCAATAATTCTGCTCGAAATCGATGAAGCCCTGTTTTGTGAGCACGGTGACATCGTCGGGCAAACGTGTTTGGAGACGACGGGCAACAAGATCGGGATTACTTCCTGGTTTCAGGCGAACCAAACCAACTTCAATACTTCCTGAAGGAATATTCGGAATTAAATCAAGGAAGGTTTCACTGCTGGTGAGCAAGTTTCCATCAGCGCCAAAGGACGCACCAAGACCAACAAGACCGACGACGCGAACTCTCTTACCTGCAATCTCACTTTCAACGGTTTTTCCTTCGCGAAACCATCTAGCGACAGGACCAAACTCCGGCCGTGATTTCTCATCAAATAGGACTCTCCCTTTTTGCGTGAGCAGGTTGGCTTTTGCCGCCAATGACGAATCGGTGAACAAGGGTTGCCCTGGTTCAAATCCCAACGCAAGGATGGAGCGCGTGCCGAGGGTTTCGGGATTTCTCCAAAGCAGAAGATTCCAGTGAACGGGTGTAATGCCCTCGACCTCTGGAGTCGCCATGGTTTGGACAAGTCGGCGGCGTGGAAATCCCGCCATGCTTACTGAGCTGGTGGATCGTGGGCTGATCAGCACGATGTCAGCATCCAAAAGGCGATGAACCGTGACGCTGGCGTCAAATAAACCGTCGCGGAAACCCAGTTGCATGAACATCAAAATTCCCGCAAAACTGATGCCCGCGAGAGCGACAATCAGACGAACGGGCTGCCGTATCAACATCAATGACGCCAATGGAATCCTGCGCCGTTGCCAAAAGGCTCGGATCATTGAGGTTCAAATCGTGCGATCACCTTTAATCCAGCGAGTTGAGACACTCTCTTTGCAGATTCAGGTGCTAGAGCCACGTCCACCTCAATGACCCTGGCGTCTGCATCTCCAGTGGGATCCGTGGAAAGAACTCTTCGTTGTCGCACTTGCGGGGTAATTCTCTTTACTAGACCTTCGAGAGAGCCTTTGAAACCTCCATTTTCGCTGATCAGGTTGACGGATTGACCGATGAAAATTCGATTGATATCGGATTCGTAGACTTCAATCAAAGCTTCCATATTCTGGCTCGCTCCCACTTCCAGTACACCATCGCTGCCAGGTCTTTCTCCAACTCGGCTGTGGATTTTCAACACAACACCATCAATTGGAGACGACAGTTCACTGTCAGCAAGATCGACTTCAAGTCCACGCCGCTGAGCGGTCAATTCCACTCCTTTCCTTTGGAAGCGCCTCAGTTCATCTTGCTTTTCTTCCAGAATCACCATTGTTGCTGCTCCTACATTTGCCGCGGCGGCATAACGGGCGACCTCACGTTTTTGAAACTCCGCTTCAATTGATACGGAGCGAATTTGTACATCAAGTTCAGAAATTTCAGCTTCGATCTGTGGGCGATTATCGAAAACGGCTAAAACCTGACCTTTCTGGACATTGTCGCCTTCGTTGATGAACAGTGAGGCCACACGAGGAGTACCGCCAAAATTGCGGTTTGGAGCTGCTAGACGTCGCACATCACCAGCTGGCTTCAGCTGACCGAGTGCAGCAACCGCTTCCGGAACGCGTGCTTTCGGCGTTTCAGCAGGTGTGATTTCTTTTGGTGCGGGCCGACGAGCAATCCACACACCCGTTCCGATCACGAGTGCGCCAACAATGCCGGCTGTTACGAGAAGAGGGAGACGATTCACTGAAGAGGTGGTGGATCGTCGAAAAGCATCTCCTCGATGTAGCGATCTGCCCAAGCGCTGCCGAATGCTTTCTCTAAGACGCGGCGTGTCTTGTCGTTGCGTTTTTGTTGCCGGCAATAGGAAAGTTGTCCTTTATGACGATTAATCGTAGTGAGTTCATCGAGAGCATCGGGAGTTGTGGCCACAATCGCTTGCCCAAGGATGTCGAGATATGCAGCAACAAGATCAACGAACCAGTTTTGTTCCTGTTGATTAATAGGTCGGATGAATTTCACGTAAGGAGAAAAAATAGTTCCCCATGCTGGAAGTTCTCGTACCTGTTCAAATGGCGGCAATTTCATTGCGCTAAGAGGCTCGCTGATCGCAAGAGGTAAGGCCTCGCAAACGGGGGAAAGATCCACAATGGCTGCTGAAATACCAGCTGGGCTGGCGACGATATCGGCGCCAAAAATCGGCAAGTCGAAACGCGGATCTGGGAAAAAGACGCAGTGAAGGATCTGTAACCCCATGCCCAATCGAGCAATTTCAAGATGCAATTTTCGTAGACCAAGGCATTGATGCAGTTCGTTGCGAATGAACAGCGATTCTCCATCCAGCAAGCCGCTAATCGCTTCCAGTGCAGGGTCTACTGCGAGGGAACTAAGACTTGGTAGAGACGTTCTACAGGTACGAATTTGCTCTGCTAGGGAGATCACCAGCGGATGCAACTCAAGGCCGTTGGTGGATTCGGACATCAGTCCAGCGAGGGACAGCACAGAATGGGACTTTGCCACGGGACCCTGACTGAGATCGCCACCGGCCCTGGGCTGCAGCATCAGCTCATGAATAACGGCTGCCGAACCGTCAGTGCGGTGATGCCAGATGCTGCACTCACTTGCCTTGATTTTTGGTGCCGGGGTGGGAGCACCTGGGAGGTTCCGGGGGAGGAGGGCCTGGCCCATTTTCTTGAGCACATGGTCTTTAAGGGAAGCGCGACCCTTCAAGCCGGTGAATTTGATCGCCGCATCGAGGCGCTTGGTGGCAGCAGCAATGCGGCTACAGGGTTTGATGATGTGCACTTTCATGTTTTGGTGCCCTCCAATTGCGCGCAGGAAGCGCTGGATCTACTTCTTGATCTCGTGCTGGATCCTGCGCTGAGAGAGGAGGCTTACGGCATGGAAAGGGATGTTGTTCTGGAGGAAATCGCCCAGTATCGGGATCAACCTGATGAACAGGTGTTCCAAAATCTGCTAACTCAGAGCTTCGGACAACACCCTTATGGCCGGCCAATCCTTGGTTGGGAAAAGAGCCTGATTAACAGCACTCCCGAGACCATGCGCCACTTTCACAACAGGAGGTATCGCGGCCCCAACTGTTGTCTTGCGATTAGCGGTGCTGTCTCATCGCACCTGTTGGAACAGATCAAGTCAAGCCGTTTAACCCAGCTTGAAAACAACCTTCTTGATGAAACGAAAGCGGGATCTTTTTTCAATTCCATTGCTTTTCAGAATGGACGTCAAACCACCCGCTTCCCGCGCCTCGAAGCAGCGCGTTTGCTGATGGCTTGGCCCATGGCCGCAGCGAACGATCAAGCCAGGGTGATGGGTGCTGACTTGGCCACCACACTCTTGGCCGAAGGGAGACGCAGTCGTTTGGTGCAAAGGCTGAGGGAAGACCTGCAGATCGTGGAATCAATTGATATGGATGTCACGGTGTTGGAACAGGGAAGTGTGGTGATGCTGGAGGCCTGCTGCCCTGAAGAACAGATTGAACGCGTGGAATCGGTGATTGATGAGGAATTGAAACGATCAACTGTGGATGCAATCGGGGACGAGGAACTTCACCGAGCGCAGCAATTGGTTGGTAACGGACTTCGTTTCAGCCTTGAAGCTCCGGGATCCGTAGCTGCCATTGCAGGATCCCAAGCTTTATGGGGACGAACCCATAACTTGCTGTCTCCGCTAAGTCATATGGAGACCTGGACAGCGGAACGGTTGCAGAGTTCATTGCTGCCTCTTCTTCAATGCGATCAAGCGTTCACGTTGTTGGCTTTGCCGGAGGACTCGCTATGAATCAGACCGATCTGGTTTTGGATCCGGTACAGACACCGGGAGTTTTGGCTGCAAAATTGTGGATTGGCCGCGGCAGCGCAGTTGATCCGATCGGGCAGAGAGGTGCTCATCAATTGTTGGCATCTGTTCTGACACGGGGTTGTGGTGGTCTTGATGCCATGCAAATGGCAGATCTTGTTGAAGGTTGTGGTGCTGGTCTGCGCTGCGATACCCACGAAGATGGTTTGCTCATCAGCCTGAAATGCCGAGATCTAGATAGTTCAAAGCTGCTGCCTTTATTGGGCTGGATGTTGCATTCCCCTCATTTGAATAAGGAGCAAGTGAGCTTGGAGAAGGAACTCAGTCTTCAAGCTCTGCAAAGGCAGCGGGAAGACCCATTCCATTTGGCTTTTGATGGTTGGCGCCATTTGGCTTACGGCTCAGGTCCTTACGGTCATGACCCCCTTGGAGTTGCTGATGAGCTGGGGTCTATCACTGCAGATTCTCTTCGGCCGATTGCAAAATCACTCAGCGAAGATGGAGCCACCTTGGCCTTATCGGGTTCGATCCCAGCGGGATTGTTGGACCAACTTCAATCCGATGGCATTGGCCCACTGCCACAGCCTGAACGATCGATTTCAAAAGTTGAAGAGGCGAGCGGTCATGAACAGCTCACCTCGAAACCAACCGTTCGTCTCCAACCTCAACCCACGGAGCAGGTGGTCATGATGCTTGGCCAGCCCACTCTCCCTCATGGACACGCTGATGACTTGGCACTTCGTTTGCTTCAAACGCATCTAGGAACAGGAATGTCGAGCTTGCTCTTTCGCAGGCTTCGCGAAGACCATGGTGTTGCTTACGACGTGGGCGTTCACCATCCAGCAAGAGCCATGGCCTCCCCGTTTGTTCTGCATGCATCCACCGCGATCGACAAGGCGATGACCACCCTGGATTTACTCATGCTGAGTTGGCAGGAATTGGTGGAACAAACGCTTCAGACCGCTGATCTCAATTTGGCTTGTGCAAAATTTCGAGGTCATTTGGCCCATGCCTCACAAACAACTGGGCAGAGAGCCGAGCGGCGAGCTCAACTAAGAGGTCTCGGCTTGCCCGACGACCACGATCAACGCTGTATGAAGGCTCTGGAGACTCTTGATGGCCCTGCATTGCGAGTCGCGGCATCTCGACATCTGACGACTCCTCTCCTCAGTCTTTGCGGACCAGAATCGGCGGTCGAACCGCTTGCAGAACGTTGGAATAAGGCCTTTGGTGCCTAGCTCGTCGTTTCGTTATTTGCAGGACATAGCCGATCAATCGGAATTAGGAATGTGCCACGGCGAAAACGAACAGCGGCTGTTTCAAGAGGATGAAGTGCGACCACCGAACCTGATTCGTCACTTCCAACCAGGTCGGAAGGACGAAGCATTGGCATGGGATCTGCTGTTTTGAGATAAGGCTGCGGGCTAATCAGTCGAACTTGGTCACCGATTGAAATGGTCATCACACCTAGGCAATCACCCTCTACTACAGCAGGATGGAGGCAGTTGTTGTTTGTCCGTGCGCGCTCTTGCCACTTGGAGCGGCGCGATCGCAGGTCTACTGCTGATCCTTGTGGGAAGTCTCGTTCCAGCTGCTGTGCTGTTGCCCACAGCTGAATTTCCGACCCGTGTGCTGAGTTTGCCCAGTACCTGGCAAGTCCCAGCTCTGTTGTTCTGTGGTCTTGTGTGTGGTCCTCGTGCTGGTGTGATGGCAGCTGTTGCCTACATCACAATCGGCTTGGTTGATCTGCCTGTGTTTCATGACGGAGGAGGTTTCGGCTATGTGCTGACCCCTGCCTTTGGTTATCTCGCCGGTTTTGTTCCAGCAGCCTGGCTTACGGGGCGTCTTGCGCATCAATCAGGGATGAATGATCTGGCTCGCCTCACCTTGGCTGGTGTCGCAGGCGTGATCACGATTCAGCTCTGCGGAATTCTTAATTTGCTTCTTGGAGCGAGTTTGAACCGTTGGAGTGATTCTCTCCCAGAACTGCTGTTCAGTTACAGCCTCGGTCCATTGCCAGCTCAACTGGCACTATGCGTTGCTATTGCCTTGCTTGCGTTGCCCATTCGTCGCTTGCTTTGGATCGAATGATGAGCCGTAGCCACCGCATGATCAGGCGTCGCCTTGTTCTTCTCATCGGTTTGCTGATCTTGCTTCTAGATCAAGTCAGCAAATACTGGGCTCGCAGCCACATCTCTCCAGCACAGGTGCAACCATTTGTTCCTGGATTGCTCCAGTTTCGATTGGTTCGCAACACAGGAGCAGCTTTCAGCATGTTGAGCGATGCGACCTCTCTGCTCGGGATCCTCAGCCTGCTTGTTGCCATTGGGTTGTTGGGCTGGATTTGGCGATCCAAGCGCTTTCATCTCTGGTTAGGTCTTGCGCTTGCCTTTCTGCTGGGCGGAACGCTGGGTAATGGCATCGATCGCTGGCAACTCGGCTATGTCACTGACTTTTTGGAGCTGGTTCCGTTCCGTTTTCCCATCTTCAATGGAGCGGACATCGCCATCAATCTTGCAGTCCTTTGCTTTGCCATCGACGCTTTTTCTCAACGGCATGGACAAGCAAAATCCTGATTTGCGACCCCCAGCCCAGCTGATTATTCATCAGCTGGATCGAACGGATCGATCGATCCCCCTGCATGGCGATTGTTATCGGATTGGACGCGAAGGCCCTCTAGAGCTCACCATTGATCACCCGGCAGTCAGCCGCCTACACGCTTTGCTTCAACGAAAGGGGAGGCAGTGGATTCTTCAGGATCTGGACTCTACTAATGGCTTGTGGTGGCAGGGCAGACGGGTCAAACAGCTTGAACTACGTGACGGAGACGTCGTTCAGTTTGATCCTGCTGTCGAAACCACAACTCCTTCCCTCCAATTCAAGTGTGCTGCTGCGTTACAGCGTCATCGATTGGAGCGCTGGCTTGGCTTGTTGTTGCTGGGGTGCTTGGGAGGTAGTGGAATTCTGCTGGTGTCATCAAGCATCAGCATGCCGCTGCGAGGGCAGCTGGCGAGGGTGCGTGGTCCAGTTGCGATTTATGACGGCAATAACAGTCCACTGGCCTCAGTTGATTCAAGTCGTCATCGCGAGCTCAGATCACTGAATGCCTTCTCCCCTCTGCTCGTTAACGCGCTGCTGAGTAGTGAAGACAACCGTTTTTGGTGGCATCCAGGAGTGGATCCCATCGGAACTCTTAGAGCATTCAGCACCAACTTGCTCGGAGGGCAAGTGCTGGAGGGAGGAAGCAGTCTCACTCAGCAGTTGGCCAGGAGCTTATACCCCGAATATGTGGGAAAAGGAGACTCTCTCGCGCGGAAATGGAAAGAACTTCTTGTTGCTCTTCAGTTGGAAAACCGATTCAGCAAAAGCCAATTGCTTCTGAGCTATCTCAATCGCGTTTACTTGGGTGTTGGCTGGGGATTTGAAGACGCTTCGCGCCTCTTCTTTGATCAATCAGCAGCTGATCTGAATGTGCAGCAAGCAGCGCTTCTTGTGGGACTTTTGCCATCACCTAATGGCCATGACCCCTGCCAGTTTCCACAGCGAGCTCTGAAAGCACGCAATCGGGTGATCAACAAAATGGCCGATGGAGGTCGGCTGTCCTTGGAGCAGGCACGTCTCGCGCGTCGGCAACCGATTCAGTTGGCAAAAGGGGCTTGCAGTCGCGAACAGATCAGCCGGTCGGCACCCTTCTACACCGATCAAGTTCGTCGCGATCTCACAGCATTGGTTGGACCTGACGTTGCTGATGAGGGCAACTTCCTGATCGAAACCCATTTGGATCCAGTTCTGCAGTCCGTTGTGGAACGGCAATTAAACACTTTGCTTAAGAGCTCTTCCACGCTTGGCGTCCAAGAAGGTGCAGCTGTTGTTCTGGACAGCAGGACTGGGGGAGTGCTTGCCATCGCTGGCGGTCGTGACTATCGATCTAGTCAATTCAACCGGGCCTCGATGGCGATGAGGCAACCAGGCAGCACTTTCAAATTGATCACCTATCTAGCGGCATTTGAGAAGGGGCTGAAACCCAACGACACTTTGGATTGCAGTCCGCTGATGTGGGGTGGTCAACGCTTCGACAGCACTTGTACTGGAAAACTGACGCTTGCCAGTGCCTTCGCGTCAAGTCACAACACCGCAGCCTTGCGCTTGGCCCAACATGTGGGCTTGGCGCAGGTTGTAAAGCAGGCGAGACGACTCGGTATTTCTACCCCGTTAGATGCCGTACCGGGGCTTGCTCTTGGGCAGAGCGAGGTTCGTTTGATTGAACTTACAAGTGCCTATGCGGCCGTTGCTAACGGCGGCATCTGGCACTCTCCAACCACCATTCGCCGTCTGCTTGATGCGGAAACTTGCCGCTCTGACAGTCCACGCGGTTGCGGCAGTCTGAGTGGAGGTGGCAGCGATGGAGATGACAGTCAACGCCGTTCCGCTCGTCAAGTTTTGAAGCCGCAAACGGCACTGCACATGCAGGGCTTAATGAGGTCTGTCATTCGTAGCGGAACAGGGCGTGCAGCTGCTCTCGGTGGTCAGGAAGGAGGGAAAACTGGGACAACTAATGATGGTCGAGACTTGCTGTTCATTGGGTATGAACCAAGCCGCCATTGGGTTCTAGGTATCTGGCTTGGTAATGATGACAACAGTCCCTCAAAGAGTTCCAGCGCATTAGCGGCCTCTCTTTGGAGCAGGATCATTCGTGCTGCTGGACGCGGCAGCGTGTCAGGCGGATGAAGCAAACAAATCGCTGGATTCTTTTCGGAGTCGCTGGACTAGTTGTTTTGCTTGTGCTTGGTCTTGTGCTCCAGGCCATTCGTAATTTGCTGTGGGATTTGAGTTACATCCTTCCGCCCTGGCTTGTCGCCCCAGTGCTGCTAATCGGCGCCATCTTGGTGATTGCGTTGGTGATTCAGGTTGGATTGCCCTGGTGGAAGGGATGGAAAACGCGTCGCGGAACAACCATTGATCACAACAAACCGCCTTCTCCCCCTGGAACGCGTCGTGAGGCCGCTGAACAGAGTCTTCAAAGCATCGATCGTTTGCTTGATCGACTTCAAGACGACGTAGCCCGTCAAGCACTTCATGTGGAGCGAGAGAGAGTTGCCCGTGAGTTAGCACGCGGCGATTTAGTGGTGGTGGTTTTCGGTACTGGTTCCAGTGGCAAGACCTCTTTGATCCGTGCCTTGCTCCAAGACATCGTTGGCTGCGTTGGTGCGCCGATGGGCTCCACCACAGGCAGCCAGACCTACCGGCTTCGTCTCAAAAAACTGGAGCGGGGTCTGCAGTTGGTGGATACTCCTGGAATTCTTGAAAGTGGTCTGGATGGCAGAGATCGAGAACAAGAGGCCCGAAAACGTGCCAGTCGTGCCGACTTGATGCTGGTTGTGGTGGATGGTGATCTTCGCTCTTCCGAACTGGATGTGGTGCGCAGCCTTGCGGGACTGGGCAAGCGACTGCTTTTGGTCTTGAATAAATGTGATTTACGTGGGCAAGAAGAGGAGAGGCGGTTACTCGCTTTGCTGAGAAGCCGATGTGGAGACTTGCTTGCTGTGGAGGATGTGATTCCTACAAGTGCTGCCCCTCAATCCCTTCCAAGACCTGGTCAAAAACCTTGGCAACCCTCAGCTGAAGTGGCGTTGTTGCTTCAGAGAATGGCTGTTGTTCTGCATGCTGATGGCGAAGAGCTCATCGCTGACAACATTCTTTTGCAGTGCAGGGATCTTGGCGACAAGGGTCGTTCTCTTCTCAATCGCCAGCGTCAGACCGAGGCGCGACGGATCGTTGATCGGTACAGCTGGATCAGCGCAGGCGTTGTGGCCGCAACACCACTACCCGGAGTCGATTTGCTTGGTACAGCTGCAGTCAACGCCCAGATGGTGATGGAGGTAGCAAAGGTCTACAGCGTCCAATTGACCAAAGCTAAAGCGCAGGAACTAGCAGTTTCGGTTGGACGAACGCTTGCAGGACTTGGCGTTGTAAAGGGTGGTGTCGCTTTAATTGGCACTGCACTTAGCGTTAATTTGCCCACGCTCTTACTCGGAAAAGCTGTTCAGGGTGTGGCTGCTGCATGGCTGACGAGGATTGCAGGAGCCAGTTTCATGACTTACTTTCAGCAGGATCAAGACTGGGGCGATGGTGGAGTGCAGGATGTTGTACAGCATCACTATGACCTCAACCGCCGAGACAGCGCTCTAAAACGCTTTTTAGACACCGCTCTCAGACGGGTGGTAGAACCACTTCAGCAGACTTCAAAAAAGCGGTTGCCACCCCAACCAGGGCCTCTGGAGGAGGGGGACGCATTGGGCCGCGGGCATCGAGGACAGTGATGAGTGCCAAATAGGCGACCCCAATCAGCACTGACAGAATTCCTGTCACGATGGCGACCCAGCGCCCACGTTGCTGATTTGGCGCCACCATTAGTGCAATGTCTCCACGGATTCATTCAGGGCTAATGCCAGCCTGTCTAGCAATGCGTGATCGGTATGCGGGTTCCCAAGCACAGCCTTGAGGAAATGCCGTCCCTGATGCGTTGGTCTTGACAACATGATTCCCTGGCTAAGCAACAATCGGCGTGTATTGATCGACCATTGCTCATCCTGTTGCGCATGGGGGCCACAGGGACTGCAGGCGAGAAGATGCAAAGGACCGCTCAGTATCTGCAGCTTGGATGAATCGAGTTGTTGTTGGAAGTAGTCACGACGAGCGATTGCTGCCGACAACACTTGTTCAATCCCCGATTCACCAAGTTGTCTCAATCCCAGCCAGAGTTTAAGGACTTCCGCTGGTCGACTCCCCTGTAGGCCGAGTTCACCGCCGTGATGGTGTTCAAGTGAAGGCTCCATGTAGGGAAGCCCTGTGGAGAAAGCGTCAGAGAGGGCGTTTTTATGTCTGACCAGCAGTAGGGATGACGTTTTGGTGATCCCGAGAACTTTCTGTGGGTTCACGGTGATCGAATCAGCTTGTGAGATTCCATGGAGCAGATGTGCGGTTGAGGTGCTGAGAGCAAAAACAGCACCGATCGCCCCATCAACATGCAGCCATAAGCCAAGACGGCAGCAGACATCAGCAATCGATGAGACAGGATCGATGGCACCTCTCACCGTGGTTCCAGCAGTGGCAACGACTGCGAGACACGGGCGACGCTCCTCTGAGAGCTTTGCTAACTCGATTTCCAGCTGTTCAACATCCATGCCCCCTTCCTGATCAACCGGGATGGCGCGGACTCCGTCCATTTGAAGCCCCATGACACGGGCAGCTTTTTGCCAGGAGACATGAGCATCAGCACTGACTAAGACAACGGCATCAGGGTTGTGGTTTAAGCCAGCTTGATGTCGGGCTGAAACCAATGCGATCAAATTGCTCAAGGTGCCACCGCTGGCAGCCACGCCAGAAGCGCCATTGGGAAAGCCAATGCGTTGCGCAAACCAAGTGCAAAGCTGACGTTCCAGATGACTCAGGCTGGGAGAGAGCTCCTCGGCCAAGAGGTTGTTATTCAGTCCGGCGCAGATCAAATCTGCAGCAATTGAGGCACTGATCGGTGGCGGATCGAGATGGGCTAGAGCCCCTGGATGTGAGGGCTGATAAGCACCATCCATCACCTGTTGAAGGTCATCCAACAGTTGATTCATATCCCGACCATTTTCCTCAGGTGCAGCATCCGGAAGCACACGGAGTGCCGGTAGCGGCCCCCGCTCTCCTGCTCCACCGATCCAGCTACAGAGGCGCTCGGAGGCTCGCTCCAAAAACTGAAGCAGCAGAGGGTCAAGCTCGTCGGGTGAAGCAAAAGCCGACAGAGCTACCGGTGCAGGATTCCTTGAAGGTCCGACCAAGAAGAGAGGATGGGAAGTGTTCATTCTCTCTTGTGGTGGCACATCGAACGACGCGTTCCTCCAACAGCCTGACTTTGTCTTCCCCGATTGAGTTGACCCCCGAGCAATTGGACAGCTGGATGGGGCGGTTGATTGCGCGGGCTCGTCGTCTAGGAGAACAAGGAGAAGTTCCAGTGAGTGCGATTGTGTTGGATCACCAGGGCCGCTGCATCGGCCATGGCATCAACACAAGAGAAAAGCAGAGTGATCCACTTGGTCACGCTGAGTTGATGGCGATTCGTCAAGCTTGTTCGTTACGCGGAGACTGGCGCCTTAACGACTGCACTTTGCTGGTGACCTTGGAACCTTGTCCGATGTGCGCGGGTGCGTTGGTTCAGGCGAGGGTCGGTCAGGTGATTTTTGCAGCGACCGATCCAAAGAGAGGTGCTTTGGGAAGCACCATTGACTTGGCACAACACATCAGCGCTCATCACCGCATGAAAGTGGTGGGAGGTGTGCGTTCGGAAGAATCGAAAGAAATGTTGTCGAGCTGGTTTAAGCAGCGACGGCGGCGTTTTGACGGAATTGGGGCAATTCAGTCTCAAACAGATTTAATAACCTGCTGACGTTTTCAGGATTGGAGTTGTAACCCATCAGCCCGATCCTCCAGATCTTGCCTGCAAGAACACCAAGGCCGCCTCCCACTTCAATGCCATGAGTGTTCAGCAGATGCTGAGTGAAGGCCTTGCCGTCCACGTCCTCAGGGATCCGAACGGTTGTGAGTGTGGGAAGACGGAACGCCTCAGGGACGTGCATTTCAATACCCATGGATTCCAGTCCAGACCAAAGTGCTTCAGCGTTACTGCGGTGTCTGGCCCAGGCCTTGTCCAAACCCTCTTCGGCCAGAAGCCGAAGGGCTTCGCGCATGCCGAAATTCATGTTGACCGGCGCAGTGTGGTGATAAACCCGATCACTACCCCAGTATTGATTCAGTAAGGAAACGTCGAGGTACCAATTGGGGACCTTGTCTTGTCGGGCGGCGAGTTTGGCTTCTGCACGAGGACCCATCGTGAACGGACCCAGTCCGGGAGGGCAACTCAATCCCTTCTGACTACAGCTGTAAGCCAGATCCACCTTCCAATCATCCAGATAAAGGGGGACCCCACCAAGCGAAGTCACTGTGTCGAGGAGTAAGAGGCAGTCGTGCTTGCGACAGAGATCTCCAATTCCTTCCATCGGCTGACAGACCCCGGTGGAAGTTTCGGCATGAACCATTGCGAGAATGGATGGTTTGTGCTCAATCAGAGCCTCTTCGAGTTCATCCTTAGAAAAAGCTTCACCCCAGGGTTTCTCAATGATCCTCACTTCGGCGCGGTATCGCCCCGCCATATCTACAAGACGATTACCGAAATATCCTTTAACGGCGACGAGAACCTTGTCCCCTGGTTCAACGGTATTGGCAAGGGTCGCTTCCATGGCGGCGCTACCCGTTCCGCTCATGGGAAGTGTTAGGCGGTTGTCGGTCTGCCAGGCATAGCGAAGAAGTTCTTGAACTTCCCCCATGAGCTCTACGTAAAGCGGGTCGAGGTGACCAATCGGCGTTCGAGAAAGAGCCTTCAGGACTGTGGGGTCTGCATTGGAAGGACCTGGACCTAGAAGCAAGCGATCAGGTGTGTTGATTGGGGCAACGGCCCGTCGATGGGACGAATCAACCAACAGGGGGGAGTGCGTCGTCGCCAAAGCCTGATTTAACAATGATTGGGCAGCAGCCTACGCATAGAGAGGGCCAATAAGGGTGCTGATCGGCTGCTTTGCAACGCCTGTTGAAACGAGAACGATCCTGGACCGATCAGCGTTGACGAACATCACTGGCCGAAAGGCCTGAAGCCAAATGGTCAAAGGGCTTGCGAATCATTAGGCAATCGCTGGGGTTCAGCCCTTCAGCCACTAGGCGCTCGCACAGGACATCGGCCAAGAGAATCATGCTGCGAACGGTGGGACCTGTTGGCACGCCGAGGCTTTTGTAGGTGTCGTCTAAACCGTTGAGCACCCGTTCATTCAGGATCGTGCTGTCATCAGCGACCAAGGCATAGCTGGCATAGCGAAGGAAATAATCCATATCGCGAAGACAGGCTGCTAACCGCCGAGTGGTGTAAGCATTTCCTCCGGGCAGCAATAGTTCAGGATCTCCTTCGAAAAGGCGTTGGCTGGCTTCTCTGACCAGTTCAGCAGCTTCGCGATTGATCAGCTCAACAGCCTTGAGTCGTAACTCGGCTTGGTCGAAATACCCCTCAATGCGATCGATTGCGGATCGATCGAAGTAGCGACCCAGTTGGTCGTAACGACCGATCAAGCCTGTGATTGCATCACGCATGGACGGGGACGCTAATGATCACTGGCTGGAAGGTAACACCACGGAGGTGGTGAGAACTTACTCATCGCCAGGGATTTAGAGAATTTGACAGAAACGGTTACTAAGACGTGGCTCTTGCCTGGTATCAGCCCTTCGCCTTGAAAAAAGTGCGTGTTGCCACAAAAGCAAGTCAGATCAGTGCGTACGGTTAGAAAAGACACTCTTGGCTTCAGCCCTAATCATGGCCAAAACTGCTCAGGACGTACTTCGTCAAATCAAGGACGAAGGGATCGAGCTGATCGACCTCAAATTCACCGATCTGCATGGCAAGTGGCAACACCTCACTGTGTGTTCGGACATGCTCGATGAGGATGCTTTTCAGGAGGGTCTGGCTTTCGACGGCTCTTCGATCCGTGGCTGGAAAGCGATCAACGCTTCTGACATGGCCATGGTTCCAGATCCCTTAACAGCATGGGTTGATCCTTTTTATCGCCACAAAACATTGAGCATGATCTGCTCGATTCAGGATCCACGCACTGGTGATGCCTATGAGCGTTGTCCTCGCGCGCTGGCTCAGAAAGCATTGGCTTATCTAGCTAACACTGGCCTCGCAGACACTGCATTTTTTGGTCCGGAACCTGAATTCTTTCTCTTCGACGATGTTCGTTATAACTCCAGTGAGGGAGGATGTTTTTACAGTGTCGACACGATTGAAGCAGGTTGGAACTCTGGAAGAATTGAAGAAGGTGGAAATCTCGCCTATAAAATTCAACTAAAGGAAGGTTATTTCCCCGTTCCGCCGAATGATACGGCTCAGGACATTCGTTCTGAGATGTTGTTGGTGATGGCTCAGCTTGGTATTCCCATTGAGAAACATCACCATGAAGTTGCTGGCGCTGGGCAACATGAATTAGGTATGAAGTTCGCAGAGCTTATTCAGGCTGCGGACAACGTAATGACCTACAAATACGTTGTTCGCAACGTGGCTAAAAAGTACGGCAAGACAGCTACTTTCATGCCGAAGCCTGTATTCAATGACAACGGAACTGGAATGCACGTGCACCAGAGTCTTTGGAAAGGTGGGCAACCTTTATTCTTTGGAGAAGGTACATATGCCAATCTTTCTCAAACTGCACGCTGGTATATCGGGGGCATACTGAAACATGCTCCGTCTTTCCTTGCGTTTACAAATCCAACCACTAATAGTTACAAACGCTTGGTCCCCGGTTTCGAAGCTCCTGTGAATTTGGTGTATTCAGAAGGGAATCGATCAGCTGCAGTTCGCATTCCGCTTACGGGACCCAGCCCTAAAGCAAAGCGTCTGGAATTCCGCTCTGGCGATGCATTGGCTAATCCCTATTTAGCTTTTGCCGCAATGATGATGGCAGGCCTCGACGGTATCAAAAATCAAATAGATCCCGGTGACGGCTTCGATGGCGATCTATTTGAACTTCCAGCGGAGGAGTTGAAAGATATCGCGACAGTGCCAGCATCTTTGAATGGTGCCTTAGAAGCACTTAATTCTGATCACCATTACCTTATGGAGGGTGGAGTCTTCAGCAAAGACTTCATCGATAACTGGATCAATATTAAATACGAAGAGGTGCAGCAACTTCGCCAGCGACCTCATCCTCATGAATTCACCATGTATTACGACGCCTGATATCAATGGCTTGGTAGTGCCGAGGAATAGGACAAAGCTCCTGAAAATATCTTTTAAATGATCCCCAAAGAGGGGATCATTTTTTTATGAGCAGGGGCTATATATTTTTAGTCAATACGATATTATCGTCGAATCTCTTAGTGACAATCTACCTACTATCGGAAGTGTTGGAATTCATTGTCCAATATGGCTTTCATTCCGCATTGAAAGTCTGAACAAACGTTCTGGAAACTTATTATCCATTAGCTAGAAGACTAAGCCATTTGCTATGCTTTAAAAGTGGATGAAAGTGACATCTTTTTTCGCGAATTAGACTTTTATGTTGTAGTAAAAGGTCCACATCGAGACATTTTTTTGGTTTTTTATTGAGCTGATGCGAATGCTGAATGAATACTGACTGTAAAGTTATTGAACTGTTTGATGACTGTATCAATTCCAATCTCATCATCGGCAATCACAGGATATTGTCGATAAAAAAGTACGACAGAAGAGCCATCATTATTGACTGGAGCAGAATTATCGCTCTGTATGAATGAACGATGTAGTCGCTTTATTATGTTTTCGACACTAGCGTCTTCTTCTTTTTTAAAAACTTTTTCTATCTGAATGTGTATGTAAAGGTCATTGCTAAATTTTGTTTGACTCGCTATGCCCTCTCCAATTGCATCAACCCCTTCAATGGTCCAAGTCTTTCCGTCTTGAAAAATCTGAACTCTCGCCCACTCTGGTGTCTTCATCCAGATGTCTAGATCGCACTCGTAGCCTGCTTTCTTTAAACCTTCGTAAATCTTGCGGCTAGATAGCTCGTTCGTTCGCAACAGGAGTAAGCATCAATACTTAATGACCCTACTTGGTCGTGGTTTCTCTGAATGCCGATCTGCAGCATTTAAGCTTTGGAGCTCTAGTTCAACAGAGTGGTTTGATCTGTTTCAAGGGAGCGACCATCGAAGTGATGAATGAGTCATCACCCATCATCTGATCTCTGGGCACTTGAAACAAAATCATGGAAATCAAGGGAGAAGACTGGTTAGGCTCAACAAAAATCTGGATATGCTCTTGGTAAAAGTCAGAGCATTCAATAACGACTAAAGGGTAATCCTGCACCAATGGTTAAAAGTGTCCCCATGTAGCGGCTAAGCTAAGTAGATCGCATGCTGCTTTTTCATTTAAACTAAATGCAACAAATAGACGCATTAAGATTCATCTAGCAATTGAGCCCGGCCATTGCCAAATGACCAATCTTCTTTGTTATTTAAAATAATGCTGATAAAAACATCCTCGGGCCTAACACCTAAATTTTCTTGAAGCAGTTGTGGCAACCGGGCATAAAAGTCAAGCTTCATAGTAGTACTACGTGGCGAGCTGGTTATATGCAGCAGGATGACATCATCTGAGCGATTAACACCAAACATTTTCTTATTGATATTAAAATGAGCCGGTTTCATTTCATGAATCATCTGAAAGCGATCATCCTGGGGAATAGCCCAAGTTTCCATCAGAGCCTGATGAATTGAATCGCCTAAAATGGCTAAATCGTTTTCTGACTTCCCCTCTAAAGTGTAAATATTGATCAATGGCATGACAGCCCTCCTAAAAATTTTTCGAAAGATTATAACATTAATACTAGGTGCCTAAAAGCTTCATACCGGTCCATAATCCACATGCTTAAAGTATAATAATTAATATTTTTTGCTGTATTGCTGGAAAATAAACTTATTTACTGCTACAACAAATCAATAGAAAAATGGTAGAATAATTCTATCGTCGTTGAAGTAAGTTTGTCATGATAGAGCCATTCGTCATTATCATTATCCTACTTATCGCTATGGTGTTTTTTATCTGGGGTCGCTTTAGGTACGATGTGGTTGCCCTACTTGCGTTAATGCTCGCGACATTAATGGGCGCTATTCCCTGTAAACATATTTACGATGGGCTTAGCAATCTCGCCGTTATTACCGTTGCCTGCGTGATGATTATTTCGCAGTCTATAACGCGATCGGGTGTACTCAATATTGTAATTGAAAAGATCAACCAAGTTTCATATTATTCAGTTATTCATATTTTAGTGCTTGCCGTCATAACAGCCATATTTTCTGCCTTCATGAATAATGTAGGTGCATTGGGCCTTTTGTCGCTCCCTCCGCTTAAATCCTAATCAAAGAGGAAGCAGCTCTTCGCGGAGGTCAGCCTTTGACTAGTAACACCAGCTCACCTTGATGTGTTCCTCAATATCCGATGGTAATGTCAGTCTTCAGGGAAAAGCTTGATAGATTTAAGCACCCCTATAATTATTATGTAATCTTCTATTGTAATTAATCCCTTAATGCTATTAGCATCACTATTTAAGGATAATGCGTATGCTGGGTACTAGTTAAGTCTAGGAGTGTTAGTGAAGGGTGTAAGAGACAGCCCCTTGTTGATAGAATAGGCGATATTCCAAAATTAAAAAAATAAAGTAGATCATTTTTTCTTGAAATCAGGGTATTTCAATTTTAAAATAGACATCGTTAACCTCTGGCACTGAACTCAGTTAGTAATCCACTGTAATCGCTTATTGGCCCTGATAAATTTTTTGTAAATTCAAGAACCCCTCGTTGTCCCTTTGATAAGTATGTAGTGTCATCTGTCCAATCAACAACAAGCCCGTTTTTGATTATATTAATGCTCGAATAAATATTACCAGCGTTTGCATCTTTAGCCCATATCTCTAAGAGCCAATAAGGTTGACCCACAACGCCATTGGTATTGGAGCAAGTGTTTGTGCACCATCGACCATAAATACCTGATTGTAATTCAAACCAACCTTCAGCTTTAAATCTTTCGTAAATTTGTGCTTGCTCTGCCAACTTTTCTAAGATATTAGCTTGTTTTATTAGTGCCGCATCTTCTGAACGTTTCTTTGCTATCTGTTCTTTCAATATATCTGGATTTAGTCTATCGATGTAGTCATCATGAGGCTTTGATTTAAGCAAGGATTCACATGCATCATCGCTGCCAGCATTGCAGGAAGTAATCATTTGATTAGTATAGTTGCTTCCTAGGATGAAACCACCGCTAATTAAGACAACTCCAACACCTGCTGTGATAAGAACTTTATGTAATGAAATTCCTTTAAAAATGTAACTCATGAGTTTATTTATTTAGAGAATAGTTTGTCAAATTATGCCTTTCCAGAAGGCACAACCGATTATGACTACTTCATAGTTAGCAGTCAACGCAGGAAATTCGTCATTAGTCAAGATGTGCTGATCGGCGGGGGGGAGTTAGAAGTATCAATTGGAAATCACAACCGAATAAGGTTGACCTTTTTTCCAATAACGACAGATTATCCAGGACTCCATCTTCACCGTCAATGAACTCATGCTGGTTGATCACCTTTCGGCCTGTCCATTCTCTAACACGAAGTAACCTCCACGTGAATGTCTAACGGTTTGAGCAAGTGACGTCGTGGTTGTCAATGATGATGATGCAGTCGGATGGTTTAAAGTAGACTCGGCAATCTATATACTCAAATTTTTAATCTATTATTTTCTTTGATATTTCAAGCGTAGAAGTTCAAAATATACCTTTTGGATAGTAAGTTAGTTTCTTAATGTAAGTCCTGTTGACTAAATGTTGATCTTTCTATTGATGTTTACTTCGTTGTATTCTTGAGTAAAGCCACAGGGGTTTGATTGAAAATCAAGGCAGTTTTCTTCTGCTGACCATTTGTGCTTCAGTCTTAATGAAGGCTGAGAAATCATGGTTGTCTGAGTGTCATGATGAGTGAGCATTTTATCCCGCTCATCAATGTTTTTATAGTTGGTATTTAATTGCATACTATGTTTTGATTTGTCCGTCATTTGTTTCTTCCAATGAATGATCTGTCTTTAACGTATGAGTGCTTGCTAAAGGCGACGTTGTTTCTTTGTTGTTAAATCGTCATTACGTCGCGATACCTATGTATACGTTGGCTTCGTCTGCCAAGTTAGAAAAAGTCCTTATGTTTGACCTGCGCGCTTTGAATGATGACGTTCCCGTTGGTTGGATGAAGTTTGTAGATATTGATCTACAAGAATCTTGTTTCTTATCTGAGGGCTGAGTTCTTGAACCAGCGTGATGGAACCTCTGAATACCTTCATGAACACTCTTTAGGAAGACTTCGTTCAAGCTTCAGACCCTTAGGACTCATCGAAGCCCCCCTCTCAAGAACGGGGGAGTAGATCCAGACCTTTCCACCGGGCTGGCCACCAACACGAGTTTCGAGTGCAAAGTACGCAGCAGCAACAACTGCGATTGGAGTCAACTGGATGAGAAAGCGTTTAACCATGCCTCAAAAGCTGATTTGCCTGTCCATTGATATCAATGGATTTCAAGTATTTGGCAAAGTTTAACTTTTTGGTTCCAAGGTGGATTTGACCAGCATCAGCATTACCAGTGCTACTGGCGAGCCGTCACACCGTCAGATCAGTCGAGCTAATTCCAGCGTTGGTGTATCACCTTGTCGTTGGTTAGTCATACGCCTGCGCAGTGCAAATACTTTTCCCAACTATTTCCAAGGATTCGCGGATGCTGTCCGGAACTGAGACGGGAGGTATTTGACAACACACAACGACATTCAGCTTGTTCGACGTCACCTGATCAAAAAGAAAGAGTCAATTTCTACTTTTTTGTTCGTCAGCTGGCCTTAGTGATGGCGGAGATGGACCATGGCACTGTCATGGAGATGCTTCTGATGAGTGTGACGATTTGCCCAGACGCGCTGCTGGGCAAGAGCACTTTCTGAATCTTGTAGATCCGGATGATGTTCGATCTGAGCCTGACTGGATTGGTTCAGTCTTTGCTCATGAGCGTGATGTTCGGCCCAGGCAAGAAATTCGGCTGCGGCTTTCTGGCGGCGTTCCAGAACATTGCCGGAGTACTCAGCCGGAAGCGAACGAATGGCGACTTTCATGAACAAGGCCTCGTTTCAATGCGCACATTCTGTATCAACTGATACAGAATGTGTCCGAACTTCATAATTCTTGCCTGAAAGAAGCGAATCTTGGTCCCGGTTCCATGCACGTATCCATTGAAATAGTTGTATTGATATGTCCAAAGCTCAATGGCGTCCAGCCTGACAGAAATTGCTTATCGCACGATCCAGCAAGGCCGCACCCTTGCCGGACTTGCCCATAAAGAGCTCAGTACAAAAGCGATGGAACTGTTGGCACCCGATGTGGTGCCTAATACACAACCAGTTCCTGATGAGATGCTCGACGAATTGAGACGCGCTTTATCAGCCCTTCAGGATCTCGACTGGCAAGAGTCAGAGCAAGGTGTTTATCCCAAATCGCTGTTGTTCGATATTCCCTGGTTGGAATGGGCAGAGAGGTACCCAAGGGTATGGCTTGATCTTCCCTCGAACTGGGCTCGACGACGAGCTCGAGATGTTCAAGATATTCCTGAAGAACACAATAAAGATCTTTATCCCGATTACTACCTCCAAAATTTCCATCACCAAACTGACGGCTATCTCAGCGATCACTCTGCTGAGCTTTATGACCTTCAAGTCGACATTCTGTTCAATGGAGCGGCGGATGCTATGCGCCGGCGTTTGATCGCTCCACTGAAACGTGGTCTTAACTATTTCAATGATCGCCCTGAAGCAAGTCTTCGGATTCTTGATGTGGCGACTGGAACGGGTCGAACGCTGCATCAAATTCGAGCTGCTCTACCCAAAGCCTCCTTGTTTGGTCTTGATCTGTCTGAGTCTTACTTGCGACAAGCCAATCGATGGCTGAACAAGGGGAATGAGAGCCTCGTGCAGCTGCTTCAAGGCAATGGTGAATCGATGCCTTTTGGAAATGAAAGTATGCAGGCAGTGACCTGTGTTTTCCTGATGCATGAGCTTCCCGGACAAGCGCGACAGGCGGTTTTGGATGATGCCTATCGATTGCTTGAGCCAGGCGGTGTTTTTGTTCTTGCTGATTCCATTCAGCTCAAGGATTCACCGCAATTCAGTGTGGCGATGGATAATTTCCGTCGCGCATTTCATGAGCCCTTTTACAGAGATTTTATTTCAGACGACATTGAATCGCGCCTCAACAATGCTGGCTTCAGTGGGATCTCGGCTGAATCTCATTTCATGGTGAGAGTTTGGACTGCCAGAAAGCCTTGAAGTGATTCCCTGACATACCAGTAGTGATCTTCACCACTGCCCCATAAGGTGCATGAACCCTTGCCGAGGGCTTCGATGAACAATCCCTTCTACGTCCGCTGGCTACAAGGCTGGACATTTCAGTTAGTCCTAATGGAGGGAAAGATACAGGTGGAAGCTCAAGGGTTTGGAATCTGTCTTCGTACAGCTCTTTTCCATGGTGAGACACCACAGGCTGCCGCAGATCGACTTGTTCTTGAAGAAGATACGCGTCGTCGTGCTCTCCATCAG
Source organism: Synechococcus sp. AG-679-C18 (assembly GCA_003210755.1). Lineage (GTDB taxonomy): Bacteria > Cyanobacteriota > Cyanobacteriia > PCC-6307 > Cyanobiaceae > Synechococcus_C. The sequence continues at coordinate 29,182 of QCUL01000024.1, forward strand.
GCTTGGCTGAAAGGACAAGCCGTGGCACCTAACCCCGTTACATTCTCTTCCATTGATGAAAACTCAAAGGAAGTTCCAGAATCATTAGTCGTCGTCCATCACAAGATGCTCGTGGGCTAATCCACAAGCATTTAACTTTTTAAGACGAAAGCTTTTCCAGAATCATTCCTAGTAATAGACCGGGCCCCCCCCAACGAAGTACTCGCCAGAACCATTCTGTTGACTCAGGTCTTCGAATCCATTCCAATTCATTTTGGCTATAAATGATTTGTTGAATGAGGCGACGTCGCTGTAAACGTCTCCTTGAGACTACATTTTTTGATTCCCATTTTCTTGGCTGAATGTGAATCAATGTGGCCAGAGCGTGTAAGTGTCTAAATCCATTGCGACGAATTCCTGAGGCCATTGAAGTCAGTGTCGATCTCGCACGTCACAGCTTTTGACGTGAAGGTTCAGGATAAGAACATTCGATCGCTAGAACAAGATGTCACGGGCTGAGTCGCGATGGCCTGAGCAAGCAAATGAGCTTGCCAAGGAACTGCACGGTTGTTTGAGTCTTGGAGACAGGGATTGGCATCGCTTGAAAACGGATGCCGACCGTCGCAGCGCTGAACTCATGGCTGCTGCTCTCTCTCAGTTGATCCAGGGAGGCGCTCGCCATGATGTCGAAGAACTCACTGAGCAGGCTCTTCGCTGGATCAGACGGGAATTGAAAGATCCTGGGTGTCCTCATCGTTGATAACAGCCGCTTGAGAATCTCGCCTGCGGCTTGCCAGTTGCACGCGGTTGCCACGACGGCTCCAGCGCACATCGTCAAAACACTGGTAGATCAGAAAGAGCCCTCGGCCCTGATCAGCCTCCAAATATTGAGGAAGCTCCCCTAGACGTGCATGGCTAGGCAATCCTTCTCCTTCATCCTGAATTTGCCAAATCATCCATCTTGGAGTGAGGATTCGTCTCACCCTCAAGCATTTGGAGGGATCGTCAGCATTGCCATGACGAACAGCATTCACAAGTGCTTCCTGGAGGCCTAGTTGAAGCCGACATGCTGTATCTACACACTCCACTGGATCTAGGAGCAACTCAAGCAATGGAGAGAGTTGAAGTGTTGAGGGGAGAATGAAATCCGCCCAGCGCGTTCGCTGCAACGAAGGGGTGAAATTGAAGCTGAACGACCCTGAAGTCGATCCAAGCCTTGATGACATCAGGGCCGAAGCATCCTGTTTTGACCATAACCCTCTATTCGATTCATGCCACTAGGCCCTTCACTCATCGTCGAGCAACCAGGGCTGGATGGTTCAGTAACGCATCAATCAGCCGAACGCCGCGTAGCTGGTTGATTAAAGGCATATGACCCTCTGGAGCATTCAATGACCAATCGAAAGACCCTGGGTAACGCGTCCATACGTCGTCTTTTTTCCAGCCGATCCGAGGCCAGAGCTTGTCATACCGGCCATTGAGAGCCGTCAGCAAACGGGCTTGAACTGTGAAACCAAACCGTCCCTGGGAGTAAGCGATCCAGAGGCGGTCAAGCGTGACGAGATCCAGACCTCCTATTGATAAAACTTCGCTGAAATAAACGTATCCACGTTTTTCAGCATGTTTTCCAGCGAGTTGTCGAAGAATGGCACTCGTAAGGCGATCTGCGTCTTCAAAGCGTTCCTCCAGAAGAGCTTGTTGGAGAGGGGAATAATCCACATTGCATTCAGATGCAGTGACGAACCATCCGCATGAACCGTTCAGAAGAGCGTCTAAAGCTGAAGGCTGATGTCGCTGCAGAATCTGCAAAATCCAGCCTGCTGCCCAATCATCACCTTCGCGATCAAAGGACTTCAGAGCAGCAGCTCCCATCCCTGCGAGTTGATCAGCCGCTTTCTCAACAACAGGAACGAGGGAACGCTTCTGACGTAATGAGCCACTGGAGAGTTTCTCCAGCAGCTGGTCGAGGCTGAGATCGGATGAAGAAGAAAGACCAGAAAGCATGACTGACTACCGGCTCTAACTGGCTCGGCGTTATCCCACTATGTCAGGGATGGGATCCATGAACGTGAGCGGTATCGAACAGTTCCGGGTAGCAGACGGGGTGCTGGTCGATGTGCGTACACCATCGGAATTTGCTCAGGGTCATTGGCCTGGAGCCATTAATGTCCCTTTATTTGATGATGAACAGCGATCCCTGGTAGGGCGTGCGTACAAACAACAGGGACGAAGCCAAGCCATTCAGCTCGGCCTAAGGCTCACTGGCCCAGTCCTTGAAGACCTATCTAAAGAGCTGACTCAGGTAGCAGGAGGGTCTGATCGTCCTCTTCGCATCTATTGCTGGAGAGGCGGGATGCGCTCTAACAGCATGGCGTGGCTCGCGTCTCTCCAGAATCATCCGTCCCTCGTGCTCGAAGGCGGGTACAAGGTTTATCGCCGCTGGGTGCTTGAGCAATTTGAACGAAGCTGGCCACTCCAGCTCCTAGGAGGACGGACCGGTTCAGGAAAAACGGATTTGCTGTTGGCTCTTCAATGTTTGAATGTGGCTGTGGTCGATTTAGAGGGATTAGCTCATCACCGTGGAAGCAGTTTCGGTGGTCTTGGTCAACCCAATCAGCCCAGTACTGAACACTATGAAAATTGTCTTGCAGAAGCTTTAGATGGCTATCGGCTCAAACGAGCTGAACAGATTTGGCTTGAAGCGGAAAGTTCCTCGGTGGGCTGTTGCCGCATACCGAAAGCACTCTTTGATCAAATGCAACAGGCACCGGTACTCGAAATTCGTCGCAGCCTCGATGAGCGAATCGACCAGCTTGTTGAGGTCTACGCCTGTCAAGACCCTGATGAGCTTCTTCAGGCCACGGAACGCATCCAGCGAAGACTTGGTCCGCAACGGACCCAAAAGGCCTTGGAAGCGATTCGTAGCCAACGCTGGCGTGATGCTTGCAGCGCAATGCTCGACTACTACGACCGCTGCTACGACCATGAGCTGAAACAGGCCAGTGAAAGGTCTCACATTGAACTCAGTGGGCGCAACCCACAGGCTGCGGCAATTGAACTGCTGAACACCGGTCGCGTTGTACCGATCGATGCCCCTTAAGATCCCGCTTAAATACTGGAGCAGCATTCATGGCAGACGGAAGCAAAGCAGTGATCCAGTTCCTTAATGGCGTGGATGAGCCCGTTGTGCCTGACATCCGCGTGACCCGGAGTCGTGACGGACGGACTGGACAGGCCATCTTCGTTTTTGAACAACCCGAAGCACTGGCTCCTGAGGTCATGGAAGCCATCACAGGGATGTTCATGCTCGATGAAGAGGGCACGCTCGTCACGCGGGAGGTGAATGGAAAGTTTGTTAACGGCAAACCAAGCGCCTTGGAGGCGACGTACACCTGGAAGAGCGAGCAAGATTTCGAGCGTTTCATGCGCTTTGCCCAGAGATATGCCGATTCCTCAGGTCTTGGTTATTCCCAGGATTCAGGCGAAGCTGCAGCTAATGATGATGAGAACGGGTGAGGCTCCAACATTGGCTTGGACTTTGCGCCATTGTTGCCACCGGGCTTTTGTTCTGGAGCCTGCGTGAAGTCTTAATCCATCTTTTTGCGGCCATTGTTTTAGCAATGGCCCTATGCACGCTTGTTGGAGCTCTTCGTCAGCGCTGGAGAATCCCCAGACCGCTGGCGCTCTTGATGTGCGTTTTGGGGTTAGTGCTGACGGTTGGGGTTGGTTTGACCGTGATTGTTCCCCCTTTCACCAGCCAGTTTCAACAATTGATTCTTCAGTTACCCGCCGCTGCGAAGGCGTTGAAAGAGTTAGTGCTTCAGGGGTTTTCGTCAGTCAGCGCGATGATCTACGGAAGCGCTGGCACCAGCGATTGGAGACAATTGTTTTTCCCAAAAAGCTTCGCTGATGGACCCAGCGCACCCGAGATTGCATCCAGCGTGAGTGGAGGACTGGCAAGGGTTCTTGGTTTAGCAGGCAATCTTGGCAGTGGTTTGATACAGCTTTTGTTCGTTTTTGCTGTCACGTTGATGGTGGCAGTTCAACCCCATGCCTACAAAAATGTTGGCATTCAATTGCTTCCGTCGTTTTATCGAAGGAGAGCCCGTGTGATCCTGGGCATGTGCGGTGATGCACTCAGTAGCTGGATGATTGGGGTTCTAATCAGCTCGGTTTGTGTTGCTGTACTGGCCGGAATAGGTCTCTCTCTTCTGGGAGTGAAGTTAGTCATGGCCAACGCACTTTTAGCTGGCTTGCTCAACATTATTCCGAATGTTGGCCCCACACTCAGCACTATTTTCCCGATGTCTGTGGCTCTTCTTGATGCCCCGTGGAAAGCATTGGCTGTCTTGGGCCTTTACATCGTCGTCCAACAACTTGAAAGTTACGTCATTACTCCTTCGGTGATGCAGCGACAGGTCAATTTGCTGCCAGGCCTCACTCTTGCTGCCCAGTTCTTGTTCACCGTTCTGTTTGGTCCGCTGGGATTGCTTCTAGCCCTGCCGTTAGCGGTTGTTTTGCAGGTGCTGATTCGTGAAGTGATCGTTCACGATCTTCTTGATCCGTGGAAACGGCAACGATTGCTCTCATGAATGCTCGCACGCTGCTGATTGCGCTCACGTTCACCCTGCTCACACTCCTGATTTGGCAGCTGCGCTGGGTGTTGCTGATTTTGTTTGGCGCCGTGGTGTTGGCCGTGACACTCGACGTTCCAGTCAAGAAATTAATGGAACGCTTCGGATTGAAACGCCAAGTTGCTCTTCTGCTTGTGCTGATTGCTCTGTTCTTGGGGGGAATGTTGGTTGTTCAACTGCTTCTTCCAGAACTGCTGGGTCAATTCGAACAACTCACTGCTCTGCTCCCCAATCTGATCAACAAAATCAGATCAATCATCTCCAGCCAACCGAGTCTGCAAAATCTCGATATCAGCCCATCTGAATCGCTCAGCTGGCAGGGCATTCAGCCAGTTGGGGCTCAGCTTCTTGGTTATGCGGGAGGTGCTGCAAATGCCTTGGTGCAAGTGCTCTTGATGAGTCTTCTGGCGATCTTGCTCGCGCTCGACCCGAACTCTCACCGGCAGATGCTGATTGCCTTCAGCCCTCGCCCAGCCCGCGCTCAGGTTACGGAATTGCTGGATCGCTGCCGTGACGCTTTGGGTGGATGGCTTGCAGGCATGACGATTTCAGCAACGGCTGTGTTTGTTCTCACCTGGACGGGGCTGGCCATTCTTGGTGTTCCGTTGGCTCTTCTCAGCGGTTTGCTGTGTGGCCTGCTCACTTTTGTGCCGACGATCGGGCCGACCGCAGCGACTCTTCTCCCGATGGGTATTGCCCTTCTGATCTCTCCCACACTGATGATTCAGGTGTTGGTGTTGCGACTAGCGCTTCAAAACATTGAAGCCTTTTTGGTCACCCCTGTGCTGCTCAGCCGAACAGTGAATCTTCTGCCAACGGTGGCACTGACGGCCCAACTCAGCCTGGGAGCCCTGCTTGGGCTGCCAGGTGTGTTGCTTGCTTTGCCACTTGTTGTTGTCCTGCAGGTGGTTATGCAGCAAGTGGTGATTAAGAAAGTGATGGATCCTTGGTGATTAACCCCCGTACTGCCATCCAGTGCTGCTGAGCTCGAGGGCAGAAGCGTCACGATGCAGAACCGCTGATTTCACTTCCCCCAGAAAGACAGTGTGATCTCCATAGGCCAGCTCTCCTAACAGCTCACATTCCACCGCACCAACACCATCCTTAAGTATCGGCAAGCCAAGCTCACCAGTTGAGAATGGTGCGGCTTCAAAACGTCCTCCGACCGCTTTCTGTGGTTTGAAAAAGACAGCAGCCAAATCTTTCTGATCGGCAGCTAATACATTTAAAGAGAAGCGGCGTGTGCGTTGAATCATGCCGTTGCTGGTGCTATCTGCACGAACGGCCATCACAACCAGAGGTGGATCGAATGATCCTTGGGTGACCCAGCTAGCAGTAAAACCATTCACCTGATCGCCTTCTGCGACGCCACAGATGAACAAGCCGTGCGGGATTTTTCTAAGCAGAGTTTTTTTGGCGTCAAGATCAAGCGACATGGTTGTGTTGAGGCGGTGAACCAAACTTAGGAGTCAGACCTCAAACCGACGCGAGGACCGTAACGACGCCACATTGAGGGGAGGAGGACAATCACGAGCACAGCAAGAAGATGATGCCGAATCGCAAAGATCAAGCTTGTGAGCGTGAAGTGATCAAGTAAGAGCTGAATCTCCACGCGTAGATCCAATAGGGCCAGGATGGCCAACAAGAGAGGCACCCAGCGTTGGGACGAGCTGCTGGGTGTTAATGCCAAATCAGGCACCTGCTGGGCGTTGCTTGGGCCAGACACTGAGAAGCGATGGAGCTAGAGCAATACTCGACCAGCTCCCCACAATCACTCCGGTAGCAAGAGCAACTGCAAACCAGAACAGGGTGGCTCCGCCAAACAAGATCAAACCCAAGAGGGGAAGCAAAGTTGTACCACTGGTGTAAAGGGTGCGGGTGAGAGTGGCGGAGACAGCACGATCCACCTGGGTCTCCAGGGGTAAATCGCTATCTTCTTTTTGGCGTTCCCGGATGCGATCAAAGACCACCACAGTGTCATTCACTGAGTAGCCAGCGATGGTCAGCAGCGAAACGGCGAACAAACTATCAACTTCCAGCCCGCTGATCAGTCCAAGCCAGGCGAACAGACCACAAACAATCAAGACATCATGTCCTAAAGCCACGAGGGCTAGAACGGCATAACGCCCGTCGTAACGAATGCTGATGTACAAAGCGATGCCTGCAAACGCGACCAGCAAAGAGATCAAGCTGCTGCGAAGCAATTGACCCCCGAGACTTGGACCAATGGTGTCGACAGATTGGCCACCAACCACAAAAGGACCAGCAATTGGTTCGAGAGCGACGATGAGGGCTTGTCCTTCTGAGGCGGTAACAGCAGGCATCCGCAACACAACCGATTGGCCCCTATCCAGTAACTGAACCCTTGCTGAAGAAAGATTAGGGAGATCTTTCATGTTCTCGTTGTTCTGAGAAATGATCTCTAGCTGCTTCTGAATGTCGATCGCCTTGAGGTCGGGGCAAGTCTCGGAGCACTGTCTCTCAAGTTGAATCTGGGTTCCACCTGTGAAATCAAGACCAGGTCTTAAAGGAGAGCGAATCTGAGGATTCGTCCAACTGAGAACCACTCCCAGGATGCTGATGATCAGCACAATGAGCGAAATCAACCAAACCCTTCGTCGTTGACGACTCAGGGGAAAACGCAAGGGGCGTTCTTGACCAGTTGAAGAGGACACAGCCATGGATCAAGCAGCGGAGGAAGGCAGTTGCCCTTCGGGCAGAAAATTGGTTGGTCTACGCAGTGCCTGGTAACTCATCAAGAAGCGCAAAAGGGTGCGGGTGCACGTCAGCGCCGTGAACAGGCTGAGCAACACACCGATTCCAAGCGTTGCAGCAAAACCTTTCACCAGACCCGTTCCGAGGAAGAACAATGCTGCGCAACTAATCAGCGTGGTGATGTGACCATCAACAATCGAAGAAAAAGCTTGTGAGAATCCAGTTTCGATGGAACGGATCAAAGTGTTACCTCGACGTAACTCGTCTTTGATCCGCTCAAAAATCAACACGTTTGCATCGACAGCCATGCCAATACTGAGGATGAATCCAGCTGTTCCCGGCAAGGTCAGTGTGACTGGTATCAGTGCGTAGGCCGCGAGGTTGAACAGGGCGTAAAGACTGAGAGCTACGACAGCCACCACCCCTGCTAGCCGATACACGAGCAGCATGAAAATGGCAACCAAAATCAACCCTGCCAAAGCAGCAATGAGGCTGCGACGCACATTTTCGGCTCCGAGACTGGGGCCGATGGTTCTCACTTCGAGAATTTCCACCGGTAAGGGCAGGGAGCCACCGCGGAGCTGAACTTCAAGATCTCGTGCTTCTTCAGCGCTGAAATTACCAGTGATCACGGCAGATCCTCCCGTGATACCAGCCGCCTTGAATTGGTCGCCAACGCTGGCTTCACTGATTGGTCGGCCATCCAGCACGATGCCAAGCAGGCGTCCGGTACCAGCAATGGAGCGGGTGAGTTCAGCAAATTTGTCGCCCCCCTCTCGATTGAATGTGAGGGTGACCTCCCAGCTGCTGCCATTTTGCTGTTGTTGTCGACCTGCTGTGACGAGATCCTTGCCGGTTAATGCAGCAGGCTCAAAACGATCAACAATCTCTTGATTGGCACGGGTAAGAAGTTGTTCCAATTGCTCTAGCTCCGAAGCCGCACTTCCCTCAAGACCCAAAGCTTTCTGAGCCTCGGCCAACTGCTCAGGGGCGAGTTGATTGTTTTGAGCGTCGGACTCTGACGTTTCCTTGGTTTTGTTTAAAGCCAGAACGCTTTTCAGCTGCGCTCTGAGTTGGATCAAATTACGCAATTCATCTTCTGTTCCAGGCTTCTGTGCGCGAAACTCAAGCAAAGCCGTGCTTCCGAGCACACGGGCTGCTCTGGATGGATCGGTGACTCCTGGCAGCTGCAGTACCAGTTGGTTGTCACCCACGGTCTGAAGGGTCGACTCAGCGACACCAAGGCCATTCACTCTGCGATCCAGAACAGCCTTCACCGCCTCCAGTTGCTCAGGTTTCACTTTGGTGATGTCCCCGGATGGCTGCACCTCCAAGGTGAGCTGGGTTCCTCCACGCAGATCAAGCCCAAGTTGAAGTGGGAAACTTGTGAGTACGGATCCGGCAGCAATGGCCAGAGCAAGTATGAGGGCGAACCACCCTTGTTGACGGGCCATGAATTCAGAGCCCCGTGCGCACAATGGCCTGGGCTGTTTCCACAATTTGGTGGGGCTGAATGATGGTCAGGTTTTCAAGATTGCCGTTGTAAGGAGTTGGAATGTCCTGACTGGATAAGCGGATCGGCCGAGCATCAAGATCGTCGAAGCAATGTTCTGTGATCAGTGCGATCAATTCTGCGCCGATCCCACCTGTTTTCATGCATTCTTCAACCACGATCACTCGGTGTGTCTTACGGATTGATCGAGCGATCGTATCCATATCAAATGGCTTCAGACTGATGAGATCAATTAATTCAGCATTGATGCCATCGGCCTCAAGCTGCTCCACAGCCTTCAAGCAATTATGTCGCATTCGTGAGTAGGTCACGATCGTGACGTCACTGCCTTCTTTGACAAGATCTGCTTGATCAAGAGCGCAGGTGTAATCGCCTTCCGGCAGCTCTTCCGTGAGGTTGTAGAGCAACACGTGTTCAAAAAAGAGCACTGGGTTGTTGTCCCGGATCGCAGCCTTCATCAGACCCTTGGCATTTGTAGGAGTGCTGCAAGCCACGATCTTGATTCCAGGAACTGCATGGAAATAGGCCTCAAGCCGCTGACTATGTTCAGCTCCAAGTTGACGGCCAACGCCACCTGGACCACGCACCACTGTTGGGATGGTGAAATTCCCGCCACTGGTGTAGCGAAGCATTCCCATGTTGTTGGAAATCTGGTTGAACGCCAAAAGAAGGAAGCCCATGTTCATGCCTTCCACGATCGGCCTCAGCCCTGTCATTGCTGCTCCCACAGCCATGCCTGTAAAGCTGTTTTCAGCAATTGGGGTGTCGAGCACTCTCAACTCGCCGTATTTTTCGTAGAGATCCTTGGTGACCTTGTAGGAGCCACCGTATTGGCCTACGTCTTCGCCCATCACGCAAACGTAGGGGTCTCGAGCCATTTCCTCGTCGATGGCCTCACGAAGTGCGTTGAAGAGAAGCGTCCCAGCCACGGCGTTGCTGCAATCCCGGCCAAGCCGGCGTGAGTGGCCAAGCTATCTCAGCAGAGAATAATCAGCCTCCTGCAGCAAAAGTTGTGAGCAGGAGAACTGAGAGGAGTAACCCCGGCGAGAGCAGCAGTATCAGCTGACCAAGATCGTGAGGAGTCATCACCAAAGACCGCCTATGGCAGTTCAGGACAGTGTTTTGAGATTAGACAGTATCGGCTTCTTTGCTTGTGAAAAGACTGCGAATAAAGACTAGGAAGAGGCCGATCCCTATGAAAGCAAAACTGAAGGTTGCTAGAAAACACATTCCTATGAATAACGTTTTGATCGCTGAGGCGATGCTTTGAGCGATAGGAGAGCTGAATGAGGGTGGACGTTTTGCGAAATAAGCAATCATCCCTTTGCTGAGTCCGAAACTGAGCCAGCTCAGCATCAAGCTCGTCAGGGATCCAGATAAAAAACTAATCGGTCCTTTCTTGCGCTCTGAGGTCACCTCTTCTGTCTGGATGTCGTTGTTGCTCATGACAGCAGCTTGGCTCCATGTCCGAGAAATGAACAACTCCATGCCGTTAAACCGGCACGCTCAAATTGATCCAGGGCTCCATCCAGAGCTCGATCCGCATCTGCGCGATTTTGAAAGAGAGCAAAACAACTGGGTCCAGATCCGCTCATGGCTGTTCTGAGTTGCCCGGGGAGTTCCTGGAGTAAGCCAATCCCCCTTTGCACTGATGGTGTCTTTGGTGCCACAACATCCTGTAAGTCGTTACGCAGAGGGGGCGGCACAACCGATCGAACAGGGTGCAACCATGACGATTCACGCAGAAGCTGTCGTCGCTCTGCAAAGGCCTCTTCATCGATTAGGTACTGATCACCCTTGAGGCGACGACATTCTCCGTAGGCCCAGGGAGTCGACACGCTGACAGTTGGATCCTTGACCAGCACAACCCCGAGGGAATCTGCTCCAGCCTGGACGGATTCGAGAGTCTCCCCACGACCGAAACAGAGCTGTATCCCTCCGGTAAGACAGAAGGGCATGTCGGATCCAAGCTCAGCCGCCAGCGTTCTCAATTCCTCCTGCGTGTGTCCGAGCCCCCAAAGTGTATTGAGTGCTATCAGAGTTCCTGCTCCATCACTGGATCCTCCAGCAAGACCAGCACCAATCGGGATGCGTTTGCTGAGATGAATGTGTGCACCAAGCTCATTAAAACCAGACCGCTGTCGAAGTAATTCGGCAGCACGCGTTATCAGATTGTCACTGCCACAACTAAGTCCAGGTTGATCACAGCTCAGTTGAATCAAGCCATCAGCACTGTTGGAACATTCCAATTCGTCTGCGAGGTCGATGCTTTGCATCACCATCGCCAATTCGTGAAACCCATCCGGTCTCTGACCGAGCACCTCAAGATGGAGATTGATTTTGGCGGGAGCGGTGACGCGAACGGTGGCGGTCATCCGATCAAGCAGCAGAGTCGGTTTGATTCAAACCCTTCGCCAGCGCAACCCAAGCTTCTGGGGCCACCTCCTGCGGGCGTTGCTCAAGACTGATGCCTGCCGCTTTTGCCAAGGTTTGTAATTGGTCTAGAGGGCATACCGGAGCCAGTGTGTTGCGCAGCATTTTGCGGCGACTCAAGAAGGCCATCTTCAGCAGATGTTCCACCCCATGAGCCATGGCGGAGATTGGGCGCAGTTCAGCAGGGAAGGGATCGATGCAGATCACCTCGGACTGCACTTTTGGTGGTGGTTGAAAGCATCGTGGTGGGACGTGGCACACCTGGGTGCATCGCCCTAGCAATTGCATGCGAACACTTAAAGCGCTGAAACTGCTATGCCCAGGATGGGCACAAATGCGTGCAGCGACCTCTTGCTGCACCAGTAGAACAAGGCGTTGGTACGGAGGATCGACAGGATGGTCAAGGCGGCCGATAAGACGATTCAACAATGGCCCTGTGATGTTGTAAGGGATGTTGGCCACTACTTTCTCGGCTGGTGATCCATCGCTCAGTTCCAGGGGGACTGAAAGCACATCTCCTTCCTGCAGCGAGAAACGGGGATTGCCCCCAAATCGCTCTTGAAGTCCAGCCACCAGGTCACGGTCAAGCTCCACGGCATGGATCGCCGCTACCTTTGAAGCGATCAGACGTTCGGTCAGGGCCCCACGACCGGGGCCTATTTCTAAAACGCGATCTGCTTGTTGCAACTCAGCGGCCTGCACAATTCGATCGAGTACTCGCTCATCGTTCAGCCAGTGCTGTCCGAAACGCTTACGAGCGGTGTGGCCTGAAAACGTCATGAAGATCCCAGGCTTCCTTCACTGTGCCTTAAGCAGGATTTGAGCACGAGGGTAAGCGAGGACGGCAAATGTTTCTGTGGACTGGTCGAAAGCTGCGGTTGTATTGCGACTTCTCGCTTCTGTTTTGGCTACAGCGGAGTCGTTTCGATCAAACGATCCCTCAGAACTGGTAGTTCACACCAAATTCCTCCCGAAGAAAAAAGTGGGAAGGTCCTTAAACCGAACTATTGATTACGGTTGGCCCCTCTGTCGAGCTGGATCTGGCAGCACTAGACCGAGGGTTCCTCTTCGAGAAACTCATGGTTACCAAAACCCACGCTGCACCAATGATCGATATTGGAATTCCAGACGCGCAACGAGAAGAGATTGCAACTGGACTTGGCCATCTGTTGGCTGACACTTACGTTCTTTATGGCAAAACACACGGCTTTCACTGGAACGTAACAGGACCGATGTTCAGTTCGCTCCATCTGATGTTTATGGGGCAATACACAGAGTTATGGAATGCCCTGGACGTCATTGCGGAACGCATTCGCGCTCTGGGAGTAGTCGCACCTCATGGAGGAGCGACCCTGGCAAACCTGGCCTCTATTAAGGAAGCGGCGAAACAACAGCCAGCAGCGCTCGACATGGTGCGTGAACTGGTTGCTGGTCATGAAGCGGTTGCTCGAACTGCTCGCAGCATTTTCGCTTTAGCCGAAGCTGCAAGTGATGAACCCACTGCTGACCTCCTGACACAACGCCTTCAGATTCATGAAAAAACTGCCTGGATGTTGCGCAGCCTCCTTGAAAGCTAGTGCGCATTAATTAACAACGACTGGCTTCTGATTCCATGCAAAGAGGACTTTTCGAATTTCTTTTTGAAAAGGCATGATACGGGTCTTGCTTTGAGCGTTGACCTCGATCCCCATGCATGGTTCAGGCAAACTCAGGATCGATTTCTGGTAGCGCAAGCATCAGCTCTGACGCTTGCGCTGAACCATCAAGCAATTGGATCTGTCATGGGAGCGGACTTCGTAGCTGCCCTAATTGAGACTGATTGATCTGATATCGCATTACATCATTGCGGCAAATTAAACGTTGTGGAGTCTTTGATCTATGCACTCAACACAGACTGTTCGAAAAAACAATTTTTTAAAGTTTAAAGTTTATTGATTAATGGCATGTCAACAAATTGCGATATTTCAATTTTGTTGAGACTCGAAATGTTCGTCAGCAACGCTTGGTTTTGTGATGGCTCTCTGAATTCAGATGCTGACTTGGCGAAATGTTTTAAATGAAATTAGCCTTGACTTCTGGCAAATCAACTTTGAGAACTTCATCCGCCAATGCATTTCTGATTGAATAGGAAGAACAATGTAATCTGTCACTGATTCAATAACAAAATTTAATTCACCAAATAATTCAGATTTTCATC
>QCUL01000025.1 GCA_003210755.1 Synechococcus sp. AG-679-C18
CCTCACCGACCATGACCCCAAGATCTCCATTGGCGAGTCCGAGTTCTGGCTGATTTTCACTGCAAAGCACCGGTAGACCGGAGGGCCAGCGCTGAGGTTCAGACCCATCCAGAAAGTGTTGGTGGACGGCATCAACGCCCCATGGCCCCCGTCGACGCGGGCAGAGCACCATCAAGGTGTCCAGGATGTTGAGAAGATTTTGAGCTTGTTGTTGATTGGGTTGCCCATGCGCATTGATCTCTAAAGCGCTTGCTTTTTTCTCGAGATGATCGAGATGCAGCGTGAGTGCCGCATGCACAGCCACAGGGATTTGCCTTGTTCTGGGGTAGCTAGCAGTGATATTTGAGGTTTTGGGCAACGCGCTGAGTTTTAACCAGAACGGCTTCAAGCCTTGATCGCGGAGTAGTGCGCTCATCTGAGCGAGGGCACCTCGATTGCGATACACCTCTGTGAGGGTGATGGCCCCGTCTTTGAAACGCCTGTTTTGATCGGGTTGCTGAAGGTGCTGCCAAACAGCTCCTGCACCAATCGGTGGTAGCTGAGCGCTATCTCCTACTAAGACCAGTTGGCAATGGGTTGGTAGTGCACTCAACAGGGCACGCCCTAGCTCTAAATCCACCATCGACATTTCATCGACAATGAGTAGGTCCAACGGCAGCGGATTGCGTCGGTGACGTCCAAAGCCTCCAGGGCGTGCTTCAAGCAAACGATGAAGAGTGGTGCAGGGCAAGGCTGCTGTGATTGGGTTGCTGCGAATGGCGTCTTGGAGGCGACGTGCGGCCTTGCCTGTGGGAGCGGCAAGTCGGGCTCGAAGCTTGGGCTGATTCTCAAAGGCGCGGAGCAGCATGTGCAGCACTGTGCTGGTTTTTCCGGTTCCAGGACCTCCACTGAGCAGAACCACGCCGTAGCGATCGATGGCATGGACAGCCGCTAGCTGTTCAGAACTGAGATTGTTGTTCTTGGCCAAGCGGCTGGGAGGAGCTTCGAGGGTTGTGGCATGGATTGGAGTCTGGAAACAGCGGCGCTGAAGTTCGCGTTCGAGCTCTTGCATGGCTCCGTTCCAGCGACGCCAGGACAGGGTGTTGTCGTTCAGGACCAAACCCGCTTGATCACCATCCAGCCATCCACTAGCCAATAGGGCGTCACGGTGAACCCTTGGCCAGCCATCCGTTTCGATCCCATCTGGAACCTCAGCGGCATCATGGAGTTGAAGTGAAATGTCGCCACGGCTCAGGGCAATGGTGAGTGCTCGCAGCAGCTCGACGAGTGGTTCACTGCTTTGGTTCGGCGGCATGCGCCGTTGAAGCGTGGCGAGCAATCCACGGTGAAGTGCAAGGGGAGCATCCGTCGTTGCAGCTTGCATTACGACAACCCCTCAAGCCATTGGTCCAGACGGCGGATTCGCTTGAGAGGTGCCCGCTCGATTACCACGCCGGAGCCTCCTTCGGCGCTCATGCCCCTTAGAAACACATAGGCGTAGCCACCGAGATGGCGTTCGGGGTCGTATCCCTCGAGCCTCCAGCGCAGGTAGCGATCTAGGGCCAAAAGATAGAGATGGGCCTGGAGCGGATAGTGATGGGAAAGCATTTGCTCCTCCATTGCGGTTTGGCTGTAGTGCCTTGGTCCGCAGGCGATGCCACGGCCAGAGTCATCCCGTTCACCAATCCAATTGCTTTTCCAATCCGCAACCCACCATCGCGCTGTGGCGGGATTCTCCCCATCGGTGAACACCAGATCGATCGATCCGGTGAGAAACCCCCGACTGCAAATGTCGAGCTGGCGCAAACTTTGGGCGTAGTGGTGACCAAAACGATGGTCGCTGTCTGCTTCAAAGGCATGGGCTAACCCTGCGGATCGCACTGGCTTGGTTTGCTGGGCAATGGGTAGATCGAAGCTGAGCTCATGAAGGCGCCGCCCAGCGCTCAAATCCGACAGTTTCAAGTCTTTGAGGGGGCCTCCTAGGGGTGCTGTTAGCACGGTATTAAGAGCTGTGATCACAGCATCGCAGTGCTCGAGATCGATTCCAGCTCGGCCAAGCTCTTCAGCTACCACAACCTGATTAGGAGCTTGGTCTGTAGGACCTTGAAAGCTCACCTGTTCAAAGATTCTGTGCAGGCAATCGCCCGCTCCAGGGCCTTTCGGGAACTTGGCAAGAGGGCCATTTTGATCCTCTGAATCCGCTGGGCTTTCGGGGGCTTCGGTATCGGCTACGGCATCGATGTCGCGCCCCTCTTCGAGATTGCGTGGATCAGCTGGTATTGGTTTTTGATGTCCGTTCTGAGAGGAGATCCAAGCGGAGTAGCTGCTCCGACCCCAGCTGCGGTCGAGGGTGCGTTGAGGAATGTCCGACAACTGCAAGGTCTCAAGTCTCGGAGCTGGACGCCAGGACGGCAGGGTTGTGGTCTCTGGCAGTGAGTGGCGACTCGTGAGAGGTTTGTCGAGCATGGAGAGCTCCTTGACCCAGCTCGCTAGAGGATTGGCCTCCTGTCCAGTAGCGGCGACCCAGAACACCACAAGATGGCGCTCCGCACGCGTTAGGGCCACATAGGCCAGTCGCTCTGCTTCTGAAGCGCTGTCGTCTTGGTGTCGTTCTGCGGCCTTGTGTCCGGGGCCCCAATGGGGGTTGAGCGCAACTTGCCAGGTCCCGTTTGGATCATTGGGAGGGTTTCGCCAAAGAGGGCCTTTGCCTTCAGCTGGTGCTTGCCACAAATAGGGGCAGATCACCACGGGGTACTGCAGTCCTTTGCTTCGGTGCACGGTGACAACGGCCACCGCGCTTTCCGCCAAGTCGCTGTGGGGCTGCCTGATATCTGGGGTGGGTTCGATGGGTTGCAAGCGTTGTCGCCTCAGCCAATCTGCGGCGCTGCCGAGGTCGAGACCTTGTCGATGCATGGCGTCTTGCACCAGTCGCGCACATTGCAGGATGTCTCCTAACAACCGTCCGCGGCTGGAGAGATCAGCAAGCATTCGACCCTCCAGGAGTTGGGACAAGCAACCGAGTAATCCCAGGAAAGGGAGGTCGTCCTGCAGCTTGCGGAGTTGCCCTGCAAGGCGGTCGAGATCACCATTCGTTTCCGCATCTTGCAACTGCTGGCTTGTCCATTGCATCAAGGCAGAACAGGCGAGTCGCCGTAATCGGCCGCCATCAGCGGGTGTGGCGAGGGCGTCGAGAAGATGTTGCAGCTCAGTGGCGCCCGTGGTGCTGAGGACATCTCCAGGACTGATGAGTCGGCTTGGAAGTCCTCGTTGAGCGAGCTGTTCGCGCACCGCCTCCGCCTGTCGATGACGGCTGACAAGAACGCATAAATCCGATGGGGTCAGTGATGGATCGTTGTCCAGTAGGTGGAGGGCTTGGCCAGCGACTAAGGATGGAATTGTCGTTTCAAGTGATGTGCGCGAGGGCGGGTCGTCGCGGTCATCTCCTAGCAGTTCGATCAGTTGGAGAGGTTGCTCACCCTCTGGAAGGTTCAAGGGAAGGACGCTCGCACAAGGAGTGACATGCGGCACTACGAGGTTCGACCGGGTGAGGCCCGGTGCCATCCATTGGTTCATCGCCTCCATCAGAGAGGGCGTTGTTCGCCTGTTGTCGAGCAGATTGTCGATTTGATCAGCTCGTTGCCGGGCTTGCTTGTAGGTGTTGAGATCTCCTCCTCGGAAGCGGTAGATCGCTTGCTTGGGATCACCCACCATCAGCAAGAGATGGTTTGGTGTCGCGAAGCAGGCCTGGAGCAGGCGCCACTGCAGTGGATCCGTGTCTTGAAATTCGTCGATGAGAGCCACGCGATAGCGCTGCCGAATCGGGGCTAGCCAGCGTCGAGGTTCGGCCTCGGTGGCTTGGGGATCGAGGGCATCAAGCAAGCCAGAAAAGCTAATCACGCCCAATTGAGCTCGTCGGGTAGCCAGGGTCTGGAGTCCGTGAGTGAGCGCATGGCGCCAGACTTTCTCAGCTGGGCCATCCCACAGAGCTGCAATGGCTTTTTGCAGGGTTGGTTGGGGAAGGTTTGGGTTGGTTTCGTTGCAGCGGCGAGCTGTTTTGCTGAAACATCCTGGATGAAAGTAGTCACCGAGCAGACTCTGCTTTCGCACTTCACCGTAACTAGTCCGTGACGCATGCGTGACGTTTTGCTGGAATATCCAGGCGCTGAGTTCGCTAGCGCGATCTTTTTTTGGTTTCGGAGAGTAGGGCTTGGTGTCGGTTTGGCCTCGGCTTCGCCAATCCGTTGCGCAGTCGCGAAAGGACGTTTCTAACGCGTGTCCTTTGCTGTTCCATTGTGCTTCGAATGCAGTCCAGCTCGATTGGAGCCACTGGTCAAAGCACTCGATGAGGGGTTGCTCTTGATCGTCTGAACCTTCACTGCCGGCGATTCGAACAGCGCAATCGCCGTCTAAGCGATTAAGAGTATGGCTTAACTGATCAGCTGAGAGGCCGGCATGCAATAACCCTGAGACGTCGTCTGCAGGCAGGGCCAACACTTGGTGCTCCCAGTAGTCGTAAGCCACTTCCTGGGATAAATGCTGGCTGTCATTTTCAAGACAGACCTCCATTGCCGTGCCGTTCTGGAGCGCTTGTCGGCGAAGGCTGCGCCGGCAGAAGCCGTGGATGGTGGTGATGTCGGCACGTTCCAGCCCTTCCAGTGCTTCCAACAGGTTGCTGGCGATTGTGCGACGGGTGTTGGGGTCTTGCCCATGGAGTGTCAGCCACTCCTCCATCACTGCATCAGGGGGGGGCGAGTCGGTTTGGCAGTCGGAGTTGTTGGTTTGGTTTTGGAGCAGCGCCTGTAATGCGTCGTTGAGACGACGACCAATGCGATCACGCAATTCCGCAGCGGCGGCTTCTGTGAAGGTGACAACTAACAGCTCTTCAAGCCTCAGCTTCCGCTCTGTCACGAGCCGTAAGACCAGGTGGGCTAAAGCAAAGGTTTTGCCTGTGCCAGCACTGGCTTCTAGGAGACGAACTCCGGCATCGAGAGGGTAGTGATTGGGCTCAAAACGGCTGCTCATGGCCGTTGTGCCTCCAGTAGCGGCGCATACAACGCTTGAAAAGCCTCTTCAAAGCAGGCCTCGGTTAAAAAATTGTCCGCTTCGAAGTGGTCGCCAAAACAAAGCTGCATCTCCGGACGCTCCCGTTCCCCCATGGCTGCGAATCCCCCATCCCAACGGCTTTCAAATGCTCGGTTCGCTTTATCGAGGCCTTTGTGCAACATGAGCGCTCTCGCCAACCCACTGGCAGGCGGCACCGGCCAGCACGATTCAGCTCCTGCGATTGCTAGAGCATGGAGAGACAAGAGAAGCTCCTGAGCTCGGTCTGGATCTAAGGGTTGCCAGTGAAGGGCAACTTGAAAGTGATCAGCTTTGGCGTAGCTGTCACCTCGACAGATCACAGCCGTTGGTGTGGACACTCCCGACGCTTGCTGGATGAGGTGGGTGAACCATCCGCCAAGTGCAGTGCGCGACTGAAGCAGGCCTGCGCTGACCCAAACCGTGGTCGAGCCAGCTTTGAGCACGGTGCGTGACGCGGTGTCTGAGCGGATCGAATCACAGTGCAACGGCCCGAGTTGCAACAGTGTGTGTTGCAGGTTCTGCCAGCGCTGCTCGAGTCGATGGGCCGCCAGTTGGCCTGCTGCGCCAGGCGGAAGCATTCCTTGGCCTCGAAGCTGGTGGGTCCATTCCCCTGGAAGCGCATGCTCCCAGATCAAGGTCGAATCGCTCTCCAGCAAGTCGAGCTGATTGAGGAAAGACTCGTTCAGAACAGATTGACGCTCCCGCTCTTCGAGTTCCAGAGCTGAGAGATCTTCCACGGGGGTGGACCACTCCCGTGTTTCCAACCCCCGCGCTTTGAGCCAGTAGCGCTGGGGCGCTTCGAGCCAACGGCTTATGGCGTCTGAATCCAAACTGGCAGAGGTTGCAACAGGAGTCCAGCTCAGGGGTTGGGCTAAGCCCAGGGCGTTTTTGCTCAAGCGCTTGTGATCGCGGCGATCCAGATTGAGCCTGGCGTCTAGGTGGTGGCGGTCAGAGCTGAAGACGGAGCCGGAGCGATTGACGAGAAAATTGCGAGGATCCAAGGGATTGGCTGGTTGCTCCAACACCACGCGCCCGAACTGTTCGGGAGTGAGTTGCTCCTTCAGCAAGGTGAGCCATTGTTGGACCGGAGGTGCGGGGGGAAGCTCTTCGCCCTTGCGTTCATCTCGTGCATTCCAGCTGATTAGAAGATGTTGTCGGGCGGACATCAACGCCTCCAGCAGCACATATCGGTCCTGATCTGTGCTCGATGGATCGCCTAGGCGCCGCTGCTGTTCCAGGAGGTGAAAGCCAGGGCGTTCCTTCTGACGTGGAAAGCTTTGCGAATCAAGCCCCATCAACACGATGAGTCGATGGGGAATGGCCCGCATCGGCTCTAGGGCGCTGATCGTTAGGGCGCCGCTGCGGTGGCCAAAGCGACCGCTATCGGCGGAGAGGGCCTCATCAAGGATGGAGACCACGACGGTGAGATCAAGATCAAGCGTGCAGTCAGATGCCTGTTGCTGCATCGTGTCGAGTGCTTCGACGATCGCTTGTTGCTCCCAGGCCCAGGCACCTCCATCGCCATAGAGATGCTGGAGAAGCTGATTTAACTGTGTGGTCCACTCGCTGGGGCTGTGAGGTTGACGTAAACGGATGAACCATTGCGCTAGTTCATCTAGAAGTGGCCACCATTGTTCAAGTTGCTGAATGGTGAGACCTGCCTGGAAGGGGGCACAGCCTCCAGGAGCAAGACCTGGTTCTGTGGGCAGGACGAGTCCAAGCAGCCAGCGATCAAGACACCAGCGGAGACTATGGGTGTCATCGCCTCCTCGCTCTTTACCATCCAACCCCCAACGGAAGCCGGTCTGCTGGAGGCACTCGGTGATTCGTATGGCATCCCTGGCCGTGATGCCTTGGAGGACTTGCAGTGCGGGGTTGGCCAGAAGACCTTCCAGACCGGATGCCGTTAGGCGCTCACTGGCCAGTCTCAAAAGGGCCATGAACCCTTGGCTCAAGCCTGGAGTGCTTTGTTGGCTTCGATCGGTGAGTCGCCAGGGAATACTGACTCCAGTGGCGTCGTGATCACCGAAGACGGAGCTGAGGAGCGGGGCGTAGCGCTCCACATCGGGAGTCATGACCAAGACATCTCGTGGCTCCAGGCTTGGATCAGAGGCCAGCCATTGCAGGATCTGATCACGAACTAATTGCACCTCTCGCCAAGGCCCTGCGCAGGCCAAAAAGCGCAATGAGCTGTCGTAATCAACAGGGGTGAGCGACGGTGCGCTTCCATCCACAAGCTGTTGTTGTACTTGTTCTAAGAGCGTGGCTGCCCGCTGTTCGGATGCAGCGATCTGAACGGGCGCCGCGAAGAGATCGCCCTGATCCCATTGGCCGAGCAAGCAGTCGCCGTT
The DNA here is from genome assembly GCA_003210755.1 of Synechococcus sp. AG-679-C18. Lineage (GTDB taxonomy): Bacteria > Cyanobacteriota > Cyanobacteriia > PCC-6307 > Cyanobiaceae > Synechococcus_C. The sequence continues at coordinate 7,413 of QCUL01000025.1, forward strand.
GCCTTCCAAGAGCAACTGAAACTCTGCCCCCATGCGTCCCAAAATCGCCTCCAGTCTTGGCGATTCCAGGAGCCAGGGCCCATCAGGTGGTGTGTTCCACGCCTGTCCGAGGGTTTGTCGCCTTTGTTCGGAGCGTTGCCAAAGATCTGGACAAGGTGTGAGCAGGTAAAGCTCGATCGCCATCAGGCCCGAGAGGCCCTGGAGAAGTTCCACCTGTACCGGAGCGAGATTGCTGATGCCAAACAGGCGTAACCGAGGCGGTAATGCTGTCGCTGAAACATCACCATCTTTCAACTGTTGAACGGCCTTTTGCACCTGAAGAGCAAAGGGATCACAGGGCAGGAGAGCTGCAAGGGCACGCACCAGCTGCGGTTGCCAGAGCAAATGTTCTGGCAGGACATCGTCTCCATGGCCCTCCATCCATTGGCTCAGTTCCTGCGGTCGGTAAAGGGCATAGTCATCCACAGCATCAGCGAGGCAGCGGGCAAGCTGCCAATGATCACGATTGAGCCGTCCCGAAAAGCTTGCGTGTTGTTCCCACCAGAGGCTCAGGCTTTCAGCAGTGGGGTGGTCAAGAAGAGCGGGGAGCACCTTTAAAACAGACCAAACCAGACGTTCTGCGCGCCAAGGATCTTCAATGGTTGGATCGAGATCCAAGATGCAGCGCACCAGCTGACGTAGGCGCGATCCAGGAAAGGGAAAACGAACATGAGCGCTGATGCCGTTGGCTTTGGCAAGCTGCTCGCCGAGCCATCGGCTTGTGGGCCAGGTGTTGACAACAATCTCCAGCTCCTCAAACGGACCCGGGGGGTCAAGCGTCAGCGTCTGTGCCAGAAGCGTTGCAAGAAATTCTGTGCGATTGCTGCGGTAGACCGTTAGCAAGGCACTCCCTGCAGCGATGAGGCCATCCTGTTTCGCTGAGCAGCCATTGTCTCCTGAACTCCCTCTACTTGGACAACAGCTTCCGTCTCTGGGCAATACGCCGAGGGTTGTCCTCCATACGCTGCTCCCGTATCCACCATCACGATTCGATCGTGACGCTCCACATCAGATCGAGGGGTATGACCAATCACCACAAGTCCATGACTTCCGTCGTAATGCTCCCAGAACGGTTCACGAATGGTCAGGTTGGGGTGACCGTTGGAATCAAATCCTGCGTGGGTTGCCACCCAGCCGTGGCCCCAAAAAACAGTAGGTAGCGGCTGTAGGCGTGGCAGCCATGGGTTGGCACTGTTGAGAGCAGGATCGCCGAGGCGCTGCAGAAGAGCCTGCTCATGATTTCCACGGAGCAAGGTCGCCCTTCCAGCCTTAACCAATGACCACACCAATTGCATCGTGGAGGCTGTGTCAGGCCCTCGGTTGATGATATCTCCGCAAAAAACGACGTGATCGTTTTTTGGCAAAATGTCGAGTAGCCGCCGCAAAGGCTGATAACAGCCATGGACGTCACCGATCACCCAGTGGTTGCAGGGCGGTGGCATGCCAAACGGTAGATGGCTTGCTCACATTAATTCCTTTGACTTGTTCGAATGCGATGCGTTGAAATGCTTACTCTGATGGCCGTTGTAGACACTCTGTGGACCCACGATCATTGCCAGTGGCTCGTCGTGTAGCACTTTTAGTCAAGGCTCTCGATGGTGCAAAGCGTACCAATGAAGCTCTTGCTCGATGTAGCAACGGTGAAGAGATGCTGGATGTCCTTTTGGTGGCTTCTCAAAAATTGAGACTTGGGTTGTCACGTGAACAACTAAGGAATACGCCACCCATTCGAGATTGGGTCTGGTGGAAAAACAAAGAAGCGCCCATCATGATTGGAGATTGAGCTAAAAATATTCAGATTGAACGTCTATTTCTGATTTTATATCATTCCATATGGTCATAACACTATAATGAATTAAATTTTGTATTTTGTTCGATATAGGCAAATTTTTTGCGAAAACTTGATCAATTTAAATCCCGCTTGCGAGACTAGAAAAAGTTCCAAATAGGAGTTAAGATGTGTATGCCCTTAATTGTAAATTCTTTAATGTCTCAAGCCCGTGAGATGATTAACGCACACCTTTTACCTGTGCTGGCTCTAATTGCAACGATTAGCTCAGTTTCCATAGCTGTCTCTCTTCGACCAGTTGCTCAACATTCCGCACGTTGGAACATCTGTTATGTTGACAGCATTAATTGGTATCAGAAAAATAAACCTGATTGGTCGATTCAAGATAAGGAAGTATTCGCTTCTAATTTTTGCAACGGTGGTACCCCCGTTAAGCCAGGTCCGGGTTTTCAGCCTGCTTCTAGGTAAATTAGTATCAGAATTACTTGGCATCAGAAACATTGTGATGACTTCGAGTTCTGAATCCATTAGAACTGCACCATCAATTGATATTTGTAATCCGTGAAGCGCAACTGCAGCTCGATCAATTGGATTGTTCGCCAAGATCGAAATGCCTATTTTTGGCTTAAAAAAAAGACCGGCGCTTCTGAATATCAAGCTGTGTCTGCAGTATGGCTCTTTGGTCTGTTTTGCGGCATCTTGATCATGTGGCTCTTTGCTTAGTTGAGAAGATTATCGATTAAGAATTCTTAAACTTGTATGTAGTACAACTTAGAACCTTGAAAAATCTAAAATATAATTCAAACATCGAACTACTTCGCAAGGACTTGATAGGATCAGTTTTTCGAAAGATATGCTTGTACTTCTTACACTTTCGGAATGAATTGTGTGATGCTGGTATTTAATTCAGAATAATGATCGCTCGTAATCATTAAACATGTGGATTTACTCGTTTTCCTCTTCCACAATCGGTCTTTATTTGGCAAGATATAATTCACATCCTTGTGAATTATCACACCATGCATAATCGCTGCCAAGCTATTCAGGCTCTTAACTTGTTAGCACCGATCGTTTCAGCTCTATTTCAATCTTCACCAGCTCTTGCTGATAGTCCAAATCTTTATGTAACAGGGGCAGCTGGGTTTAATAATCCGACCACACGAACTAATACTGGAGTACAAGGTACTTTTGAGGAATATACTAATCCGGGAGCTTCAGCAGAATTAGGGTTAGGAATTGACTTTGATGGCTTAAGGGTTGAAGCTACTTATGCTATTGATGCAAGCCAATTAAGAGGGTATACCAATGTGAGTGGGATTGATTTTGACTATAAATCCGGTGGCGAAGTTCGCAAACAATCTGGATTTCTAACTGGATATTGGGATCTTCTTAGGAAGAGTACTTGGACACCATATCTAGGCGCAGGATTTGGCTATTCAAATTTAGATGTTCGAGATTTTTCCGACCCAGGTCTTTCATACAAAGGATTTAATCGGTCACTCTGGGGTTATCAATTAAAGGCAGGGGTTTCGATTGATATGTCAACTCATTCGATACTTTTTGCGGAAGGTATTTATCGGGGTACTTCTGGTTTTAGGACTAATGACGGATTTGACAACTGGAATAATGCATCATGGAGTAGTTGGGGTGGTCAAGTGGGTGTGCGCATTTCTCTCTAATCGTAATTTAATCGCTAGTAAATAAGCTGAAACAATGTAGTAAAGATGATTGTTATGATTTTGGAGGGAAATCGATTCACTTTAAAGATGATGAGTCTTTCTCAAATAGCGTTAATGAGTGTGAGGGTTATTTAAATCTGATTCGAAGAAGGCAATATGAGACTATCGACGTGGTACTGAATTTTAATTGTTTGATTTACTTGCATAAGGTTTTTAAGTTCCTCAAAGCGCACGTAAGATAAGGTTTAATTTAAAAGTTCAAATTGGAAGTTGCTTAGCCATAAGTTTATGATTTATTTTTTATGGCTTTTGTAATGCTTTTGGAGGTCATCTTAGGTCAAATGGAACAGCTTCTAAACACTGATACTTTCGATAAATTAGGAAAGCTTGCTTGCTGGCTTCCAAACAGCTGTTTTATAAGCGTTTGATGTTCCAATGCGCATCATTCATTATGAGTCGTTGGTTTCATTTCTTTCTATACACTTAGAAACTCCTGGGATTGTGGAATGGCTCTATGGATCTTGGCTTGAGTGTTCGAACATAGCTGTTCAACACTAATGAGTTTGTACTGAGTTCTATTTCTCGGGTTCTAGATATCTCGTTTAATGTTCTCATCTGCGCTGACTTTGGTCTTGAAGTGATGTATGAGCAAAATGCCCACAACGTTCCACTCGATTTTCTATTACATGATCCCTGAAAATGAAAACCGCTGGGCACGTGCCGAGCGCCTTAATGGACGATTAGCCATGATCGGTTTCTTAGCTGCAATTGGTGCCTACATCAATACAGGTTCGATTTGGTAAACGCTTGATCGTCTAAGGAGGGGGTATGGCGCCCTCCTTTTTCCCTACTGAGGATTTCTATTTATCTTTCGATTGATATAGACATAATTAACCTCAAATTCAACTAAATTATTGATCATAGATATTAATTTCTGACTCGTCATTTCTAAATACAATCGAACAGAATCTGTTTTTTCTATCATTTGATATCAGATTTTGGCATCTGTGTCTAAACAATTGCATCGATAGACGGGCTGACCAAGAGTAATCTTACATGAAAATTTGAGGAATTAGTGAAAGATCTGATTTCTATTCGATTTAAGTTTCTAACTTAGATGTTTCCTAAATAAGTGTGCTAAGCAGCGATCCCATTAAAGAATTATATAAATTGAAGGAAGCAACATGTAGTTTAAACAGTGAAACGAAAAATTGAAATTGAAAGCCTATTGCGTAAAAACTCAGAGAGAGAATATTGACCTGTTCCTATAACCAACAATATAATATATATTAACAAATACAGGAATGATGCTTCGAATTCATAATTGTGAGCTTCCACTATGCTTAAAGGTGCTCCCTGCAATCCAGTATCCTTTAAGTGGAATATCATTGCAAACAGCATTGTTGAACATAGCCCTGTAAGGGATAGTCGTGTAAATATACCTAGAATAAGACAAACTGAACCTATGATTTGTGTATATGCTGCAAGATAAGTCCAGTATGCATGCTCAAATGGTAAGAAATTAAAGTAATTGTCAATTATAAATGAAGTAAATCCATCTATATCGGACAATTTTTCAAGACCATGATGAAACATCAAAAGGCTCGCAAACACCCTTGTTATCAGAAGCGTGATGGCTATCAAGAGGTTGCTAAAAACTATTTTCTGATTATACCCAACCGTTGTTACAATCGAATAGTTCTGTACATATCTATTCCACGTGTGTGATAAATGTTCTATTGCTTGTTGTGATTTTATATCAGCTTACTCCTCTATTGATGCCTACATTGAGTTGGAGCTCTGGTGATACGATAATAGCCATTGCCAATTTCCTACGTTTTGAATTTTAAAAACCTCTGAAAATTGCGGAGATATTTGTTTGGATTATGACATCAGCAAAATGTAATTATTAGGATTGTATGTAGTTTAAGAGATGCCTTAATTATAAGGTTGGTAAAAATAAGATTCCGACTATATTTAATTGACATCACTTGAAAAGCACAAAGGCATGAAGGGAAGGTATGATCACTGGCGTTTTGATTTAATAGGTGGATGTTTTGGTATTGCAATTGCATTAGGGCTTGTTCGGTTTGATTTTGGAATCCTTGGTCGTTTAATGGCTGAGGCAAAATGGATCAGTATCGAACAGGTAGGTCAGCTCGCTGCTATTAATATGCTTGGTTATCTTGCGGGTAGTATTCAACAAGCTTATTTAAAGAGCCAGAAGGTATCTATTCGTTTTGTAAAACTATCGCTTATTATCGTTATTATTTCGATATTAATGGAAGGTCATTTAAGGGATTTTACGAGTCAATCTGTGCTGAGATTTTTATGTGGTTGGGGTGCTGCTCATATTGTGTCTGGCCTTCCTACAATCGCTTTGCAAAGAGTTCCACTCGAAATTAACAGGTCTGCAACTGGGATCATCATGAGTGGTGGTGGCATAGGTGCATTGATTGGTTCGCTTGCAATTGGAATGTTTTCCCCAACATCGGCACCATCGGCTTGGACTGTACTTTTGCTTTCAACTTTAATATTAAGTTTGCCTGTTTTTATATTGCTTTACAGGAATGTTGAGTATTCTCAGAATTTAAATCTTACTTCTAATCAATCTGTAAATAATCTAGAAACTAAATCCCCTTCTAGCAATAATCCTAGATTTTTGATCGCCGTGATTATTCTGGGCTTTGCATTTATGCAAATTGGTCAGGTACCAACTATTCTCTACGAACCTTTAATTGCGATGAATAAACTTAATTTAGTGCCTAGACTTGCGAGTAATCTTGATGGCTTATTTGGCCTCGGATTGATAATTGGAGGAATTATTCCAGCGTTAGTGCCATCCAAGCTTACAACCAAGCTATTTCTTCCTTTGATATCTATGTTTGGATTGTTAGGAGTTATCTTTTTTGCAAATTTTAGTAATATTTTTGAATTGTCTATTTCAATCCTTCTAATAGGCGTGTGGGACATGATGACAGGTACATTGACTTATCATCGTTTTGGCCAAATTTGTTCCAAGTCAACTCAGCGTAGAGCTTGGGCTACAGCAACTTCAGTAGGTGCTATTGGTTTTATTCTTTTTTCTTCTAGTACCTCTCAGTTTTCTGGCTCAAATATTAATTTGATCTTGAACTTAGGAATCCTTGCCGTTGCAATACAATTTATTTTAGAAATCACTCAATATGCATTGTCAGCAAAGGAAAAATTTGTTGACTGACGTTATGGCTTGAAATGAGAATTGCCAGTTTTCAATGATTTTTATGTTGAAAGTCTGCTTTGTATTGTTCGATATTTATGTGAAGATAGTAGGTGATCAATCCATTCTCAATGTGTCTTATGTCTTCTCTTTTAGTTGTTATCACTAAGTTCTTTCAATATGATCTATAGTGCATTTTTACTTTTAGATATTGGTTCCCTTTGTGATTGATGTTTTGATGTTTTGATGTTTGATGATATTGAATCCTGGAGGGTGATTGATTTCTTGGCGATAGTGTTCTAGTAATGAACAGCTTTCTTCTCTCAAGATCAAGGCGTTTTTTATTTTACGTTTTAAGACCGTCTTGTTGCTCATTATTCCCTATGCTAAATTTTTGCTATTAATATGTAAACCTTCTAGTATAAAGTATGAAAATTTTCATTTCTTTCTCGGCGTTATTGATAAGCCTTGGGACTTCTCTCGTTGCTCATGCTGGATCCGTAACGAGAGAAGCGATGGATCAAGAGGTTGCTACTAATAGAGCTCTTTCTCATGTCCCTGCTGGTAAAAGTGTTACTGATACCTCCTGCCAGGAGATTCAGATGGGACTATTTGGTGATACCTCTTACCGCTGCACCGTGACTTGGGATTGAAGATCTCAAAGGTAGTTTATAATTTTGGCAAAAATAATTATTTGTTGTTGATTTAAACTTAAAAGGAATTTTTATCTTGTTCGAAACTTTTCGATTGGGAAGCTGTTAAAGCCAGTCATTTAAAAAATGATTATTATTAGTTGATGGATTTTGTTTGCTAAAAATTCTCATGGATTTGAACAGTGTGCATCGCTCTTAGTTCTAATGTTAAGGTTCGAAAACCGCAAATTCTTTTACGCGTGCAATAAAGTTCTTCATTTCATGCTGTGAAATACTACAGGCCATATTTGCCCACCGATCTAAATGGATTTGTAACTGTTGACCGCTGTGTTTTTCTGCATATCTCATGTAAGTATGATGTAAAATTAGCCTTAAGTCTTTAGTTGATATCCATGGGTGACATTCTGAAATTTGATCAATTCTGTTTGCTCTTTCAATCATTGTATTCATTATATTGTTATTAATTTAGCTCATTCGCTCCCTTTTTGAATTCAAAAGATTTGAATGCCCGTATAAAATGTAGTAAGCTATGTGTTTATGCTTTTAGCTGTATGAGTTTGTCTCTCATTTTTGATTCAATATTGATACTTACATTGATGTTTGTATCAATTTTTAAACCGTCTTTGTCCTTTGGTTCTGAGGTGATGGGTTAAGCCTGCATAGATACCCTAAATTTATAATTAATTGATGATAGATCGACGTAACTCCCTTTTGTATTATCTAAATTGTTAACTTATTGTTTTACGTTTCCGCACAAAACTTTTTTTAATTCTTTGAGCCTTCTGCTATTGACTTTGTTTTATTTTTGCTCATGCAGTCAAGAGGCAGTCCACCATATATATTGACAATTAGTGGTATGAAAACCATTCCTACGAGCAGAAGGCCTAGAGGTTGTTTTTGTTCGTAATTCATACTGGATACGTAAATGACAATATTGCAGACAATTACGTAAATTGAAATAGAAATTATAGATTTTGCCAATGAATTTCCTTTTTTATAATTGTAGACGATATCTGGGTTTAATTTGTTTATTGGATACATTGCTGCTTGTCTTTAGAAACAGCATACTCATGCATTTTTCTTTACGAGAATCTACTTTCTGCAATGAGTCCCTTCCAACTGTTTTGGAATCTGAAAAAATGTAGCTTTTCCCAATTTATTATTCTACCGTTTTTAAACATTGCTTATTTCTTTTGCAAATCATAAGAGAAAACTCTGCTTTGAAGGTTGATGGTAGCCTTATGCGCCTCTATGTAGCTAAACCTCTTCAGGAGGGTTGTTGGCCTGGCATCTTGTTTTATTCAGATATTTATCAACTTGGTCCGCCTATTACACGTCTTGCAGATCGTTTAGCTGGCTATGGCTATGTGGTAGCGGCACCTGAGATATTTCATCGTCGTGAACCGCTTGGGACGATCATTGAACCCAATGATCTTGGTCGTTTACGTGGGAATGACAACGCGCTGAGTACGTCGATTGCTGCTTATGACGATGACGCCTCTGCAACTCTTCAGTGGTTGGATGAACACCCTTCAGTTCGTTCAGAATGTCTGGGGACGATAGGTTTTTGCTTGGGAGGACATATTGCTTTTCGTGCAGCTTTATCCCGTGAGGTTAAAGCGACTGTTTGCATTTATCCAACCGGTCTTCAGGATGGAAAGCTCGGGATTGGCATCGCTGACTCACTTGAACGAGCTTCTGAAATAAGAGGTTCACTTTTTACAATTTTTGGTAGCTTGGATCCGCATGTATCTCCGGAAGCTCGTCAGAAAATTCTTGCAAACTTGGCATCAATTCCTAATCTCAATCATCAGACTTCTTTGTTTGAATGTAATCATACATTCATGCGTGATGATGGTGCGCGATGGGATCCTCAACGATCGGATGAGTGTTGGAATCTAATCACACAATTTCTTAACGATAAGTTGAAATGTTTATAGTGCGATTTATTACTTTTTCATGGATTCTCAAATTTAGTTGTCTTGATTAATGCGGCCTAATGGATAAGTTTTTTGCATTATATTATTTTCTCTTAAATCGGGTGTTCTTATTCATTTGATTGATCTTCTGTGTAGGCAAAGGCTAGCTTCTGCATTTCTTTGTTTTACAGAAGGATTTTATGAACTAGGGAATTGAGTTATCTTTATTAAATCAGCTTCTAGTAAATTACCAGTTTGTGAGCAGTTTTTATGATTTGGAATGTCTCTATGCTATTTACCCTTTATGACACTACGTTCTTCTATCTTGTGTGAGGGCTTTGTTTGCGTGCTTTTGCTTTTTAGCAACCACTGATGTTCGTAAATCGTACAGTATTGTTATTTATGCTCTTGTCCTTGTTTGTTTTTAGGTATGATTTATTGCTTGCCTATACTTAATCTCTTTCAAGATTGTATTAAAAGGCTTAGGCCTAAACCATATATGAATCGACGTTCAATGTGTTCACTAATCTTTTTTGTGATCGTCACTTTCGTCTATCTATCAGACATCGCTTCTGGCTAGTAACATCTTGCAATTGATTTGTTTGGTATTGGTATAAATTATATGTCTTTTTGGTTTAAAACTGGTTTACATGCGCAATGTTTATGATTTCTAACTATGAGTCTACTTTTTCTTACTTCTCCGATCACAACGGTTTGCCTATTTTTTTGAATATTGAATTAGGTGATTTTGTTATTGTTAATCAGAATAGATTGTTTTCACGACGTAAAGCCCATGATTGGTGGATGGGGCAGGTGATCTCTTATAAGGGCGGCCCAGGTGTGGATAGAATATTTGAAGTTGTAGACGTTGACGATGAATGCGTCTACTGGGTTTCAGCTGATCGAGTTCGTCATGTTGTTCATGCATTGGATGGATTGATGTGATGATGCATTGATTCAGGCAGCTCATTGTGGGATTTGGTTCGGTTACGAGTTTTGCAATATTCCTAATTCCTTAAAGATTTGAAGCAACGTTGCTGGATTTACCCTTGTTAAGATTTATGTATGATTTCTTTTGCAGTCGCTGGTACGCTCGTTCTTCTGAATGTAGCTCTCATCTCATCCATTCTGTCGGGTAAATTTTTAGCTTAGTTTTTTTCAGATTGCTTATCGTTTTTTAGCGATTTACATGTTGTGCAATTTTTTGAGCTTCACGCTGAGTTCATGATTCTTATTCCAATAAAACGATTAGATCTTAGTAATTATTTTCACTTTCTATTTTCCTTTTTATTTTAGTTGGTTAATATTGATTGTTTTGTTCTGTTTTAATTTTCTTTTATCTGTTTTTGACTCCTTTCCAAGCTTTTTATTTTGTTTGTTTAGATCGCGCAAAAAAAATAGAATTTCAGTTTCAATTTGTTTTGCTTTGTTTTTGAGGCATCTAGAGGTGTTGTGCACTGTTAAGAGCTCGAGTGAATTTTTTATTCCCATTTACTGTCTTGTTGGTTTTTTTTTGAGTATTAAGGGCTGATTTTAAGCACACATTTTCCCGTTAATGCATCTGTTTTTATTGATAGATGATTCCCGTGTTGTTTTGTTTTTGTTAGTTATTTACTTTTTTCTCTCTCTCTGATTGGATAGTGTTAATGTTTTGATATGGTTATTGCTCGCTCAATGTAGTGCTGTATTTATTTGTATGGATAGAAATTTGGCACAAAATATTGTTCATTAATTGGGGGCCTTTTGTATTCAGGACGTTTTGGTCGAGGAGGTAGCTCAATCGCAGGTGGAGTCATGTCTTCCCATGGCACTTTACTCAGAATGTGTCTCAAGCAATTGAGTCGTGCTCTTCTTTTGTCATCAGCCTCAACCGTAAACCAAGGCGCTTCAGGTATGTTAGTGCTCGAAAACATAACATCTTTGGCTTCAGAGAATTCAACCCATCGATTTCGTGCTTCAAGATCCATTGGGCTAAGTTTCCATCTGCGCGTAGGATCATCTATACGTGATTGAAAACGTTCTTCTTGTTCTGTATCACTTACTGAGAACCAATACTTTAATAATAAGACACCACTGCGAACCAACATTCTTTCGAATTGTGGACAATCTTCAAGAAAAGCCTCAACCTCATCATGACTGCAAAAGCCCATGACCCGCTCAACTCCAGCTCGGTTGTACCAACTTCGATCAAAAACGACTATTTCGCCTGCTGCAGGAAAATGTTCTACATATCGCTGGAAATACCACTGGGTTTTTTGTTGATCAGAAGGTGTCCCTAGTGCTACAACGCGAGCACCTCTTGGATTTAATGGCTCAGTTAATCGTTTAATCGTGCCTCCCTTGCCAGCTGCGTCTCTGCCTTCGAACAGAACGATCATTCGGAACCCCTTCTCCTTGATCCAGTACTGCATTTTTACGAGCTGTGACTGAAGCTTTTTCAGTTCTGTCTCATAGAGCTTTTTATTAAGGCGTTCACCGTCATGTATTGGAGGTTCAAGGGTGTCTCCAAGTAGTTCTGAGGGAGTTGCAATGTCCTCATTACTTCCATCGAGTGCATCAATTAGTACATTTGGAATTCTCTCATCAGGATTGCGTTTATTTGGATTCTGGCTTTTAGTACCACGCTTGGATTTGCTTTTGTTTTTTCGGCCCATAAAGGTGCGTTCAGCTACTTCCTAGTGCTAACAACTTTATTACAAAATTGGTAAAAACTCAGGTTTTCGCAATTGTTTCTTCCGTTCGATTCATGGGCAACGTAAGACGAATCGCGAATTGCCCTGCAGTTTTGATGCTATCAATATCTTCCGCATAGCAGCAATTCAGATGGCCGCCATGCAATCGAGCGACGTGAACCACAATTGCTAATCCCAATCCACAGTGTCCTTGTCCCCCTCGCGATGCATCCAGTCGATGAAAAGGTTGTAGTGCTTGTTCCCATTCCTCTTTGGGCATGCCCTGACCCTGATCCCATACTTCAATAGAACATTGATCATCTTTGCGAAGCAATCTCACCACCACAGGGGCTTTTCCATAGGTGAAAGCGTTGTCAATTAAGTTGGCAACAGCTCTGCTCAGCGCTACTGGTTTAACTATCACTTCTAAAGATTCCAAATCAAGCTGCAATTGGTCTGGGGGATGGCTGCATGCCACTTCTGCTAGAAGTTGATCAAGAGGGACGGGGACCGAATGTTCTTCATCACCACCGCCAGCAAACAATAGGAATTGACCTGTAATTCGTTCAAGAGATTGCAAATCTCCAGCACATCTCTCGCGTTCTTTTGTATTCAGCTCAGGCATGGACAGGCGGAATTTCAGACGCGTTATGGGGGCTCTAAGGTCGTGGGCTATTCCGGCCAACATGGTGGCTCTTTCTTGACGATTTGCTGCTAAGCGGCGGACCATTGCATTAAATCTGCGCGTCAGACGCTGAACTTCAGGCGCACCACGAGCAGCCACTGCATCGGGTTCTAAACCTTCCCCAACTCTTGACAAGGCTTTTTCCAATCCACGGAGCGGGGCTTCAACTTCTATCAGCAGAAATAATCCTCCGCAAATCATTCCCGCGCCAACTAGTGACAGGCCCAACAATGTTGGTTCTGGTGGCCAGCTCATCGGTGTTCGTACATTGACGCGTAGCCATATCGGTTCCAGTGGTGAGATCAGCTCGATCCAAACCCCCCGATTTTCGTTTTGATCTTGATCCGCGATGATCATCGGACAGTGAGACAATCGTTCACAGAGCTGGTTTTGAAGTGCTTGAATCTGCCTCTGAAAGCCTGCGGATGGAGCTGCTAAAACTGGCTTTGGACGAATCGCTACAGCTAGATCAAGGCCTGTAAGTTCAGTGACCAAGTGGGGTGGATAGCGTTCAAGTGCAAGCTCCGTAAGTCGCACATTGAGTGCTAAGTCTCGTCCTAGTTGCGCGGTTTGTAGTTGCTCTAGCTGCTGCCCAAACAGCACCTGCAGAACTAGCAGGCAGAACGTCCAACTACCAAGAGCAAGACCACTCCATCCCAAAAGGGATCGAAGTCTGATTTTCCAAACCCCTCTGTTCAGCATTGACATCAACAAGAGTGTGGTTGGCCATCGACTAAGACGAAACTGCAGATATTTCGGCTTTCTGAGGTCGTGATTTTCTCAGTGTGCTGTGATTGTTCAGGCAGTTGTTGCATATGGTCGTATTGAAACCAAGAACAGACTGATGCAGTTGCTCTTGAATGACAAGGGAGAGAACTTTTTAAAGTGTGACCAATAATGAGAAGATCCTTGATGGCACTGTTTTGCTGCTAAGGACATATTGGTTACGAACCACCTCCTGTAGTGGTTCGTTGTTCTTCATTTGAACGGGTAAAGATTTTAGCTTTTAATACTTTAGAGCAAGTTTAAAGCTATTGGTTTTCCAAATCCATTATATATGTAGTTTTAATGAAAAAATATTTATCTATTGAACTTGCTAGTTTTCAATATGGTTGATGGTAATGAATTTGAATTTTATTGAATTACTCAAAGGATGGTTTTCTATTGATTGAACTACGAAGCTAATTCTTGAGGACAACGCTTTTCGCAAAATTTAGAGCTTGTCAGCTTCTTCTATAAGTCGATAAGCAGTTGCATGGATTTTTGAATTATCTTCGTCCTTTTGTTGCGATAGCCAGGCTTTTAGACTCTTTCTTAAAAAGCAGGCCGTAGATTGTTCTTGTAAGGTGGCAATTGTTTCTATCTGGGAATATAAATCATGAGGCAATTCAATAGTAATCCTTTTTTTTCTCATGTTTGTATCCAGTTACATAAGAAGTATGCCCCTTTTGCTCCGTTGAGACAGGTAATGAATAACCTCTCGCACTTTTCGGATCATTTGTCAATTCTCCGCGTGTGGCATTGTTGACAACGGAGAGGTTTGCTGAAAAAAATCCGCTTTAAGTGAATTTGTATATGTCGTCATCAAAGATCAGTAAGTATTAATACCTTCACCTTAATGATCCCAAAAATCCAAGAAATGATTGATTTGGGTGGGTTTCCATGAAAAATGCAAGATTGATGCCTATGTTCCGCAGAATACTGTTTCCTCGTGATTCAGGCGTTTTCAAGACCAACCCGAAATTTGAAGTTGCCGTTCAGTACGGCTATGGATCTCTCAAGGATGTTGGCCTTTAGTGGTCAACTTTTTGCGGTGAAGACCGAACCGGGACGCATGAAGGGTGAGCTGCGCATCGCCCCGGGAGTTGCAGATGGCTGTATGAGCATCACAACTAACCGTTCATTATTCGTTTGCGGCCAAAAGAATCCCTTGAGCACTATATTTTGCGCGTTGGATCCCCAGCTTCAAGTTTATACCGGGATGACGCGCAACTTCAGTAACGATCTTTCAAGCGTTGCCATGAGGGTGCTATCTGGATTTTCTAATCAAACGCGCTTTCGCTTCCTCCATTTGCCGGCTAATACTCGCATGCTGGTTTACTTTTGTCCGTTACAGACAATTGAGCACAATGTGCTTCACTCAACCAATACAATTTTGCCCTCAGCTGAGTCACTAAATCGATTTCGTACAATCTTGATGGATATCCTTGGACATAATGTTGGGAATGATGATGCAGATGTTAGTGATTTGACCAACCGATGCCGAGAAGTTATCAAGAAAACTCTGGAAGACTGTTTCGTAAGCAGAGATACGGTGAAGGGGATTCCGTTGAAAGTGATTCAGCGTCATGAATTGTGTAAAGATCTTGCCGCTTGGGGTTATGCCAACGTTGATCAACCTCAATCGTTGGAGACGGTATTGCACCAACTGCACACCACCCGAGGTTCACTTTCTCAAGGTTGTAAGGAGGCCCTTGGTATTGGTCCGATGGAGGTACTCCGCTATATACGTCTAGAGCATGTGAACGCATCTTTGAGATATTCATCTATTCGACAAAAGATCAATTGTCATAGTGTTGAAGAACTTCGAGAACATTACGGTTTTAAAAGCCGGGGGAATTTCTCGGTGCTTTACAAAAAGTACTTTGGGGAAAGCCCAAGACAGACACTTAGTATGTCCAAAGTGGATAGATCGTTGTGAATTTAAACCTGAGCAGAATAATTATATATAAAAATTGACCTTATTCTTGATATCTCTTTATGGCTTGGACTCTTGTTCTTGGTTTGAGATGTCGTTAAGGATCCGTTGTTACTTATGCCATAGTTGCGATGTTTTTGATTGTGTACGAAAATGACTGTTGTTCGTTGTATGAAATGTTTTGGTGCATATGTTGTTTCCAGTTATAATGCCCTGACCATCGCTATCTATTGTCTTTGCATCTACCCTAGTGTGAACGATTCTTGCCGCCCGTTTCTAATAGAAGCCGAACTTGATTTGGTTATTGCTAGGTTTTTTATCTACTATTGATTTCCATGAGAAGTGAATTATGTTGAGAATAAATCTCTTCTTATTCCTGATCGTTTGCATTACTCCGTCTACTTTTTTCCGTCAGAGTGCAAGCGCAGCTGGTTTTGAAAATACTCTGAAAGTGGTGATTATCCGACATGGTGAGAAGCCTGAAAAAGGTCATAATCTTTCATGTAAGGGTCAGAACCGTGCTCTACAACTTCCATCTGTTTTTTTAAAAAAATCCTTAAAACCAGATCTTGTTTATGTTCCTTCCTTAGGACTTGGTCCATTTACAACTCATGCAAGAATGTTTCAAACTGCTAGTCCTTCTGCTATAAAGTTTGGTCTTAGTATAAATAGTCAATTTGATGGAAGTGATGCTGTAGGTATCACTAAGCATTTATTAACCAGAAATGGCACGATTCTGTTGGTTTGGGAACATAGCCACATTAAATCAATCACACGAGGCCTTGGTGTGAACGCACCTCCTAAATGGCATGGCAAGGATTTTGATAGTATCTGGGTTGTTACTTTTGCACGCGGCGAAGCCTCATTGGTAATTGATCAACAGGATATGAATCCATCATCCTTTTGCAACTTCTGATCATATTATCTTCTTGATTTCAGGTCATTCTTTGGCAATAATAGTTTGGTTTTCTAGGTGTTTGTCTCTGTTGATTGTCTTATGAATTTTGATGCGTTAATTAAAACTGAAAGCATTGTTTTAATGACTATCATTCTCATTTTTAGATATTTGTTGCTTGTATTAGAGCGTTGAGAGATTATCTTCTTTGTGCCAGCGGATGGATTTCTTTTTTAATTTATTATGAAAATGCTAGTTGGTCTTGAGCGCTTGACTTGATCTCAGAGAGATTAGCCATTAATCTGTAAACTTCACATGTTTTGTGAGCTAATGTTTTTTAAATGTATATTTTTTCACGCTACAGTTATTGAGATCATCAATATTGGTTGAAATGACACTTCGTGCGGCCAATACTGAGGTCGTTAAATCATCTCTACGGTATAATGTTGTTTTCTTCGTTATTGTTTCAATCTAAGCTTGAGTTAGTATTTTTATTTTTGATCTGTCTTTTGCAAGCCAGATGAGCAGTGGTGATGAAGTGACTTGATCAATTCCTTTCAATCGGATCGTCTTCGTGTTGTTACGTATTCAAGACTTA
Organism: Synechococcus sp. AG-679-C18; assembly: GCA_003210755.1. Lineage (GTDB taxonomy): Bacteria > Cyanobacteriota > Cyanobacteriia > PCC-6307 > Cyanobiaceae > Synechococcus_C. The sequence goes on from QCUL01000025.1 coordinate 24,239, forward strand.
TTGCCTCGTAGAGATGTAGTAAGTGACAGTTTTGATTTCATTGCTTCGCTTGTGTCAATAGTTTTAATAGTTGCTCGTTTTTAAGTCTCGTCTCGTACATTCATTTTTAGTTACTTTTAGGCACGGCTTCGAGGCTCGCCGTCTGGCACAAACACATACCCGTATCCCCATACGGTCTGGATGTAGCGAGGACGTGCGGGGTCTGGCTCTACAAGTTTGCGCACCCGTGATACCTGTACGTCCATGCTGCGACTGTCAGTGTCAGATCCAGGTCCTCGAGCTAGCTCGATTAGTCGTTCACGTGATAACGGTCTGTGGGGATGCTGTACGAATGCCGCAAGTAGGCTGAATTCACCACTGGTAATAACGACAGGTTTGCCTTCGCGGATCAGAGTTCTAGCGGATAAATCAAATTGGTTTTCTCCAAACATCACATCACCACCTTCAGCTAGTGGTGTCCCTGCTGGAATCGAACTGCGCCTTCTAAGCACTGCCTCGATGCGGGCTGACAACTCTCTCGGAAGAAATGGCTTGGCGAGGTAGTCGTCGGCTCCTTGCTCTAATCCAATAATGCGATCAATGCCCTCTCCTCTTGCGGTCAACATGACGATTGGTAAGTCGTCGCCAGCATCACGAAGACGCCTCAGGGCAGTCAGTCCATTATCCCCAGGCATCATTAAATCGAGCACGATCAAATCTGGACGTTGAAACTCCAGTCTGGCTTCGAGTTGTTTCACATCACTGAGACAGCGCACGTCATAACCCTGATCGATCAGGTAGGTGCCAACCATCTGACGCAGCTCCGGATCGTCATCTACCACCCAGATCATGGATGTTTTCTTAGCAACTGAATTCAATGGAGTGATTGAAGATTGGATCATTTCTAAACCACCAAGACCATCGAGGAACTCGCCATCTCTCTTCTTATGAACTGAATGCAACGATCGTATGGAGCTCTGCGCGAACTGTCTCGTGGAATTGGACCCTGTCACAGTTAATTGACGATCTGTCATCTCTCAGACATCCATTGACCGCGCTCATTCCATAATCTGATGCAATGAAAAGATCAGTCACTGTGATGCTGGCTGTACTGGGTACCAGCTGCTCGCTGCATTGTCAGCCAGTTTCAGCCAACCCGGTTCGCCATTACGGCAATCGAATGGAGGCCTTGTTCGTTCGGATGGATTCCAATGGTGATGGTCGGCTTGAAATAAAAGAGGTACGAGGCCAGCCTTATCTTGAAAGGCGTCTCCAACGCAATCAATCTAGGCGTTATTTATTAATTGAGGATATTAGGCCATCGGCTAGATATCAAAGCGGCTTGCGACTGCAAAAAAGATTTCAGCAAGCCGACCGCAATCTTGATGGCCGGCTTGATCGTAGAGAAGCTTCTTCTCTTCCATGGCTGCAACGAAACTTTGTTAGTATTGACCGTAATAGTGATGGTAATTTGACATTAAATGAATTGTGGATGATGCAGCGATCACTTGCTCCTCGATCAAAATCTCCTTGATGAGTTTCTGAATTAGCGCTTTCTTTTTAGGCGTTGACGTTTGCCAAGACTTGCATAGTCTGCTGGATTTCTAGATGTATTTGATGATGATACTTTCTTTTGAAGTAATGTTTTTGAAAGAATTGAGATGGCCCGAATTAGACGGACCAGGCCTGACAAAATTGCGAGTAGACCGAGTACAAGAAGAGAAGTAATCAAAATGATTGCTGAAAGACCTAGAAATGCTTCTAATAATTGACTGAGGCCTCGGATTAGATCAGCAATGGCTTCGCTAATGACAACAAGTCCATCTACTTTGGTCGGTATAAGGCTCAATCCAGCAAGCAAGCCAATACCAAGAAGTAAAAGTAAAGCTGACTCAATCAACATCTTCGAAATAGCCGATGTCTTCGTCGTTCTTTTTCGTTTGTTCATCTCACGCTTCCCATGCTGCATTCCAGGCAAATCTGGGATTTTCCGCAATGTCATGACAGCAAAAATCTCTTGGAGCTGCGCATCCAACGCTCAAATTCAACGAGAACCAATTCATTCGGACAATCAATCAAGCTCAAATCACCAACTGTGCAATCTCCATAGCCACTGTGATGAAGAGTTAATTGATAGCCAGAGCCGCTTAAACCACAGACTTCTGGATCGCTTCTTACGACCACGTCCAAAGATGCTCCAATCCTTGCGACACGACGTCTTAGATCGGACCAACTGGAGGACATCAAAAATGGTGCGTTCTTGTTTGTAATTTTGGCGAGATCCGAGCCCAGGTCAATGTTATTGATCTGCTTGTAAAGGTTCGTTGACCGGTTCAGGACGAGAAACATCAGACGTTTCAGCTGGATTAGGGCTTTGCTGGATAGGTACTGGCACGATCATGGCGACTGCTCCGATGATCAAAAGGGCAGCACCTCCAAGGAAAGGCGCAGTCAAACGACGAATCAGGGGAACACGCTCCACTAATTCACGACGGCTCAACGGTTGATTCGTGATGTCTGGCCAAGAGAGTACGACTCGATCATCTGATTTCAGCGCGTCTAAGCAGCGCAACAGATCAGCTAAGTCAGCGTCATCAAGACAGATTTTCAAGGGTGGCACGTTGTTCTGACTACTCGTGAGTTCCAGCTCATGACCATCAGCCAATGGTCTAATACTCACTGGATGGTGAGACCAACCATCAGGTTTCGAAACCCCAGAGATTTGATGCCTGGCGTAGGGAAAAACAACGGCCATTAATGCTTCGAGGTGATCTCGTTTTCCCTCTAGTTCGGGAGCACCTACCAATTGAAGGCGCCAAGCAGACAAGATTCCAATGACATTCGAACCATGTCCGGATGAAAAGTCAGGTAGTCCATCCACTTCAAGCCTTGCAGCCGTTTGGTCGTAGCGATAAGACAATTTGAGCATCGAGGCAATCAGGGAGTGGGGTCAAGAAGACTGGCCCGAAGACGATCGACTCCTCCGGGTCCAGCGGCTAGCGCCAAAGTCAAAACAAGCTGTCGCTGAATTGCAGCTGAATGATCTTTGCTCAGCAAACGCTGAACTGCGCCGCGACGGAGGTTTAATCGTTCATCAATCAGGTCTCTCAAGCGTTGATCTACTAGAGACCATCGCTGAGCCGTCAGGTCTGATGGTTCACGACTAGAAAGGAGTTGGTGGAGCATTGGATAAAGCCTGTCAGCCATTGCACAGAGAAGCCTGATCAGTGCTTCTGTTTCTGCTGCACCAAGTCGTCCGCGACGTGTGGAACGTCTTAACGGGTTATGGCAGCGTCGTTTCCATAATTCAACCCGATTAGGAAAGAGGTTCTCGAAACCGAGTTGTTGGGTTGCCCAAAGCATGGCTTCGCCACCATTGAAATCTAGTGATTCCACCGTGAGCAGAAGGAGATCAAGCCTTTCCATACCTCGACGGCCAAGAACAGCTGTTGGGATAGGAGCTGGTGGATTAGGGATGACAGTCGCATCAGACATAGCTATGTGTCATACCGATTCAAAAGAACAATATTGGATTGAGTCACTAACACATCGTCCGAGCAATTAGAAACAACCGTTAGGTCTAGAATCCTAAATGATTCTTTGACAAAAAGATAGTCATTCCCAAGGGTTTAAGCAATGCGTTTGGGGAAATGGTGGCTAATTCAACAATTAACATACGCTGTTGCTAGCCCTCTGAGGAGAATAAAATCTTACAGAAGTAACATAAAAGGCCTTGGATGCAAAACTGGTAATAAATTAATGAATGATCTATGCAAGTACAATATTGCTAAGCTTCATGATGGTATTTTATCCTAATAATCCTGGTCCCTATCGGGCTTAAAAAGTTTAAAAGCATACTGGTAAATAGCTTCTTGGTTGACTACATTCTTAAAGCTCACCCCTTGTATGGGTGGGGTTGCCTGTCTCTGCGATAATTAAAATCTAAGACTCACCACAAAGCATCCTTGGATCTTCGTCAGTACGTTCAAGATATTCCTGACTTCCCAAAGCCAGGAATTCTTTTCCGAGATATTTCCCCCATGCTGCGTGATCCTGTGGGCTGGGCAGAAGTTATGAATCGCTTTGGAGCGCTTTGCGATTTGGTGAATCCCGACTTGATAGTCGGAATTGAAGCTCGCGGTTTCATTGTTGGAATGGCCTTGGCGACTCACAAGAAACTAGGCTTTGTCCCGGTGCGTAAACCCGGAAAACTTCCTGGTGCTGTCCATGGAATTGACTATCAGCTGGAGTACGGCACTGATCGCCTTGAGATTCATGCAGATGCTCTGCGAAATCAACCGCGAGTTTTGGTTGTTGATGATCTATTGGCGACTGGAGGCACAGCATCAGCTACGTCCAATCTAGTAACCAAAGCTGGAGGACAATTGGTTGGCTGTGCTTTCGTTGTCGAGTTAGCGGGACTGAATGGACGCGAACGTCTTCCTGTCAATATCACCGTTGAATCTTTGATTGTTTATTCCTGAGTTTGCTGCCAGTCCAAAACATCTTGATACCCCTGTAAACTCAAAAGTCCAAAACTCCAGAGCACTACTGGCAATGGTGCCTGTTCCAATTCGGCTTGGCGCAAGCCAAGGTTGATGGCATTATCACTGAGCCCAAGCTTTCCCTGTAAATAAGTCAGCAATGCCGCTGAGGGTTTGGGTTGGGGATCACTACTTAGAACCATTAAAGAGAAAAAGGATTTATTTATTTTGGCAAGCGGGACAGGAAAGTGCCAGGTCCATCAGTCATTGCTTGAAGCGAAAGACGGCGAAAAAACGGCCACAACTTCAGTGCTGAAATTCCCACTCGACGTACTATGAGAAGTCCAGATTGCCGGTTCGAAAATAGACGAACAAGAAGATCAGTTGCAAAACCTACTATCAAAAGATCAAGGAATCGGAGTTTTGTGTAGCGACTTGGAATATTTTTTAAACTCTTCTTGTTCTGCGAAGCTAAAGACATCAACTGAAGAAGTGTTTCAACATCTCTCCAGCAAAGATTAAGACCCTGTCCTCCAACTGGGTGACAGCGATGGCCTGATTCTCCAACAAGTAGAACGTTTCCTCGATGGAGTTTTGGAGCGAAACTGAGCTGTAATGGAAATGCTGCGGGTTGATCGAGCAAAGCATCTGGCTCAAGTCCGTAGGGAAGAATCGTGCAGATTTGGTCCAAAAATGCCGTTGTTTCAAGGCTTGCTAATTGACGACATCGATGGAGTGGTGCACTCCATACAACCTGAAAATCAGTCTCGCCCAGAGGAAGAATCGCTAATGGACCTTCAGGCCTGAAACATTCGAAGGCTTCATCTGAATTGATATTGCGAAAACGAATTTTTGCTGTTAAACATCCTTGTGAATATTGATGGGTCCAAAAAGGGATTTCAGATTGCTTGCGAGTTAACGATTGAGGACCATCTGCAGCAATAATAAGAGCGTATGAATTATTGAATGGAGAGAAATTATCGACAGAAACTCTATTCAGATAGAGATTAACATTTGGAGACAGTTCAAGCCTGCGCATTAAAAGTCTCATTAATGAACTATGGTCGAGTATCCAACCTACGGCACATGCAGATTGATTGGATTGATGTAAATCGCTATTTGTGAAATTAACAGTTTTTCTTATACCTCTATCTTCAAGTCTTAATTTTTTGAAGGGGGTTAAAAAAGGTTGTAATTCATTCCAAAGATCTAATTTGATTAATAATCTTCTGGAAGAATGAGTTAAGGCATAAGCCCTGCTTTTTGAGCAAATTGTATCTAAACTTGCTGTGTCAAAAAGGTCTATTGAATAATTTAAGCTTGCTAGCCCTAAAGCCAACAAGCTACCGGTAGGACCGGCTCCATTAATCCTTACAGGAGATGAGGAGCCGTACATCAATTAAATTCAGCCTATTCCAAGTAGTCCGCGGGTGAAAGCCTCACCACCCATGGCCAATTCTGTGCCAAGAAGGGCAATAAACCCGAGCATGGCCATACGACCATTCAATTTTTCTGCGCGCTCATGAAAACCCCAGCCACTTTCAACATCAACGACTTCCATGCGAGGTTCAGTCGCGAAAGCGTTTAGGCGACCACCGTCCTCTGTTGTGACAGTTGCTCCACGAATGGTTGCAGCGTTTGTAGAAGCTTGAGTCATGGAAAACCTACGGGTCTTTACGAAGTGTAACCCATTTATGAAGAAACGTTGCGCAAGCGCATTCGGCAGAGGTCTTCAAAAGCAGGTCTCAGCAAATATGGATATTCACCAATCCACATGCGAAGGCCTGGTAGCCAGGCATCACTTAATGCACCAAGCCGTGAAAAATCCTTTCTGTCACTAAGCACTACGCAACGAATCAATGTTCCTGGACGAATCGAGCCATGCTGTTTGGCCATCGGGAAAGTGATTCTTCCTAAGTAGCCGTCTTCATCTGCGAGTTCAAGAACAAGCCATGTCCGTCGATTTTCAATCAGCTCTAGTTGACCTTTGGCATCAGCTTGCTCCCTTTGGTTCTCAACCCGCTCTCGGCGGTAGACCTCGACAATCTCTCCTTCAAAAAGTCCAGCAGTAGGAAACCGACGGAGTACAGCATTTTTTTGGCCAGCTTCAACAATTGGTCCCCACAGCACATAGAGGAGAAGAACGACTCCGATCACCAACCAGAGTGAGCCCCATCGACTCGATAGTTGGCTCTGACTGATCAAAAGCGTGATCACCCCCCCAATTGTGGCAATCAGCAAGCGCTGAAGGACCTTTCGTGGATTTCCCAGTGCAGCTCTAAATTGTTGGCCTGTGGCCACAGCAGGAATTAACCGATGTAGCTCACCGGGACGCAGAGGAATCAACATCGTGCTTAGCCCTTAAAGAAGCCGTTCGAGTCCGTAAACAAGAGTCTGAAGATGTCGCACCTTGCGAACGCAGAGCAGAACTCCTGGCATGTAAGCAGCACGATCAATGGTGTCGTGTCGGAGTGTATAGGTCTCACCTGGAGATCCAAACATCACTTCCTGATGGGCAACGAGACCCGGCAGCCTCAGGGAATGCAAGCGAAGTCCGCTGGGACGTTGACCACCACGACTCCCATTAAGTGATTCATGCTCCTCCACTTCGCTGTGGTTGAAATGTTTCCCCAGATCCTCCATGAGTTCAGCTGTCTTGATGCACGTTCCACTTGGAGCATCCGCTTTGCGGTTGTGATGAAGCTCGGTTAGCTCGGCATGGTCATAGAAGCGAGCGGCGGCGGCGGCGGCTTGTTGAAGCAACACCATTCCTACAGAAAAGTTTGGGATTACAGCCCCGCCAATTGAGGCTTTTTCCGAGAAGGATTGCAGGTCATCAAGTTGGCTTGGAGAAAGCCCTGTGGTGCCAATCACTGGATGCACTCCGTATGCGATTGCAGCTCTGGTATTGGCATAGACCACGGAGGGATGGGTGAAATCCACCATGACAGCGCCTTTTCCAGGGCCTGCATCACGAACTGCCTGACTCGCAGAGCAGAGGCAACCTTCAAGATCAGCGGTCACCGCAATATCAAGAGCATTGAGCCCCAGCAATTCGCCGATGTCTTGCCCTTCTTTTCCAGGTGTGTTGTCCACCGCACCAATGAGGTGACAATCGGATGTCATGTGCACTGCCTTAATCACTTCGGCACCCATTCGACCGAGCGCACCGGTCACAACGACGGGTATCGATTCGGTCTGGATGTCGCTCATGAACGTGATTGCAGATGGCCTCAGCCTATGGGGCCAGGCGCGTATGTAACACGAAATGCAGATCCCAAGCAGAGAGACAGGCACAGCCGTAAGCTTCTTTACATAGCCAAGATGCACTTATGTTTACGCAGGTCCGCTCCGCTGATCGTCGGATTGTTCCTGCTGAGAACAACAATCACGACTCGGTAATGAAAGCCGTCTACGTGGTACTTGAACCTCAATACCAGAGCGCCTTAACGCAAGCCGCGAATAGCCTTAACGCGCAAGACGGTCCAATCGGGATTGAACTTTGTGGATATCTCATTGAAGAGCTTCGCGAAGATTCTAATTACGCCGATTTTCAGAGAGATATTGCTGAAGCTGATGTTTTTATTGGATCACTTATTTTTATTGAAGATCTTGCACAAAAAGTTGTTGATGCGGTAGCTCCACATCGCGATCGACTAAAGGCAGCAGTCGTCTTCCCTTCGATGCCGGAAGTCATGCGCCTCAATAAGTTGGGCAGTTTTTCCATGGCCCAGCTCGGTCAAAGTAAAAGTGCGATCGCAGGCTTCATGAAGAAGCGGAAAGAGGCTGGTGGTGCAGGTTTTCAAGATGCAATGCTCAAACTTTTGAACACTCTTCCAACAGTGCTCAAGTATCTACCCGTTGAGAAAGCTCAGGACGCCCGTAGCTTCATGCTGAGTTTTCAATACTGGTTGGGCGGCACCCCAGATAATCTACGAAATTTTCTACTAATGCTGGCTGATAAGTATGTCTTTCCTGCATTGGAAAATGAAAATCGCCCCGAAATAGTGGTTGCTGATCCAGAGGTATTTCCTGATTTAGGAATCTGGCATCCTCTTGCGCCTCAAATGTTTGAGGATCTCAAAGAATATTTGAATTGGACAGCCAGTCGGTCGGATTTAAGTGAGAAAGCCCGAAAGGGCCCAGTGATTGGTCTTGTTCTTCAACGTAGTCACATTGTCACTGGAGATGATGCTCATTACGTTGCCACTATTCAAGAACTTGAATTTCGTGGATCACGGGTCATCCCGATTTTCTGTGGTGGTCTTGATTTCTCAAAACCGGTCAATGCCTTTTTCTATGACCCGCTCAATTTGGAGCAGCCCTTGGTAGATAGTATTGTGTCACTCACTGGTTTTGCTTTGGTTGGTGGTCCAGCGCGTCAAGACCATCCAAAAGCTGTTGAATCGCTAAGAAAGCTTAATCGTCCTTACATGGTTGCGCTTCCATTGGTATTCCAAACCACGCAGGAGTGGGAAAAAAGTGATCTTGGCCTACACCCTGTTCAAGTTGCTCTACAAATTGCAATTCCTGAATTAGATGGTGCTATTGAGCCCATTGTTTTGTCCGGTCGTGATGACTCCACTGGCAAAGCACACACCTTGCAGGACCGCGTGGATGCAATCGCTGAAAGAGCGATTCGATGGTCTTCATTACGTATAAAACCGTGTGCTGAAAAAAAATTAGCTATTACTGTTTTTAGTTTTCCTCCTGACAAAGGGAATGTTGGAACTGCAGCTTATCTCAATGTTTTTGACTCCATTCATAGAGTTCTTCAGGAAATGAAGAATAAGGGTTACAACGTACAAAATATGCCACGCGACGCAAAATCACTGATGGAGGCAGTGATTAGCGACCCAGAGGCGTTACAAGGATCACCTGAGCTTTCCATTGCCCATCGTATGAGTGTTGAAGAATACGAACGTCTTACACCTTATTCAGAACGGCTAGAAGAAAATTGGGGTAAACCACCAGGCAATTTGAATAGTGATGGTCAAAATTTATTGATTTATGGCCGTCATTTCGGAAATGTTTTTGTGGGTGTTCAGCCAACATTTGGTTATGAAGGTGACCCAATGCGCCTTCTCTACTCACGAAGTGCTAGTCCTCATCATGGTTTTGCTGCTTATTACACCTACCTAGAAAAAGTTTGGGGAGCAGATGCTGTTCTCCACTTTGGAACCCATGGATCTCTTGAGTTTATGCCTGGTAAGCAAATGGGTATGAGCGAAACCTGCTATCCAGACTCTTTAATCGGAGCACTACCTAATCTTTATTACTACGCAGCAAATAATCCTTCTGAAGCAACGATTGCAAAACGAAGGGGATACGCCTCTACCATCAGTTACCTAACACCACCAGCTGAAAATGCTGGTTTATACAAAGGTCTCAAGGAGCTTAGCGAGTTAGTTGGTTCCTATCAGCAACTGCGTGAAAGTGGTCGTGGAGTTCAAATTGTGAACGCCATCGTTGAAACTGCAAGGTTATGCAATCTGGACAAGGATGTCACTCTTCCTGAGGATGATTCTTCAACTTTAAATATCGGAGATCGTGACGCAATAGTCGGTGCCATTTATAGACAATTGATGGAAATTGAAAGTCGTCTTCTTCCTTGCGGACTTCATACCGTTGGCAAACCCCCTACCGCAGAAGAAGCGATTGCAACCTTAGTCAGCATTGCTGCTCTTGAGCGCGAAGAAGAAGGCCTTCGCTCCTTACCGGGCTTACTTGCTGAATCATTGGGGCGCAAGATTGAGGATATTTATCGCGGAAACGACGATGGAGTTCTCGAAGATGTAGAGCTTAATCGCACGATTACAGAGGCATCGCGTTCAGCTGTTGGAGCCATGGTGCGTTCACTGACAGGTCTCGATGGGCGCGTGAGTATGCGTGAAAATTTCAGATGGTTCTTGGATCTGTTCACTCGTCTCGGATTCAAACTACCAACACCCTGGTATCGGGCCTGCTGTGCTGGGGGATTTAAAGCTATCGATAGCAAAGCGCTTGACACACTTTTTGCTTACTTGCGTTTTTGTTTGCAGCAGATTTGTGCAGATATGGAGATGGAGAGTCTATTGAGGGCTCTAGATGGGGAATACATTCTTCCAGGGCCTGGTGGAGACCCAATCAGGAATCCAGGTGTGCTTCCGAGTGGCAAAAATATTCACGCTCTTGATCCTCAAGCGATTCCAACCCGTGCAGCAGTTGCGGCAGCCAAAATAGTTGTTGATAAATTAATTGAACGCCAGAAAGAAGAACAGGGTGACTGGCCGGAAACCATCGCCTGCGTGCTGTGGGGCACTGACAACATCAAGACTTATGGAGAGTCTCTGGCCCAGATCCTCTGGTTTATCGGTGTTCGACCTGTTCCTGACTCCCTGGGAAGAGTTAATAAACTCGAGCTGATCCCTCTTGAGGAACTTGGTAGGCCAAGGATTGATGTTGTCGTGAATTGCTCTGGAGTGTTTCGAGATTTATTCATTAATCAGATGGCTTTGATTGATCAAGGCGTAAAGATGGCCGCTGAATCGGATGAATCTATTGAACAAAATTTTGTTCGCAAACATGCTCTTGAGCAAGCAGAAAAGGAAGGAACAAGCCTCCGTGATGCGGCCTGCCGTGTGTTTTCTAATGCGAGCGGAAGTTACAGTTCGAATGTGAATCTTGCTGTAGAAAATAGTAGTTGGGAAGAAGAAGATGAATTACAGGAGATGTATCTGTCCCGCAAAACATTTGCCTTTAATGCTGACAATCCTGGCGAAATGGATCAGAAGCGTGATGTCTTTGAGTCTGTCATGAAGACGGCAGATGTCACGTTTCAAAATCTTGACTCCGCTGAAATTTCTTTGACTGATGTTAGTCATTACTTCGATAGCGATCCCACTAAGTTGATTAAGGGTCTCCGCGAAGATGGGAAAGCACCAACAAGCTATATCGCCGATACCACAACGGCAAATGCTCAGGTTCGATCTTTAAGTGAGACGATCCGCCTTGATTCGCGTACCAAATTGCTAAACCCAAAGTGGTATGAAGGCATGCTCGATTCTGGTTATGAGGGTGTACGTGAAGTGGCAAAACGCCTTAATTTTACTCTTGGCTGGAGTGCTACCAGTGGTTCTGTTGATAATTTTGTTTATGAAGAAGCGAATGAAACATTCATCAATGATCCAGAAATGCGTAAACGTTTGTTGGAATTAAATCCTCATAGTTTTCGTCGTATTGTTGGAACCTTGCTTGAAGTGAATGGACGTGGGTACTGGGATACATCTGATGAGAATATTCAGCAGCTTCAAGAACTTTATCAAGAAGTTGAAGATCGAATAGAAGGAGTTTCAGTAGGCTCGTGAATTCCTTAAGCTATAATTTAAAATATAATTCGAATTGATTGCCTGCCTTTGTTTGTAAATTGCAGTAAACGTTTATGGCCTCAATCGTTCTTTTCTCTTTAAAGATCCTATGAATATGGTGTCGTTTGTTTTGTTATGGATTTATTGTATTAAGTAGTATTTTTCGGCTTTAGAAAGAGCGTATAAAGCTATTTTTAGTCATTATTCGCAAAATGTTTTTAGAGTTTGTTGGGTCATATGGCTTCGGTGCTTGATTGATATTGCTTAAGTTACGTTGGTAATTTTTTGCAATTACAGAGTTGATCGAGATTTTCTCGACCAGTTATACGTAGACGTTGTGATGCCCATAAGGCGTAGATCTGATCAATCAAGCCCCCTATGAGTGGCCACGTGGTAGGCGCATAAATCCAACCCAAGTCAATATTGCGATAGGCCTCTCGGAATACAGCCACATCCCGAAGAACCTCACCATTTGCACGGATGGCATGGATTCGTGCCATCGCTTGTTTGTAGCTAATCCCTTTCCATTGCGCTGGATCGTATGTGTCTTGATCGATATCCACAAAAGCAAGCCGCCCTTGAAGGTCTCGCCTTTTTAGGAATTTGACTTCACGCAAGCAAAGTGGGCAAGCACCGTCATACAAAAGCGTCAGTCTGGGTTCACTGGTCATGGGCATAATCAAATCGAATGTTGTTCTAGCGATTCGCACCAATCGCTGAGGCCATAGTCACGAGCTGATGAATGGGCTCCACATCATGAACGCGTAATACGGCTACACCTGCATCAACAGCCCGACAACACACCGCTGCTGTTCCCCAAAGACGTCTTTCAGGCCTGGATTCATTCAAAACATCACCGATAAATCGTTTTCGCGAGGGTCCAAGCAAAATTGGTATTCCGTGGGCCACAAGTGTCTCGAGTTTTTGCAATAAGGCCAGATTTTGTTCGGTTGTTTTGGCAAATCCAAGACCCGGGTCCCAAATCAACTGCTCGTCATTCACCCCTGCTTTCACAGCGAGATCTGTGGCATCCTGTAATTCATCTATAACAGCTTGGATCACTCCTTTTTCTCCGTAATCAGTGCAGTGATCCATTGTTCTGCTGTCTCCGCGACTGTGCATGAGCACAAAGGGGCATTGAGCCTGTGCGATGAGCGGAAGCATGGCTGGATCCCTTCTGCCACCACTCACATCGTTAATCCAGTTAGCTCCTGCTTCTAGTGCTTCCGCTGCAACAGCCGCAATAAATGTATCAACCGAAATTAGAATATTCGGATGGGCTGTGCGAATGGCTCTGAGTGTCGGCAGGAGTCTTTTCAGCTCTTCCTCCGTTCCAATCTCATTGGCGTTTGGTCTGGTGCTTTGTGCACCAAGATCAAGACAATCAATCCCACATGAAATCTGACGCGAAGCCTCAGCCATGGCAAGAGAGAGATGATTGAACCGCCCCCCATCGCTAAACGAATCGGGGGTGAGGTTGATCACACCCATGATTGCTGTGCGCGTGCCCCAATCTTCCGGCCAGCGCATTGAATCTCAGCTCTTGATGTAGTTCGCAATCCGCCCGAAACCTTCAGGATCAAGGGAGGCACCACCTACTAATACTCCATCAATATCGCTCATTCCCATGAGCTGATCAATATTGGCTGGCTTAACTGAGCCCCCATATTGAATAATTAAGTCTGGGGATCCAACCCAGCTACGGATCAAACCGCAGATTCGATTGGCCTCCGTTGCTTCACAGGTTTTGCCTGTTCCAATGGCCCAGATTGGCTCATAGGCCACTACCAATTGGCTGGGATCAAGCCCTTCCAATCCCTGTTCAACTTGGCGACGAATGACCCGTTCAGCTTCTCCTCGGCTGCGTTGCTCGTCGCTTTCGCCAACGCAAACAATGGGAATTAATCCATTGTTTTGAGCTGATCGAGCACGGTGATTGATTTGTTCGTCGCTTTCGCTGAAGTACTTACGAGGCTCGCTATGGCCAACGATTGCGTACTGAACGTTATGTTCCTTGAGCATGCTGGGTGAGATTTCCGCCGTATAGGCCCCTTCTCCCTCCCAGTGAACGTTTTGGCTGGATAATTCCAGGCGAGTTCCTTGGCTCAATTCAGCGAGAGTGCTGATGGCCGTAAACGGAGGAGCAACCACGAGATGTCGATCATCAGGTAGTTCAGTGATGAGAGGTAGAAACGTGCCCATCCAGGCCCTGGATTGCGCACAGGTCATGTGCATTTTCCAATTGCCAGCAATCACGGGTTTGCGCACGCTTCAGTCCTCTGCAGCTCAGCAAATGACAACTTACGGCCCTGCCTGAGAAGAATCCGAAACTTCGCAAGAGTCGACACCCATCTGGACTTGGTCTCCAGAGATGAGTTGACGTCCACGCCGTTGCTCAAGTTCACCGTTGACGCGGACTTCTCCGCCCTGAATCCTTAGTTTTGCCTCTCCACCCGTCCCCACCCAGCCCATCCATTTGAGGAATTGATCAAGCCTCATTCCCACACCAATCCTTTCAATTGCCATTGATAGTCTGACTTGATGATGAAGCCATCAGAAGCGGGATTCCGCAGGTTGATCCCACTGCTGAGTCCTCATCGGCGGGTGCTGATGATCGGTACTCTCTGCATGCTTGTTTTTGTCAGCAGCCAACTGGTGCTGATGAGATTGATGGGCCGACTCCTCCCTGACGTGGGCTCAGGCGACTTGAAAAGAATCTTGCCGGTGATCGGACTTGTCCTTTTGGTCTTCGCGATTCAAAAACTCGCTCAATTTGGCCAAGACTCTTTACTTGCTGGTCCGGCATTGCAGGTTAGCCAGTCGCTGAGGCGAGATCTATTCCAACGGCTTCAAAAAGTACAGCTTGGAGCTCTCGAAAAGATGTCGTCCGGAGATCTCACCTATCGGCTTACGGAAGATGCCGATCGAGTGAGCGAGGTGATTTATAAAACCCTTCACGACAGCATCCCAAGTGCTTTGCAGTTGATAGCAGTTCTCGGTTACATGCTGTGGCTTGACTGGAAATTAACGGTTGCGATCTTGTTACTCGCACCCTTTGTTGCATGGCTGATCAGCCTCTTCGGAGCGAGGGTGATGATTGCTACGGAACGGAGCCAAAAGAAAGTCAGCGAGTTGGCAGGTTTGCTTGGAGAAGCCATTGAAGGATTACCTCTCGTTCGCGCTTTCGCTGCAGAACCTTGGCTTGAACGCCGCTTTGAGAATGAAATTGATCAGCACCGGCAAGCCAGGTACAACACATATCGCCTCGTTGCGCTTCAACACCCTGTGGTTGGGATCATTGAAGTGCTCGGTTTTGCAACCGTTTTGGTCTTAGCTGCGATCAGGATCAGTACTAGCGATCTTGCAGTTCCACAGCTGATTACCTATCTGACTGGCTTGGTCCTTTTGATCGATCCAATCGCCCATGTCACTTCGAATTACAACGAATTTCAGCAGGGACAGTCTTCTCTTCGTCGCCTCCGTGAAATTGAAAAGGAGCCATCCGAACAGGCAGATCCAATCCCATCTCTGCCTCTTGGTCGCCTCCATGGAGATCTGAACTTCAATCACGTGGAGTTTGCATACACTCCAGGGCAACCGGTTCTTCGAGATTTCAACCTCTCGATTAAGGCTGGGCAAGTGGTGGCTCTGGTGGGTCCTTCAGGTGCCGGAAAGACAACCCTTTTTTCGCTGCTTCTCCGTTTCAATTGTGTGGATAAGGGTCAGGTTCTTTTTGATGGAAAAGATCTGAGCCAAATGAGAGCTCGCGATTTGCGCCAACAAGTCGCTCTCGTTCCTCAACGCAGCAGTGTGTTCTCCGGAACGATTGCCGAGGCCATTCGATTTGGTCGAGACTCCACTCAGGAGCAGCTCCAACAAGCCGCAAAGTTGGCAAATGCGCATGACTTCATTGTCCGTCTTGCAGACGGCTACGACACGCGTCTAGAGGAGCGCGGAACCAATGTTTCAGGAGGACAGCTTCAGCGCATTGCTATTGCGAGAGCTGTTCTTGGAAATCCTGCTGTGATGTTGCTTGACGAAGCCACCAGTGCATTGGATGCAGAAGCGGAAGCAGCAGTTCAACTTGGCCTCAAGCAAGCCATGCTCGGTCGCACTGTGATCGTGATTGCCCATCGTCTTGCGACAGTCCAAGAAGCCAATTTGATTGTTGTTTTGGAACATGGGCAGATCAGTCAACAGGGCAGTCATGACGAGCTGATGATCCAGGGAGGTAGGTATCGAGAACTTTGTGAACGCCAATTCATCCGCATCAACGAATGAATGGCTTCAAAGAACCGAAGAGCCAATAAGGTGATGAGCATGCACCACTCATGTTGATGACCAGTTCTTCAGTTTCTCAAGACCAGAATCCAATTTTGACTTTCGAAGGGAAGCGCTACGACCTCAATACACTCCCGGATGAACTCAAGGAGCTTGTACGAGGAATGCAAGTCGCTGACGCCCAATTACGGATGCATGAAGACACTTTGAAAGTGCTCGCGGTTGGTCGTCAGTCGATGGCTATGCAACTCAATGAGAGATTAAAAGAAGTTAGCCCTCTTCCTGAGAACGGTTGAAGTTATATTCGCCGGTGAGTTTGAATATCACTGGCGATAACAAGATCAACGCCACAAGATTTGGAAGCGCCATTAA
>QCUL01000026.1 GCA_003210755.1 Synechococcus sp. AG-679-C18
GATGCCAGGCAAGGACGTGCAGACAGACGAGTCCTTAGTGGAGCTGTTAACACAAACGCTAATGGTAACTTCAACGGCTTTAAATCAGGTGGCAGGTCAACAAGGCGTCGTGACGCTGCCGCTAGTACATCTGGTGCGACTACCTTCAACTACGACCTCAAGCTGTTCTTAGATACCAGCTTCACGGGTAAGGATTTGCTGCGTACGGTTCTGCGTGCTGGCAACTTCGGCAAATCTGCCTTTGGTGGTGATGGCTATGTTGGCCTTGATGCCTTAGAGGTGGCTTTCCAAGAGCCAGATGGTGGTGCTGACGTCCTTGGCGTCAATCGCCTCTTCTACCAGTTCCCACTTGGTAGCAGTTTCACCGCAACCGTTGGTGGTGTTGTCCGTCAGGACGACATGCTGGCTGTATGGCCTAGTGCTTATCCAGCTGATACCGTCCTCGACTTTTTCACTTACGCCGGTTCCCCCGCGACCTACAACCTCGGATTGGGCGCTGGTGGTGGTATCTGGTGGGAGTCCAACGACTTCAGCATCAGTGCTAACTATGTGAGCAACAACGGCTTTAACTCCAACCCCAATGAGGGTGGTATCGCAACAAATGGTGCCGGTTCTAACGGCACCGTTCAGATTGCCTATGCCCCTGAAAATTGGGGTTTGGCTGCGGCTTACAACTACGCATCGAAGAATGCCGATAGTGTTGGACAGCTGAATGGAACGCCTCTTTCTGCCGCTTTCACCGATAACGGCAACTCTTCCTCCTTTGGTCTGAGTGCCTGGTGGACTCCAGAAGAATCTGGCTGGGTTCCTTCGATTAGTGCCGGTTACGGCTACAACAGCATTACTGATGGAGACGACACGCGTGTCTTCCGTTCTGCGACCACTCAGTCCTGGTATGTGGGTCTTCAATGGGCCGATGCCTTCTTAAAGGGCAACACTTTAGGCATGGCCGTTGGTCAGCCTAGCTTTGTGACCGACGTTGAATATCGCAACGATTTCGGCGACAACAACAGTTTCGTTGCTGACGGTAACTACGCCTGGGAGTGGTGGTATCAGTTCCAAGTCACCGATAA
Source organism: Synechococcus sp. AG-679-C18 (assembly GCA_003210755.1). Taxonomy (GTDB): domain Bacteria; phylum Cyanobacteriota; class Cyanobacteriia; order PCC-6307; family Cyanobiaceae; genus Synechococcus_C. Next base: position 1,074 of record QCUL01000026.1, read on the forward strand.
CATTTCAGTGACTCCTGCGATCTACTACTTAAGCCGTCCTTACGGTGACATCACCAACGGCCAAGACCGTACATTTGGTGGCAACCGCAACAACAACAGAAACAATCAGTTCAACAACTTTGGTGGACTTCTGAAGACCACCTTTAAGTTCTGATCGCTTGAAGGTTGATCCCTGATTTCAGGGATTGGCATCATTTGAGATTTGCTAACTCACTCAATCCTCTTGTTCGTCTTGTGCGTGCAGGAGGATTTTTTTATGATTAGTTAGTGTCTATGTGAACCGCTAACTATCGCAATCTCTCGGTAAAAATTGAACCCTGTGATTGATTTTGCTGTGAGGATTTGATCTTTTAGGCGTCATCTGATTGGATAAAAGCATGGCAATCGCATCGGATATCACTGCTTTGGTAGGTCGTACACCTTTAGTGCGTCTTAACCAGCTCCCTAAGCGCAGCGGTTGTTTGGCTGAAGTGGTGGCGAAGCTGGAAAGCTTCAATCCCACAGCTTCCGTGAAGGATCGGATCGCAGGCTCGATGGTTCAGGCTGCTGAAGAGGCCGGCACCATCTCTCCAGAGCGCACAGTGCTTGTTGAGCCCACGAGCGGAAACACAGGGATCGCTTTGGCCATGGTCGCTGCGGCACGGGGCTACCGGTTGATCCTTACGATGCCAGACACCATGAGCACTGAGCGACGCGCCATGCTGCGGGCCTATGGGGCTGAGCTGCAGCTCACTCCAGGAAATGAAGGGATGCAGGGGGCGCTTGATTTGGCCAGAGAGCTCGTCACTGAAATCCCTGAGGCCTATCTCCTTCAGCAATTTGATAATCCAGCAAACCCTGCGGTGCATGCAGCAACGACTGCAGAAGAGATCTGGGGTGATACGGAGGGTGCGCTCGATGCTTTGGTTGCTGGTGTCGGAACAGGTGGAACTATCACTGGCTGTGCCAGTGTTCTGAAACAGAGGAATCCTGATCTGAAAGTGTTTGCGGTAGAACCGGAAGCAAGCCCGGTTCTGGCAGGTGGTCTCCCCGGTCCCCATCGAATTCAGGGCATTGGTGCTGGTTTTGTTCCCCCTGTTTTTGACCGGCGCTTGATTGATGAAATTATTCCGGTGAGTGATCAAGAAGCGATGGAGGTTGGTCGCCGTCTGGCTAAGGAAGAAGGCCTGTTATCGGGAGTCAGTAGTGGAGCCGTTGTGGCTGCTGCGCTGCGGATTGGCCAAAGGCCTGAAATGGCTGGGAAACGGGTGGTTGTGATTCTTGCCAGCTTTGGGGAGCGTTATTTGTCTACGCCAATGTTTAGTGCTTCTTCGGCGGCTCCTCCGGCGTGGCGGGATGGTCAGCTTTGAGTCACTCTCCCCAGCTTGAGGCAAGGGGTGGTGATCCTTATGTTGTGCTTGGAGTCAGCCGCAGCGCCACCACCAAAGAAATCAAGGCGGCGTATCGCCAGCTTGTGAAGAGGCATCATCCTGATGCAGGTGGTGATTCGGAACGAATTCTTGCTTTGAATGCGGCTTGGGAGGTGCTTGGTGATCGGGATCGCCGGCGAGCTTTCGATCGACAGGCATCTCCCGTGGGAGAAGAGAGAGAGGAAGCCCGTCGCCGTGGAGCCAGAAATGCGCAGGCGAGTCAGGCTGCTCGCCGGGCCGCTGGAAAGTCGGTTGCTGAGGATGAGGCTTTGAAAACCTGGTTGCAAAAGGTGTATTCACCAATTGATCGTTCGCTTGGCCAAGTGATTAATCCCTTCCCAGCCCAGCTGCGTGAGCTTTCCGCTGACCCTTATGACGACATTCTGATGGAAGCGTTTTGTCATTACTTAGAGCAAAGCCGTAGCAAGCTCAACAAGGTGAAAGACTTATTTCAATCCATTTCCACGCCTTCTTCTGCCAAGGGGTTCGGCCTGAGCCTCTACCACTGTCTGTCGGAGGTGGAGGATGCGATTGGAGAGTTAGAGCGATACACAATGGGCTACGTGGATGGATACCTCCACGACGGGCGTGAGATGTTGAGAGAAGCGAAGCAGCGACGCAAGCGTCTTCAGGAGGAACGTCGCCGCTTGGAGATCGGTTGATGAGACCTTGGCAATTTCGGGTGCTGCTGACTTTCATTTGGCTGCTCTCAACCTTGATCGACAGGCTTTGGTGGTCTCATTACGGAGGTCTCCCTGCTTGGGATCAGGCGGATTACCTCAACAGTGCTCTTGACCATGGTCGTGCACTGGGAGTTCTCCCTGGTGGCAGCTGGCAAGGATGGGTCGTTCTATTCGATCTTTCACCCAAGATTCCTCCCCTGGCCTCACTGGTCAATGGCACGGTTATGGCGGTCACTGGTGATGCACCGGAGCAAGCCGCCTGGAGCTTGAGCCTCTGGAATGGCGTATTGGTTTTTGTTGTTGCTTCCTGGGCCCTGCAGTTGCGTCAACCATTGAGGTTGGCACGCGGATTCGCGCTGCTTTGCAGTGCTTTTGTTGCAATGGCTCCGCTTCTTCTGGAGCTTCGCACCGATTACGTACTGGAGCTTCCCCTAACGGCAATGGTCACCTTGGCTCTGTGGCGTCTGGGCTGTTGGTGGCATCCCCTCAATGGTGGGGGTTGGAGACAGGCAGTATGGGCTGCTCTATCGGTAGCGGCAGCGTTGCTGGTGAAACAGAGCGCTTTGTTGGTGCTCATACCGGCACTTTTTTTGGTTGTGGCAAGTGCTCTTCTGGATTCTGGGAAGCACTCCGTTGTTCGTCGATGGCAGGCGCTGGTCGGCTTTGGGCTGGTGTGTGCAGCCCTGTTGCCATGGCTGAAACACAACTGGATCACCACCTTGGGCGGAACCAACCGTGCCGTGATTGAATCCGCGGCTCTGGAGGGTGATCCTGGTGTATTGAGTTTGGATGGTTGGCTTTGGTACTTCCGACTCCTCCCAGAACAGATTGGTTGGCTGTTGTTAGTGGTTGGAGGTAGTGGTGTCATTCTCTGGTTTTTGCAGCGTCGCGGTGTCAATGGAGATGAGCAGCTCTCATGGCGTTGGTTGATCCTCAGCCTGATATTGGGTTGGGTTTTCACTCACCTCAGCCCGAATAAAGACGATCGCTATATCGCGCCTTTGCTTCCCATGATCCTCATGCTGTTGGCGCGCGGCTCTTGGCAGTGGGGGCTCTGGGTCAAACAACGCTGGCCAGCTCCCTTGGCTTGGTTGCCTGGCTTGGCCTTGTTGTTTGGAGGTTTTAACACCATATGGACTGGTTGGTCGGCGCAGACGATGCGCTTGAGCCAACGCCATCAGGGTCCTTTGGACGAGATTGTGCGTCGGGCTGGGGGAGTGAATCCTCAAGCTCAGCCAGAGACTCTGATTGTGGTGCCAAGTACTCCTGATCTCAATCAACACAATGTGAGCTATTACGGTCGTCGTGAAGGCGGACAGCTTGTTGGTAGGCAATTAGGAAGCAGTACTTCAGATGTCAAGCCTGTTCTTGAGCAGGCTAAGTGGGTGGTGTTAGCGGAAGGGGGTCAGGGCTCAGTGCGGGACAGTGCACAGAAACTCGACGCCGCCGTTCGCAAGAGCGGAGTGTTCGTGAAAGTTCAAACCTTTCCTAGACCGCAGGGAGGGACTTATTCCCTTTGGCGCCGTGATCCAGACAGTAAGGCCCCCGAGTTGTTTCAGGAACGATTTCCCGCCCTTGCGGCAGGACTTTCTCAAGGCCCTGCAGGTTTGGATGCAGTGTTCAGCTCCATTGCCGTTGAACACATGCTCGATGGCAATTTTCTCTATCGCAAACCACTGAAGAAGCAGGCCCTGAGAAGTCTTGCTGCTGATCCCTCAAACGAAGCAGCACTCTGGACGCTGGCTCTCCTTGGGGTTTTGGCCAATCGGCCATCAGAGGCGGCTGAGCATTTTGCGGCTCTAGAAACATTGCTCCCAGGAAATCCTTGGCCGAGTGCCTACCGAAGTGTTGTGACGCTTGCAGGCTGGAATCCTTGGGGAGCATCCGCTGTAGCTGCGGCTGCTCGGCAACAGCATGGAGATCAGCCTGTTTTGGTGGGGCTAGATGCCATCTCTGCTGTGTTGGCTGGTGCACTTTGGCGGTTGCCGGAGGCAGCGAAGTCTCTACCGCCGGCAGTGAACGCCGTGGAAAGTTCCCTGAAGAGTCAGGAACAGATCTCTAATTGAGAGAGCTTCAGCCAGACGTCGGGAACCGGACGCCTCCAGCGCACTTGGCCGTAATCCCCTTTCACAAGAAGCAGTTCTCCAGGCCCTTCAAAAATGTATTCGGGAGGTCTTGGATCACTGGCTGAAGCCTCCACGCTTCCTAAGTAAGACGAACGGTTGACTCGAACAAGAGCTCCCTTCTTGAGCGTTGCCGCTGGTTTTGGAGTCGGCTTGGGATCAGCGGATGGTTCAGCCATGACGAGACGATCAATCCAAGCCAGGCTAAAACTTTCCTAATGGCAAGGCCGATGTTTGTCCCACTCTCTTGCCTTGTACTTGGTGGCCTTTGGAGGTCTGCTGCTTGTTTCCGTCCTTTTGGATGATCTTGCTGCTCGTATCAGGGTCCCAGGCATCCTCATGGTGCTGCTTTTGGGACTGCTCATTGAGAACCACGTTGGTGTTGCAGGAGTCAAGCAGATCCAACTGTTAAGCCTTGATCAAGCTCAACAGATCAGTCAGGTTTCCCTTGTGCTCGTGCTGTTTTTTGGCGGCCTAACGACGAATTGGACCGCGGTTCGTGGCGTGATCCGTCCCGCAGCGCGTCTGGCAACGGTTGGCGTTGTGATGACGGCAGCCCTCATTGCTCTGGCTGTATTTGGATTGACTGCTGCCACTAATAGTTCCACCACCACCACCACAGCAACAGCAACAGCAACAGCAATTCTGCCGCGCATTTTGTTCGTAGGAGCCATGGTGGCTAGTACAGATGCCTCGGCAGTACTGGCCCTCCTAAGACCTCTGGCTGGGAGATTGCCCAAAAGTCTGATCAACTTGATTGAGTGTGAATCAGGCTTCAACGACCCTATGGCTGTTGTTCTGTCTGGACTGGCCTTAGCTCTGGCAGGTGGTGACGGAGTGGCCGCGGGAGTGTTGGTTACAGATATGGTTCGCCAGTTTTTGTTGGGAATCTTGCTTGGATTCATGGGCGGGAGCCTCACCCTTCAGCTTCTTGGAACCCGCATGAGCCTGAACCATGCCTCCATGCTGCCCGTCGTAAGCCTGGCTTTGCTGATGGTGCTTAGTGGGGGAACGTTCTTGCTGGGAGGAAGCTCACTGCTCGCGGCCTATGTGGCAGGCCTAGTGCTTGGAAATGGTCCCAGTCTTGATCGCGCTTCACTTGCTGAGGCCCATTCCAGTTACGCCAAAATGGCTGAACTTTTACTGTTTTTGTGCATGGGGCTTGTGGTGGCTCCTCAGGACGTCGTGAATGTTGGTGGATTGGCGTTGATTTTGTTCATGATCATGCAGCTGGTGAGATTCCTGATGGTGCATGCCTTGCTTTGGCGCACCCCTTTCACCAGCAATGAAAGGATCTTTGTGAGCTGTGCAGGATTGCGGGGTGCTGTGCCAATTGCAATGGCCATCGATGCTTGGGCTTCTGGCATCAGTTGGGGGGTATCTATGCCGCCACTTGCTCTTGCGGTGGTGCTCTATGGCCTTTTCCTTCAGGGCTTTGCACTTGTTCCATTGGCTCAACGCATGAAGCTCACCTTGCCTTCTCCTCAGCCTGATTCAGCTTCTGCTGCGTAGCCTCTTAATCCTGATCGATTGAATACTTCATGCGACTTTTGCTGATCGGATGCACCGGACTTGTTGGGCGTGCATTGATTCCCATGCTTCAAAGTTCGGGGCACGATCTCACTATCGTGAGCCGTAGATCTGCTCCAGCTGGACTTCCATCGGGCTGTCTCCAGGGACTCGAATGGGTTCAATGCAATCCAGCTGATTCGATCAGTTGGGAGCCATCCGGTGCTCTTCAACAAGCGTTGGCTCAAGCTCAGGGGGTTGTCAACCTGGCGGGAGAACCGATCGCAGAAAAGCGTTGGACCTCGGAGCATCTTCAACTGCTTGAAGACAGTCGCTTGCTGACTACTCGCCACCTAACGAAAGCGATGGGGGAGTTGGCAAAGCCACCGAACGTGTTGGTCAATGCCTCCGCCGTTGGGTATTACGGAACAAGCTCAAACCAGTGCTTTCAAGAATCCAGCCCTTGTGGGAGTGATGTGCTCGCTGGGCTTTGTCAACGTTGGGAGAAGGCCGCTTTGGAAAAGCCTGAGGCCACCCGCTTGGTTGTTTTACGAATTGGAATTGTTCTTGCTGCCGATGGTGGGGCACTGGGAAAAATGTTGCCGATCTTCCGCGTTGGTTTTGGTGGACCGATTGGATCGGGCCAGCAGTGGATGAGTTGGATTGAGCGCAGTGATCTTTGCCGCATGATCCTTGCCGCTGTTGAGAATGATGCTTGGTCGGGAATCGTGAATGCTGTTGCGCCCACACCCGTCACGATGGCGACTTTCTCGGCGACACTTGGCCGTTGCTTGGGGCGTCCAAGCTTGTTACCGGTGCCAGCCCCGCTGTTGAAATTACTGCTGGGGGATGGAGCACGTGTTGTGCTTGAAGGCCAACGAGTGGAGTCTGAACGTCAAGCTGCTTTGAATTTTAAATGTCATTTTTCTGAGCTTCCAGCTGCATTCGACGCTGCCACCAACTCCAAATCCCATTGATCAGAGCGGCGCCCATGAGCAGGCCAATCGCTGGGGTGAATAACGGATCCCAGAGTCGCTGAAAGAGCTGCATAGGCACCGACAGTCCTTGTCCATTGGCAATCACGGCTAGGCCAAACCAAACAGCACCGCCCAACACAAGAAAAACATCCAAGACGAGCAACCGGTCCAGCCAACGTTTCCATGAGGGTTCAAGGTCTTGTCTATCCATTCAGCTGTTCAGGAGCAGTTCACTAATCACATTGGCCATTTTGTCGCCTCCGCCTTCTGGTCCTAACCGTTGCATCGCTTGTTGCCGGCAATCACGACGAAGGGCTGGGTCCCTCACGATTCGTTCCAGCAGTTCCATCGCCATTTTGGCCGTTGCATCGAAAAGAGCTTCACTGCCTACAGGGGAATCAGCGCAGAAAACTGTTGGACCAAGCAATCGTCGTTGGGCTTCAGCGAAACCAGCCGTGAATTGGGGTCCATTGCCGGGTAGCTGCAGGACTGGTTTGGCGATCCCCACGGCTTGTTCTGCCGCTGTGCCGGCCATACAAAGTAAGAGGTCTGAGCTGTGAAGCACAGATGAGAAGCAGTGCCGCCGTACTTGAACCTGCCGGAGGCCCTTTTCTAGCCGTGAAGGTGTTTCGCCTTGCTCAACAACAAGAGTCCAGCCAAGGACTTGTGCAATGTTATTCAGTCTGTCGTTTGTCAGATCAGCCACGAGGGCTAGGTCGATTTCCAGTTCTCCTTTGCTTCGCTGTGAAATAGGGATTTGGTCAATCACCTTCAGAAGCTGTGCCAGGTTTTGCTCAAGTTCAGGTCGACGGCTGCCTGGCAAGAGTCCCAGGCGTCTTTTGGCCTGAGCCAGGCGATTGCCATGCCTCAAGACAGAATCCATAAAAGGGTTGCCTACGAACAACACATCCCGTTTCAGTTGCTCACTGAGATCATCTGCAGTTAGTGCATCTCGACTGAAGACTGCTTTGAATCTTCGGCTCATCAGACAGCTACCGCAAGGCCAAGGCAGTCGTAGTTGCCCTTCATAGTGACTGGAGTAAGCAACTAGATAGGTCGCTACTGGGCGGAAGCTGAGCCATGCCGCCATCACCGGGATGACATCCCCGATGACAACCACCATGTCGTAACGACCAGCGATACGCATCAGCTTCAGCAGTCGCCTTAGGAGATAGATCACCTGACCCTGGATCAGTTCAGTGAGTCGGCCGCGCAAGCTTGTGTAGCCCAGTCCTCCAGTGCTGAATTCCCTTGTGCGACAGACCAGGGGAATCTGGGCCTCGCTGTAGGGACTACCTCTCCCCACCATGGGCAACGCTTCCACGTTGTGTCCCTGCGCTTTTAGAGATTGTCCAAGCAAAGCACCCGAGAGGTCTTCGCCATGACCATTGCTCAGAAGCAGGAGCCGAGCCACCTCAGAGCTCCAGCCAATTCTTCACTTTGAGAAGGGCGGGCCAGTCCGGACGACGTTTGAAACCATCATTGATTGATTCACGCAGTTCTTCTCCCATTTCGGGAGCTACGGCCAACACTTGCTGGACCACCTGAATCTGATCGCGAACACCTTTGGCTTTTGTTTCCAGCATGGCCAGTGTCAGATTGATGCGTGCCTGGGGGTCTTGGCCGTTGAGCTTCACCGCCATTCGAGCGGAACGCAAGGCATCATCTGGTTTTTCGCAGAGCAAGAGAAGCCAAGCCAAGCAGGTCCAACCTGAGGATTGACGAGGTGCGGCTTCGGTGATCGCAACGAAATCGTCGATCAGATCCGCTGCTGGGACTCCGTCTTGATAACGAGCCATAGCCTGTTGGAACAGGCTGGACTCCTGGGATTCCTGGGACTCCATCGCTGATTCTGATCGTCTGACAATTGTCAACAGATTCCCATGCGGTGGACTCAAACTGCGAAGGAGCTCCCGCATCCGCAGGTCTGGGTGGCATTGGGATTGGTGAAGTTAAACCCTCCTCCAATCAGCGCGGTGCTGAAGTCAAGCTGCATTCCGTAGATGTAAAGAAGGCTTTTGGGGTCACAAACAACTCGGAAAGCAGCACCCTCCGGCGAAGAGTATTCATACATTTCATCACCTTCCTCCACTTCGGATGCAGGCACAAAATCCATGGTGTAGCTCATCCCGCTACATCCTCCAGATCGCACACCAACACGAAGAATTTGTTCATCACCTTGCTCACGGCAAAGCTTGGCCAGTTGCCGCATGGCTGGATCGGTGATCTGAATGCCTTTCCCATCCTTTGCGGTATGTGGAGCGGTACTGGCGGCGGCGGTGGTCATGAATAAGGATTCCAGCTGGCCTTCTCTGATTCTATGAAAACTGCGCCTTTCTTGCCTGCAGCCGTTATGGCTTCCGAATTAATAGAGTCTGCTTGTTGTTGGTGAAGTGCTGGTGCAGGTCGCGATTGTGGGCTCAGGATTGGCCGGCCTAACCGCTGCCGTTGATCTGGTGGACGCAGGTCACGAGGTTGATCTATATGAAGCCCGCCCTTTTATGGGTGGCAAGGTAGGTAGCTGGGTGGATCAAAAAGGCAATCACATAGAGATGGGATTGCACGTGTTCTTCTTTAATTACGCCAATCTCTTTGCTCTCATGCGCAAAGTAGGTGCAATTGATAATCTTCTTCCAAAAGATCACACTCACTTGTTTGTCAATAGTGGCGGTGATTTGCGAGAACTTGATTTCCGTTTTCCGATCGGTGCTCCGTTTAATGGTCTCAAAGCTTTTTTTTACGACTCCGCAGCTGACCTGGGTTGACAAATTGCGCAATGCCCTGGCATTGGGGACTAGTCCAATCGTTCGAGGCCTCATTGATTATGAAGGGGCAATGCGCACGATTCGTGCCTTGGATTCAGTGAGTTTTCAAGATTGGTTTATTGGTCATGGTGGTAGTCAGGAGAGTATTCGGCGGATGTGGAATCCGATTGCTTATGCGTTGGGCTTTATTGATTGTGAATCGATTTCAGCGAGATGCATGTTGACTATTTTTATGATGTTTGCGTCGAAAACTGAGGCTTCAAAGCTCAATTTGCTTAAGGGCTCTCCGCATCGTTGGTTAACAGGACCGATTTTGGATTACATCCAGAAACGAGGTGCAAAGTTACATCTCAGGCATCGTGTGAAGGCGGTTCACTACGAGGAGGGGGAGTCTCCAAAGGTGACGTCTTTGACCTTGAGTACCCCAGAGGGCGAACGCAATGTTGAAGCTGACGTTTATTTAGCTGCCTGTGATGTTCCTGGAATTCAGCGGCTCATTCCAGACGCCTGGCGCAAGCATGAGCAATTTGATGCCATTCATCGCCTGGAAGCTGTTCCAGTGGCCACAGTCCAGTTGCGTTACGACGGTTGGGTGACGGAGCTTGCTGAAGGTGAGGCTGCTGAGGAACGACGAACGAATTTGTCTAATCCAACAGGTTTAAACAATTTGCTTTACACAGCTGACGCCGATTTCAGCTGCTTCGCCGATTTGGCCCTGGCAAGTCCCGAAGATTATCGAAAATCAGGTGAAGGATCTCTGCTTCAGTGCGTTCTCACTCCAGGAGATCCATGGATTCCCAAATCAGTGAATGACATTGTTACCCACACCGATGCTCAGGTACGCAAACTTTTCCCTTCCTCGGAGCACCTAATTCTGACTTGGAGCAATGTCGTGAAATTAGCCCAATCTCTCTATCGGGAAGCGCCTGGGATGGAGCCGTATCGCCCCGACCAGACCACACCGGTGAGTAACTTTTTTCTAGCTGGTAGTTATACCCGTCAGGATTACATCGATTCAATGGAGGGAGCCACGATGAGTGGTCATCTCGCTGCCGCAGCCATCCTGGGATTGCCCGCGAAGCTTGCTACCAATATCGCAGTCGCCTGAAACCATGGGACGTTGGCTCGAACACACCGTAACCACCAAAGTTCAGGCACCCGTTGACCGGGTGTGGACAGTTTGGAGTGACCTTGAAGCGATGCCCCGTTGGATGCGTTGGATCGAATCAGTCAAGACTCGCGACGACCCTGATTTAACGGATTGGACTTTGGCCGCGCAGGGTTTTCGTTTCAAATGGAAAGCTCGGATCACAAATCGAGTTGATCAGCAGCAATTGCAGTGGGGCTCGGTGGGTGGGCTTCCCACGAAGGGTGCCGTCCGTTTTTACGAGGAGAATCCTGAGCTCACAGCCGTGAAACTGAGCGTGAGCTATGAACTTCCTGGTGTTTTGGCACCTTTGATGGAACCGAGCATCCTTGGGGGCATAGTCACCAAAGAGCTCCAAGCAAATCTTGATCGTTTTAGAGATTTGGTTGAAAGTGATTACACAGCCCTTTCGCAGCCATGAAAAGGGACAGCGTTCGAACTTTCCCTTTGGCGACGCTGACGTTCGTGTTTCTGATTTGTGGTTGTTCTGACTTTCGAAACGACCCTTCACTGTCTGAAAAAGTGAATGAAAAGTCATTGGTATCCCCAGGAGTTGAGACGATCTCTCCTCCCCCCTTGAGTGCTTTGACTGTCTTGCCGAGTGTTGCCGAGGTTCTCGCCTCGGTACCGGAAGGCAGGGCTGACCCATTTGCGCCTGTTTTGGAAGGCACCTCTTCGTCTTCTAATTCCACACAACCTGCATCAGGAGATCAGGACTGGGAGGTCATCGGTGTTCTCGCAGTTGGGGATGAATTGCGCGCCATGGTGAGGACCGCTGAAGGAACAGGAGTGGTGTGTCTGGGGGCCGCAGGCCGCTGCCCTGGAGATGGTCAACAACTGTTCCCAACGAATGTTGCAGTGCAGATGATCAACATCCGTCGGGGCTGCCTCACGCTCCTGCGCTCCGGTAAAACTCAGCGGCGTTGCATGGCCTGACGGCAGGCCTCGACCAATCCATCAAGATCGTGGGGATTGGCTTCCTGGTCGACCCTGCCGAATCGTTCGAGACAGCGCTGACTGGTCTGGGGGCCAATCGATACCAGGGCTGGAGCTTTCATTGCAGCGGCTGCTTTCTCAATGCCCAGTGTTTGCTGAAGTAATTCAGCTGTATGAATGACGGTTTTTCCACTGCTAAAAGTAATCGCATCGACCTCCCCAGAGGCCAAAGCTGAGGCAGTGGTCTCTGGCATGTCGCGTGGACAGCGGGATTCGTAGGCAGGTACCTCCACGACCCTTGAGCCAGCCTCCCCGAAGGCTTCAGCGAGAACCGTACGGCCTCCGCTTTGCACTCGTGGCAGCAGGAGTCTGAGACCCCAGCCTGAAACTGGAAAATGTTCGATGAGGCTGTCCGCAACGAAATCAGGTGGCACGAAATCAGCAACCGCTCCCAAGTGGTCTAGTAGCCGTGCTGTCTTGCGCCCTACAGCAGCCAAACGAAGTGCAGCCGGTCTTCTGGCCAGGCTGCTGCCGCGGAGCCGCAGACGTTCCTCCACGGCTTGAACCCCATTGGCACTTGAGAAAATTACCCAGTGAAATTCATCCAGCTCAGCCAGGGCATCATCGAGAGGCCCCCATTCATCGGGTGGTCCGATCTCTAAAGCTGGCAGGTCGAGGACCGTTGCTCCCTGGTGCTCTAAAAGTTTGCGGGCTTCTCCAAGTTGTTCTCGAGCCCTTGTCACAACAATGGTTCGCCCCTTGAGAGCAGGGCTGCTTTCTTCAATCATGCACTTGCCTCGTTCAGTTTCACCAGTCCGCTCACCTGATCTTGCAGGGCTGATGCCTGGTCGCCTTTTCCCTGGCTGTTAAGCAGGGTGATCGCTTGACGAAACGACGCTCTTGCTCCATCGATATCACCACCAACGAGCCTTGCTACAGCAAAGTTTTGATGATATTCGGCACGGTTGGGTTCCAGGCTGAGCGCCCGTTCATAGGCCTGCATCGCCTGCTTGATGTCACCCTTGCGGCGTTGCATTAGCCCGAGGTTGTACCAGGCGAGTGCAACTTCTGGAGCACGCTGGCAGGCTGTTGCGGTCAGTTGTATGGCCTCGTCGATCCTGTTGGCTTGAAGGAGTAAGGCAGCCAAATTCAGCCTGGCTCCAAGACTTAGGCGGATGTCCAGAGGTTGCGCTAGAGCTTGCCTGTAGAAGTCCATCGCCTCGTTGATGTTCTCTGGACTCAAGGCGATGCCCAAATGCAGGAATAGCTCGTAGCGCTCTGAGGCTTGCTCACTCCCTTCTTTGAGGTTGGCAAGCCCTTCCTGTAACAGTGCAATTCCCCGAAGCCGCTCTCCATCAGCTACTTCAAGGGCTCCGAGCTTGGCGCAGGCATAGGGATTGCCAGGCTCTTTTTCCAGCCATTGCTGCATGGAACGGCGTAGACGTTCTGCCTTGTCAGTTCCTTCAAGTAGTTCGGCGCTGTAGCCCCGGTGAAGGAGTGCCGGCTCAGGGCAGTCTGCGATGCGCCAGTGGGGTTCGTCCTGCAGTAGTTCACGCACGCTGTCATCCACCATTGAGTGATAAGGGCGACTCCAGCGGATTCGAGGATGGCGACGAAATAACCTGCTGACACTGGAGTAGGGCGCCATTGCAGCACCCTGCTCATGGCGCAGCAAATTGATTACCAATACATCGGGTTGGGCCATAAGGGCCTTGAGAGGCGGGATCACTTCAGGCCTGAGGTATTCATCTGCATCAAGCACCAGCACCCAGTCGCCTCTCACGAAGTTCAGGGCGGCATTGCGTGCTGGTGCAAAATCGCCGGGCCAAACCAGTTGCTCGACGCGGGCCCCTGCTGCCTTGGCGATGGCAATGGTGTTGTCTGTTGAGCCTGTGTCCACGATCACCATTTCGTCGGTGAATCCCTTCACGGAGTTCAAGCAAATGCCCAAGCGCTCCTGCTCGTTCCGCACGATCATTGAGAGGCTGAGCATGGCCCTTGGTACAACTGCGTCAGAGGCTAGGTCCGCTTAGTCGGTGAATTCGTTCGTGCTCACTGAAGCAGAAGCTGGATTCAGGAGTCTTTGGAGCAACTGTTGCTGGGCATCAGGCATTTGCCCCGGGCTGAAAGCAGCTGGGATTGATGGAGGGACTGCGTCCCTGAGTGCCTCCCAGACGTAGGGGCTTCCATACACCACAAGGCCAAACAGTCGATTCGCGTTGATCAGTTGTTTCAAGGCTTCAGTCCATGGTTCGCGAATGCTGCGGTTGCCTTGAAATGGATTGCCGCGTATGAATAACTGCAGAAATACAGGCCCACTGCCCAGGCGATTGAGCGCCAGGGGGGCTAGCGGATTTAGAGGGTCTTCCCATGGGGAGATTCCTAGTGGATGGCAGAGCACGGGCTGGAATCCCAGGGATTTTGGAAGAGAGAGTGCAGGTGCCTCTGTGGGGAGCACCGGGCAGGGAAGAACACCATCCACCCGGATCAGGTTGATGCCATTAATGGCCGCGACGCTTGAGGTTTTAGAGCTCGAAATATCAAGGGACTCCTGCACCAGCTTCAAGGTGAGTGTTCTTTCGTCCGCTGTTTCGATCCTGTGGTCGTCGTCGGTCGAGGCCGAATCACTCGCTATCGAGATGGAATCCAAAGCAGCCTTTCGGCGATCTAGCGAGTCGTTCAGCCGAGACATGGGGATTCGACCTGAACGAAGCGCCACGCAGAGGGCATCGATAGCCTTGATCGCATCTGCTGGCATCAGAATGAGGTCAGCACCCGCGGCAAAGGCCAACACAGCGGCTTCGCCAGCAGAATGCTGTGCAGAAATCGCCTCCATGACCAAAGCATCGGTGACGATGAGGCCATTGAAACCAAGATCAACGCGCAGAAGACTGGTGAGCACGTCTGGAGAGAGGGTGGCCGGCCAATGTTGATCCAAAGATGGAATCAGCAAATGGGCTGTCATCACGCTGCTGACTCCCTCCTTGATCAGGGTGCGAAACGGTTGGAGCTCAAGGGCCTCTAGGCGTTGACGGCTGTGTTGCAGCACCGGAAGTTCCAGATGGGAATCGATGGCTGTGTCGCCATGCCCAGGGAAGTGCTTGGCGCAGCCCAGAACTCCTGTTGCCGCTAGTCCACGCTGAAAAGATCCCGCCAGCTCTCCGACCGTTTCTGGATCTTCTCCCCAAGCCCGAACGTTGATCACCGGGTTGTCGGGATTGCTGTTGACATCGCAAACCGGAGCCAGCACCCAATTCAGCCCGCAGCGCTTTGCTTGATTGCCACAACAACGTCCGTACTCTTCAGCGAGCTGTACTGCCCGTTTCGGTGCTTTCTGATGAAGGCGTCCAAGAGCCATGGGTGGCACAAGCCAGCTCGCCCCCTCAAAGCGTTGCCCCACGCCCTCTTCGACGTCTGCGCATAACAGGAGAGGCCTTCCTGCCCAGCGTTGAAAAGTGCGGCAGCGCTGCTGCAATTCAGTGGCTGTTCCACCGAGCAGAATCACCCCGCCGACCCCAGCCTCTAACAGCTGTTTGAGATCTTCATTGCTGAGTTCCCACCGGGGGTAGCGCCTTTGCCTGTCTGTGGCATGTCCGCTGGCCCTTATGACTAAAAGTTGGGCAACGGCCTCGCGTAGTTCACTCGCATTCATGGATTGTCAGAGGGTTCGGCTCCTTCTGGAACCTCTCCTCGTTCATCCCGTTCGCGTTCGAGTTCACCGAGTAGATGGAGCACTGTTGTGCCCTTTTCAATTCCAAGATCAAGTTTGAAAACGACCTCTGGAGCTCGACGCATTTGCAGCCGGCGACCTAGCTCTCCACGCAGGTATCCGCTCGCAGCTTGAAGGCCGTCCATGACTTCATCGCGTTGAGCCTGCTCTCCGAAAACGCTTACAAAAATTCGGCAATGTTGAAGGTCTCCACTGACTTCAACTTCGGTAATGCTCACCATCCCTTGGTGAACCCGTTCATCGCGGATCCCGTTCACGAGCAGCTCGCTGATTTCCTTGCGGATTAAGGCGGCAACGCGTTCAACTCGACGTCCCTGGGCCATGTTCAGCTCAGTGGTGCTGAGGTCACCATGGCACGGAGCACTAGGCCAAGGGTGATAAACCCACTAATTAAGGCGCCGATTAGAGCCACAGCTGTGACGGGATTGCTGCGTCGCTGGGCTAACGGCTCGGCAACGGAGTTGATCACGCCAAGACTGAAGGCAATGAGAAAGCGCGGGTAACGCGTCACATTGACGAAAAACTCGCGCATGGTCCTGGCGGGGAAATCAATCTGATAGCTACTCTGCCCTTCCTAGGGCAAGGACGGCCATGCTTGAGCTGCATCAATTCCGTCATTCCGCGTTCTGCCTGAAGGTGCGGATGGCATTGCGTGCCAAAGGTTTGAGTTTTCAAGAGGTGGAGGTCACGCCAGGAATTGGCCAACTTGCCGTGTTCCGATTATCCGGGCAAAGGCAAGTGCCGGTGCTTGTGGATGGGGAAACGGTGGTGGCTGATTCCACTGCTATCTGCCGCTACTTGGATGAGCTTCAGCCGGAACCGCCACTGATTCCCAAAGATCCTCGGGCTGTCGCTCAAATTCAATTGATTGAAGACTGGGCCGATACAACGTTGGCAGCATCTGTTCGCTCAGCTTTGCTTCAGGCTGCGGTGGATGATTCTGATTTGCGTTCTGCTTTGCTGCCTGATGACGTGCCTGGCCCTATTCGCCAGGTGATGACGGGTGTCCCGACGGGTTGGCTCAATGGGCTGAACGAGCTGTTTGGGCAGGAGGAACGTTCAGCGATGCTCAACAACCTGATCGCTATGGCGGATGCGCTGACTTCGGAGAGCGTCTTGGTCGGCAACGCGCTGAGCTTGGCTGACTTGGCCGTGGCTGCGCAGATATCACTACTTCGCTTCCCAGCCTCCTCTGGATCTCTATTGGCAGGTCGTGGTGTGCCCGGTATCAGTGATCACCCTCGACTTCAGTCCCTGTTTAATTGGAGAGATCAGCTGGATGATCGCTTGTTCCAGCCAGATCCTTCACCCGTGTAAGTGTGAGTTTGTAACGGCTACTTCGTTGCACAAATGATTGGCCGGTTTCCCCTGGAGCCGGATAGGTCTGTTGCCATTGCTCGGCACAGATTCGATTAATACCGTCAGGAGCTTCCAACTCGGGGCAAGGTTCGTATCGGCTAAGGGTTTCGATCCTGCTGAGTCTTGGTGCTCTAGCTCCGTGCATGACCTGCAGGACAAGCTCATCACTCAGAAATGAGGAAGCGGCGATCGAGGTTTGTCGTCGCCCGATCACGGTTGTTTCCAGCAGACGATCGCCGCTTAGTCGAGCGAGTTGACGATTCACCTGCCCAGGTGCTTGCTCCACGTTGATCAGTTGCGCGCCTAGAAGGGCCCTCCCAACGGATCTGGCATTAAAAGGACGATCTCCCACAACATCGTCGCTCTGATTCAGCTGAAACCGGGCCAAATGACGCAGGGGAGGCAGTGATTCATCAATGTTCCCGTTTTCCAAAAGATCAAGGCTTTCAACGTTCCAAAGCCCTGCAAACCAATCTGGATAGATCAAATCCTCTTTTGCTTTAGGTCGTGGGAGCGGGGCGGGATTTGACCAGGATGGCCATGCTTCGAGACGGGCTGCGAGCTGAAGTCTGCTTTGGTTATTAACTGCTGTAGCCGTTTTTGCCGGCCCAAATAAAAGGAGCACGGCCATGATCAGTGCCAGAAGTGGCCGTGTCATGTCCGATCCCCTCATTCGTGCTTGTGATCACTATGTGGTGCTTGAGCCGGGCAAGCCCGAACGACTGCTCAGTTCCGACGACACCCTGACATGGCTGACGGAAAAGTTGGAGGAGATGTCAGTGCTGCCAGACGATTTGCGTGGTTTTGGGTCATCTGCTGCTGCTGCCTCAAGGCTGATGGATACAGCTTGTGATCTCGAATTGGCTCCTGGTTTCAATCTTCAGTGGTTTGCGGTGCGCTTGGAGCCTGGGACGTGAGCTCGGCCGGTTTGAGAATTCCCGGGATGCTCTCCAAAATGGTATTTGCAACAGAGCTCACAGTCTCGTCGCGCACCGATATCCGTAAGTCGGCTTCGGCATAGAGGGGTGTACGAGCTTCAAGCAATGCATCTAGAGCGGCAGCAGGGTCTCCTTTTTGAAGGAGTGGTCTCGCGCCTGGGTCAAGAGTGAGACGCGCTAACAATTGGTCCCGTTCCGGAGCGAGCCAGATCACGATTCCTTGGTGAAGCACACCCCAGTTTTCGGGTCGTGTGACCACACCTCCGCCCGTGGCAACAACGAGTGAATGGTGCTCACCGATGGCCCGAAGCACCTGACTCTCAAGTGTTCGGAAGCCCTGCTCGCCTTCCGTCTCAAAGATTGTTGCTATGGGACGTTCCGCCAGCGTTTCAATGACTCCGTCAGCGTCAACGAAGCCATAACCCAGACGTTTAGCTAAAGGTCTCCCGGTGCTGCTTTTGCCACTTCCCATCATCCCGATCAGATAGAGGTTGCGGCCGCCCAGGCGGGACTTCAAGGGGTGTGCTTTGTTGGTCGCGCCGTCAGCCATCAGTTCGGCAGGTTGGAGAATTCACTAAGATGATGATTGGTCTGACTGCGTCATGACTAATGCCATCACGACGGCACCGCACGGCCAAGGTCGTGGATGTGTCATTACACGCCGAGCCTGTTTCAGCGCTAGTCACCGTTACTGGTTGCCTGAATTGCATGCTGACGACAATGCCGCCCGATTCGGGTCTTGTGCCATGGCCCCTGGCCATGGTCACAACTACGAGCTGATTGTGTCCATGGCCGGTGGTCTTGATGCAAACGGCATGGTGTTGAACCTCTCTGAGGTCAAGCATGCGATCCGATCACAGGTCACCGAACAACTCGACTTCCGCTTCCTTAATGAGGCTTGGCCGGAATTCGATGTCACCAGTTCTGAAGGCTGTCTTCCCACCACCGAAGCGCTCGTAAGAATCATTTGGTCTCGGTTGGCCAATCAGCTCCCTCTTGTGGCGCTGCGTCTCTATGAATCAACAGGCCTGTGGGCCGACTATCTCGGACAAGCCATGGACGCCTATCTCACTATCCGCACTCATTTCGCGGCTGCTCACCGTCTGGCGAGACCAGAGCTGAGTCAGGAAGAAAATGAACAGATCTACGGCAAATGTGCCCGCCCCCATGGACATGGACACAACTATTTGGTTGATGTCACAGTCCGCGGCACGATCGATCCACGCACTGGGATGGTTTGCGACCTTGCAGCCCTTCAGCGTCTCGTGAGCGATTTGGTCGTTGAGCCTTTTGATCACACTTTCCTCAACAAGGATGTAGCCCACTTCTCAGAATGTGTACCTACTGCCGAAAACATTGCTCTTCATATCGTTGACCGACTGACCTCTCCGGTCCGAGCAATCGGTGCTCAATTGCACAAGGTGAGATTGCAGGAGAGCCCAAATAATGCAGCTGAGGTTTACGCCGAGGCTCCTGCGCTTAACGCGATGCCTGAGGCGATGCATTGCGTGGTCAACGGCTAAGCCTTGCTCAACGTGGAGCGGTCGGCGGTACGGCTGGTACTCGCAGTCAGCTTGGATGGACGGCTTGCCCCTGCATGCGGAGGGGCTGCTCAGCTTGGCGGTGAAGGCGATCGATATGTGCTGGAGCAGGCTTTGGCCTGGTCAGATGCAGTCCTCATAGGTGCGGGGACACTCCGGACTCATCGCTGCACCTGTCTGATTCATGACGAACAGCTTTTAAATCAACGAAAGCGCCAAGGAAGGCCGTTGCAGCCCACGGCTCTCGTGGTGAGCCGCCATCCTGATTTTTGTCTTGAGTGGCCCTTTTTTCAACAGCCTATTGAGCGCCATCTTTTGACATCTGCTCAGGTGCAGGTTGAAGGTTTCTCCAGCTTTCATCTGTTGAAATCGTCTTGGGAAACCACTTTGGTTGAGCTTGCCGAATGGGGTTTTCGTCGCCTAGTCCTTCTGGGAGGTGCGGCTCTCTGCGGATCGTTGCTCGAAGCCGATCAGGTGGATGAGCTGCAGCTGACCTTCAGCCCTCGGTTGCTTGGAGGCCGTTTTAGTTGGATTCCGATTGATGGTTTCAGCGTTCCCAACGCCCTATCGAAGCCGGATGCTTGGACGCTGCTAGCTGCCGATCCATTGGCCGGCAATGAGCTTCTGGTTCGTTATGGACGCAGCCGACGAAAGAGCTCATCAATGGAAATATCATGAAGGCCTTTTTCATTAAGACCCAGCATTGAAGCCAGGCAGCGTTTAATCACAACATCGCCGTCGTCACCAATTTGGCCGGATAGTAGCTCGCTCAGAACGCCTAATTCCCTTCCGCTGCGGCTGGTTTCACGAATTAGACATTCGCTGACTGGCTTGGCTAACCCTTGACAGGGTTGTTCCGTAACGGTGTGGAATTGTTCCAGCCTTGGATCAGCTTCACGAAGGGCTTCTTTCGCGACTCGCTGACAATATTCAGCGAGTCGGTTTTCCAGTTTTGGTCGCATTATCTGCAGCAATGGCTGCAGCAGGCCTGCTTGAGCCGCGTTTCCGCTGAGCGTCAATCCGAGCGTTAAGAGGGATAGAACAACCCATTGATCCCGTCGGGTCGTGCGGATCACAGCAGTGCAGATGCTTTTTGTCCTCTCAGTGTGACTCCGTTGGCACTGGCTGGTTAGGGTCTGCATCTTCACCGTTGTCATCGCCGTTTATGGCATCTCTGAAGGCTCGTTGGCATCGCTCGATTCGGGAGATTACCGAGCTGCAGTGGAATCAGCTGCTAGGTCCTGATGTCAGCCCTTTTTACTGCTGGAATTGGCTTGCGGCTCTTGAGGATTCCGGGAGCGTGGCGCCAGATCAAGGATGGCAGCCTCTGCACCTCTCTTTGTGGCGTGGAGAGGATCTATGTGCGGTAGCTCCGCTGTATCTGAAGGGCCATAGCTACGGAGAGTTTGTATTTGATCAAGCGTTCGCTCGCCTTGCTGGTGATCTTGGTCTCCGTTACTACCCGAAGTTGATTGGGATGAGTCCGGTGAGTCCTGTACAGGGTTATCGCTTTCATGTGGCTGCTGATGAAGATCCAGAACAAATCACTCAGCTAATGCTGGAGTTGATTGATACATTCGCACTTAATAACGGGATTCTCAGCTGCAACTTTCTCTACGTTGATCCTGCTTGGAGGCCTTTGGCAGAAGCAGCGGGCTGTGCTTCCTGGCTGAATCAGCAGAGTCTCTGGACAGCAAATGGACAGTCCGATTTCAATGACTATTTAGCTGGTTTCAATGCCAATCAGCGCCGCAACATCAAGCGAGAAAGAAAAGCGGTTCGTCAGGCAGGGCTTGAGATCACTCCTCTTTTTGGTGATGCACTCAACCCCTCTTTAATGCAATGCATGCATGGCTTCTATGAGCAGCACTGTGCTCGTTGGGGGATGTGGGGTAGTAAATACCTCGAGGCATCATTTTTTGATGCCTTGGCATCAGAATCGTTGCGGGAGAGCGTTGTTCTTTTTAGTGCTCACCGTGACAACCCCCATGAGCCAGTCGCTATGTCGCTATGTGTCCATGATGGTGCGTCGCTCTGGGGGCGTTACTGGGGCAGCAACGAAGAGATTGATTGTCTTCATTTTGAGGTCTGCTACTACGCCCCAATTGAATGGGCCCTGAAGCAAGGCCTGATGAATTTTGATCCTGGAGCTGGAGGAAGCCACAAACGTCGGCGTGGCTTTGTGGCGCGTCCCCATGCCAGTCTCCATCGTTGGTATGAACCACAAATGGATGGAATGATTCGTGGATGGCTTGAGAAAGTCAATCCAATGATGCTTGAGGAGATTGAGGCGATCAACGCGGAGCTTCCCTTTCGAAAGGAACCCCCTTCACTTGTTTTGTAGGTTGAGAAGAGAATCCCTGCAAGATTGAACCAGATCAACTCCGCATTGGAACGAAACGACTGCGCTCAGCTGGATAATCAGTTGTCGAAGCGATTTATAGCACTCGATCCGTTGGGTTATTTCGTCATTCGTGTGGACCTTGCTTCATCCGAACTGGTCGTAGAGCACTACGGAAACACCATTGATGAGCAAGGTCTTGCAAGAGATCCAGAATCAGGGGAAGTGATTTCTTGTCGGAAGAGTGGCCCTAGGACTCCATCTGCTGTGTTGCGTGGACGCACAGCAAAAGAGGTGGGAATTGCCTTGGTGGAGGGAGATGGCCCCTATCTCCTCAGTCATTTAGATCATGCAATGTATTTAGGACGTGAACTTCAGAAGGCCGAACAATGTCTTCGCAATGGAAATACTTACGAGCAGGACTAGAGCGATTAGGCAGCCTGAAGTTCACGCGAATTGCTTGGCTCTTCTGGAGGCAATGATTTCAGTTGATCGCGAATTTCCTGTTGCACGATCGCTCGGTATTCCATGAAATGCTCATTGTGAGCTAGTACAACAACAAATTGCTCAAGCATGGCTGGATTTTTGCGAGCCATTCCAAAGAGATAACGCCAAAAACGCCAACGAGTATTTCGTTTTAGACCTTGCCTCCAGATCACAATCGAGAGCGCTTTTGCATCAGTCCAAGTGGGTAACTTGCTAGTGCCTTTCCAGCGAGGAGCACCCATTTTTAAATAATAGGAGTAAACCCGATCCATATAGGCATTGGGTTCGTAAAGGGTGCAAAATGCCTCAACGTATTCATTCGCGATGTCACGAATAGGTCGAGTTGGTTTGAAATTAAGCAGATTCGTTTGATTTACACCTTTAGCAGCAGATTCTTCTTGGATCAGTCGGCCTTCTTTCTCAAGACGATGCCAGAGAGCAGTATTGGGCAGGGCTTGAAGCATGCCCATCATTGCCGCGGGGATTCCTGTACGGGTTACGAAATCCACGATCCGTAAGCCAGCGCCATCTTTTTCTCCATCAAAACCAATGATGAATCCAGCCATGACACGAATCCCGTTTGCGGTAATCCGGTCCACAGCAGCATCCAAGGGATTGCGAGTGTTTTGAAGTTTTCTGGCGGTTTCTAAACTTGCCTCGTCAGGAGTTTCAATTCCGAGAAACACGCTTTCAAAGCGAGCTTCATGCATCATTCTCATCATTTCGTCATCATCAGCAAGGTCAACTGATGCTTCTGTCGCAAAGCTGAATGGAAATCCACGTTCTTGCTGCCAGGCTTGAATCTGAGGAAGCAAAAGCTTGGCGTTGCGTTTGTTGCCAATGAAATTGTCATCGACCAGGAAGATTGAACGCCTCCAACCCAGGTCGTAGAGCGACTGCAATTCAGCTACTAGTTGTTCTGGTGTTTTCGTGCGTGGCTTGCGTCCGTAGAGAACGATGATGTCGCAAAATTCGCAGTTAAAAGGGCATCCACGTGAAAACTGGACACTCATCGAGTCATACGCATCGAGCTGCAGCAGATCAAAGCGAGGAATCGGAGTTGAAGTCACATCCGGTTTTTCTCCTTCGGCGCTGAAGCGACCACTGCTATCGCCTCTTTGGAACGCTTCGATAAACATGGGAAGGGTGATCTCTCCCTCATCCAAAATTTTGAAGTCGGCGTCTGCTATTTCGGGGGCATCAGGGGTGGAACTTGCATAGGGACCTCCAACTGCCACGGGAATCCCACGACGACGTGCTTCGCCGATCTGCTCTTGCATATCGTCCTTCTGAACGATCATTCCTGAAATCACCACGAGCTCTGCCCAATCCCATTCCTCAGCTGTTACTTCACGAACGTTTCGATCGACCAGTTTCATCTCCCATTCCTGGGGGAGTAGGGCCGCAACAGTGACCAGTCCTAACGGCGGAAGCAACACCTTCCGATTAACAAGCTCGAGAATTTTCTCGTAACTCCAGAAGGTTTTGGGGAACTGGGGATAAACAAAAAGAGTGCGCATGGTGAGATCGGAATGGCAGTGCGTTCGTTTGAGGCGGCCGCCCATTAATGCAGACCGGTCTTATGGGTAAGTTTCGATGCGCACAAGCTTAAGCGTGTTCTTACGTATCGAGGCAGTCTTTCTGATCTAATGGATCATTCAATCTGTGTCTGTCATGGGCGTCGTCATCTATTTAGGTCTCGTTGGTGCCGGTTTGGTCGCAGCATTTGCGTTGACTGCTCTTCTGAAAGGCATCAAGCTGATTTGATTTCGTTCATCTGTAGGCCTCCGCGTCGCCAAATTTCCCAGCCTGAGAGAACCAAGCCAATGCCTCCTGCGATTGCAAATGTGGCTTGCAGCCCAAGGAAAATGCTCAGCTGAGCTGCAATTAGCCCACTCAATCCTCCTCCTCCAAGAAAAGCAATTTGGCTTAACCCAGCCATTCGCCCTCTAAGTACTTGTTTGGAGCCCACTTGGGTGATCAAATTTGCGCTGCTCAGTAGACCAGCAGTTCCGGCGCCAATGAGCCAAACCATGAGCAGCACCACGGGGATCATTGAGCTACTAGCCATTCCAAGCTGGGCTACAGCCGTAATCAATGCGAAACAGCCCAGTGTGAGTCCAGGTCGGCTACTGAATTTGTGGCTATTGCGTTGAAGCACTATCCCGCCTGTGATGCTTCCTGCGGCTAAGACGCTTGTAAACAATCCCAGGTCACGAGGGTCTGGACCAAGGGTATCGGCGGCAATCAGTGGTGCCAAACCTGGATGAAAGAACCCAACCACACAGATCAAACCGGTAAATTTCAGGACATGCCGAAGAACTGGCCCGCTTTCGTTCCAGGCTGACCTCAATGTGGAGGAGCCTGTTTTACTACTAAGTTGCTCAATCGTTTTATTTGGCTTTAACAACCAGATCACACTGACAATCGGCAGAAGATAGGTCAGAGCATCGATGCTGAGAGCTGTGCTTGCTCCGGTCAAGGCCACTAGCCACCCTCCTAATGGGGGACCCACCATTTTCCCAACATTGAAAACTACTGAAAAACTGGTGAGATATGGCGCTAATTTTCGAGGCTCTTCCACGAGCAAAGCGCAGTATTTATTCCGGGCTGTTAACTCGTAGGCACCGGCAATACCCATCAGCAGTGTGCTGGCGAGCAGCATTGCAACCTGGGCATTCCCTTCCAATAAAGGAATGGATAAGGCGCCGAGTAGCCCTGCTCCTAGAAGCGCCCACTGAGCCTGAATCAGCACCTGCTCGCAGCCGATTCGATCGGTACGGACACCTGCTGGACCGCTCACCAAAAGAGTTGGGAGAGAGAGCGCAGCGAAATGGAGGGCAAGCAGCATGGGGCTGTCAGTGCCGCTCATCAAAATCCAGCCCTTGGCGGTGAGCCCAGCGAAAGAGCCAGCTGTACTTAAGCCGGAAGCAACAAGAAAGATATTGCGTTGTCGTTGATGCCAGCTTGGGCTTCTGTTCACGAAGTGCTGCGAGCTGCTGCAACCATGTGGGAAGCGCTGACGATCTTCCCGCTCAGGTCATAGATGTCGGCTCCAGTGATCTGCACTGGCACCATTGTTCCCGGATTGACCTGGAGTCCGTTGTCTCCTGGTTGCACGAGCACCTCTCCATCGACTTCGGGCGCAAAACGCGCGCATCGGCCGATCATCTCGCCGGTGGATGGATTGTGTTGCTCCACCAAAACATCCACTGTGCGGCCAATCCAGCTGGCGTTAAGCGCTGCGGAAATGGGTTGCTGAAGAGTCATCAACTTGTCCTTGCGGGCAATGGCAATTTCGTCTTCAACTGGATTAGGGAGAGTTGCAGCAGCAGTACCTTCTTCCGGTGAGAAGGTAAAAATGCCCACATGATCAAAGCGTTCGCGTTCTAGGAAACCTGCCAGATGATCGAATTGGGCCTCCGTTTCTCCTGGGAATCCAACAATCAAAGTGGTGCGAAGAATGGCATCGGGCAGTCGGCTGCGAATTTGATCCAGTAGTCGCGCATTGACATCGGCCTGCCAAGGGCGATTCATGGCTCGTAAGACCTCAGGATGGCTGTGCTGAAGTGGCAGATCGAGATAAGGCAGCACGTTGGGCACCTCTCGATAGGCAGCAAGCACTTCTGGGGTGAGGCCCGTTGGATAGGCGTAGTGGACTCGGATCCAAGGGATTTCCACATCGCCGAGTGCCAAAAGAAGGTCGGCGAGACGGGGCTTCCCATAGAGATCGAGGCCGTAATTAGTGGTGATTTGACTAATCAGGATCAGTTCCTGAACACCTTGTTGAGCCAATTGATGGGCTTCAGCCACGATCGATTCAATCGTTCTTGAGCGTTGATTTCCCCTTAAATGAGGAATGATGCAAAACGCACAGCGGTAGTCACAGCCTTCAGCGACCTTTAAGTAAGCAACCGCTTCTCCCGTGGTGCGGTAGCGCGGCAGGTTTTCATCAGCCACAAAGGTTGGCTTCTGACTAACGCGGTTGACCCGTTCGCCAGCTTCCACCTGTTGCAGCACCTCCACAATGTGCTGATAATCGCCTGTTCCTACAATTGCCTTCGCCTCCGGTATTGATTCCAGGAGCTCTTCCTGAAAATGCTGAGCTAGGCATCCGGCGATGATCAGTTCCTTTCCTTGCTCGGCAAGACCTACCAGGGTTCGCACCGACTCTTCACGGGCGTCCTGAATAAAGCTGCAGGTATTGACCACCACAAGATTGGCATCATTCTCATCGCTACTCACTCCGTAGCCAGCCTCTGCAAGCAGGCCAAGCATGTGCTCTGTGTCGACGCGGTTCTTTTCGCAACCAAGATGTGCAAAGGCCACTGTTGGCCGTTCCGCGACGATGTTGCTCGTTCTGGAGTCCCCGGCCATGGCATGACCCCTCAATCCCCCATCCTAGGATTTGATGAAAGCTTTAGTCACAAATTCAGGCTCTGAATTGCTCACGCTTTGCTGTCAAAATTGTGAGTAATTGATTTGCCTTGATGGCATCTACGCGACTCACAAGCCGACGCCGGCAGGACCAAGGTTCGAAATGGGTCAGAATTGTTATGGCCGTTTTGGCCACTGTCGGAGTGATCGACACTGGCTCGATCACGCTGAACTTCTGGGGAGTTCTTGGAAATCTCACCTGTCCAATGGGTGCGGGTGGTTGCGACAAGGTTCTGAGTAGCCCTTGGGGGACTCTTTATCAAGGGGATGGGGTATCCATTCCGTTGTCCTTTGCCGGGTTTCTTGCATATATGGCCGTGCTGGTGATGGCGGTCTTGCCATTGCTCCCAGGCTTGTCAGAGAACAAAGCTGAATTATCCCGACGCACTTGGTGGGGGTTGTTCACCGTTTCGCTCGCAATGGCTGTGTTCAGCCTGGTGCTTGTTGGGCTGATGGTGATCAAGATTCAAGCCTTCTGTTTCTTTTGCATCCTTTCAGCACTGATTTCCTTGTCCCTTGTGGTGCTCTCATCGCTAGGAGGTGGATGGGACGACCCATCCCAACTACTATTTCGCGGTTTCCTCCTTGCACTAGCTGTGCTGCTCGGAGGGCTGATTTGGGCCTCTGTTCTTGATCCAGCTCGCCCTGATGATGCTGCGACTGGCCTAGGTGCACCACCCTTGGTCACATCGGCGAGTAATCCAGCCAAAACAGCACTTGCTGAACATCTCACTGCGTCTGGAGCAGTGATGTACAGCGCTTATTGGTGCCCTCATTGCCATGAACAGAAGGAGATGTTTGGCAAAGAAGCCTCGAAAACCCTCAAAGTTGTTGAATGCGCTCCAGCAGGTCAAAACAACCAAGCCGAGCTTTGTCAGAGCAAAGGCATTGAAGGTTTCCCGACCTGGGAGATCAATGGTGAGCTTGATTCCGGTGTGAAAAAACTCAAGGACCTCGCTCGTCTTTCGGGACATAAGGGTTCTCAAGATTTTTGAACGATTGGTCCAATCTCATGAGCTCACGGCTCTCGTTCCGATGGCCTGACCTTTCACCTGGCGGCTATGGCGGCACCATTGAGGCATGGGAGCTGGTGTGTCGCTGCGGAAGTGCCCGCCCCTACTCTCTTTGCGAAATAAGCAGGCCTCCAGCAAAAGAGAGCTGGATTGCTGCCGATGATGCAGATCCAGAAGCAGATTGAGCTCCTCTCGGCTGATTTCATCGAGCAGTGTGCTTTGAGAGGGATGTTGTTGTTGCACCATCCTTAGCGGAGGCATTGCTTCCAAGATTGGCTTTGCTCTTTGAAGTGTTTTTAAAACGTCTTGCATGCCAATCACTGAGCGATCGACCCCCGCGACGCGCCAACATTCCGATCTCAGCCATTGGATGGATGTGGTCAAATCTTGCTTGTTGAAAGCCCTACGACCATGCTCTGTTGGGGGTTTCGGTTCGGTCAGCTCCGCCTTCGTTGTCACACTCGCTAGAGGAGCAATGCCGAGGTCGATGTCACGTAATTGCCTGGCGAAGACAAGACATTCCATAAGGGAGTTGCTAGCGAGACGATTGGCTCCATGCACTCCGGTGCAGGCCACCTCTCCAACGGCGTAGAGCCCTGGAAGGCTTGTGGCAGCTTGCAAGTCGGTGGAAACACCCCCCATCCAGTAATGGGCTGCCGGCGCTACAGGAATTGGCTCTTGTTGCGGATTGATTCCGAAGCCATGGCAGCGCTCAAGAATGGTGGGGAAACGCCGCTTTAACTCGTCAGCACTGATAGGGGTGAGATCAAGGCCCATATGAGCGACCCCCTGGCTCTGCATTCGGTGAACCAGGGCACGACTGACTTGATCTCTTGGCGCCAAGTCCTCTCCTGGAAGTTCACTCACGGGACTTTGTCCCAAGGCGTCGACAAGGCGAGCCCCCTCTCCACGGACGGCTTCAGAAATCAAGAAGCAAGGTGCATGCTCAAGCTTGAGCGCTGTGGGATGAAACTGGACGAATTCCAGATCTTCGATGGCGGCACCGGCTTGCCAGGCCAGAGCGACACCCTCTCCGCAGGCTTGTGCCGGGTTTGTTGTGTTGGTGTAGAGGTGCCCACCTCCTCCGGTTGCAAGTACCACAGCGCGGGCAGGAATCCAGTGCAGCCATGGGCCTTCAAGCACCTGAACACCGCAGCAGTGATTGTTTTGCACCCATAGCTGGGTAACGCGGACACCTCGGCGATGCTGTAAGCCAGGACGAGCATCCACTCGTTCCCTTAAAACATCCACCAACGCTTTGCCAGTGCGGTCTTGAACGTGGAGAACCCTTCGATGGCTGTGGGCGGCTTCGAGCGTGGTGGCAAGTGTTCCGTTCTGGTTGCGGTCAAACTCCATACCAAGCTCTTGAAGTCTGAGCACGCTTTGAGGAGCTTCATCGACCAGAAGGCGCACTGCATCTCCATCGCAGAGACCAGCTCCGGCTCGAAGTGTGTCGTCCCCATGGCTTCCAGCGTTGTCGTTGGAACGAGTAACGGCTGCGATGCCTCCTTGAGCCCAGCGACTGGATGAACGTCTGCTGGTATTTCGGTTCAGGAGCAAAACACGGAGATCAACCGGTAGCTCCAAACATGTCATTAGCCCGGCAGCACCGGCGCCAATCACGATTACATCCCAGGGCCCAGGCGCAATCGGATCCATAGAGGTTGCGTTGATGCTCATGGGAGCAAAAAAACCGCCACAAGTAGTGGCGGTTCCAGCTTGGATCAGGGTTAACGATACTGGCCGTCGTTAATGCGGTCGAATCCCTCGTTCAGGGCAATCGATGGAGCTGTCACCACGAAATTGTCGCGATATTTCTCGAACAATTCTTTCTGACGTTCGGAAAGATCGAGAGCCAGCACGTCGTCAACGTTCTCGTAGGGACCTCCAAGAACGATTTTCCCAGCGAATGTGGGATACATCCCAGGGAATTGCTGGAAGCGGCGAACAGAGGAATTGTTTAAATCAACCTTGTCGCCACGTTCTGCAAGTTTGTCGTCTGCAACGTTTCTAATTTCAGCGGCAGAAACACTGGGGGGAACGAGAAGGCCTATCAATAGGCCACCGATCACAACCATGCCGGTAAACCAGGACAGCAGGCGCTTCATCTGTACTCTCCGTGGGGATTCGGAACTTAACTTCCGGCAGCGCCGGTAGGGAAACCATACAAGTGCAGATCCCTTTTGCTCCGTTACCACTGTCAGGCGTTCGCAGTTCGTTTCAGATGAGACCGCTCAAGCTTGGAACTGAGAGTGAAAGGACAAGAAAAAGGGCGTCTATGAGAAGCGTTGTGGACAGCACGGAGGCAGCGACGCTCAAGGCTTCGCGGTGACGGACCGTTCGGATCGAATACTTGCGGAACTGTTTCACGAGCAACAGGATCAACCCTGCTGCTGAGAGAAGAATGACAACCGAAGCTGGTTGCAGAACTGCTTGCGCTGCTTCATGAAGAAGACGTGGAGCTTCGCTTGAGGCTGCTTGAACAACTGTTGGCCAAAAAGACATCACACCAGTTAGAGCCATCGTTACGTCAGTGATTGCCGTGCCAAGCAATGAAGCTAAATAGAAGGAACAACCAAGTCTCCAGCGGCTGTTGAGACCACCGATAGCGAGTGGTAAAGCAATTGACTCCACGGGCAGGTGCAACACCGGATGCATGCGAAGCCATCCCCAAAACAAGGTTCCAGCAAGCCAGCTTCCGCTAAAGCCAACGAGGAGTGCTCCGTTTTGTTTCCATGATGTATTTCCAAGTTGCACTGCCACAATTCCTGCTGTTACCAGTACGGCGGTGAAGAGACAGGAACTAAAAGGATGAAAGCGAACCCAGGGTGCTTGGAGAAAAACGGGGAGAACAACGAGTGCTGAAGCCCAGAAGGACAACGAGCTAGGCAAAGAAGCAGGTGAAACCTGGGGCATGACCAGGGCCTGTTTCTCCGGTGGTGGAGTCTGAATCAGACCACTCAGCAAAAGGACCCCTCCCGGGAACAGTTGAGCAAAGAATTCGAAGATTAGAAGATTTGAACCCTTGTTCGGGATTTCGAGATCGATGCCAGTGACGCATAGTCGTATTGCGATCATTGAAAGAGCGCTTTGACCACGGATCCCGGACTGCTTGAAGCTTGTTGGCGTGATTTTGTGCTCGGGGTCGTGCAGGGGCTGACGGAGTTTTTGCCGATTAGCAGTACGGCCCACCTCAAGATTGTTCCTGTTCTCGCAGGCTGGGGCGACCCTGGGATCTCAGTCACGGCTGTGATCCAGCTCGGCAGCATCGTGGCAGTAATTGCCTACTTCCGTGCTGATCTGGCAGGGGTACTTCAAGGCATCAGTAAAGCGTTCCGCCGAGGCCAATGGCAGGAACCCGATGCTCGGCTTGGAATTGCCATGGCAACAGGCACGGTGCCGATTTTGATCGCCGGTTTCTGCATCAAGTTGTTTTGGCCTGGCTATGCAACCTCCCCACTACGAAGTGTTCCCTCCATTGCTGTTGTGTCGATTGTGATGGCACTTCTGCTTGGGTTGTCTGAACGGTTTGGCCCACGACTGAAGCAGCTCAATCATGTGGAAGGACGTGATGGACTGATTGTTGGGCTGGCGCAGGTATTGGCATTGATCCCAGGCGTCTCCCGTTCCGGTAGCACGCTCACGGCATCATTGTTTGATGGATGGAAGCGAGCCGATGCAGCTCGCTTCTCCTTTTTGTTAGGGATTCCTGCCATCACGATCGCAGGGCTGGTGGAATTGAAAGATGCTTTTTCAGAGCCAAGCGTGGGGGGAGTCTTACCTGTCTTCGTGGGAATCTGCTCTGCAGCAGTGGTCTCTTGGCTAGCCATCGACTGGCTTATTAAGTATCTCCAGAACCACAGCACGTGGATTTTTGTGATTTACAGGTTGCTGTTTGGTGTGCTTCTTCTGGTGTGGTGGTTTGGCGCGGCATCAGACTGAACGCAATTACCGGTAAGCGCTGTGTGGAATGAACCTTCTGCCGGTGTGGCTGTTGCAGCTCTAGATCCGGATGGTGAGTCCCGTCAGCCTGCACCTGCTGTTGTGGCATCCGTCGAGCCAGGATCGATTGGAGAGGAACTTGGCTTTGAGCCTGGTGATCAACTGTTGAGTGTCAATGGTGTTCGTCCTCGAGATCTCATTGATTACCGCTATTTAATCGTCGAAGAGCAGTTGCACTTAGAGATTCGTGATGAGGCGGGGGTGCTCCATCAGGTAGATCTGGAAAAAGATGAAGATCAAGGCCTTGGCCTGGCCTTCACAGAAGCGTTGTTCGATGGATTGCGGCAGTGCAGTAACCGCTGTGCGTTCTGCTTTATCGACCAGCAACCCCCCGGCCATCGCAGCAGCCTTTATCTCAAGGACGACGACTACCGCTTGAGTTTTCTTTACGGCTCTTACCTAACACTTACCAACCTCACTGATTCCGATTGGAACAGGATCGAACAACAGCGTTTATCGCCTTTGTTTGTTTCGGTACACGCCACTGATCCCGAGCTGCGATCGAGCCTTTTGCAGAATCCACGAGCTGGTCAGTTGCTGCAACAACTTGCCTGGTTTGCTGAGCGGGATCTTCAGATCCATGCCCAGGTTGTCGTTTGCCCTGATCAGAATGATGGAGCCGCTTTGCTACGCACTATTCAGGATCTGGCTCAATTTGCGGGGGGGGAGTGGCCGGCCGTGCTTTCTGTTGCAGTGGTTCCTGTGGGCCTTACCCGTTTCAGGCCTGAATCTGATGGCTTGCGTGCGGTCAGTCCAGACGATGCAAGGCAGGTGATTGCAGCCGTGGAACCACTGCAGAAGGAGTTTCAGTTGAAGTTTGAAAGCCGTTTTGCCTGGTTGTCAGATGAGTGGTATCTAATTGCTGGTCTGCCCTTGCCTCCTCGCGCGAGTTACGAGGACTTCCCTCAGCAGGAAAACGGAGTTGGCAGCATCAGGGCGTTTATAGCCGCTTTGGACGATGCCACCTTCGATCTTCCTGAACGTGTGACGAGGCCAGTAAGAAGCAGCTGGGTGGTTGGACGCTTGGTTGAAAACGCGCTGGAGCCAGTAATGAACCGGCTCAATGCTGTCGATGGCGTCCAATTGAAGTTGCTTGGTCTCCCGAGCCCCTATTGGGGGCAAGATCAGGTTGTTACTGGCTTGCTAACAGGACAAGACTTGCTTGACGGCCTTGTGGGTCAAGACCTTGGTGATCAGCTTTTGCTCCCTTCCGTCATGCTTCGTCAGGGGGACCCAGTGTTTTTGGACGATATGACGTTGGATCAATTGCAGGAGAATTTGTCGGTTCCGGTCCGAATCGTGCATGGAGCAGCTGAGATCGTGGCCTCTGCACTGGGCTCGATCGAAAAAAGCACTTAGGCTCCGCAAAGTTCCAGATCTAATGTGCTTCGGATAGCTGCTCGTCTTGTTTTAATCGCAGGCTGTTTGCCTGTCTTTGCTGCATCGGCTGCACTTTCTCAAGAAGTTGAGGTTGATACC
Organism: Synechococcus sp. AG-679-C18; assembly: GCA_003210755.1. Lineage (GTDB taxonomy): Bacteria > Cyanobacteriota > Cyanobacteriia > PCC-6307 > Cyanobiaceae > Synechococcus_C. Next base: position 33,949 of record QCUL01000026.1, read on the forward strand.
GCTTCTTCTGAATCCTTGTTAATGGATCAGTCGACTCTTCCAAATGCTATTGATCTAAAAGGAACTCGACCGAAAGCAGACCCATCTGTGACGCCAGCGGCGGCCACTACCCTCCCAGCGGATCTGGATGCGCTCAGTTCGCCTGACAGCCTCGCATTGCCCGATGCTCCTTCCCAGGTCACGATCCGCGAACTTCGTCCGTTAACTCTCGCAGAGGTTGAGCTACTGGCTGAAGTGAACAATCCCGACCTGAAAGCTGCCGCAAGTCGGGTTGATCAAGCGAAATCCAATGTGCTTGCTCAAACTTCTCTTTGGTATCCAACAGTTAGCTTAACGGCCAATGCATTACCTCAATATCTCAGTGGAGAGCAATATCAAAATCCTGATTTTGTACGATCAGTCATTAACCCTAGTACTGGCCTCCCACTAACACAAGCAAAAACGAATTCGGCTCAATGGTCAGCCAACTTTCAAGCAGCTGTTCAATGGGATTTGATCAATCCTGCTCGTGTTCCCACTATCGCTGCTTCGAGAGATAATTTCGAAAGATCTAGTTTTGGCTATTTAATCGCTTTAAGAGAATTGAGACTTCTCGCCTCAAAATCTTACTTTAGACTGCAACGTGCCGACGACGAGGTCCGCATCGGACAGGAGGGTGTGCGGGCTTCCTTAGTGAGTCTTCGTGATGCGGATGCACGTTATCGAGCAGGAGTATCAACAAAAGTGGATGTATTAGAGGCCCAAAATCAACTTGCTTTAGATCGTCAGCAATTAACCAATGGACTTAAAATTCAATCGACGCGCCGGAGAGAACTTGCACAGGTACTGAATCTCCCAGAGGATGTCACTCCCACAGCGGCAAGTCCTTCGCGCGTAACTGGTATTTGGCAACCATCGCTTCAAGAAAGTATCGTTGCGGCTTACGCGTTTCGGGAAGAGCTCGATCAATTTATCCTCGATATTTCGATCAATAACAGCAATGCCAATACTGCACTTGCAAATGTGCAACCATTATTGAGATTCTTCAATACCTTTACAACGGGAAGGACTCAGGGGCAGCTTAATAGGCCGGGTTCAATTGATTTCGATGATTACGGTTGGAATGTTCAGAATACTGTTGGGTTAAATGTTAGTTGGAATATTTTTGATGGAGGAGCTTCCCGCGCCAATTACCGGAAAAATAAGCAAAAAGCAGAGGAAAGTAAGTTTCTGTTTTCAAAAGAACGGGATAAAGTTCGCTTTCAAGTTGAAGAAAGTTTTTTTAATTTACGCGCGTCTTCTCAAAACATTTTCACCACGACAAGAGCAGTAAAATTTTCAGCTGAAACATTGAGATTGACCCGTCTTCGCTTCCAAGCGGGTGTGACGACACAACGGGAAGTTGTTGATGCACAACGTGATCTAACCAGAGCTGAGGTTACTTACGCCCAGGCAATTGAGGATTACAACACTGCACTGGCTGATTTACGCCGGCGAACTGGCCTTGATCAAGTGGCGGCCTGCCCGGCCATTAACTTGCCTGCTACAAAATCCTTGCAGCCCTACTCGGATATTCCCATTGAGCCAATTCCTATCCCTTCTCCTTGTGAAGACAGTGTGCCTGCTCAGAGTTGATCAGTGTGGCTGATCCACTGAGTCCTGAGCAACTTGGTCGGGTGCATCTTTTGCTCGATCAAGTTGCTGAACGTCAGCGAAACGATTTCGGCAATATCGTTTCAGACATTAAGCCTGATGGAAGTCTGATCACAGCATGTGATCGGTGGAGCGATGCTGCTTTCGTTCAGGGGTTGGCTGAGATCGCTCCTGGTGAGGGTGTGATTAGCGAAGAAGGAAATCAGGCATGTCCATCAACCTCGGCTTACTGGGTCGTCGATCCACTCGATGGCACGACCAACTTTGCGGCGGGGATTCCGTATTGGGCGATATCAGTAGCAAGGTTCGTTGATGGTGAGCCCTCTGAGGCGTTTCTTGATGTTCCCTCACT
>QCUL01000027.1 GCA_003210755.1 Synechococcus sp. AG-679-C18
TTGCGATCCACCGCCAGCGGCGCTTATTCCGTGGCAAATCAAAGTAGATCCACTGCCAGCGGTAACCGAGCAGAAGCGACAGGGATTGAATCCAACGCCAGCGGTGCTTTCGCTGAAGCATCAGGTTTTGGATCTAACGCCAGCGGTGCCGGTGCCCAAGCAACTGGGAATTTTTCCAATGCCGTTGGTACGCAAGCAATCGCTAGTGGCAATAACTCCACGGCCTTGGGTGCCTTTGCTCAAGCTCCTAACAGCAACTCCACGGCCATCGGCACTGGTGCGATCACCACCCGTGACAACCAAATTCTGATTGGAACCCAAAATCAAGAAGTCACAGTGCCCAATCTCGCTGGAGCAGGCGACAGCATTTTGGCCACAACAACCGACGGCACCCTCAGGCGTGCTGATATTTCCATCAATCAACTCAACAACACAATCAACACGGTCAATCAAAAAATTCCACGGCTGGAAACAGCAGCTCGCCGCCTTGGAGATGCCGTTGAATCCTCAGGCGCTATTGCCGCAGCTCTATCGGCTGTACCTGATGTTTCCATGAAAGATGATGAGCCGGCTCGATGCGGCGTCGGCACAGGTGGTTACGGCTCTCAATACGCCATCTCAGCGGGATGCGCCCTACGCGTGAGTAACCGGCTCTATCTCAATGGTGCCATCGCCTACACACCATCGATTGATTACAAATATGGCTCCACCTCCTCTGTGGCTGGACGCCTGGGCTTCTCCTTCCCGCTGGGCGTTAACAAGACAAGCTCGAGCTCAACAGCAAAGGCCAGCGCTAATTCATCAGAAACATCTCAATACCTCTCCAACATGAATGCCAACATCAATAAACTTAATGATAATGTAGCCACAAGAGATCAACAAATCGAAGACTTAAAGAGCAAATTAGAGCATCTTCTTGATCATCAACAAGGCAGCATTATTAAGGACGACACCATTTCATCAAGCGAAAGCCAGAATCTAATTACAGCTCTCAAACAACGTATCGAGGAGCTCGAAAACGAGAAGAAACAATCTGATGCAGAAGATATACGCCAGAACAAGATCATTGAAGGACTACAGAAAAAACTTGCTGAACAAGAAAATCGCTTTAAAACAATGATGCAACGCCTCAATGCGATGGCATCTGGTCAAACCTTAAGCCAAAAGTCCAATCGTTAACTTACGCCTCCTCTCACCCAACTCAAACAACCAAAAAATGTCTGTATTATTCTAAATTACATTTATTTCAATCACTTGTGGGCTTAAAAATCATGGACCTAAAAGCATCATGCCTTTTCTGCACATACCTGATCCTAGGGCTCGCCCCGCAACCCCTCCTCGCGCAAACAGCTCCAACTCCAAACAATCGTGAACTGGTAAAACAATTTCGCGATGGGTTTATGCAAGGTTGTCAAACAGGAAAGACCCCTGGTGTCAGCAATCAAATGCGCTATTGCACCTGCTTAGCTAACAGTTATCAAGCTCGTTACGACGGAAAAACGTTGGCAACGATCTCCCAGCTAGCCACTGCTTCGGTAGCCAATGGCTCCCGTATTGTCAATTTAATGATGTCTCCGGAAGCAAAAACCTGCGCCGCCAAGTCTTAAATAGAAAAAGCGGGCGGCGGGAATCGAACCCGCATCATCAGCTTGGAAGGCTGAGGTTTTACCACTAAACTACGCCCGCATTAGTACGATTGAACTACTTTCCTGGAATGGATCAGTAGCTGGTCGTATGCCCAAGCATTATGGCGGTCAGCGTGCCATTTGTTCCGGATTGACCTCTTCAGCAGCTCGCCCCGAGGGCTCCCGTCGCCGTCTCATGTTCTCTTACGGGCTTGGAGACGCAGGCACCGGGCTAGCCGCCACAACCCTTGGGTTCTACCTTTTTCCCTTTTTCACTTGTGCAGCGGGCTTGCCCGCTTTAATCGCCGGTAATTTGCTGTTGGTCATCAAGTTGTGGGATGGAATCAATGATCCCCTGATCGGCTGGATGAGCGATCACACCAAGAGTCGATGGGGGCCAAGACTCCCTTGGATGTTTGCAGCCGCTCTGCCCTTGGGCATCAGCTTGACAGCGATGTGGTGGGTGCCAGAGGGAGACATCACACAACGCACGGTCTATTACGTCGTAATGGCAATCCTTCTGATGACCGCGTACACCAGCGTGAATCTCCCCTTTGCCGCTCTTTCCACTGAACTCACCCCAAACACCGCGATCCGCACAAGGCTGAACGCAGCTCGCTTCACCGGTTCCATCACAGCAGGAACCATGGGGTTGCTCGTTGCGTCTCTGGTGTTGCGCGAGGGAGGGGGTGGTTACTTATTGATGGGCCAAATCACTGGCACGATCGCAGCAGTGGCAACTTTGCTCTGCTGCTGGGGCCTCGCTCCCTACGCCAAAAAAGCTCAACGCCCAAGTGGCAGCAAAGAGCCCCTACTTCAACAACTGAGACGCATTCGCTCGAACTCGCGCTTTCTGATGGTGCTAGGGCTCTACCTACTGCTTTGGTTTGGCTTGCAACTCATGCAAGTTGTTGCCCTGATCTGGCTCGTTCAGGTAATTCACGTCCCAGCAAGTATTGCCACTCTGCTACTCCTTGCCTTCAATATTGCTGCCTTGGCCGGCTTACAACTTTGGAGCGTTCTCTCCAACCGCCATGGTCGAATCAAGGCTCTCGGCTGGGGATCCAGCCTCTGGATTACGGCTTGTCTTCTCTCAATGGCCATATCCCCAATCTCAGAGAGCGGCAACACGACTGCTCTTGTCCCGGTTGTAGGCCTGATCTTGCTGGTGGGATTAGGTGCTTCCACGGCATACCTCATTCCTTGGTCCCTGCTTCCTGATGCCATCGACGCTGATCCAACCCACCCAGCAGGTCTTTACACCGCTTGGATGATCTTTGGTCAGAAGTTGATCATTGGCCTCAGCATGAGCGTTTTTGGCACCTTGCTCCAGCTCACTGGATACATCGTCACTAAAAACTGCGATGGTGCCTTGAGTTTTGTCCAGCAACCTGCATCGGCTCTGATCTTCATCCGCCTCTGCATGGGCCTAATTCCAGCCGTCCTCGTGGTGCTAGGGCTTGTGGTGATGAGAAGCTGGCCTGATCGTGGCGCTCATCTACACACCGCCTAAATCTTTTCTCTGATCTTCGCCTGATGAAGTCCCCTCGCTGGCTAAATCGGCTAGGCAGCAGCCTGCTCATCGGCGGACAAGCTGTCGCAGCCACCACCAAAGGCCGAATCAACTCGATTGATTTGCTCGATCAGCTGCAAGAAGCAGGACCTGGAAGTTTTTTAATCGTTGTTATTACAGCATTGGCGGCAGGAACCGTATTCAATATCCAGGTTGCAGCAGAGCTCAGCAATATGGGCGCCGGGTCTACCGTCGGAGGCGTATTAGCAATCGGTCTCGCCAGGGAGATTGCTCCATTACTAACGGCAACCCTGCTCACAGGAAAAGTTGCCACTGCCTACGCCGCACAGCTGGGCACCATGAAGGTGACTGAGCAGATTGATGCCATCACGATGCTCCGCACCGATCCAGTGGAGTACTTGGTTGTCCCTCGCCTGATCGCCATGGTGGTGATGGCTCCAGTGCAGTGCCTGGTGTTTTTTGGAGTTGCCATCTGGAGCGGTCAATTCAGCAGCACCAGTCTTTACAGCATTCCTCCAGCCGTGTTCTGGACGGCCGTGAGGACATGGCTAACGCCTGATGACCTCCCATTCATGCTGATCAAGGCTCTTGTCTTTGGACTTCAAATTGGTGTGATTGCCTGTGGCTGGGGAATGACGACCAAAGGCGGCGCTAAAGAGGTAGGTACTAGTACTACCGGAGCTGTGGTGATGATTCTCGTCACTGTGGCACTGATGGATGTGCTGCTCACACAAGTCCTGTTCGGCTGATTTATCGATCTAATGACATCCTCCCCAGACTCCAAAACCGTGATCATCAGCCCGAGCCCCAGGCTGCCTTTTGTCATCCTGCTGTTGAGTGCAGGTCTGCTGCTCTTACCCCTACGGCCCTGGCCGACCCTTGTCGTCAGCTTGTTCAGCGTGTTCTTGCTGGTTCAAACTTACATCTTGAAACTCGAATTCAACGAGGAGGATTTGGTGGTATGGCGAGGGCAGCAGGAACTGCGTCGTTTTCCCTTCAGCCAATGGATGACCTGGCGCCTCTTCGCACCCTGGCTACCGGGACTTTTTTATTTCCGTGAAACCCAAAGTATCCACTTCCTCCCAATCCTGTTCAAGCCAGCGGAGCTGCGGGAACAACTGCAACAACGAGTGGGCCACCTTGAAAAACTTGATACCTGAAAAAACGATCCCCTCGCCACAACCCAATCACTTGCAGCACAAGCTTGAAACGCTTTCTACAAGTCGTCATCAGAGGTTCGACGTTTGGCAAGCAATCAGCTGAAATAAGTAAAGGAGGAGCAGACCATGCCTGATGAGATCGATCTAACGCCCCTGTCGAATTCCGAGCAACCGGATCAAGTGTCGTCGCTGAATTCAACTGAGGGAGAAAGCAACAACAGCACTGCTGAACCTGTCTTAGAGGCGTCCAACACAGTCGTCCAACCAACACCCCAAGAATCCACCGCCGCCAGCGAAGCCTTGATCAGCCTCGCCCTTCAGGAATTACGGGGGCGTCGTGATGCCTTGCAGCACGAGATCAAAAGCCTCAACCAACGAAAAAGTCAACTTGAAAAGGACATAGCGGGCAGCTTCGCGGGTCAGTCCGATGCCATTGCCCGGCGCGTCAAGGGATTTCAGGAGTATCTGAGTGGAGCTCTTCAGGGTATGGCTCAATCAGTGGAGCAGCTTGAGCTCGTTGCCCAGCCGGTAATGGTGCAGCCTTCACCCCTCGATCAACAGGCAGCCGTCGAACATGAAGCAGAAAGCGCTGAAGATCAAACTCCGGCGATCGCCGACACCTTCCGACCCGATGAAGCGCTTATTCGCTCCAACCTCGAGCGTTTCCTCGAGCAACCGGACTTCTATGCCGATCCCTGGAAGCTGCGCCGCAGCCTTGACAACAGCGACACCACCTTGCTCAAAGACTGGTTTTTCAACCAGGGAGGGCGCGGAGCCCAGTCCAGTCGAGGTAGCCGCACCCGAAATGTTCTTGTTAGTAGTGCACTTATCGCCATTCTCAGCGATCTCTATGGCGATCGGTTTCAAACACTTGTGCTGGCAGGGCAGCCAGAACGGCTTGGAGAGTGGCGACGTGGGTTACAGGATGCCCTTGGCTTGGGCCGCGAGGATTTTGGTCCAAACAGTGGCATCGTTCTATTTGAACGCGGAGATGCTCTTGTCGAGCGCGCCGACCGACTCGAAGAGAGAGGTGAATTGCCTCTAATCGTGATCGATGCCGCAGAACGCTTCGTCGATATTCCAGTGCTTCAGTTTCCTCTGTGGCTGGCCTTCGCAGCTTCACCAGGAGAAACCTATGAGGACGACAACGAGCTGCTCTGATGAGTTTCCTTTGCTTACTGCTTGGCTACCTACTCGGATCCATCCCTAGTGGCTGGCTAGCTGGACGTTGGCTGAAAGGCATCGACCTGCGCGAACTCGGTTCAGGTTCCACTGGCGCAACCAATGTGCTCCGACAAGTGGGCAAAGGTCCCGCTTTGACAGTGTTTGTTATTGATGTCGGCAAAGGAGCCATAGCTGTTTTATTGGCCAGGGCGCTTGGGGCGAGTAACTGGATTCAGGTACTCGCAGGCCTTACCGCGCTAGCTGGCCACATCTGGCCTGTATGGCTGAATTTCAAAGGCGGAAAAGCCGTGGCGACCGGCTTCGGTATGTTTCTTGGCCTGGCCTGGCCCGTAGGGCTGGCCAGTTTTGGAGTGTTTCTAGCGACACTCTGGCTTTTCCGAATCGTGTCACTTTCCAGTGTGGTAGCGGCAATCAGCTTGCCCCTGCTGATGATTCTGCTCTCAGATAGCAAGGCTTACTTACTGATTGCCCTCGTTGCAATGGGATTGGTGCTCTGGCGTCACCGCAGCAACCTCTCAAGAATTCTTGAAGGCAGCGAGCCCAAGATCGGCCAAGGAGGTTGAACCTGCACTGCTCATTGCATTAATCACATCGCCAAAGCCGCACAACATTCTGCAAACGCTTCACTTGGATGTTCAGCTTTGGTGATCGGCCTGCCGATCACCAGCTGAGAAGCCCCCGCCGCTATTGCTTCTTTTGGGGTCATAACCCGCGCCTGATCTCCTAACGCAATGCCTTTGGGACGAATGCCTGGGGTCACAAGTGCGAATGGTTCTTGATGGTGAGCTCGCAATGTTGCAACCTCCAATGGTGAACAGACACAGCCGCCTACCCCCGCCGTAGCTGCTAAGTGGGCTAAACCTGAAACCCGCTCTGTGATGTCTTGCTCGATCACAAGCTCTCGCTGCAGTCTTTGTGCTTCCCAGCTGGTGAGCACCGTCACCGCGAGCAGCGTTGGCATTGCCACGCCAGTGGTTTCTGCTCCATCCTTCGCCCCAGCCTGAGCAGCCTTTAGGGCTTCGCTACCGGCGCAGGCGTGAACCGTAATGAGCTCCGCTCCCAGCCCAGCAGCATTCCGGCATGCTCCAGCCATCGTTGCTGGGATGTCGTGAAACTTGAGATCCAGAAACACTCGATGTCCCTGATCACGCAACTGAACCACAACGTCCGGGCCAGCCTTCACAAATAGCTCAAGGCCTACTTTCACCCAACGCAGATCCTCCACTTGGCGGCAAAAAAACAGTGCCTCCTCTGGCTCCATCCCATCGAGTGCCACGATGATTCGCTCAGATGCTTCACAAGACATGGCGTCAGCCAAACTCCACCTTTAGAGAAATCTCATCGTGCAGTCTCATGGAACGTTTCTCTACTCAATTCCGCACTTGAAAATAATCAGAAGGCAAACCACCCACCGCCACATCTGCTTGAAACAAGCCTCCAGCCAATGGCTCAGCCGCAATCGAAGCAGCATCCATTTCTCTCCTAGCGGTAGTGATGAATAACTGATCAAGTCGTGGGCCGCCAAAGCAACAGGACGTGACCTGACGACAAGGCAACTCAATCCGCTCAAGCAAGTGGCCGCTTAACGGATCCCATCGCGTCACAGCACCACCACCAAATAAGGCAACCCAAAGCTTGCCTTCGGCATCGATACACATACCGTCTGGCACAGCATTCCATTCCTCTGGAATGCGAATGCAGATAGTTGGTTCTGCTTCAATCTCACCCGTACTGGTAAGTGGGAATGCCACCACATTCAACGTTGGCGAATCGATGAAATAAAGCGTCAGACGATCTTGGCTCCAAGCCAGTCCATTGGAAACGGTGAGTTGGTTGCGTTGACGCGTGATGCCTCCATCAGAACCCAATCGCCATAGAGCACCGGCCCTCGGCTCAAAGTCGTAAGCCATCGTGCCTGCCCAAAAGCATCCCCAAGGGTCACATTTGCCGTCGTTAAATCGATTCCCAAGGCGATCGGCCTCTGGATCACACAACACGGTCACGATCCCCGTGTTCGGATCCATCCTCATGAACCCCGCAGCTGTAGCCAAGAGCAAATCTCCCGCGGATGTGGGCACCACTGCTCCCACATGAGCAGGAAGATATAAAAAATTATTCACCCCTGTTTCAGGCCGGAAGAGACCAATCCTTGATGCCTCGATATCAACCCAAAGCAGAACATGCTTCTCAGCCCACCAACATGGACCTTCTGCCAGCCCTGCCTCGACATTCAATACACAATGACAATTTGACAATTTAAAGGACCAAAATAATAAAACGTATCAATACAAAACAGGCCTATCAACACGACGTCTCCCTAACACTTTACGCTCTACAACCCCCTTTTCTTTTTGATAATGAATCAAACGATCATTTTCAATTGTGTTCATACTCAAAACTCCAGCCTGTCTATAATCACGTCCAAATGGAACAACCCACGACTTGCCAGTTCGCATCACATAGACAAGAGATCGGCGATCATCACTTATGCAAAATCGCACATTAACTTCATCAAAAATACCTACATCACTTCCAAATTCAGCCTTACTGTAATCACATGTTTGAGCTCGCTCATACTCATCTTTAATCCCAGCAATAGCGGGGGTGGTTATTGCCACTCCCAACAAGAAAATGGGAAGTACCCCGAAAATCGACCTTGAAAACGTCACCTCAGCCACTTTGATCACAAGATCGAGCTGAGCCAGTCATAGCAACACATCAAAGCCATGGGCATCAAGTCACCATTGCAGCGTCAACGAACCAATCGCTTGAATGTCTTTTTTCCGAGCTGAAGCACCTTCCCTTCCAATTCCTTTGCCGAAACAAATTCAAGATGCGGATCGGTAATCTTTTCTCCCTCAAGGCGTGCAGCACCTCCTTTGATCTGTCGACGCGCTTCGCTGCTGCTAGCGCAAAGACCAACCGCACTCAGCAAATAAAACGCCTTAGCCGGAAAATTCACATCAGCGAGGGAAACTTCTGGGACAACTGCTTCCGCATCACTCGCGCCGCTCACCAATAAAGCCGCATCGGCTTGAGCTTTTTGAGCGGCCTCAAGTCCATAACGGCTTGCGGTGACCGCAAGAGCCATCATTTGCTGTTTCTCACGCGGATTCGCAGGCAATGAGTCATGCGCAAGGTCTGTTAATAACATCAAATAGTCATCAACGGCAGCATCACTAACTTTCTCAAGCTTGGAATACATCGACAATGAATCTTCTTCAATACCCACAGTGTTCCCAAGGCTCTTACTCATCTTCTGAACCCCATCAAGTCCTACGAGTATTGGCAGAAGTAAACCGAACTGGGTTCTCTGCCCAAAGTGTCGCTGTAAGTCACGCCCCATGGCCACATTAAATTTTTGATCGGTGCCCCCTAACTCCACGTCAGCATTCACCGCCACAGAGTCATATCCCTGTAGCAAGGGATAAAGGAATTCATGCAGAGCGATTGGGCTGCCGCTTCCATATCTCTTGGCAAAATCGTCTTTAGCAAGCATTTGACCAACGGTTGTCGTTCCCAGAAGGCCAATCACCTGTGGAAGGCCTAGATCTTCAAGCCACTCACTGTTGCGACGCACCTCAAGCCGGCCTGGTGTTTCAAAATCAAGCAGTGCCTGTTCCTTGGGCTGACCCTGCCCTAATTGACGTAAATAAGTGGTGGCATTGGCCTCAACCTGTTCAGAAGTGAGCTGCACTCGTGTGACGCTTTTACCAGTTGGATCACCAATTCGAGCAGTGAAATCACCAATGATCAGTACTGCTGTATGCCCGGCATCTTGAAACGCTCGAAGCTTGCGAAACAGAATGCTGTGACCTAAATGGATATCACTTCCGGTTGGATCAATGCCGAGCTTCACTCGAAGGGGGCGTTGGTCGGCCTCAGCCTGCTCAAATCGAGCAGCCAAAGACTGATCAGGATCGAGAAGATCTCCTTCGGGAAATAAATCGGCCATCCCCCTGGCCAGCCAGGTCGGCAAGGGATGGGGGTTAGGAGACATAACTGGAGCGCTTTGTTGTGCAGCGGATCGTACGGCTCACTGACCTTCAGATTGTTCGAGTTGGCTTTTCATTCGTTCCAGCGTCTGATTCATCTGCTCGAACATCTGCTCTGGCGTAATTCCGAACTGACCAAGCTGAGTACGAAGTTGCTCAACCGTGAGCTTGGCTTGGAAGTCTTCCGATAGCTCAAAGCGCTTCATAAATACGCGATAACGCTCCATAAGATCTTCCATCGTGTCAATAAATTTCTTCTTCCCTTCTCGGTCGAACTTTCCATAATCCGACCCCAACTGCATCAACTGCTGATAATCGCCAAACAGATGCTTGGCCTCTTCCTGCACGATCTCGGAATCGAAGAAGGCCATGGTCTTGCGAAACTCTCTCACCCATTCTGAACAATTCATTCAATCCCTCACAGTGCGGATCCACGCCCTCTGACCGAAGCCAAAATGTTCCTACTTACAGATTTGTGTGGATCTCACCTCCCAGATCCCAAGACTTCAGACCCGTAGCAGACAGGGGCACAATCTTTTGCGCAAAAGCCGCACAGCAATTGCTAGTGCGGATCGAGTGCTGCTAGCCAGCTGGATGGGCTGGTTTCAGGAACTTGGCCACTTGGTTGCTGCAGCTACTACCGAAGAAGAATGCCTACAGCGGCTGGGAAGTACGGAAGCTGATCTCTTGATCTGCACTGATCAACTCGAGAAAGGAACAGGAGCGAATCTCGTTCTACGCGCTAAAAACGACAACCCAATGCTGAAAGCATTGCTCCTTGTCCAGCGTCCAATATTGAGGACGATTCTCCAAGCGATTGACGCGTCTTGCGATGGATTGTGCTCCCACCAAAACGTCGGCAATGGGAACGTTTTTGCAGCACTTACTGCTATCGAATCCGATGGCTCATACCTTGACCCAGTGATCGCAGGGGTTTTGCGTCACGGGCGACTGGGACGTAGACCACCAGGCGCTAGCACTACCGAGTTGAGCATCAAAGAAGAAGACGTGCTGCGTGGGCTTTGCAAGGGAATGAGCAATCAAGATATTGCGGACAGCCTTGTCGTCTCAATCGACACTGTTAAATCCCACATCGGCAGTCTTCTACGCAAACTGAAAGCAAACAACCGTACCCATGCAGTTGTTGTTGCTTTTCAAGAAGGACTGGTTGAAATCCCCTCCTCACCACCGCGCTGGACCTACTAACGCCTGAGGCTTTGGCTCGGTATGGTCCTGGCCAAGGAGCAACTCACAAAAGCAATGGCTCGCCAGCACTGGCTTGACCCCCTCGCTCGCAAACTTTTGCAGGCGATAGGCGACCTGCCGCCGGATCCACAAACGCAACCCAAGGCGAAAATCAGAGAGCAACCTCAATCAGCGCCATCCTGGAGCTTGGACGTGAATCGGGCCACCACTGAGCAGTGGAAGAAACTGCCGGGTTGCAACGAAGACATGATCGATGTGCTGATGAGACTCCAACGAGGTGGTGTGCAATTCACCCATATGAATGATCTCTCTTCACTGCTGGACCTTCCTTCCGATCTGCTGGAACTCTGGGAGCCGCATTTGCTATTTCGCTGGCATGGTGATTCTCCAGTTCTTCCTGAGCAACCGCTTCTAGACCTCAATGCTGCAGCGCCCTTGTTGTTAAAGCAGTCACTGCATTGGCCGGAACGCAGGCTTCAAGGTTTGATCCAAGAGCGACGTAGACAGCCTTTTGAGCATCTAGCTGATCTTCAGGAGCGACTCTGTTTACCACCTGATGTGATCGAGAATCTGATTGGCCGGGTGAGCTTTGGGATCCGGCCTTCTGGGCCCAGCTTGCCCCCTAGGTCCTAGGCCCAATGGCCACTGCACCTGGGCAAGGAAGCCTTTTCGACGAGTATTCACCGGCAGAGCAAGGAGGTCTTAACGAGCCTTCTCTGCCTCTGAGTGCAGGGCTCCTACGGGACTGGCAGGAGCGTGTTCATCAGTACCAGGCACCTCTGTTTAGGAATCGAAACCAACCTGTCGTACAACAGCAACTCTTTGCCACCACCAATCTGAACAGCGACTTTCAGCCTTTGCAGCTCAGAGCATTACCTCTGAGCTTCTGGCGATGGCCGAAGAGTCCCCACAGGGGTGCAGCAATCTATTTCGTGATGGATCGCCCAATCGACCTTGAACAGCCGATTCTTCTTTATGTGGGAGAAACCAAAGCAGCGGATCGCCGATGGAAGGGTGAACATGACTGCAAGGCCTACCTGTCGAGCTACCAGGAGGCCTGCATGAGCTCAGGCTTGTGCTGTAAAACAAGTATCCGATTCTGGGCCGATGTTCCTCAGCAGACCCGTCCCAGACGGCAACTTGAACAAAGTCTGATTCGCATCTGGCAACCTCCCTTTAATAAGGAAATCCGAGAGCGTTGGTCCACTCCGTTCCATGCCAAATAGGGCAGCCCTTAACATCAGTTCAAGCGCGAACTCTTCATGCAGATTTCCCTTTCCTCGGCCCAGGCTCAGGCTTGGTCAGGAACCGTTTTGGCCCTAGGCATTACGGAGGGGGATCCCCAAGGTTGGATTCCAGCCATGGAAGAACGTTTTTCCATTTCACTCAGCGAATGGTTGGAGCAAAGGAAATTTTCAGGAAAATGCGGAGAGAGCACGAGCCTTCAACTGCTCAATCCCCATTGCACATGTTTGGTGCTCCTTGGCATGGGTCCTCTTGACTCAGTTGATATCAACGGCTTCAGGCAGGCAGCCGCAGCTGCAGCTCGCGCAAGCCTGGAGCAAAGCGGCAGCCTTGGACTATCACTCCCATGGGACGCGGTTGATCCTGCTGAAGCAATGACAGCTGCAGCTCAGGCGGTCAGGCTTGCGCTCTACAACGATCAGCGTTTTCTCAGCAAACCCGAAGCCAGAGTTCACCCAGGGCGACTTGAACTGCTGGGGGAGCCGCTAAGTAACTCCCTTGACAGCGCTCTAAAAGCAGTGCATCCCGTTTGTGCGGGGGTCGAACTCGCTCGCGAACTCGTCGCTGCGCCTCCCAACAGCGTGACCCCATCAACCCTCGCTGACAGCGCAGCACAAATAGCTAATGAGCATGGGTTGGAGTTGAAGGTTCTTGAGCGCAGCGACTGTGAAGCCAGGGGGATGGGGTCTTACCTATCGGTTTGTCAAGGCTCAGATATGGATCCCAAATTTATCCATCTCACCTATCGCCCATCCGGCCCTACTTCAAGACGAATTGTCCTTGTTGGGAAGGGCCTCACTTTTGATTCCGGCGGATACAACCTGAAAGTAGGGGGCGCTCAGATCGACATGATGAAATTCGATATGGGAGGCAGCGCAGCGGTGCTTGGGGCAATGCGCTCAATCGCAGAACTGCGACCCAATGGAGTGGAAGTTCACATGTTGGTGGCATCCTGCGAAAACATGATCAATGGTTCAGCAGTGCACCCTGGTGACATCGTCACGGCATCGAACGGCACCACCATTGAGATCAACAACACGGATGCGGAAGGCCGACTGACCCTAGCTGATGCATTGGTTTACGCATCCGAACTAGAGCCCGATGCCATTGTTGACATCGCCACATTGACCGGGGCCTGCGTCGTTGCACTCGGTGACGAAATTGCTGGTTTTTGGACCGAAAACAACTCTCTTGCCACTGCATTGGAAAGCGCAGCTGCTGATGCTGGTGAAGGACTGTGGCGCATGCCGATGCACCACCCTTACCGAAAGGGACTCAAGTCACTTCTAGCGGACTTAAAAAATACAGGACCTCGTCCAGGAGGGTCCATCACCGCAGCTTTATTTCTCAAAGAATTTGTCCAAAGCTCGATTGAATGGGCACATATCGATATAGCCGGCACAGTATGGAGCGATAAGGGGAGGGGAATGGATCCTCCTGGAGCCACTGGATACGGGGTGCGCACCTTGGTGAATTGGGTGTGTGCTCAAACGCCGCAAGCCGAGACTTAAGTTTTTTGGGATTGTGAATCAACGTAAGCGAATGGCCTCCAGACCCTTGAGCTGGTATGCGCGGGCTCAGCTTGGAGTTCTGCTCTTACCAGCTGGACTGTGCTTATTCGGAGAAGCCATCAGTCGACGAATCATTCAACTTCTCGGTCAAGATCGTGGGCCTTGGTTTTGGTACGGCACCCTCAGCTTGATTTGCATTAACGCAGGAATCGGCTTAATGATCGAAAGCGGTTTGTTCAGGGGATATCCAGGACGACAACAGGACTAAGACGCAACTGCGCTGACAGCACGCGGGCATTCCAAAGCGTGAATCTGCCAGCGCGCCCGGTCAGAACAATTCGACAAGATGCGATCCAGGTCATCAGAAGCATGCTTGGTCGACAAGTAAGGACCTACGTGACGCGTAACCAGACCATCCTTGATCGTCAGCAGATACATACATCACCTCCCCAAAAACTAAAGCTAATGGTAAGGACAAAACCCACGCCCGTCGAGAGGGGAAAACCCGTATCTTCACTGAAAAATGCCTGAATTAATCAATTCAACAAATTTTATATTTTCTTTAGATTTGTTCCTTACGATTCATTGTTTTACAGGTGAAGCCCAATCTGAACCTGTACGGGCACGTTGCCCCCACACAGCATCAAGGCGACGATCTCGGCCGCAGCTAAAGCGGTAATAGCGATAGCGAAGATCATTGTTCTTGGCGTAGTTCTGGTGGTAGTCCTCAGCGGGCCAAAAACGAACAGCATCACGGATCTGCACTTTGATCCTGGATCCCGAAACACCTAATTCACTTGCTGCAGCTTCTGCACTTGACTGAGCTGTCGCCGACTGCTGCTGTCCATCGGTAAAAATCACAGGCCTGTAAGAGTCACCACGGTCACAGAATTGGCCTTCCCCATCGAGGGGGTCAATATTGCGCCAGTAATGTTGCAAAAGAGTTGCATAACTGATTTTTTCGGGATCAAAACGAACGCGTACCACCTCTTGATGGCCACTTTTTTCGCCACTGACCTGCTGATAAGTCGGCCTCTCCACATGACCTCCGCTATAGCCGCTTTCTGCAGAAATCACACCAGGGACATCCTCCAAATCGTGCTCTAGGCACCAGAAACAACCACCTGCAAGAACGGCGTCCTGAACAGCGGCAAAAGCTGACATCGGACTAGAAAAGAGAATGATGCTGGTCAAAACCAGGGGGATAAAAACTCGCATCGATTCAGGTTGGCTTTTGGATCTGGTCAAGAATGGCTCCAGCAGCGCGATCGGTAACACCAGGCTGACCGAGGGTGTCGCGCAAGCGCTGATACCCATCCAAAACTATTTGTCTCTCCACCCGGCTCTCCAACAGTGGAATGGCCAACGTCACAAGCCGTTCAGCATTGAAGTCTTCCTGCAAGAGTTCCGGAATCAAACGCTCCTTCAACAGGAGGTTGACTGGTGAAATGTGATCTACATGAAAACGTAAGAGATTACGTGCCACCCAAGCGGTAATTCTGCTGACTCGATAACCAACCACTTGCGGAACGCCTTGGAGAGCCAGTTCTAAATTCACAGTGCCTGACTTTCCAAGTGCAAGGTCTGCTGCAGCAAAGAGAAAAGGCTTCAGGGCATCAGCCTCGCTGGCGGGTATCACTCTGCCGTGAACCCCCGCCTGATCCAATGCCTGACGCAACGGCTCCTCAAAACGCTTAAGCCCCGCAGGAACCATCACAATTAAGGATGGGTCGCGAGCCTGAAGCACTGCAGCAGCTTGAACCAACTCAGGCATGAGGTATCGCAGCTCTTGCGGCCGTGAAGCTGGCATTAAAAGCAACAGAGAGCCTTCCGAGGGAAGATCCAGTTCAAGGCGTGCAGCTTCCCTGTTGAGAGAGACAGGAACTGTGTCGAGGAGGGGGTGACCCACCCAGGTGACCTCAGCACCACGGTCAGAATAAAATTCCGCTTCTTCTGGGAAAATTGCGAGAATTCGGTCAGTGAACTGCAGCAAACTTTTGGTTCCTCCATCCCCAATCCGCCAGGCCCATTCTTGAGGGGCGATGTAATAGGTGATTGGCACATCTGGAAGACGATTTCTGAGGTTGTGGCCCAAACGCACATTGGCGCCCATGTAATCGATCAACACCACACCATCGGGTGGACGATTTTTCAACTCCTGGTCAACCCTGGATTGCAATCGAATCGTCGGCAAAACCAAAGGAAGGGCTTCCCACAAGCCGATCGCTCCCATTGGAGAAGTATCGGCAAGCAACTCAGCTCCGGCAGCCTGCATCCGCTCGCCACCGAGGGCTAAGACCTCTAAATCAAGTCCCCGACACTTAGCAACACGCCAAAGGGCTTTAATCAACAAGCTTCCCTGTAAATCTCCTGACACCTCGCCGGTGCTGATGAGCAGTCGTACCATCAGCGACCTGATGGAGGAGGCATCGGTCCACGTCGACCTGATGACAACGAACCTTCAAGGAAGGTGCAGAGATGGTCTGATGCAGGCAAAAGAGACTTCTGTCTTGCCAAATTCAAACTGTCAGCAATCACATAATCAGAGCGATAGAGCAGTGACCAAATCTCCTGCAGCTGCTTGAAATCCTGGCCTCCTCCGTGGCGATGCAAACCCTGGCGACGCATGCCCACTAGGTTTAAGCCCCTTACCCGGCCTGGATGTCCTTCGACAAGACAGTAGGGAGGTACATCGCGATCCACTCGGGTCATACCTCCAACCATGGCCATGCCTCCGATATGAACGAATTGATGAATACCGAGGCACCCACCGATGACAGCCCTGTCTTCAATCAGCACATGTCCTGCAACTTGGATGCCATTGGACATCACGATGTTGTTCCCAAGCCAGCAGTTATGACCAAGATGGCAGTACGCCATCAACAAGTTGTGATCGCCTATCCGGGTCTGCTCTCCCTCGTCGGTGGCCCGGTTAATAGTGACGCATTCACGAATGGTGTTGTGGTCACCAATCACAACCTCCGTTGGCGCTCCTTTGTATTTCAAATCCTGCGGTTCTTGCCCTAAACAAGCACCTGGATAAATGCGGTTATGAGCACCAATGCGCAAATGACCGTCTAAAACCACATTCGGGCCCACCCACGTGTTCGGCCCGATACTCACCTCCGGACCGACAACAACGCCTGGAGAGATGACGACGCCATGACCAAGTTCAGCTCTTGAGTCAACCACCGCCATGGGATGAACCTGAGCTGGGCGACCATCCGTGATCACTGATGTGGAGTGTTCCTCACTCATCACGATCAATCCACCAGAGAGAACATCAGATCACCAGTGCAGACAAGCTGTCCCCCCACTGTGGCTTCCGCCCTTACTTTTCCAAAACGCTTCCTTTTCAAGCTCAGCAACTCACAACTAATTAGCAATTGATCTCCAGGGACCACAGGCCGACGGAAGCGAACACCATCAATTCCAGCGAACACAAACAAACCTTTTGGGAGGTCTGGCATCTGAGTGACGATTAAGCCCCCAACTTGGGCCATCGCCTCAACAATCAAAACACCAGGCATCAGAGGCCGTCCGGGGAAATGGCCCTGAAATTGAGGCTCATTCAGGGTGACATTTTTAATTGCGACAGCCCGCTGACCTGGAACGTGCTCAATAACCCTGTCCACTAGGGCAAAGGGGTAACGATGCGGCAGCAACCCCATAATCTGCTCGGCATTGAGAACCGAAGCGGACGTGTCGGCAGAAGCGAGAACGGTCAAGTGGCTTAGCGTTGGGAAGTGAGTTGATCGGCAAGTGCCGCGGCCAGATCAGTATGCAGGCCATGGGATCCGCGATAGGCCAGCACTTGGGCTTGCGGAAAACCCACAAGAGCAAGGTCGCCAATCAGATCCAAGATCTTATGGCGCACAGGCTCATCTGGAAAACGTAGCGGTGGATTCATCCAGGTATCTCCATCGCAAACCAATGCATTCTCTAAAGCACCGCCGCGAATCAAACCAGAAGTTCGGAGATATTCAACTTGCTCGCGGAAGCCAAAGGTGCGAGCAGGTGCAATGTCGTTGACGAATCTCTGCGGATTGAGCTCGATCGCAAGTTGCTGACGGCCAATCGCTTTTTGAGGAAAATCAATCACTCCGACAAGCCTGAATCTTTCGGCAGGCGTTGCAATGATCGCACTACCGCCACGATTAAACACCAAGGGTTCAGTGAGCACCAGAGCGGAACTGCGTGGCGTAAGAGCTTTCGACAAACCAGCTTCAGCAATGGCCTGCACCCAACCAAGCGCTGAACCATCAAGAAGAGGGACCTCTGAACCATTCACCTGCACTTCAACATGAGAGACACCGCATCCGGCAAGTGCTGCCAGCAGATGCTCCACGGTCGCAAGCTGCTTATCACCAAAATCCAACGTTGTGCAGAGCTGGCTCTCCCGAACCTGCGAGGGATCTAAACGAACAGGATCTGAATCTTGATCAAGCCAGCGAACATAAAAGCCTTCCTGTTCTGTTGGAACCAGAGTGACCTGACTTTGAAGCCCGCTGTGCAGCCCAACCCCTGAGCGCGTAACGCTGGATGCCAAAGTCCATCCCTCGCTGTAGTCCGAAGGCCAGGACATCATCAGAATTTCCAGCCCACACCAAGGTTGAATCGCCACTCACCAGTGAAGTCTTGGCTTGCCACCTCGAGACGAAGCGGGCCCACTGGCGTGGTAACAATCACACCTGTACCAATCGAAAAACCTGATCCAGGTTTTTTTAGTAATTTTCCTGGCTTACCTGGAACGTTGTTCTGAGATCCAAAGTCAGTTCCCGCATCGACGAATAATTCTCCTTGGAAAATACTGATAATCGGGAAGCGATATTCGAGTGTTGCTTCGCCATAACTTCGTCCAACGGCCAAGTCGCAGTCGAACCAACCTCGCACCGAGTTCGATCCACCTAGGCAGAAAGCTTCATAAGGAGGAAGATCGCCAACGATGGAGCCAGCTTTCAACTGAATACCAATGGCTTGTGGGCAATTTAATTTTTCGCCTGGCTTTGGCCTACACCCCTTGGAAATCTTTAACCAATTCACAGGAAAGAATTGGGTGTAACTTGCTTTTACTCGGTTAAAAGTCGGGGAATTTTCGCCAACAGATACGAATTGTTCAGTACCAAAACTAAAGAAATTTCCAGAAGTTGGATTACGTGGATCATTCAAAGAATTGTAGGTAGCGGCAAGTCGCAATCCAGCAAGATTATTTTCATTAGCACAATTATAAGAAATACATATAATGTTTTCATTAGGAATGCTATCATCAATTCCTCTACTTGGAGTTCCATAAATACGAGTACTTCCTTCAAAATTAATTGGCCTTACACTCTGAACATTCATGCCCACAAGCAATTGCCAAGGGGCATTTTTGTAGGGATCGCCACCATTGAGGGGTCGAGCAAAAATTATATTTCCGCCAACTCTCTGCAAGGCAACAGTATCGCCTTGATAATCAAACCAACTTTCCTCTGGGAATAAGTCAGATGCCTCACCCACATCATCAAATTTACGCCCTGCAGGATTGTTATCTCTGCTAATCTCATAAGCAACAGAAGATTTATTGTCTTCATAATCTGTGACCGTGACAATGTCTCCATTATCCTGACTTTGAAAAACCTGAGGCACTTCTCGACTCAGGAAAATAGAAGTACGAAACGAAGTGCGATGTTTATCTCCCTTTATCCATGGATCAGTGAATGTAAAGTTTGCAAGGCCACCGAATTGTCCATAGGTCAGATTAAGAGCCAGATTCCATGCCCTACCAAACAAGTTGCTGTCTTGAAGTTGAACTTGTCCAAAAACACCTTGACTTTGGCTATAACCCAATCCACCGGAGAGAGATCCTGTGGATTGCTCAACAATGCCCAAAACAATATTGACGTTCCCAGGATCTCCTGAAACAGGCTGCAAAGTAACTTTCACATCGCTAAATAATGATGTTCCATAAAGGCGCTTAATGTCAGCCTCAAGTTGATTTCTATTGAACGGCTCGCCGGGTTTGATCGATATTTCACGAGACACCACCCACGGCTTGGTCTTTCCACGAATTGGCTCACCTTTGTCGTTGGTAGTTTCTCCCTCTTTGTTTAGAAACTGCACCTCAACGCCCGCGACAGTTCCAATCACAACTTTGAGTTCAACGACCCCACTGGGACTTACTCGCGTTGGGCCAGTGACCCTGGCTAAGGCGTAACCCTCAGATGAATACCAAGTTTGCAGTTCCTTCATCCGAAGCTGAAGTTCGGCAAGATTCAGAGTCCGTCCATAGTCGGAACTGAAGGCATCTTCAATCACCTGCGGAGGGATTTCATTGTCTTCGGGTAGCAACACCACCTCTGTAAGCACAGGATTTGGAACAACCTGCACTACGAGCTGCACCCCGAGGGGGCCATTGACCGGTTCGATGCGTACATCTGAGAACCAGCCTGTGGCGTAGATCGCATCCAAATCAACCTTGAGCTCTTCCCTGGTGACACGACTCCCAGGCCGAACGGTCATGGCGTCGTAAGCGGCCAGTTCCACACGCTCTTGCTCTGGATGGCCAGCAATCCCCTCGATCACAACCTCCGTAATCAAAACGCGGGGCAGCTCAGACGTTTCGCTATCTGAGGCCGCAGGAATTTCTCTGACCTCCTCAAATTCCTCGACTTCAACGAATTCAGGGGGGCTGTTCCCCTCAACCAAAACGTCTTCTTCAAGCTGAACCTGTTCATCCGAGCTCTGATCTAAATCAGCCTCAGCTTGAGCACGAGCAGGAAGATTGGTCAGAAGCGGCAGGGCAAGAGCGAGCCCCAAAGCTCCTCGCCGAACGGCATTCCTTGTTCGGCATGAGAAGGAATTGACCATGAGATGGTGCAGATATCGGCCTAAATGGCCGTAAAGGTCCGGTGACCTTACCTGTAGTTGCGGGGTTTCGGTATTACCCCTTGGACCCGTTTGTAGACCTCCCCGTAGGCCTCGATAACGCCTCCTAGATCCTGACGGAATCGATCTTTGTCAAAAATGCGTTGTTTTTCATCTCGAATGTCCATATCCCAAAGGCGGCAGGTGTCTGGACTTATCTCATCAGCAACAAGTAATTCGCCAGCTGAATTCAATCCAAGCTCGAGTTTGAAATCCACCAACTGGAAATTGAGATCAGAGAAAAACGGAGCTAAAACAGCGTTCACTCGTCTTGCCAAAGTCTCGATTTCCTGACGACATTCATGGCTCACTAACCCAAGTAAAGACAAGCGAGAATCAGTTAAAAGGGGATCGCCAAGATCATCATCTTTGTAGTAAAGATCCATTAATGCAGGCTCTAATGGTGTCCCTTGGGGAATAGGGGTTTCCCTACAAAGTGAGCCTGTTGCCACATTGCGCAGCACAACCTCAATTGGAATGACCTTCACCCTCTGAACCACCATCCAATGATCTGACTCCAATCCGCAGTAATGAGTTGGAATCCCCTCCCGTTCCAACAATTCGAACAAGCACGCAGAAATTTGACAGTTCAGCCGTCCTTTGTCCTCTAGTTGTTCACGCTTTTTGGCGTTGAATGCGGTGGCATCATTTTTGAATTCAACCAAGACTTCTTCATCTCGGCCTGTCGTGTAAACGCGCTTGGCCTTGCCTTCATAAAGCAGCGGCCCGTGGATAGTGGTCATGGTTGGGCCAACTGATTGGCAGCAGGAGCTACGGATGGATTTGATTCTCCCAGGGAGGCATGGCCACCAGTCGCTCTCGGAGAGCGGAGCTGATCCTCAAGATCCTGCAAACGTTCACGATCCAATTCTGGAGACGACGTTTCAAGCTCTAGGAGGGTTAGTCGATCATCAACCCTGGTAGCCAAACGGCGAAGTCGTTCCCGAGGGCGATCAACGTCACCACCATTCTCTAGTGCTAAACGCAACTGCAGGCGTAGCAACTCTTCAGCAAGCCCCCAGGCTTGCTCAACGGCAGCTTGATCCAGAGCCGATTCCAACAAAAGGGCACTTCGCTGTGAATCAAGAGGGGCTAGGAGCTCAGCAACCAATCCCAACCTGCGTGACGCCACAACACCTGGGGTACGGCCAGCCAAGAGGACATTGACCGCTTCCTCCGGACGGCCAGCTGCCAGCTCATGCTTCGCGAGTAAATCAAGCGCCGAGCGTGTAAGCGACAAACCCTCATCGGATTGGCCAACGACCAACATCTCTCGATCGAGGCGCTTCAGATCTCCATCAGCAAGACGTCTCAGCGCAAGCACAGCGGCCTCCTGGTTAAAAGCAGCACTCGCTGCTCTCCATGACAGAAGCAACCACGCCCTTCGCTGTGAACCAGGCGCTGGACCAAATCGACTCAACACAATTTGTGTGCTGTCTGGTGCCTTGCAGACCATTAGTGCCCTTGCATTCGCCATCACCACATCAAAGGGTTGCGGTGTCGGAGCCACCAGCATCAAGCGATCGCGAAGCAAGCGAAGACGCTCTGGCATCCCAAAGGTATCCGCATCTGCGCAAGCCATTGAAAGCTCTGAAATGCCGCCATTTTCCAAGACCATTTCAAAGGTCTCCGGCGACATCGACATCGACATCGGTGGAGGTTGCACGGGAGCAGAGTCCAACGGAGGTACCGCCGCCAGCAGAATGAAAAGTGGCAGGGAAGAAAGCCCCATGGACTGACAGCCGCAAACAAAGATGTATGAGTCAGGACAATGCGTCGTGCATTATTCCTGGCCCTCCAAACCTAAGGGTCATACCCCGTTCCGCACCCTCCCATGTCCATTTCCAGCACCCGTCCCCTCTCACTACCGCCTTTGCGAAATTTGCTCGTGGTTGGAGGCGGCGGGCGAGAGCAGGCGTTGGCCTGGGCGCTCAGACGCTGCCCGGAAGTGGGAAAAATCTGGATCAGTCCTGGCAATGCCGGCACTGTGAATCTGCAAGGCTGCGATTCGCTTGAAGTCGCCGAGGGTGATCACGGGGGACTGATCAGGGAATGCAGAACTCACAACATCGATCTTGTTGTGATTGGACCAGAAGCTCCCTTGGCTGCTGGGCTCGCTGACAAGCTTCGTAGAGAAGGTACCGCAGTATTTGGCCCAGGCGCAGAAGGCGCACAACTGGAAGCGAGCAAAGCCTGGGCAAAACAATTAATGAAAGAAGCTGGAGTCCCCACAGCAGATCACTGGACGGTGACCAGCGAAGAGGAGGGTCTTGCCGTGGTCCAACAATTGAGGCGTCCATTGGTCGTGAAGGCGGATGGCCTCGCGGCTGGGAAAGGTGTGACCGTGGCAGACACGGTGGACGAGACGACAGCAGCAATCCACGACGCATTTGAGGGTCGCTTCGGATCCGCAGGCGAGCAGCTCGTGCTGGAAGAACGACTATGTGGTCCAGAAGTATCAGTTTTTGCCCTTTGTGATGGTGAGCAGATGGTTCTGCTTCCTCCTGCACAGGATCACAAGCGACTCAATGATGGCGATCACGGACCCAACACCGGCGGAATGGGGGCTTATGCACCGGCCCCACTTCTCGATCAAGAAGGCCTAGAGCAAGTGCGCAAGCTGGTGATGGAACCAACCCTTGAAGCGCTGCGCAATCGAGGGATCCAATATCGCGGTGTGATTTACGCGGGGCTCATGTTGACCAAAGAGGGTCCACGGGTGATCGAATTCAATTGCCGCTTTGGAGATCCTGAATGCCAAACCCTCATGCCTCTCATGGGACCTGAACTTGCTCGGATACTGCAAGCCTGTGCCCTGGGACGTCTGGCTGAAGCTCCGCCCCTTACTTCGATAGAGCTCTGCAGTGCCTGCGTGGTCTCAGCAGCAGACGGTTATCCCGACGCTCCTCGAAAAGGCGACCCGATTGAAATTTCGCTGAATGTTGATCAAAGCGAATATCAACAACTTCAGTTGTTTCATGCCGGGACGCGCCACACCTTTGATGGCGTTCTGGAGACCGCAGGCGGCCGCGTTCTTGCGATGGTGGCTCAAGCAACTGATTTCGATCAGGCCTTTACGAAGGCCTACGAAGGACTGATGCAAGTCCGTTACGAAGGCATGCAGTTCAGAAAAGATATCGGCCACCAAGTACGCGGACCTAAACTTTCATAATCAATCTCTTGCCATGAGTAGCGGTTCGGCGCCAGCTTCTGCGAACTCAACTCCGTCCTCATGGACCGGATCAGTTTCCTCGGATACATCCCACGGGGAGGAAGGAATGTGGCGAGGTATCCGACTCTGGTGGGCTGAGTTCAGCCTTCAGACCAAGCTTCTGGCCATCGCCACTCTTGTGGTGAGCCTAATGATGACCAGCATCACTTTTTTCGCACTCAATGGCATCCAACGTGATGCTGTGATGAATGACACCCGCTACGCCCGCGATCTGGGACTGCTCCTAGCCGGCAATGTCACTGAACTGGTCGCAGAAGGACATGACCGTGAGCTGGCCAATGTGGCTGAACAGTTTTGGCGCTCGAGCCGAAGCCTTCGCTACATCTTTTTTGCAGATCCCGAAGGCGTGGTCTATCTCGGCATTCCCATCAGTGGAAACGACGCTGACACCAGAGGTGATCTACGTCTCAACAGACGACTTGAATTCCCTAGCGAACTGAGATCTAGGCCAAAAAATCCACTGGTCAGGCAGCATCTCACCCCTGACGGCCAAGTCACCGATGTGTTCGTGCCCCTCATTCATGAGGGTCGTTATCTCGGCGTTCTCGCCCTTGGGGTCAATCCCAATGATTCAGCACTTGCAAGTGCCTCCCTCACCAGAGAAGTCACGGTGGCTGTTTTCATCTCGATTTGGGTGCTTGTGATCCTTGGTGCTGTCTTCAACGCACTCACGATCACGAGGCCGGTGAAGGAACTTCTTCGCGGTGTTCGTTCGATTGCTGATGGAGATTTCCAAGCTCGCATCGGGCTCCCCGTTGGTGGTGAACTTGGAGAGTTGCTGGATGGATTTAATGCCATGGCATCTCAGCTGCAGGACTACGACGCCGCGAATATCGAAGAATTACAAGCCGCTCAAGTTAAACAAGCATCCTTAATCGCAACGATGGCAGATGGAGCCGTCTTGCTCGATGAGAAAGGTCAGATTGTTTTGGCCAATCCAACCTCTCGACGATTGTTTCGCTGGGAAGGACGCAATCTCGAAGGTCAGGATTTTCTGAATGCACTTCCTGATCTTTTGGCAGTCGAGCTCCATGACCCACTGGATGGTGTTCTCAATCAAGGTCGTGACAGCAATGAATTGCGCAGCAGCATCGGCGAACCCCCCCGCACGTTGCGTTTCGTGCTTCAAGCAGTACGCGAACCCACTGGGGAGAATTTGAAAGGAATCGCAGTGACTATGCAGGACCTCACCCGTGAAGTGGAGCTCAATGCTGCCCAGAGTCGATTCATCAGTAACGTTTCCCATGAACTGCGCACGCCGCTATTCAACATCAAGAGCTACGTAGAAACCCTTTATGAAATGGGGGATCAACTCAGCGATAAGGACAAACAAGAGTTTCTTGGAGTTGCCAATTCTGAAACAGACAGACTCACCCGACTGGTCAACGATGTACTCGACCTTTCAAGGCTGGAATCTCATCCCAGCGTTCAGTTTTCGGAGCTCGATCTAAGGCCTGGTCTGGAACAAACTCTACGCAGCTATCAATTAAATGCATCTGACAAAAAAGTTCAATTAGACCTTGAGGCTTCCATTGATCTGCCAGACATTCTTGGCAATTGGGATCTTCTTCTCCAGGTCTTCGATAATCTCGTGGGTAATGCCCTTAAGTTCAGTCGAAGCGGTAGTCGAATTGTATTACGAGCCTACGCATGGCCTGACAGTTGTTTTATGGGACCATTACCTGAAGACTCATTACAAGCTCCTCAATGCGAACTTGTTTCACCTCTTCCTAAACTGCGAGTTGAAATTAGTGACACAGGTTACGGAATCAGCGAGGACAAACAACAAAGAATTTTCGAACGCTTTTACCGCGTTGAGAATGCTGTCCATACTGAGGTTGGTACTGGCCTTGGACTGTCGATCGTGCGAGGCATTTTGGAAAAACATAGCAGTGTAATCAGGATGGCAAGCGAACCTGATGTTGGAACAACATTCTGGTTCGATCTTCCACTAGCGCAGTCTGATCAAGATGAAATAAGGTTGCAAGCTGAACGACAAAGTCGCTTTGACCAAGAAGATTTAGAGCAAACTCAAAGCATTTAATTTACATTTAATCTTACTTACTTTTACTTAGGATTCTGGGGCTACCCCACGAGCAATACGAGACAGCTCACTCCGCTCATCCATCATTACGCGATGCGGAACCCCACTGATAATCCTCTCGAAATTGGAGAATGAATCCTTGATTTGAGGTCCATTTCCGGTGATTAGAAATTCGCGTATACCACGATCATGCCAAGACCCACGCATCTTAAAAACATTGAGCGCGCGAGCCATCTCTCCACGTATTTCTACATATTGAAGCAATAAAATCGTATCGGTAATTGTTGAAATATGCGAATCAGTAATCGAATGACTTCCCATAAATTCTTCGGATGTATTTGTAAAAAATCCAGCAATTTCCTCTTGCTTGGCATATCCAGTCAGTGCGATCACAAACTGCCTGAAAGCGTTGTGACTAACACCACGTGCAAGTGCCGATAAGGAATCAATTGCCATACGCGTTGGTTTGAATTGGCTGATCTCGGTTTTAATGATCTGCAAGTGATCTTCAAGCCCAGTCGATTCCGGATAAGCGCAGATAATCTTCAACAATCCATCTTGCTCCATCTGCTCAAAATCGATCCCCCAACTTGTGCCATTGCGTAACAATTGAGCACGTGATTCTTCGTAAGCAAACAAAATTGCGCGTTCTTTATTACTGCATGCATCTTCAATGAATTTAGAAACTAATAATGTCTTACCAGTACCCGTCGCTCCAGTTGCAAGAATAATCGAATCCTTGAAATAGCCGCCACCACACATTTCATCAAGCCGTGGCACACCTGAGCTAACGCGAACATTTGAGGATCGCTGAGTGAGCCTCATCGCCCCAAGAGGGAAGATGCTGATTCCATGAGCACCCATCGTGAAAGGAAACTCTCCCTTCATATGTGTAGTACCACGCAACTTGAGAATTTCTACAGTTCGCCTTCGACGCTCCCCCTCAAGCACATTGCGCAGAATTACCACATTATCTGAGACAAACTCTTCAACCCCATAACGCGCAATGGGCCCATATTCATCAATCCGCTCGGTTGTCATCACCGTTGTAACACCAATTTCTTTAAGACGCGCGATCAAACGAAAGATTTCCCTACGCACTACAAAAACCGCGTCATACTGTTGAAATACCGCCGTAATCGAGTCGATTGCCACCCTTTTTGCTTTGTACTTTCGAATCGCGTAATTAATTCTTTCGATCAAGCCAGACAGATCGAAACTACCAGCCACATCCTGACCATCTGGATCTGGAGAAGCATCAAGAATAAAGAGCTTGTCTTGCTCAACCATCTCCTGCAAATTCCAACCAAAACTTGCAGCGTTTCTAAGGATATCGAGAGGAGACTCTTCAAAAGTAACAAAAATTCCGGGCTCATCGTAATGAGCAATTCCGTTATGCAGAAAGTGCAATGAGAATACTGTTTTTCCCGTACCCGAGGTCCCGCTGATCAGGGTGCTGCGTCCAATCGGCAAGCCACCATGGCAAACATCGTCAAAGCCCTCAATCCCAGTTGGAAGCTTCTGGACCTGCATGTGAGATGAACCACTTGAGCTAGAAATCTGCATGACAGCGACCTTGCCTTCCAACGCTAATGAGAAAAACCACCAGAAAGCTCTAGATCACCTCCAGGCTTAAGAATCTGATTCGACTATGTCCGAGTCTTCCAACGCATCTATAAGCGAAGAGCTGAGGCTGTTATCGACAAGCTCATCATAGAGAAGATCAAGTCCAATCAGAACACGTTCTCGATCCGAAAGATCGCCAATAATCCGACGAACTGGAGGTGGGAGAATTTTCGATAATGTGGGTGTAGCTAATATTTTATCTTCTTCAGCCAACTGAGGATTTTTAAGCACGTCGATCACTTTTAAAGCATAAACACCCTTGAATTCGGTTTCAAGAATATTGCGCAGAGTCTTTAGAGCGCGCATGGAGTTAGGGGTATTTCCTGCAACATAAAGCTTGAGAATGTAAGTCTTCCGAGGGCTCATGAGATCAACTCCGAATCCTGTCTTAAAGGAAGCTCAGACCCTGTTGAAAACAATGGAATATCTGCTGGGATAGAACGTCGATACATTTCACAAAGGTGAGCCATAACATCCAGTAAGGCGAGGCGGTAGTCCTGAAGAAAATCGTCCTTATGTCCTTCAATTCTGAGTTGTTTCCAAAAGTCGTCAATCAGATTCATATGGATCTCAACGGTTTGGGTAATTGGAAAGTCTCCAAAAAAGGCTGTATTCACGAAACTCTCTAAGGCTTGGTTGGCTGCAGCAGGGTCGCGGAAATAGCTAATCAAGAGATCTCGGTAGGTGCGCTGAAGCGACTGAATCAGCACCCGTTGTTCATTCGGCGGAAGATTGGCCAAAAATCGCGAGGGATCTCGCTTGTAAAAGACCCCCAGATAGCCAAGCCTCTCCTGCAAGCGGCTCGAAAGTTTCCAGGCACTCCCCTCGTGTTGCCCCAAAACTTGATCTGATTCGGCAGATCCATCTTCAGGACGGACATCTTTTTGCCCGTGCCGCAGGAAGCGTGAAATTGCAGCATCAACGTTGTAGCCAAGTTGCTCAAGTTGGTCGCCTGCCAAGTGAACCTCTTCAGGGTGGTAATCCACGCGGCCCATTAATTCACCCACAACAACGGCGGGGAAGAGCAAACCACGTCCCAGTAGGTCCTCCCGAGTCTTGTCTTCAAGGAGAGATTGTTCAATGACTACGGCATCGACAGCCTCACGTTGTCGCTCTAGAGCAGAAACAACATCGACCGCTGAGTCCTCAAGGCCTAGATCCACCGGGGTGTAGCGATTGCCAGGCAACCACTGACAACAAGCCTTCTCGAGCTCAGGCGACCTCAACAGCAACGCAATCGTGAGTGCTGGCCTTGTCATCCAAAATGAAAAGTGATCAAGTGAATCTTGACGAAAGAGAGCACGAAGGTCGAAGATCTTTGTTTGTCTTTCGATTGCGGCACAGGCCAAATCGTTGGTTATCAATCCACCGAGCCTGTTCGCGTCCTTCCTAGTCCATGGCAGAACCCAGCAGCAGCACTTCAGAAACGACTCCGGAGACAGGCTCCTATGCCATCGTCGAAGCCTCTGGTCAGCAATTTTGGCTTCAAGCCAATCGTTACTACGATCTCGACCGGCTGCATGCTGAAGTCGACTCCACTATCACTATTGATAAGGTCCTTCTCATTAAAAACGGGAACGATGCAACCGTTGGCAAACCCTACGTTCAGGGTGCGAGTGTCGAACTCAAAGTCATGGCCCATCGTCGGGGTCAAAAGGTGATCGTTTACAAAATGCGCCCTAAAAAGAAGACTCGTCGTAAGAATGGTCATCGACAGGAACTCACACGAGTGATGGTCGAATCCATTTCCGTCGGCGGCAAAGCCATCAGCTGATCACTGAAACCAGCACCTCCATCTCCATCGCATTGATTTCCCATGGCACATAAGAAAGGCACAGGTTCAACCCGTAACGGACGCGACTCCAATTCCAAACGTCTAGGAGTGAAGGCTTACGGAGGAGAGAGCGTCACAGCTGGCTCCATCCTCATTCGCCAGCGAGGTACATCTGTCATGCCAGGTGTGAACGTAGGACGTGGCAGGGATGACACCTTATTTGCTCTAACTGACGGAGTTGTCAAGTTTGAGTCAATTCGCCGAGGACTGCGCAATCGCAAACGCATCAACATTGCTGCAGTTGCTCAGTAACTTTGATTTAGTCAGCGATTAGGAAGGATAACGTTCAGAATTTAAGACCAATGATCACTGATGCGATCGTTGGTCTTTTTATATTGAGTCAACTAGGCAACCAATTATTCA
This sequence comes from Synechococcus sp. AG-679-C18, assembly GCA_003210755.1. Classification (GTDB taxonomy): domain Bacteria; phylum Cyanobacteriota; class Cyanobacteriia; order PCC-6307; family Cyanobiaceae; genus Synechococcus_C. The sequence goes on from QCUL01000027.1 coordinate 29,467, forward strand.
TTCATTCAGCCTCCTTCACCACTACAGCATCAGGCACAATCCTGATAAAGCGAATGAATTGATCATTAAGAAGAAGAATTATTATCAAGTGGTCTGTACACCCTTGTTGTAATTAAAAGCGGGTGAAAAACCTCAAGAAAATGAGTTTGCAGCGTCTGAAAAAAACTGTCAACGAGATTAGGGTCGTCGAAGTGAAAAGGATATTCATCATTATAACCTTTAAAAAAGTACCAATTCAACAACGCCCGTCCGTCACTATTCATCAGGTTATAGAACTGCAAAAGCTGATCTGACGGATCAGGAAGATGTTCCAATACATCAAGGCAAACGATTGTGTCGAAGCGTTGGCCATTGAGATCTCCAAGATCACGATGTACCGAAATTTTTTGCTCAAGACCAAGGGCTACAGCCCTGGACCAAACAAACGCCCTGTTCTGGGGGTTCAAATCAACAAAGTGGACTCGATCAACCGATTTCAGCGCCGCTGCTGCAAGGGCATGAGTGCCAATCCCTCCTCCAAAATCCAGGACAACGCCTCGAGCAAAATCCTCCTGTAAACGAAGGGTATCTGCGATGTAGTCGGAGCTGCTGAGATGCCATGCAGCTAATTCAAAGAGATGGCCCGTTCCTACGGTGCTTTCGTAAAACTCCGTGGCTTGATCTGGCTGAAAAGCCCCTGGATGCATGGCCGCTAAGTCATCTTTGCCCTCGGGAAGGCGCTGATCAACCTGCTCCAACGTGAGCTTGAGATGATGAGCCAGATGGGCACGAACAGAAAAACCGCTGTTCAAGAAGTTCTCGATGTCCACTCGGGGAGAATTGCTCAGACTCTGCATCTTCTGCTAGGCGGACATGGTCAATTTACGTGCAGGCCAGATGCCACATTCAGAACAGCTGCCTTTCGAACCCCTTGGATGCACCACTCGGCTTCGTGGTGATCGACAAGCCATCAGGCATGACTTCACATGCCTGCGTAAGCCGCATGCGAAGAGTGCTTCAAACACGAAGAGTTGGCCACGGAGGAACGCTTGATCCAGCAGTGACAGGAGTGCTGCCAATGGCTGTCGGCCAGGCCACCCGACTGCTTCCTTACCTGCCAGGAGAGAAGACCTATCGCGGGGTCATCCAGCTTGGAACCCGCACCAGTACCGACGACCTGGAAGGCAATGTCATCACAGTCTGTGACTGGCCATGTTTAAGCCCGGCGACCATCAATCAGGTCCTAAATCAATTTCGCGGCACTATCGAACAGTGTCCGCCCCAGGTTTCGGCTGTGCACGTGGATGGCGAACGCGCCCATGCCAGGGCCCGCCGCGGTGAAGTCATGGATCTACCAGCCAGAAGCGTGACCATCCACTCCCTTTCTCTTGAGAATTGGGATTCCCAAAAGGGAAAGCTCACCCTTGAGGTGCACTGCTCCGCGGGAACTTACGTCCGTTCGTTGGCCAGAGATCTCGGGGAGGCCCTGGGATGCGGAGGCTGCTTAGACTGGCTTAGGCGGACCCAAGCCCTTGGCTTTAATGAAGCTGATGCGATCGCGCTTCCTAAGCACCCAAACGACCAGACCGGTCAAACGATGGAAGCGCTCACCCTCATCCCTCCCCAGCAGGCGCTGACACAACTACCAACCCGCCGCCTCACGGACCTTGAACGTGAAGACTGGAGCTTCGGTCGCACGATCCCTCATCAAACTGAGAACAACGGTGAACCCACCGTTGTTCTCAGTTCAGACAACTCCATGCTGGGTATTGGAATCTCCATCGGCGACGATCAGCTGAGACCCAAGGTCGTGTTTGAAGCGCGCAGCTAATCCGTACCTTTTCCCTTATGGCCGGCCACAGCAAATGGTCACAGATCAAACGCACAAAGGCGGTAGTCGATGGGAAGCGGGGGGCACTGTTTACGAAGCTCGGGCGTGAGATCACTGTGGCAGCACGAAACGGAGCCGACCCAAACGGTAATTTCCAGCTTCGAACCGCCATCACGAAAGCTCGTGCTGCGGGATTACCCGCAAACAACATTGAACGAGCCATCGCAAAGGGGGCAGGCCAAGGGGACGCTTCATCCAGCTTGGAGAGAATCCGCTACGAAGGCTATGGCCCTGAAGGCATGGCCCTACTTGTGGAAGCGCTGAGCGACAACCGAAACCGGACGGCAGCCGAAATACGCCTGGCCTTCAGCAAGCATGGAGGCAAACTCGGAGAAGCGGGATGCGTGAGTTATCTCTTTGAGCATCGCAGTGAGGTACGACTCAATGGACTCTGCGAGGAAGAGGCCCTGCTGGAGAACCTGCTCGACCTCAAGGCTGATGGATATGCCTTGCAGAGCGATGGAACCACTGTTATTCACGGAAAATTTGAAGCTTTAGAACATCTTCAACAGGGGCTACATGCCTTTGGCTGGGAGGTGATTGGGTGGGAGCATTGCTGGAAGCCACTCGCACTGGTAACCATCAATGATCAAGACCATTCAGAAACCTGCCAACGGTTATTAGAAGCATTGGAGTCACTTGATGATGTATGTACCGTCAGCACCAACCTGGCACCAACTTTGGAACCACAGACCGGCTGATAACGCTCAATATTGATTCTTATGAGTAGGTAGAATTAAACCCATAGGGCGCAACATGACTAAGAGCTTTGCGATAATATCTTGCGGAATCACTTCAATCGGTAATACCCGCAGGAGTAGTCAGTTACGGCTCTGCTGGCAGAGCATTGATTGTGGACTTAATGCTGTGGAGTGGAGTGATCTTTGAGTAGACATTCAGAAGAGTGAAGAACGAGTTATGTCCTCTGGATACTCACACCAACAATTACAAATCAATTTATTCGAGAACCAGATAGGTTGCATGCCTGCTGTCTTGAGTATCCAGAACCTGAATCTCAGGCCCTAACTGCTGCGGCATTGATGGCACAAGTCCCTGGCCTTCAGTGGTTGCATAAAGAGTGGATTGTGGATCGCATCAATGAAGAGATAACTGCAAATGGGGCTCACTTCATATCGCCTTTGATATCAGCAACCATGCCATCCCAATTCTTAAAACGGGTTAAGTCGTTATGACTCTCATTCTCTATCCGAGCTGCAATTAGGTCAACCTTGGGTTCAACACTTGGACGAATCGGCTTTGGATGCAGTTTCATTGCGATGTCTCAGTAGATGGTTCGTGAGCCTATTAATGGGTTGTTTTTGTGATCTGGTGACTCCACAATAAATAGCAAGCACGGTTTCTTGTGTCAGGCGTCTTTTTGTGCTTTTGCGACGGCATTTGACACATCATCCAGAGGCTTTGATCTCCACCGTCTATGCAATCGGTAAAGCTCTTTACAGTTCGCACTTACGGCACCCGCGCGCTTCAGCGATCGAGCCAGCTTCCACCAACAACGAAAACCGAGATCGTCCTGGGTTTTGGGTAATGAGAACTTCCTCTACTTCGCACCTGCCATTGGATCTCAAAAAAGAAGCTCTTGTGGGGCCAATCTCTTGTGATGGATTAACAGTGGAACATTGATCGCAACGGATCAATGCTCCGAGGCGAGAGGCAACGACAGTGGAGGGCAAATGGTACAAATTCGTGCGTTTTGCGACCAAAGAAGAAATCAAGGCTTATTGAGGAAGAGTTCTAATCAAAAATTCCACGTAATCCCTAAACATGCCACCCTGCGATGATTGGATTAATCATTTACTCCGGGTAGAATCAGCTGGGGCAATCGGTTCAATTAACCAGATACTGCTATTTTACCAGGTTCCTAAACCACAATCCCAACATTTCTTTTCCTGAAACCTCTTGCTCTTCTACTCTCTTTCTTTTAAATATAATCCTCAGCAATTGTACCGAGAGAAATCCTCTCGTAATTCAATTTCTTTTTCGTATGCAGCTTCTCAACCTGTCGCATCAAACGGAAATCTCGCAATCTCTTTCCTCCGAAACATACGTACCACGTCCTGTAGAACGAGTTCATAGATATTTGTTTTGCAGATCATAAGTCAATGAGTAATGAGTAAGAAAGTTTTCGAAGATCCCTTAGCAATTTTTTGCTTTGAGCAGTTGTGCCCCCTATTCAGTAGCACTCAATCGCTGTCATGGGGTTTCCTCTGACCTTGTACTAGTCCTACGGTCACTTCACGAGAGCAGGGAGCTGAGACAGCCGCCCTTAGAGGTTCGGTTTGAGGAATGTTCCACCAAATTCCACGGGAACACATTGACGAGTTCATTCACTTGTGCCGTTGGTGGATGCTGCATTAGGCAATTTCAGCTTTGCTGCATATCCGCGAGCAATTAAAACCACCTCGTTGGGTGCCTTGATCGCTCAACCCTCATCCGGGGCTGCTCTGCCATTTTGCGCTGACCAAAAGCCGAAAGCCAATAAGCTCCAATTG